>JBBIKV010000095.1:0-14515 GCA_037445285.1 Nevskiaceae bacterium | reverse complement strand
ATTCGTTGACGAAGAAATCCAACATCGACACCAAGCAGTTGCGGTGGAATCTCTTCTACCTGGTCGGGACCCTGGCGGCCTTGGTCGTGCTCAACTCCCTGTGGCGCGAGACCCGATTCGTGCAGATCGTGCCCTACACGGAACTCGAGCAGTCGCTCGCGGCCGGTCACGTCGAGCGCGTGGTGGTGACGGACCGTGAAATGCGGGCGTATTTGAAGACGCCGACGGCGGATGGCAAGCGCGTCCTGGCGGCCAATCGGGTCGAACCGGACGTGGCCGAATGGCTTGCGCGGTACAAGGTGCCGTTCACCCGCGAATATTCGAGCGGTTGGCCTCAGCAACTGCTGGCGTGGGCGCTGCCCGCCCTGATGTTCGTCGCCGTATGGTACTTCGTCATCCGCGGCATCGCCGACAAGCAGGGCATGCCCGGCTTGACGGCGATCGGCAAGACCCGCGCCAAGGTCATGATGGAAAAGACCACCGGAGTCACTTTCGCCGACGTCGCCGGCGTTGACGAAGCCAAGGAGGAACTCAGGGAGGTGGTGGACTTCCTCAAGGATCCCGGACACTACGCCCGCCTCGGAGCGCGCATCCCCAAGGGGGTGTTGTTGGTGGGACCTCCCGGTACCGGCAAGACCCTTCTCGCGCGGGCTCTCGCGGGCGAGGCGGGCGTCACGTTCCTGTCGACCAACGGCGCGGAGTTCGTCGAGATGTTCGTCGGCGTCGGCGCCGCGAGGGTGCGCGATCTGTTCGACCATGCCCGCGAAAGCGCGCCGGCGATCATCTTCATCTACGAATTGGATGCCTTGGACCGCGCGCGCGGGGCATACGGGTACGGCGGCCACGACGAGAAGGAACAGACCCTGAACCAGCTGCTCGCCGAAATGGACGGGTTCGATCCCTCGGTGGGCGTCATCATTCTCGCGGCGACCAACCGGCCTGAAGTTCTTGATCCCGCGCTGTTGCGCGCCGGTCGGTTCGATCGTCAGGTGCTGGTTGACCGACCGGACCTCAAGGGGCGCCTGGACGTCCTGCGGGTGCATTCACGAAAGGTGAAGTTTGGACCCGATGCCGATCTGGCAAAGGTCGCGGCCATGACGGCGGGATTTGCCGGCGCGGATCTCGCCAATCTCGTCAACGAGGCCGCGTTGCTCGCGACCCGCCGCAACGCCGACGCGGTGGGTCTCATCGACCTTACGACCGCCATCGAGCGCATCGTGGCGGGCTTGGAGAAAAGGAATCGCATTCTAAACACGCATGAACGGGAGACTGTCGCCAATCATGAGATGGGGCATGCGCTCGTGGCGATGGCGCTGCCGGGAACCGATCCCGTGCAGAAAATATCAGTCATTCCGCGCGGCATCAGCGCCCTCGGCTACACCATTCAACGCCCGATAGAGGACCGGTTTTTGATGAGCAAGGAGGAAATGCAGAGCAGGATGGCCGTGCTGCTCGGCGGACGCGCCGCGGAGATGCTCGTGTTCGGCACCCCTTCGACCGGTGCGGCCGACGACCTGGCAAAGGCGACGGACATGGCGCGGGCGCTCGTCATGCGCTACGGCATGGATGAGAAATTGGGTCTGGTTGCGTATGAGACGGAACGGGCGTCGCTGATGCCCGGGCTGCCCGAGCCACCCGGCGAACGCCGATACAGCGAGCGCACGGCCTGGGAAATCGACCGCTCGGTCCGTGAATTGGTGCTTGCGGCTTTTCACACGGCAACCGCGGTGCTCACGCGCGCACGATCCGTGCTCGATCTGGGGGCGAGGTCGCTGTTGGAGAAAGAGAGCCTCGGGGAGGCGGATCTGGCGACCCTCGGGGAGGAGCTTGCGGAGCAGCTGTGCCGATCGTCGGGCGAATCCGCGGCGCTCGGCGCGATCCGTACAGGGACCGCGGCCACCGGATCGAGATTGGTGCCGAACCCGGCGGAGTAGGGTCGGTCGGCCGGAACCCTTCGGCGCCGACCTCTCAGCGCTCGAACAGGTAACCTATCGCGCGGATTCCCGCGGCGACCAGGTCGAGGCCGAGGCTGGTGCCGCCGGCGGCGGGACCCGGATTCGTGAAGGCGAGTATTCGCGAGAGGTGATTCGCGTCCATCGGCGCCGGCGCGGCCTGCGGTGCGTGAACCCGCATGATCGCATCCCCGAGCGCCTCGGGAGTCGGTCCGGCCTTACGGCGATTCTCGGCGTCCGAATACAGCTGTACCGCCTTTTGCACCGCGTCCGGGTCCAGGAAGGAAACGGGCGCGTGACAGAATTTGCATTGGGTGTCATGTTCCAAATCGATCGGTGCTCCGCACTCGGAACACTGTATCTGCCGCACCTGTGAGCGGACGCGCTCGATTTCCACCGCCGACAGCGTGCGGATGAATTGCTTTTCGCGCAGGAACTGGATGAACGGCGTGAATCGCCCATCGCCACGCAGGCATCGAAAATAGCTGAATCTTCCCGCCTTGCTCAAGTCGGATCCGGGCGCGAGGTCATCCTCGCACCGCGGACACACCAGTCTGGCGGCCACCGGCAGGCGCGAATCCTTCATGTGAGCCTGGATTTCCTTGAACAGCTCGACCACTCCCGAGGGGGCGAGCTGAATGCTGCCCAGATGATCGAACCAAATGCCGCCACAGGAGAAACAAAGGTCCACCCGCACGGCTCCGTGATAATTCTGTTCGAGATCCTGTGCCTGCATCGGCTGCCGACAGTTCGGGCAGGCGATGGAGGGATGCAAATCGGGGTCGGTCATGGTCGTTCACTCGCGGTTCGGCGATCTGTTCCACTGCTCGGGGAGGATAAACCAGGCCTTCGGGAAGCGCACGCGACTCCGGGGCGCTCCTCGCCGCCTTCCGATGCGGCATCAGCCCGGCACGGGGGTGAGCGCCGGAAGTTGAATGGAGACGCGGCAGCCCTCGCCGGGAATCGCGTCAATCCCGAGGCGACCGCCTGCGGCATTGATGCGCTCCCGGAGCTGAGTGAGGCCGTAGCGGCCCCCAGGGGCCTGGCCGCCGGGTCGTGCGCAGGCGTCGTGGCCTGCAAGATCACCGACCCGGGCATCGAAGCCGATCCCTTCGTCGCTCACGGTCAGGTGAATCGTGCTGGCCGACAATTCGATGTCCACTTCGGCGAGGCGCTGGAGTGAATGCTTGTACGCATTCATCAGCAGTTCGCGCAAACTGCGGTACACCAGTACCCGCAAGGGGTTGTCGGGTTCGGGGGAGCCGGTAATGCGCCAGGCCACCGTGAAGTCGTACCGGGCCTCGAACAGATTGGCGAGCCAGCGGAGGGTTTCGGCGAGCGAGGCGTTGAGGATCTCGGGGGGACTGAGGTCCTGAATCATGGTGCGGATGCCGTCCTGAGCCTCGCGGGAAGCGGCGGCGATCTCTTCCAGCATGGCGATCAAGGGCGCCTGCGTCACCCGCGCTCGCAGGGCGCCGATCAGCATGTGCTGCCCGGCCAGGACCTGGCCGACGCCGTCGTGCAGGTCGGCCGCAGTGACGCGGCGCGCCGCCTCTTCTGCCTCCACCAGGGCCTGGGCGTAGCGCTGCAGATGGGCGTGTTCGCGGGCGAGCGTCTTCAGCAGCGCCCGCTGCTTCAAGGTCATCCAGTTGATGACGAGAGCGCCGCCGCAGCCGATGCTGAGAAACAAGTCGACGGGAATGAACAGGTCGCCCGTCGCCCGGGGATCGTGCGTGCCGCCGACGTGCGTCGTCAGCACGACCACGCCCGACGCCACTGCGGCGACGCCGATGGTCGTGGCCGCACGGGAGAATCGGAGCGCCAGCCAGGCGAGCGGTATGACAAAAGTCATCGGCTCCAACAAACGGTCCGCCTCGGGCCAGGGGGCGATCCCGAGCCATAGAAAGAGGACGAACAGGAGTGCGGCGACTGCGACGCCCTCCGCAGGTCTTGCCGGTGCGCGAGCGACCTCCGAAAATCCCGCGAACGCGCCGACCACCGCCGGACCGAAGGTGACCAGCGTCAACACGGCGGCGACGTCCCATAATCCGACGTCGCTGGGATCGAGCGCGAGTCGCCCGGTGTAGGCGTGAGTCAGGGCGCCCAAGAGGGAGCCGGGCAACACACCTCCGAATAGCACGGGAATCCACAATGGCGACAACGTCAGCGAGGGTGCCGGTTCGCGGCGGAACAGCCGCAGGCCGCGGCATAAACCGGCGGGTATGAGGGTGGACAGGCAATTGGCGGCTGCGAACCCGAAATAGGACACCCAAGGCATGGGGGGAGGCCAGCCCGTCGCCCATGTCACCACGGGCAGCACCGTCAACTCCACGAAAAAGGTCGCGAGCGCTATCACCGGCCACAGCCGTAACGGCGCCAACAACAGCAGCGCGAAAGTCAGTGCATAGACCGGCCAGATGGCGGCGGGGGAACCTTCCGCCTGGGAAAAGTAGCCCAGTGGGTAGAGAAGGACGTAGACACACAGAAGACCCAGGACGTGCAGGCCACCGATGCGCCGGCCCGACTCGATCGCAGGACTGCCCTTCAGCCGCATGGTTTTAGAGGAGCGCGCTCCCGCGGACCAAAGGGCAACGCGGGGCACTCGGAACGAGCTAAGTTTCAGATGGGTGGGCATGTCGATGAATGAGCGCCACGGGGTGAATTCCCCGAGCCAGCGCCTTGCACGCGGATTTTCCAGACCCCACCGACATTCGAACCTCACTTTTCTCAACCGGGAAACTGACACAGTTTACATTTCGACCCTGGCGCATTCTCCCTTTCTCCATTTTGACGTCGTGCCAATGGAATTCCGGGGGCTCGCGGGAGGCCTGCCGAAAACGACCGGACATTGTGTTCGATTTGGCAGTGTGTGTCATCGTGGGCATCGGCCTCGTTTAATGCACGGCGAAGTGAATGACACGATGGAACCGGGCTACACTGAGATCGGGCCGCCTGGGCCATTGAGGGAGGAATGCAGTTGAACACCCGGCATCTGGTCGATCCCGGCCTCTGGCCGCTGCTCGACGCGTTTCCCACGTCCCAGTTCTCCATGGAACAATTACCGCTGATCCGCAACACGCCGCTCCCGGTGTGGCCGGATCCCGAAGCGGAGGCCGCCGTCGATCTCGACATACGGCAGATCCCCGGACCGCCCGGCGCGCCGAATGTCGAGCTTCGGGTCTGCACCCCCAAAGCCGGCGCCGGGCGGCTGCCCTGCCTTCTGCACATTCACGGCGGCGGCTACGTCGTCGGAACAGCGGCGACCCAGGATGCGCCGCATCGCCGACTTGCGCTCGAGGCCGGCTGCATCGTCGCGTCGGTGGAGTACCGGCTCGCCCCCGAGACGCCATTCCCCGGAGCCGTCGAGGATTGCTATGCGGCGCTCGGCTGGCTGATCGCAAATGCGGCAACCCTTGGCATCGACGGCGGACGCCTGGGGGTCATCGGCGAAAGTGCCGGCGGCGGACTCGCCGCCGCCCTCGCGCTCCTCGCCCGGGATCGCCGGGAGCACGCGCTGGCCTTTCAACATCTCGTCTACCCGATGTTGGACGATCGAACCTGCACCACGACCGATCCACATCCCTTCGCGGGTGAATTCATCTGGACGCCGCACAACAACGCGTTCGGCTGGTCCTGCCTGCTGGGTGTACCGCCGGGTTCCGCCGGCGTATCGCCCTACGCCGCACCGGCGCGCGCCGAGGACCTGTCTGGCCTGCCGCCCACCTTCATCTCGACCGGCGCTCTCGATTTGTTCCTCGACGAGGACCTCGACTATGCACGGCGCCTGACCCGCGCGGGGGTGCCGGTGGAATTGCATGTCTATCCGGGCGCCGTGCATGCATTCGATCTCGCCGGGACCGTCGAGGTGGCCCTGCAGGCGCGCGGTGACAGTCTCGCCGCCCTGCGCCGCGCAATGCGCCCCGCCGCATGAATTACCGCGAGTATGAAACAGTGTTCAATACCGGCGACGACACGGCGCTCGTGGACCGGTTTTTCGCCGATGACGTGGTGTTCACGGCCGGCACGCGGGAACACCAAGGCAAGTCCGGATTGAGGGAGTTCCTCGCGTGGGCGCACGACGGGGTGCGCGAAGTCATGCGCCCGCAATCGGTCTGCCGCAACGACCGCCGCATTTTCGCCGAGGTCGACATGGATTTTCACGCGACCAAGATTCGCGACGACTTTCCCTTCGGCAAGCTGCGTCCCGGCGACAGCGTCACCGTCAAATTCTTCGTGACCTATGACCTGGACGACGCCGGCCGCATCGTGCGTCTGCAGTCCATGACCTGGCCCCCCGGCCGCGGGGTCACCCGGCTGCCGCGGCTCGGCGGACATCCGAGCCAGGTGGCCGCCTATCGCGCCTACGCGGCGGCCTTCAGTGCGGCGGAGCACGAACGCTACTCGGCGTTTTACACCCCGGACGTCCGGCTCGAATTGGGCTCCGTGCCGCCGATCATCGGTCCTGCCGGCATCGTGGAATTCTACCGTCCGATGTTTCGGCGGGTGCGTGAAAGCCTGACGGTGCACAAGCTGCTCGCGGACGATGCGGCTATATTCGTCGACACCACGAGCAGCTTTCTGGCGCTCGAGGAAGCGCCCGACTTCGTGGTCGGTGCTCTGCGAGCCGGGGAAAGCATCGACGTGCGCGTGTTCGTCTACTATACGCTGCGCGGGGGCCTGATCTCGCACATCAAGGTCGCGCGTGCGGGCATTCCGGTGAAGCTCGAGGCGGGCGCGGCAGTCACTCCGCCGGGATGAGCGGCACCAGAAGGTGTGAATCGTACCCTCCGCCGCACCAGAGCCGGTGCACGCCCGCGTTGCGCGTGTCCTCGTGTCGGGCGAACGGTAGATTGGGCAGCGCCTCGGCGTGCACGTCCCGTCCCTGGACGATGAGCCGCAACGCCTCGCCCCGTTCGAAGCGCGTGGCGGACGGCCATAGTTCGATGTCCACCGGGACGCACTCGCCCTCCCCGAGCCGCCGTTCGGCATCGTGCGGATGCACCGGCTGAAGCGGCGTCGAGCGCAGCGGATCGAGCGCGCGATGGCTGACGCGCAGCCATCCGAGTGCCACCGGCCCGTCGTCATAGAAGGCGTAGAAGGTCATCCCGACCCGGCGACCGTCCGCATCGAGCTTTTCCAATGCGACGAACAGGTCCATGTCGTCGGCCCCCTCCGCCTCGACCCATAGATGCAGCTTTGCGTGGCCCGTGAGCTCCGTACGGTGCCGGAATACATGGTCAAAAACCGCTCGCCCGTTTCTCGCGTCGTACTCGATGGACGCGGGTGCGGTGGGCCGACTGTCACCCAGATCACCCCGGCCCGCGTCCAGCCACAACGGCAGTGCGCGCGTCTCCGGCAGGGGCCACGTACCGGCAAGCCGCTCGGTCGCCGCCCCGGCGGCCGACCGAATCTCGAGCCGGACCCGTGGCCACGCCGGCACCGTCGCGCCCCGGGACATCAGGAAATGCGTGAAGAATTCCAGCTGACGCGCGCGGCTCTCCGGGCGGTAATAATGAGCCCACTTTTTTTGACCATGCACTTCCAGCCACTTCTCGCGCGAGCGCATCCTTTTGAAGGCTTCCAGCGTGCCGCGGGTGTGCAACCCTTGATCCGCCCAACTCGCCACCACGTAGGCCGGCGTCCCGATGCCTTCCAGGTCGAACTCCTTCGACCGCCAAAAGCCGTCCCAGAGGGGATGTGCGCGCACATTGGCCAGGGTGTTCTCGGTCTTGCCGAGCGAAAAGCGAATATTGTCGGATGCGCGAGGAATGAAGCCCGTTTCGGGAATTCCGCCGTGATAGGCGAATTCCCGATACCAATCCGAGAATCCCTCCCACGGATTGATGGCGGCCAACGCGGGCGGTTTCAGCGGGGCAACCAGGTATTGGATGCCTGCAAGGTAGGAAACCCCGCTCATTCCCACCCTGCCGTTGGACCAGGGTTGGGCCGCGAGCCATTGGATCGCGTCGAAGCAATCCTCGGCCTCGGTCAACCCATTGTGGTGAAAATCGCCCTCCGACAGCCACGCGCCGCGGGGATCCACAAACGCCACCGCGAAGCCGTGACGGCCCCAATACACCGGATCCGGCGCCTCGAATGCCGTGAGGGTCGAGAGCCACGCGGGATCGACGCCCGAGGCCGGCCAGAACACCTGGTTGGTCTGCCGATGCTTGCCATAGGGACTCCACCCCAACAGCAGGGGCAGATCCGCCGAGCGCCCGGCGGGCCGGTACAGGTCGACGTAAATGCGCGTTCCGTCGCGCAGGGGCACCGCCAGATTTCGCTCGATCTCGAGCCCCTGTTCGAGGCTCCGGCGATGGTCCGCCGGCGGCGGAACGAGCGGAGCCGTACGTGGGTCGACGCCCGGCCGCATGAGGAGGGGAACTCGGATCATGTGCACATCATGCGGGCAATCGAACACCTTCGCAGGAACGCAAACTGCGGCGCTCAGCGATTGATCACCGCGGACAGGCGGCGGCGGTAGGTCGAAACGAGTTCGGGATCGCCTGCGGCAAGTTCGAATACGGACAGCATCAGGCGCCGCGCGGCATCGTCGCCGTACCGCCGGTCCCGCGCGATGATCTCCAGCAACTGGTCGAGCGCCGCCGCGAATTCGCGCTCGGCGACATGGCGCTGTGCGAGATCGAATCGTGCGGCGAGATCATGGGGATCAGCCGCCACCCGCGCGAGCAGCGCCTGCGCCGGTGCCAGCGACATGGCGCTGCGTAATGCCGACATGCGCGCCTCGATCGCGCGAAAGCGCGCGTCACCGCGGTCCGCACGCGCAACGGCGGCGAGCAGGTCCGCGGCCTCGTCGAGCCGCCCCTCATCGACCGGCGGCGGCAGACGGTCGAGCAACAACCCCGCCAGATCCAGGCGCGCGGCGCTTCCCGCGGGGTCGATTGCGATGGCCGTCCGCAACGCCGCGGCGGCGGCATCATGGTGTCCCGCCTCGATCAGGGCAAGCCCCTTGCGGCGCTCGTTCTCGGCCGGCCCCGGCATGACGCGTTCGATGAACGCGCGCAGCTGTCCCTCGGGCAATGCCCCGACGAAGCCATCCACGCTGGCGCCGTCCTTGAACGCGAGCACGTAGGGGATGCTGCGCACCTGAAACCGCGCGGCGAGTGGCGCATTCGCATCGGAATCGACCTTGACGAGCTTGAACCGACCCGCGTAGCTCTGCTCCAGGCGCTCGAGCAGCGGACCCAAGGCACGGCATGGAGCGCACCAGGGTGCCCAAAAGTCCACGAGCACGGGCATTTCGCGCGATGCGTCGAGGACGTCGCGTTGGAACGAGGATTCATCTGCTTCGAGCATCGCTGGATTCCGACCCAGTTGACCCACGCCCGGCCGGAGGCATCCGAGCCTCCAGGTTTTCCATGTGTTACCGAGTTATGATGGTACAGCAATGATCGCGAGGTGAAAAATGCGCGGAGCCGTCAAGCCGTTGGAAATCGAGCGCATCCAGACCGGGGTGCGCATGGAACGCCGGATGGTGAAGGTGCTGGCCGAGTACAAGGACATGACCCTCGGCGACTTGATGGAAGTCATCGTGCTGCATGCCTTCGAGGGCAAGGCGCCCTTTTCGCCGGACACCCTCCGGGCGATCGGCGCACTCAAACGCATCTACGGATTGTATCTCGATGCCGGCGCGAGCCATCGGCCGCGGGAGCGGCCGTGAACGCGACGCCGGGACAATTGTTGCTCCGCCACGATACGACGGTCACCTGTCCGAGGTGCGCCACCGAATTCTCGTTGGAAGAGGGGTTTGCGAAAAAGGCGTTGGAGGCTCTGTCGGAAGCCAGCGCCGGCGCCATCACGGCCATGCGCGACGCCGAGCGTGCCACGGTCGAAAAGCTGGCGGATCAGCGGGCCGCAGAGAAGACCCGCGCGGCGCAGTGCGAGAGCGAAAGCCTCAAGAGGCTGCTGCAGGAACAGGCCGAGATGAACGCCCGGTCGCTGGCCGAAGTGCGGGAACTCGCGGAAAAATCGGTGGCCCCGAAGCTCGCGGAAATGCAGCGGAACCTCGCGGCGCGGGACGAAGAGCTTGGGGCGCTGCGTGCCCGGGAGGATACGCTCGCGGCGCGGGAGAAGGAACTCGATGCCCGGGTGGCCGCCGCCGCGCGGATTCAGGCCGCCGAATGGGTGGCGGCGGAGCGCAAGGAATTCGAGGAACGTCTGGCCGGCAAGGACGGCCAGCTCGCGGCGCTGCGCGCAGAACAGCTGCAGCTGCGTCAGGAGCGCGAGAGGCTTCAAGACGAGAAGGCCGCGCTTGCCCTCGAGGTGCAGAAACAGGTGGACGACAAACTGCATCAGCGCGAGTCGGCGGTCCGCGCCCAGGAACAGGAAAGAGCGCAGCTGGAGAAGGCGGAGCTGCAGAAGAAGCTGGACGATGCCGGTGAGCAGCTCGCGGCTGCCAAGCGAAAGATGGAACAGGGCTCCCAGCAGCTCCAGGGCGAGGTGCTCGAACTGGCGATCGAGGAGAACCTACGGCGTGCCTTCCCGTTCGACACGATCGAGGAAGTGAAGAAGGGGCAACGCGGCGGTGACGTGCTGCACCACGTGGTGACGCGTAACGGACAGCCCGCCGGCACCATGCTCTGGGAGACCAAACGCGCCAGGGACTGGAGTCCGCAATGGACGGTAAAGCTCAAGGAAGACATGCGCGCCTGCAATGCCGCGGTCGGGATCCTGGTGACGACACCCGGGGCAGTGCCGAAGGAGTGGCCGGGATCGGCCGACTTCGCCTTGATCGAGGAGATATGGGTCACCAAGTCCGCCTGTGCCGTCGGCGTGGCTGAAATCTTGCGCGCAGGCGTGCTGGACGTCCATCGTCAACGGATGATCTCCGCCGGCAAGGGCGAGAAGGCCGACGCCATGTACGATTACGTCACGTCTCCGCAATTCGCCGCAAAACTGAAGGCGATCTTCGACACGTTCAAGAAGATGCGCGAGGAGCTGGAGTCCGAGAGGAACGTGACCCTGCAGCGCTGGGCCCGTCGCGAGAAACAACTCGAGACCGGGAAGTCGCAGCTGCTGGGAATCGGCGGGGAAATCCAGGGGCTGACGCAGAATGCGCTGCCCATCCTCGACCTGGAAAGCCCGCCTTTGGAGCATATGGACCCGTGAGCACCGGCATGCCGTCCGATTCAAAGACCGAAGGGGTAAGTATCGGGTAGGCCTTTGAGCTCCGTCGAGTGTATGGGGGTGACGGCCTTTGACTCATCGAACCAAACGTATTCGTCGAACTGGCGCGGCAGAACCGCCTCGAAATAATGGCTTTGAAGCTCGGTCTCCGGCCGGTAGATCACGCCGATCGCGCGTTCCAGCCGTGGCTGCAGCAATCCCGCGAGCGGCGAGGTCGAACCGAGTCCCCGCAAGGGCAGTAGGAAGCGCCGATCGCCTGTGTCATGGCATAACCTCTCGTAGCTGCCCGCCAGCGCCGGACGTACGGACTTGACCAGCATGGGCTCGTCCCAATTCGTGGCCGCCGCGACCGTACCGGCATTCGTTCCGAAGCCGACCGAATATGCCAGCGCACCGAACTCACTGCGGCACAGATGGCCGATGTTGTATTCATCGCGGGCCGACATCTCGGTGGCGGCGGAGTCGCCGACGTGCGAATTGTGGGCCCACACTATCGCCCTGCCCTGCGGTCCGTGGAATTTCAGGAGATTCGTCAATGTCTCGAACATATGACTGTCGCGCAGATTCCACGAGGCCCGGGAGCCGTAATACATGGTCCGGTAATAACGCTCTGCATTCGCCACCAGCCGGGCGTTCTGCACGGCATCGAGAAACCGCTCGCCATCGTGTTCGGCATAGGCCAGGCGCTTTTTCAGGAGGTCTTCGAGCATGGAGGCCACCTCGCGCTCGCAGGTCTGGTACTGGCCCCTCAGTGTCGCCTGGCCATACTCCGCGGGATCCGACTGCCACGGTGTCAGGCATCCGTAGCGGCGCCGCGCCACTTCGGCGGCCGCCGGATCGACCCTGTCAAGGTAATCCAGAACCGAGCGGATGGAGTGATACAGGCTGTAGAGATCGAGACCGTGGAACGCCACCCGGTCGCCCGGCTCCACCCGAGAATTGTGGGTGCGCAGCCAATCCACAAATTCGCGCACCTCCCGGTTGCGCCACATCCACGTGGGAAACCGGGCGAATGCCGTCCACTCGGACGACGGCACGGCGCGGTGTCTGACATAGTGATCGATCCGAGCCGCATCCGGCCAGTCACCCTCGATGGCGACGAATGAAAAGCTCAGCCTCTCGATCAACTCGCGCGTGATCCGCTGGCGCATGAGGTAGAACTCCGATGTGCCATGCGTCGCTTCCCCGAGAAGAACCACCCGGGCATCCCCGATCCTCCGCAGCATCGGCTCCAGATCCACATCCTCGATCGATGTGAATTTTTCGCCGCAGTCTCGAAGCGCCTGCGCCAGCTCGCCGTCCGGCGCCTTTGCCGTGCGCTTTCCCGGAGCGGCCCAGCCCTCCGCTCCCACCAGGGGAACGAAACGCACATCCGCGAGTTCCGTCGTGGTGTACTCACCTTCCGCGACGCGCGTAACGAGGTCCAGTTCCTGAACGCGCCGATCGGCGCCCACCGGGATCACCAGGCGGCCGCCGACCTTGAGCTGCGCCTTCAGTGATTCAGGTACCCTCGGCCCGCCGGCGGCCACGATGATCGCATCATAAGGGGCATGTTCCGGCCAGCCGCGCGTTCCATCGCCGTGCAGCACGTGGACATTGTGATACCCGAGATGAGAGAGTGTCGCAGCAGACTTATCCGCCAGCTGCCCGATGCGCTCGACCGTGTACACCTCGTCCGCGATGCGCGACAGCACGGCCGCCGCGTAGCCCGACCCCGTGCCGATCTCGAGCACCTTTTCACCGCCCTCGAGACCCAGCGCCTCGGTCATCATAGCGACGATATACGGCTGGGAAATCGTCTGCCCCTCGGCAATCGGAAGCGGCGCGTCCTCATAGGCGAATTCCCGCAGGTCCTCCGGCAGAAACTCCTCGCGCGGCACGCTGCGCATGGCCGCAAGCACCCGCTCCGAACGCACGCCACGATGTACGACGTGCCGGTCGACCATTGCCGCGCGCAGTTTCCGATAATCCCTTCCACCCGGTCGGTTCATCAGAATCTCCTCCCCTCGACATGGCCAAGGGTCGATCCGGCCCCCCCGCGCCACCGCCATCTAAACTTCGCGCGGGGGTCCGATCGTGTGCCGGGATGCCGGCCGGCGCCATACGAACTTCCACGCATCGCCTCTCGCCAATCCGACCGTGACATCGGCGCGCTCCGGCAACGACCTCGCATGTTCCCTCCTTGTCATACGATGTCCCACGCGCCCTTGGGGCGTCTTCCGATACCGCGGTTTGCGCCCTCGTTCGACGCTGCACCGATGACACGCACGGACCGCACCTGCCCCGTTCGCCCCGGGCGGCGAGCCATAAGCGGTGGGCCATGAGCGGCAATTGGGCGGCCACCTACCGTCTCCAGGTGCACAAAGAATTTCCGCTCGACGCCGCCGGCGCGATTCTCCCCTACCTCGCGGAATTGGGCATCAGCCACGTCTATCTGTCGCCATGCCTGCAGGCCACTCCGGGCAGTCTCCATGGTTACGACGTCACCGACCCGACCCACATCAGCGACGATCTGGGGGGAGAGGTCGGATGGTCGAGATTCGTCGACGCTTGCGCCAGGGCGGATCTCAAGATCCTTCTCGACATCGTCCCGAATCACATGTCCGCCTCGCACTACAACCCCTGGTGGGACGAGGTGCTGACCCACGGACCGTTCAGCAGTCATGCCGCTTATTTCGACATCAAGGCACCGACCCACGAGTCTTGGCGCGTTCACCTTTGCGTGCTCGCCCATCCGTACGACGAGGCCCTGCGCACCGGCGAGCTGCGCCTCGTGATCGAGAACGACCGCCCCCGCCTGCAGCATTTCGACGACAACTGGCCCCTGGCGCCGGCCTCGTGGGGCACACTGCTGTCGGCCGCCTCGCCGGACCGGCCGACTGATCCGTGTTTCACCGAACTCCAGCGCCTGTCGCTCCTCCCATCCCCCGATGCAGAGGCGGTCGCCGATTACGGGCGACAGGTGGCACGTGCAGCGGACATCCTCGCCGCTCGGCAGACTCGAGAAACCCTGCAAGCGGCCGTCGCGCGACTGGAACCGGACCCGGATCGGCTGGATCGGATTCTGCAACGGCAGTTCTATGTCCTGCATGGCTGGAAACGGGCGGGCGAATGGACGAACTACCGTCGCTTCTTCGACGTCGCCTCCCTGGTCGGCATTCATACCGAGCAACCGGCGGTGCTCGAGGCCACTCATTCACGGATCACGGGCATGACCTCTCGCGGCGAACTGCATGGGCTGCGGATCGACCACCCCGACGGGCTGCTCGATCCGCGCGGGTATTTCGAACGCCTGCGCTCGATGTATCCCAACGTGCGGCTCCATGTGGAGAAGATTCTCGACAACGACGAACACCTCATGCCGGATTGGCCCATCGACGGCACGGTGGGCTACGACTTCCTGGCGAAGGCCAATC
>JBBIKV010000094.1:12392-14574 GCA_037445285.1 Nevskiaceae bacterium | reverse complement strand
CACGTTCACGTGCGGCTTCGTTCGCTCAAACTTCCCCTTCGACACGGCAAGTACCTCTTAAGATGATGAAAACTGGAGCCCACGAACGGGATCGAACCGTTGACCTCGTCCTTACCAAGGACGTGCTCTACCAACTGAGCTACGTGGGCCGCATCCACTTGGAGCGGGTGATGGGAATCGAACCCACGTGATCAGCTTGGAAGGCTGACGTTCTACCATTGAACTACACCCGCACTCCGTTCAAGCCAATGGCACTCATACCCACACACCAGATGGTGGAGGGGGTAGGATTCGAACCTACGAAGGCATAAGCCAGCAGATTTACAGTCTGCCCCCGTTGGCCGCTTGGGTACCCCTCCTCAAAATGAGCCGCGTATTTTGTAGCGGGAGGGGCTCAGTGTCAACGGCCACTCAGGTCTTATTCGTCTGTGCCGGACATCATAGTTCCGATAGATCACGGGCGACCGGCCAAAACCGAGCGGCTTGCCTATATCTTACGTAACATATATCGTAAGACAGTTCTTAAAACCTATCAGGTGATATATGCACTCACGATTTCAATGTCATATGGGTTCGCGCCATGGGGGTCGGGGGCTGGGTCGCTTCGGCAAAGGCTTCATGGACGGCGATGGTCTGGGCGGACGAGCCTTTGGCATGGGCCGAAAGCTCGCATCCGGCGACCTGCAGCTGCTCATACTGGCGCTGCTCGCCGACAAGCCGCGTCACGGCTACGAGATCATCAAGGCGCTCGACGAGGGATCCAACGGCTTCTACGTTCCCAGTCCCGGCATGGTCTATCCGGCGCTGACCTACCTGGAGGAGATCGGCTACGCCACCGTCGAGGCGGACGGCACCCGCAAGCGCTACCACACCACGGATGCCGGCCGCGCCCATTTGCAGACGAACCGCGAGGCCGCGGACGCTCTGTTCACCCAGTTCGAGCGCGTCGGACGCCGGATGGACCGGGTGCGCAGCGCCCTAGATGCCGCCGGCGGGGACCAGGAAGGCACCCACGAAAGAGATGGATCGACGGAGTTGATGCGCGCGCAACGCGACCTCGGGGCGGCGCTGGCCGGCAAGGCCGGCAGCCCACCCGAAGAGCAGGCACGAGTCGCCGCGATCCTGCGGCGCGCCGCCGCGGACATCGGCGGGCGGGATTCGTGATCCCATTCTCCGTTCTTGACCTGTCGCCGATCACCCTCGGCGGCGGCGTCGCCGAGTCGCTGCGCAATACCCTGGACCTCGCGCGGCGTGCCGAGGCCTGGGGGTACCGGCGTTATTGGCTGGCCGAGCATCACAGCATGCCGGGCATCGCGAGTGCCGCCACATCGGTGGTCATCGGCCACGTGGCCGCCGGCACCTCGACTATCCGGGTCGGGGCCGGCGGCATCATGCTGCCCAACCACTCGCCGCTGGTGATCGCGGAACAATTCGGCACCCTCGAGGCCCTGTTTCCGGGACGCATCGACTTAGGTCTCGGGCGCGCTCCGGGATCCGACCAGACGACGGCAAGAGCGCTGCGCCGCAACCTCGGCGCCGATCCCGACGCGTTTCCGCAGGATGTGATCGAACTGCTGGGATACCTGGCACCCGTCGGTCCCGACCAGCGGGTCGTGGCGATCCCGGGAGCGGACTCGAACGTGCCCGTCTGGATTCTCGGCTCCAGCCTGTTCGGCGCCCAGGTGGCTGCCGCGTTGGGACTGCCCTTCGCATTCGCGTCGCATTTTGCGCCGGCCATGATGATGCAGGCGGTGGCGACCTACCGTCAGCGATTCCGGCCTTCGGACCGGCTGGAACACCCGTACGTCATGCTGGGGTTCAATGTGTTCGCCGCGGATTCCGATGGGGAGGCAGGATACTTGGCGACCTCCATGCAGCAGGCCTTCGTCAATCTGCGCAGCGGCCGGCCCGCCCCGCTGCCGCCGCCCCGGGCGGGCTACGAGGGCGAACTGCCACCGGCGGCCAGGGCGATGCTCGCCGAGGTCTTGGCATGCTCCGCCGTCGGCTCTGCGGACACCATGCGACGGGTGCTGGCGGCGTTCATCGAGCGCACTCAACCCGACGAACTCATGCTGACTTCGCAGATCTTCGACCATGCGGCGAGACTGCGCTCCTATGAGATCGTCGCGGCGGCGGGGATCTTCGCGGCAACACCCTTCAGTCGCTGAGCCCCGTCGGGACG
>JBBIKV010000094.1:10927-12382 GCA_037445285.1 Nevskiaceae bacterium | reverse complement strand
GCCCTCATGTACACGGCGTCGGGCAACGGGTTGCGGTAATAGGGCCCCGTCTCGGCAAAGCCCAGCGATCGATAGAGCGTGCGGGCCGCCGCCATCCCGGACAGGGTGTCGAGCACCATTTCCCGGTATCCGAGTGCGCGCGCGCGGTCCAGCAGGCGCACGGCGAGCCGTCGTCCGAGACCGGCGCCGCGTTCCGTGCCGCGCACGTACAGGCGCTTCATTTCGCAGACGCCGGCCGACGACTCGCGCAGGGCGCCGCAGCCGACCGCCGCGGCGCCGCGCATCACGAGGTAGAGCGCGCCCGCGGGCGGTCCGTACATGCCCGGCAGATCCTCCAATTCGGCCGCGAAGCCCTGGAAGCACAGATCGACCGCCAACTGCGCAGCGTATTCCTGGAACAGCAGGCGCGCCAGCTTGAAATGCCGCGCATCGACCGCCTCGATCAGCCGATACCCGCCGGACGCCGCCGGGACGCCGCTCACGCCGCACCCGGACTGCGCAGCCGCCGCGGTTCCGCGCCGTCGGCGGCGCGGCGCCCCTGCGTCGACAATTCCTCGGCCAGCCATTGCCGAAAGACCGCCAAAGGGCGGCCCGTCTCCCGGCCCGGCCGCCATACCAGCCAATACCCGGTGGTGAGCGGCAGCCGCGGCGCAAACGGCAGCACCAGCTGGCCTGCGGCGATTTCCGCCTCGATGAAGCGCGGATCGACGATGGCCACGCCCATCCTCGCGATCGCCGCCTGGATGGCGAGGTCGCGGGTTTCGAAGACCGGGCCGGCATCGGTGTCGATGCCTTCGACCCCCTGAGCCACGAGCCAGCGATGCCAGTCCTGACGCCGCGCGCGGGCGTGCAGCAGCTTGACCCGCCTCAGGTCCGCGGGTCTGCGCACGCCGCGCTCCTTGAGCCATTGCGGATTGCACGCGGGCACCAGCTCCTCGCTAAACAGGGCATCGCCGGCGACGTTACCCCAATCGCCGCGCCCGAATCGGATGGCGCAGTCGAAGGTTTCCGCATCCAGGTCCACCGCACGCGTCGATGTCGACAGGAACAGCTCGATGTCGGGGTGCCGCGACTGGAAGCGGCTCAGCCTCGGAATGAGCCAGCGCACGGCGAAGGTGGACAGCGTGCTGATGCGCAGCTCCGTTCCGCGCCGGGTGAATCCCTTGAGCGCATCCGCGATGCTCGCGAGCGCAGGCACCACGGCGCCCGCCAGCCGCTCGCCGTCCGGCGTGAGTTTCAGTCCCCGGCCGGCCCGCGCGAACAACGGCACTCCGACGCGCCGCTCCAGCTGGCGGATCAGATGCGAGAGCGCCGAAGCGCTGACGGCGAGGTCCTGCGCGGCGCCGACCACCGAACCGGCGCGGGCAACGGCGCCGAAGGCCTGCACCGCCCGCAACTGCGAAGGAACCACTTTCATCGGAGCCCCGCCACCCACCGTCAATGCTGAGAATTTCT
>JBBIKV010000094.1:0-10902 GCA_037445285.1 Nevskiaceae bacterium | reverse complement strand
AGATGATTCGAAGGATCAGCGCACACTCTCGGTCGAGCAGTTCGGTTCGAACGCTGAGAATTATCTCGGCAGCCCGGTGCATTCCGCCGGCGCCGACCTGGAGCGGCTCGCCGCCCGCGCGCGGGCCGGCACGGGCTTCAGCGTGCTCGACCTCGGTTGCGGCGCGGGCCACGCCAGCTTCGCGCTGGCCCGCGGCGGGGCGGGGCGGGTCGTCGCCTGCGACCCCGCCGCACCGATGCTCGAGGTGGTGCGCCGCGAGGCGGCCGCCCGCGGACACACCCGGATCGAGACGCTCGCCGGGCCCGCGGAATGCCTGCCCTGCGGGAACGCGGCCTTCGACTGCGTCGTCACCCGCTATTCGGCACACCATTGGCCGGATGTGCGGCGCGCCGTCCGGGAAGTCGGTCGTGTCCTGAAACCGGGCGGCACGCTCATCGTCATCGACGTGTTGTCGCCGGAAACTCCCCTGTTGGACACCGTCTTGCAGACGGTGGAGCTCTTGCGCGACCGCTCGCACGTGCGCGACTACCGCGAATCCGAATGGCGCGAGATGTTCCGGTCCGCGGGTTTCTCTGAGCCCGCGGCCCTGCGATGGAAGCTGCCGATGCAGTTCGATGCCTGGGTCGCCCGTATCGGCACCGGCGCCGCGCGCATCCGGGCCCTGCAGGCGGTCCTCGACGAACTGCCGGCGGAGGCTCGCAGCCATTTCGCCGTGGCCGCCGATCGCTCGTTCTCGATCGATGCGGGTTGGCTGGAAGGCGCCCGGACATAGCCGGCACCCGTCGGCCCGGCGGCGTCCTGTCGGCGACCCGGGCCCGGGGATCAGGGCGCGACGGTCGGTTCCCGCCAGGCCGCCGGACGCTCGAGCGGTTCATGAAATGCTCTGAGCATGGCGAGTTCGACGTCCGCCTCGCGCGGCAGGTGCCGCATGTAATCGACCCGTATCTCGGCGTCGCGATCGGCGTGCAGCCTGCGAAACCGGTTCGATGCGACGGTGAGGTACCGCTGTTGCAGATGTTCCCGGCGCAGCGCCTCGTGCTCCGCGCCGCCCGCGGGCCACCAGCTTTCCTGCAGGCTCACGCTCAAGTTTTGCGCGATGACGGCGTCCGACGACGCCAGTCGCTTCATCAAGGATTCACAGGCGGCCTGGCGTCCGGGCAGGTCGAATTGGTCGAGTCGACAGGCGCGGGCCAGGGGCGCCACGGCCGGAACGTCCACCGCCGCGAGCAGTCCGGTGACATGCAGCAACCGGTCGTCCGCGCCGCGCGTGATCGACGTCGGCGGCGGGGCTCGTTCATGGTGGGTCAGCGCGTCGAACATGGCGGCTGCGAGCGCGTTCCAGTAGAGGCGCGGCCGTGAGGCGGCGCCCATGCGCTCGATGATCTGCGTCGCCTCCGGCGTGGACTGGCTCGGCAGCGCCCGCAGGTCGGGCAGCCACGCGAAGCCGTTCTGCGGGTCAAGGGCCTTCAGCCGATCGGCGAGCTGCCGGACCTCGGGGCAGCGACGTTGTTCGCAATCGCGCAGCTCCAGCCACACCAATTCCGGGCGGTCGGGCGCCAGGGCGACGGCCCGCTGGATGAGCTGTCCGGGTTGCGCACCCGGGCCCTCGGCGTTCGCCGCGGCATCGTCCGTGGAGTCGTCGTCCGGTCGCGGCGCAAGATGGTCCAATAGCGACGCCGCGGCAAGGCTGTCCGCCGTCCCGGCGTGAATGAGCGCGTCGACCTCCAGCTGCACGTCGGAGGCGGCGCGCGGCGCAGCCGCGCGGGCGCCCGGACCGGCGGCGATGAGCGAGGCGCAGAGCAGCGCCCCGGCAGCCACCCGCCATCCATCAACCCACCCCTGCATGCACGACTCCCCGGCGGCCCTGTAGCGATTGTAACCGCCGCGGGGATTTTTTGGCGGCCCATGGGCTCGAAACGGCGAGGGATCACCGGTGCGGCGTGACCCCTGCCGGTCCCCGTGCGATGCCGGAGTCTTTCAGGTCTTGCCCGTGCGCCACCCCTCCGCATACGCCTCGCGCGCCACCTTGGAGTACGGCACGGGACTCACGATGGCGCGAATCTCGATCTGTTGATGCGGCTCCACCGTCGTCTTCTTGGTGCCGCCGCCCTCTTCGCCCCAGACCACCTTCACCTCGTTGCCGATCTTCACGTCGTGATCCACCGTCGCCAGAGACAGCATCGAACGCTCGTTGTAGCTGCAGCCGGTGAACATGGAGAAGCCGACGAATTTGTCGCCCACCATCAGCCGGTCGTAGTTCGAGGACGCGTAGTTGGACAGCGGCAGGTCGATGTACTTGTAGTGCGGGGCGCCGGGGTGGAACAGCGAGGCGAACACCTTGGCGACGTCGTCGCCGTTCCATGCCAGCGTGACCTTCTTGCGCTGCGCCGGTTTGTCGAGCTTCTCGAGCGCCTCACGCCCGATGAAGTCGTGGTCGAACTTCACGAACGGGCCGTAACCCAGTTCGTACGGGTTGACGTAGTAGTCCTCGATCTTCTTCGAGACGTAGCTGCCGCCCAGGGTGCCCGTCGCCTCGTAGCTGTCGGCCGGCAGCCACTCGCGGTAGGCCCGCATCTTCTCTCCGGTGTAAACGGCCGGGAGCGGCGAGGGAATCCAGCCGGATTCAAGGGTGTTGGTCGCGTAGGCGCGCGATCCGACCTGGCGGATGCCGAAGTCCCTGCCGGCCTCGAGGATCGCAGCGCGCACCTCGTCGCCCTCCGCATACGGGCCCCAAATCTCGAGGCCCGGAGCGCCCGCCATGCCATGGCGCAGGGCGCTGACCTTGCGGCCCGCGATGTTGATGAATCCCATGTTGAAGAACTTGATGTCGGGGAACGGACCGCCGTGCAGCTTTTCGATGATGCCCTTGGCGTTCGGCCCCTGGATCTGGAAGCGGTAGAACTTGCGCATGACCGGCTTGCCCATCGGGCGCGACGGCGAACGGTCGTCCTTGACGACGTTGACCTTGTAGCCGCCCGTCTCGGCATGGAACATGATCCAGTTGGCCGAAGGCGCCCGCCCGACGTAGACGTACTTGTCGGGGTCGGTGTGGAACAGGATGCCGTCGCCGATCACCTTGCCGTCGTAGTTGCAGGGAACGAATTGCTTCGCCTTGTTGACGTCGAAGCCGGCGAAGCTGTTGATCGCCAGATGCGACAGGAGCTTGCTCGCGTCCGGGCCTTCGATGAACAGATCCACCATGTGATGCGACTGGTCGAACAACACCGCCGTTTCCGCCCAGGCACGCTGCTCGTCGCGCCAGTTCGAAAATTCCGGCGCCACCACCGGGTACACGTAGGCGCCCAGTTGTGAATTGCGCAGCATGTCGACCGTGTTGCCCGAGGCCTTGAGAACCTCTTCCAGATTGCGTGGTTTCATGTCTAAGAACTCCCCCTCATTAAGGACGCATTGACCCAATCGCGGCGGCCCATGCGCGGGCCCGTCGCCGCTTCCCCGAAGGCTAGCACAATCGGGGAACTTGCATATAAATATTGTATGCGTAACATACAATATCCGATCCGGCCGGCGGCGGCGCGGGCCGCGGCCGCCGATTCTTGGATGACCCCACTC
Organism: Nevskiaceae bacterium; assembly: GCA_037445285.1. Taxonomy (GTDB): domain Bacteria; phylum Pseudomonadota; class Gammaproteobacteria; order Steroidobacterales; family Steroidobacteraceae; genus Bog-1198. The sequence continues at coordinate 7,332 of JBBIKV010000094.1, read as the reverse complement.
GGACAGGAGTTCCTGCGTGAAAGACGCCTTTTATTTGACGTTGTCCTGCACCAACCGCCCCGGCATCGTGGCGGCCGTCGCCGCCTGCATCTACGAGGCGGGCGGCAACATTCTCGAGGCGCAGCAGTTCGACGATCTCGCCGCGGGCCGCTTTTTCATGCGCGTCGCGCTCGACGTCGAACGGGGCGGCGAGAGCGAGGCGACGTTGCGCGGGCGCTTCGCGCCCGTCGGCGATAAGTACGGGATGCAATGGAAGCTGCGCTCCATCGCGGCGCGTCAGCGCGTGCTGCTGCTCGTGTCGAAGTTCGACCATTGCCTCGGGGATCTTCTGTACCGCCTGCGCATCGGCGAAATGCCCATGGACGTCGTTGGTATCGTCTCGAATCACCCCAAGGAGGCGCTCAACCTGAACCTCCTCGGCGACATCCCCTACCACCATCTGCCGGTCACGGCGGCCACCAAACCGCAACAGGAGGCGCGGATAAAACGCATCGTCGCGGACACCCAGGCGGATCTGGTCGTGCTGGCGCGCTACATGCAGATCCTGTCGGACGATCTGTCCGCGTTTCTGTCGGGACGCTGCATCAACATTCATCACTCGTTCCTCCCCGGGTTCAAGGGCGCCAAGCCCTACACCCAGGCGTTCGAACGCGGCGTGAAAATGATCGGCGCCACGGCGCACTATGTGACCGCGGACCTCGACGAAGGCCCGATCATCGTCCAGGACACCGAGCCGGTGAGCCACACCGACACGCCCGAAACGCTCGCGCGCAAGGGCCGCGACATCGAGCGGCGCGTGCTGGCGCGCGCGGTGCTCTACCATTTGGAGGATCGGGTGCTGGTGAACGGCTCCCGAACCGTCGTCTTCCGCGACTGAGCGCGGGGCGCGGAACGCCCGGTCGGGCTCCTAGCCGTGGATCTTGCGCAGCAGCGCAATCAGGGACTTGAGTTCCTTGGCGGTGAACCGGCTCTTGAGCCATTTTTCGTGGGCGCGAATCGCGCGCTTTGCCTCCTGCAGGGCCCTGCCCCCCGCCGGCAGGAGTTTCAGAGTCTGCATGCGCCCGTCCGTCTCCGACTCACCCCGGACGACGAACTTGCGCCTGGCCAGGCGGTTGACGATGGCCATCACGGTGGCGCGATCGAGTTGCAGCCGCTTGGCCAGTTCCGCCTGCGCGATCCCCGGATGATCCGACACCAACCAGAGCACCGACACCTGCTTCTGGGTCATGCCCAGAAACTTGAATGACTGCATGAAATGCCGGTACGCCGTGCCGTGCGCCAGCCGGATGTGGAAACCGAGGATGTCGTCGATCTCTCCGATGTAGCCCGGCTCGTCGGCCCTTTCCTTGTCAACGGTCATGTCGGCTTTGGCCACGATCAGCCGAGATTCAACGCGGCGATGGCGTTTTCCTTGAGGATCAACTCGTGAATCTCCGGCTTGAACCCGGCCTCCTTGAAGTCCCTGATCCAGCGGTCCGGCGCGATGAGCGGAAAGTCCGACCCGAACAGCATCTTGCGCTTCAACTGCGTGTTCGCGTACTGCACCAACTGCGGCGGGAAGTACTTCGGCGACCATCCCGACAGGTCGATGTAGACGTTGGGCTTGTGCAGGCATACCGACAACGCCTCGTCCTGCCACGGCCAGGACGGATGCGCGATGATGATGTTCATGTCGGGAAAGTCCGCGGCCACGTCGTCGACGTGCATCGGGTTCGAGTACTTGAGGCGCAGCCCGCCGCCGCCCGGCATTCCCGTGCCGATCCCCGAATGACCGCTGTGAAACAGCGCGGTCAGCCTGTGCTCGGCGATCACCTCGTAGAGGCCGTAGGCCATGCGATCGTTCGGGAAGAACCCCTGCACCGTCGGATGAAATTTGAACCCCTTGATGCCGCCCTCGTTGATGAGGCGCCGGGCCTCGCGGACCCCCATCTTTCCCTTGTGCGGGTCGATGCTCGCGAAGGCCACCATCATGTCGCTGTTCTCGCGGGCGGCATCGATCACCTCCTCGTTCGGGATGCGCTTCGCACCCACTTCATGCTCGGAGTCGACCGTGAACATCACGAGGCCGATGCGCCTCTCGCGATAGTAGGCCACCGTCTCCAGAATGGTCGGCCGCTTGCCCGCCTTGAAATACTTGGAGGCGGCGTCCTCGAACGCCTGCCAAACCTCATCCGTCGGCTGGCGGCACGACACTTCCGCGTGCGTATGCACGTCGATCGCGATCAAATCCTTGGTGATCATCGTGGGTCCTCTGTTTCTGTGGCTCGCGCACCGTGCACCCCGGACTGCAACCGGGTCTTCAAGTATGTCACGAGTTCCTGAACCGCCGGCTTGCGCATCTTCATGCGGGGGACGAGGGCCTTGACCCAATGGGCCGCCACGGGAAAGTTGGTCAACAGCGGGATCAGCACACCCCTGGCGATCGGTTCGTCGGCGAGGAAGCACGGCAGGATCGCGATTCCGAGACCGCGCACCGCCCCCTCGCGCAGCACCCGGCTGTCGCTGGAATGCAGCCGGGAATGAACTTCGACGCTGAGACCGCCCTGGGAGCTTTCGAACATCCAGGTCGTGCGGAACAACACCGTCGTCAGGCACTCATAGTCGGTCAATTCCGTCGGGTGGCGGGGGGGCGCCCTGCCCGCGAGGTAGCCCGGCGCGCAGCAGGTGACGAGATCGTACGGGCAGATCGGCACATCGATGACGTTCGGGTAGGAGACCGGCAGGGCGCCGATGGCGAGGTCGTATCCCTCCTCCAGTGGATTTACGGACCGGTCGATGAGCGTGATCTCCAGACTGATGCCGGGGTGTTCGACCTGGAAATCGGCAAAGACCGCGCCAAGGGCCTCCGAGGTGATGGTGGTGGGGCTCTTGATCTTCAAGTGCCCCTCGAGCCGCAGTTCCTCCCCTTCCGACGCGCAGAAGATCTCGTCGAACTCCGCCATCAGCCGCACGAAGCGCGGCAGCATGCGGTCGCCCGCGCTGGTCAGCGCGAGGCCCCGCGTGGAACGTACGATCAGCTGCGTACCCAGACTTCGCTCCAGTTGGGTCACCCGCTTGGTCACGACCGACGGCGCAACCCCCAGGTCGCGCGCGGCGGCCGAGAAGCTGTGCATGCGCACGACCCTCACGAAGGCCGCGATGTTGTTCAGATTGTTGATGCCGTTCTCCGGACGAGAAAGCTGATCACGCCTTTCGTTGCATTCTGCAGCACCCGCTTCGATGCTATGTTTTTGCCGGCGCTACCGCGAGGCGCCGCATCGTCATTGCGACAAATCGATAAATTCTAACCGCGTTTGGGGAGTAAATCATGATCTTGAAGGATCCACGTCATATCCTGTGGAACGCCGTGCTTTGGGGAGCCGCCGTCACCCTGGGCGCCGGCGGCTCATGGGCGGCCGCGACGGCGGCTTCCGGCGACAGCCAGCTCGAGGACATCGTCGTCACCGCCCAGTACCACGAGGAGAAGCTCCAGAACACGCCCATCTCCATCACGGCGTTCTCCGCCCAGTCGCTGGAATCGCGCAACCTCGACAACATCTCGGATATCGGCGCCTTCGTGCCCAATGCCGTGATCCAGCCGCTCGGGGCCGGTTGGGGCGCCACCATGGCGGCGTTCATTCGCGGAGTCGGATTGGGCGACAACATCCTGTCCTTCGAGCCGGGCATCCCGATCTACGTCGACGACGTGTACATCGGGCGGCCCCAGGGTGCGATGTTCGATCTCCTCGACCTGGAGCGTGTCGAGGTGCTGCGCGGCCCCCAGGGCACGCTCTTCGGCAAGAACGCGGAAGGCGGCACGATCCGCATGATCTCCAAGAAGCCCCAGGGCGACGATACGGGGTCGGCCAGCCTCACCTTCGGCAATTTCAACCGCATCGAGGCGCGCGCCATGGCGGACGTGTCGCTGATCCAGGACCGGCTGTTCGCCCGCTTCTCGTTCTCGTCCAAGAAGGCCGATGGATACTTCAAGACGCTCGACTATGTGTGCGTCAACGGTCCCGGCAGTCTGGGCAGTCTGAAGCCGGCCATCGCGCCGGGATCCAACTGCGTCACCGGCACCCTGGGCGACGAGAACGTCCAATCGGGCCGTGCCGCCTTTCGCTACCTCATCAGCGATGCGGCCGAGTTCAACCTGATCGGGGACATCACCCTGCAGAATCAGGAGGGCCCCGCGGACAAGTACACGGTGATCGACGGCACCAACGGGCTGAATGCCGCCTGGGGAGCCCTCACCTACGCCCCGCTCGGCGTTCCGACGGCGGGGCCGCCGGCCTACATCGGCAAGCCCATCGCCTACGACAGCCGCTTCATCACCAACAACTTCTACACGAACTATTCCAACTACGGCACGGACCCGATCTCGGGCCGCAACGTGCCCAACATCAACAATCTGAATCATTGGGGCCTATCCGGCACCCTCGACTGGAAGCTGGCCGACAACCTCAGCCTGAAGTCGGTATCCGCGTACCGTACGTTCCAGAACCAGTACGGCCGCGACTCCGACGGCAGTCCGCTGTCGGAGAACTCGACCTACGACGATGCGCGTCACTCGCAGGTTTCCCAGGAGGTCACGCTGACCGGCAAGGTCGGCAGGGCGGATTGGACCACCGGCGCCTTCTACTACCATGCCGACGACTCGGACCGCGGGTACGACGTCCTGTATCCCTGCACCGTCCAGAACCCGTTCGTCTGCATCCACGAGCAGGACAACTACGTGTCGCAGATCACCGAGAACTGGGCGGTGTTCGCGCATGGGACGTACCAGTTCACGGATCCCTTCTCGATCACCGGCGGCGCCCGCTACACGTCCCACAAGAAGAACGCGACCGTCTACATCAGCAACTTCGACCCGCTCAACACGACCAACGCCGGCAACGTCAACGGTCAGTACGTGCCCACGTCCACCCGCAACATCGACTACGACCTGTCGCTCAACTACCAGTGGACGGAGGCGCTGATGACGTACGTCAAGTACTCCACCGGGTTCAAGGGCGGCGGCTTCAGCCCGCGGCCGGCGGATGCGCTGCAAACCGCGCCGTTCAAGCCGGAATACCTGAAGACCTTCGAGATGGGCGAAAAATCCGAGATGTGGGATCACCGTGTGCGCTTCAACGCCGATTTCTTCTACTCCCGGTACATAGATCAACAGACTTTCGCGCAGCAGCTCGACGCCCTCGGCAACAACTGGTTCCGCGAGGAGAACGCGGGCACCGCCCGACTCTGGGGTCTCGAGGGCGAGCTTCAGGCCGAGCCCGTCCAGGATTTGCGCATCGACGGCTCTTTCGGCTACATCAATTACCGGCTGCTCGACAACGGCGGCAATGCGCTCCTGTTCACCGGCAACAATTGCGGCGGCCAGACCTGTTATTCGGAACGCACACCGAAGTACACCGGCGCCCTCGGCGTGCAATACAGCCTGCCGGTGGGGGACGGCAAGCTCACGCCGCGACTCGACGCGACGTACCAGTCGACGGTGTACTTCGCCACCAACAATGGCTGCTTCACCACGACCAGCAACGTCGGCTGCGGAACGGGGGCGCAGGGCGGATATACGCTGCTCAGCGGCCGCATGACCTGGCAGCCCGGGAACAAGAATTGGGACGTCTCGCTGTGGGGCCGTAATTTGACCAACAAGGAATACTTCGACGGCAAGCTGAGTCTCATCACCTTCTTCGGCCGCGAACAGGGCAACCCGGCCCCTCCCCGCGAGTTCGGCGTGACCTTCAAGCGGAACTTCCGCTAACCGGCCGGATCCGTCTCCCCGTGAAGCGCGTCCACCGTGGACGCGCTTTTTTTTGCCCGCTTACCGGGCGTCGGCGGCGGAGGCCGCATCGAGGAGAGCGGGCCGCCGTGCGGAGGCGCGCAGCGTCAGATGCATTCCGAGGGCGCATGCGAACAGGACCGCCGGGCACACCGCGAGCAAGGCGTAGCTGCGGATGACCGGCAAACGGCTCGACAGCACGGCGGCGCCGACGACGGGACCCAGGATGCCGCCCACCTTGGCCACCGATGTGGCCCAACCCGCGCCGCTCGCCCGAATGGCACTCGGATAGAAGATGCCGGCGATCGACAGGATGCCGAAATGGCCCCCGGAGAGCAGCATGGCACCGAGCACGTTGGCCGCCAAAAAAAGGCCCGCCGGTATCACGTCGAAACCCTGCATCAACAGCACAGGCACGGCGAGCGCGGGATAGAAGGCGACCGCGCGGGGACCCAGGCGATCCGTGAAGCGCATCAGCGCGAGTCCGGCGACGGCGCCCATCAGCCCTCCCAGGGATGCCACCAGAGCGGCCGTTGGGCGGGGAAACCTCAGGGACTCGAGCACGATGGGCCCCCAGGAAGCGGCGAAGTAGATCGCCATGGTGCTCGCGACGTAACCGAGCCAGAGGAGGGGCGTAATCATCGCCAGTTTGCCGACGAACAGGTCGCCCACGCGGAACTGCCCCTCGGGCGGCGCTTCATCGCTCAACACGAAGTGATCGGCGGCCGTGACGTCGATGGCCGGCTCGAGACGTTTCAGGGTCCTCGCGACCAGCTCGGGATGGAGCCCCTTGGTCACCAGGAAACGGATCGATTCGGGCAGTCGCATCCACAAGGCGACGGCGCAGATGAGCGTTCCCGCCCCGCCGGCGAGATACGCTCCCTGCCAGCCATATCTCGGCGCGAGCAAATTGGTCGTGGGGCCCGCGACGGCCGTTCCGAAACTGTAGCCCATCATGATGATGGTGACGATGGTGGAGCGCATGCGCACCGGGACGAATTCTATGTTGAGCGCCCACGCCAGGGGCAGCATCCCGCCTATGGCGAAGCCGTCGAGAAATCGCAGGACGAGCAGCGCATGATAGCCGCCGGCGAACGCGGTGGAGGCGGTGAGAACGCCGAACCCGAACGCCGCATAGACGATCGTGGGACGGCGGCCGAATCGGTCCGCGAGGAACGAGAAACAGAACCCGCCCAGCATCATGCCGAGCAACCCCGCCGAAAACACATAACCCAGCATGGTTTTGGACAGGCCGAACTCGTCGCGCATGAAGGGCGCAGTGAAGCTCACCATCATCATGTCGAAGCCGTCGAAGACGGTGATGAACCAGGAGAGAACGATCAGGCCGTAGTTGAAGCCGGACAGTCGGCGGTCGTTGATGATGGCCGAAACGTCCACCGCACGCACCGCAGTCGCCATTGTGAGCACCTCGACATCGCGTGACAGGGACCTGGGTGTGATCGGGGCCCCCGGAGGAGCACGCATGGTGCGTGCTCCTCCGGCCGCAGTCAATGACGGTCAGTAGGCCAGGGGAGTTTCGCCCCTAGCCTCTCGCAGAACCGTACGTGACA
>JBBIKV010000093.1:9775-14735 GCA_037445285.1 Nevskiaceae bacterium | reverse complement strand
GGCAGCGGCGGCGCCCCTGACCCGGTCGACCAGACGCCGCATGGCCGGATCGTGCCGGGACATCAGAAACGCGGCACTTCGGGAAACGGCAGCACGCCCCGGTGCACGTGCATCTTCCCGTACTCCGCGCAGCGCTGCAGGCTCGGGATCACCTTGCCGGGATTCAACTGGCCCTGCGGATCGAAGGCGAGCTTCACGGCCGTCATCTGCGCGCGCTCGGCCGGTGAGAACTGCACGCACATCGAATTCAATTTCTCCACCCCCACGCCATGTTCGCCGGTCACCGTTCCGCCGAGCCGGATGCTGGTCTCCAGGATCTCCGCCCCGAACAATTCGCAGCGGCGAAATTCATCGGGATCGTTGGCATCGAACAGGATCAGGGGGTGCAGATTGCCGTCGCCGGCATGAAACACGTTCACACAGCGCAGCGCGTACCTGGCCTCCATGCCTTCGATGGCGCGCAGCATTTCCGCCAGCCGCTTGCGCGGAATCGTCGAGTCCATGCACATGTAGTCCGGGCTCATGCGCCCGGAGGCGGGGAAGGCGTTCTTGCGCCCGCTCCAAAATCGCAGGCGCTGCGGTTCGTCCCGGCTGATCTCGATGCGCGTGGCGCCGGTCGCGCGCAATACCGTGATGGCCCGCTGGATCTCCTCCTCGACCTCCTCCGCGGTGCCGTCGCTCTCGCAGAGCAGAATCGCCGCCGCGTCCAAATCGTACCCCGCATGCACGTAGTCCTCCGCCGCCGCGGTCATGCGCCGGTCCATCAACTCGAGTCCCGCCGGAATGATGCCGTCGGCGATCACCGCCGCCACGGCGGCACCGGCCGTCTCGACGCTCGCGAAACTGGCCATGATGCAGCGCGCCACCGGCGGTCGCGGCCGCAGGCGGACCGTGACCTCCATGACGATGGCGAGCATGCCCTCGCTGCCGACCACCAGGGGCAGCAGGTCGAGGCCCTGGGTGTCGAGCGCCGGCGACCCAAAGTCGACCGGCTCTCCGTTCGCGGTGAAGCCGCGCACGCGCAGCACGTTGTGCAACGTCAGGCCGTATTTCAAGCAATGCACGCCGCCCGAGTTCTCCGCCACGTTGCCGCCGATGGTGCACGCGATTTGGCTGGACGGATCCGGGGCGTAATACAACCCGTGCGGCGCAGCCGCATCGCTGATGGCGAGATTGCGCACGCCGCTCTGCACCGTGGCCGTTCGGGCCGTCGGGTCGACCTCGATGACAGCGTTGAATTTCGCCAGCGACAGCGTGACGCCCAGCGCGTGCGGCAGCGCGCCTCCCGACAGACCCGTGCCCGCACCGCGCGCCACCACCGGGACCCCCTGGGCGTGGCAGGCCGCCAGGATCGACGCGACCTGGGCCTCGGTATTCGGCATCACCACCACCAAGGGTGCCTGCCGGTAGGCGGTCAGCCCGTCGCACTCGTAGGCCCGCGTCTCCTCCGGGCGATGCAGGATGCAGCCCCGCGGCAGCACGGGCTCCAACGCCGCGACCACCTGGCGCAGTCGCGCCTCGCGGGTTTTGGCGTCCAAGGGCTCGATCATGACCGGTATGATAATGGAACCGGGCGGCGATTCGGCCCGCGGTCCGCCGCGGGACCCGTCCCCCTGCATGAATCTTCGGTCATGAAGCAAGGCTTCGCGGGCGCGAACTTCGCGCCTGAGCCACACTCTAAGATCGGCCGACAGCTGCGAGGTCCCGTTTCGCCACCATGAAGTCCCTCTTTTTCTGCCTTGTTCTGCTGGTTGCGCTCGGCGGTGCGGCACGCGCGGATTCCGCGCCGTTCGATCTCGCCGGTCCGGTGCTGCGGGTCAAAGTCACTCGCGGCGCAGTCACGCTGCCGGCCTCGCAAGTGCCCAACCTGGCCCCGGGCGACCGGATTTGGCTGAAGGCCGACCTGCCCGCCACCCAGTCGACCCATTACCTGCTGATCGCGGCGTTCCTGCGGGGCTCGACCAACCCCCCGCCGGAGAACTGGTTCTTCCCGTGCAAGACCTGGACGGGCCGATGCGCGGCGGACGGACTGACGGTCACCGTTCCCGCGGACGCGCAGCAGGTGCTGGTGTTCCTGGCGCCGCAGACCGGCGGCGATTTCAAGACGCTGATGAACGCCGTGCGCGGTCGCCCGGGCGCCTTCGTACGCACGTCGCAGGACCTGAATCAGGCCGCCCTGGACCGCTCCCGGCTGGAACGCTACCTGTCCACTCTGCGCTCGCTGAATGACGCCGATCCCACCAGGCTGGCGCGGGCCACCCCGTTGCTCGCACGCAGCCTGGCGATCAAGGTCGACGAGAAGTGCCTCGATAAGCTGCCCGAATTGCAGGCCCCGTGCCTGATGCAGGGACAGGAGTCGTTGATCCTGAACGATGGCCACAGCACCTCCATCGTCGAAGCATTGACCTCGGGACCGGGAAGCGATCTGGCCATGGAGGCAAGCTTTACCCCGCAACTGAGCTACGGCTACTACAGCCCCTACATCGCCTCGGTGCTCGACATCGCGCGCATCTTCGATTCGTTCGGCACGGCCCAGTACCAATACATTCCGGCGCTCGCCTCGCCGCACGGCGACCAGGTCGCCCTGACCTTGAACGCCGCGCCGTCCTTCCACAATCCCAAGTCCGTGCTGGTGGCCGCGCTGCCGGCGGTCGAGGCCGCACAACTGCCGCCGCTGCATGCGGTGGACCCGAAGGAGATCTATTGCGCACGCAAGACGGCGCTCGTTCTGCCCGTGGAAGGCGCTCCCCTGGTGTTCGCCACGGGCTTCGCCCACGACGTGACCCTGAGCCTCGCCGGCATCGACGGCAAGACGTTGGAACTGCCCGCGATCGCCGATCCGACCCAGGGCGGCTATGTGGTGAACACCGGCGGCCTGGGGGCGGTTCTCCTGGGGGACACCGTCGAGGCATCCCTGCACGGCTACTGGGGATTCGACGCCTATCGGGGGCCGGGATTCCGGCTGATGAACGCACGCACCCGGAAGTGGGAGCTGGCGGGTGGCGATGAGGCGGCACTGATCGTCGGGCGCCAGGACACAGTGCACCTGCGGGCCGACAGCGTCGGCTGCATCGACGCCATCATGGTGAAGGACCCCTCCGGCAAGGAGGTGAAGGCCGAATGGAAGCCGGTGAAGCCCAATGAGGTGGAGATCAAGCTGCCGCTGCAGGACGCAGAGCCCGGGGCGGTCACGCTGCTGGTCAATCAGTACGGGCTGGCCGATCCGCAGCCCGTTCCCCTGCAGGTGTTCTCGGAGGCCGGCCGGTTCGACGGCTTTTCCCTGCATGCCGGCGACGGCCAGGGAACGCTCAAGGGCAGCCGGCTCGATGAAGTGGCGAGTCTCACGCTCCGCAACGTGGTGTTCACACCAGGCGAACTCTCGAGCCGCGCGGGCACCGACGAACTCCCGATGGTGGCCGGGGATGCACAGGCGGCCGCGGCGCTCACGGCCGAACGCGCCATCCCGGCCAGGCTGGCCCTGCGCGACGGCCGCACCCTGAAGGTGACGGCCACGATCGAGGCGCCGCGCCCACGCGTGGCCCTGATCGGCAAGAGCGTCCAGCCGCCCACGGGGGTCGGCGACACGCACTTGCAGCTCGCCGATACCGGCGAGCTGGCGCAAAACTCCACGCTAATTTTTTCCCTCCGCTCGCTGTCGCCCGCGGCGTTCGCGCGCGAGGCGAGCATCGAGGTCGCCGCCGGGGACGACTCCCCGTCAACCGTGTTGAGCCTGGCCAACGGGGGACTCACGCTCGAGAACGCCCAGGTCGCGGTGGCCACGCTCAATCCGTCCAAGGCCTTCGGTCCGTCGACGTTCGGGCCGCTGACGTTTCGCGTCGTCGCCAAGGGCGTCGCGGGCGACTGGCAGCCGCTGGCCACCCTGGTCCGGCTGCCGACGCTGCGGGAACTGCAATGCCCGGCAACCGCGGACGTGGCGTGCAAACTCATCGGCACGGATCTGTTCCTGATCGATTCTGTGGCGGCCACCCAGGACTTCGCGCATCCGGTGTTGGTGCCCGACGGCTTTCTGGGCTCGGCGTTGCCCGTGCCGCATCCGGCCGACGGGCCCCTGTACATCAAACTCCGCGACAATCCCCTGGCCGTCAATCCCACCTCGCTGAGTTTGACGCAGCTGCCGCCCCCCGTGGAGGACCCGGGCCGTTTGGAGGTGCGACGCAGCGCGGCGGCCGATGCGGCCGCCGCCGCCCCGCTCACCCCTTAGAGCGGCGCCGCGCCCTCAAAAAATCCCGAGCGCCAGGCCCGCGGCGAGCGTCGCCCCGAGCTCCTCGCAGAGTTTTAGCTCGGGTGCGGGGATGCATTTGGCGCGGAGTATCTGCTCCGGCGTCTGGGCGTGGGTGCAGACGATCAGGGACGGCGCCACCGGTTTCAACCGCCAACCCGTGGCGATCCGTTCGATCTGCTGCGCGGCATTGCGGCCGTCGCTGCCGGCACAGATCATCGCCGCGTAGGGTCTGCCGTTGAGACGCTCGAGGGCGGCGTAATAGACGCGGTCGAAGAAGTCCTTCATCTGGCCGGACATGGCGGCAAGATTTTCCGGCGTGGCGAACAGGAAGCCGCCCGCGTCCAGGACGTCGGCCGCCTGCGTCTCGCCGGCGCGCCGCAACACGACCCGCAGCGCGGTCTCGGTGCGGGCACCGGCGGCGGCGGCCTCCGCCATCTGACGGGTTCCGCCCGTCATGGAGTGATACACGATCAGGAGCGTCCTCATGGCGGGGATGGTACCGCGAAGCCGCCCATTCGACGGAGAGTGTGCGAACATAGGCTGCATGACGGCGCAACTGATCGACGGCAAGGCCCTCGCCACCAAGGTGAAGGCGGACATTCTCACCCAGGTCCAGCAACTGACGGCCCGCGGCCTGCGCCGTCCCGGTCTGGCCGTCATCATGGTGGGCGACAATCCGGCCTCGGAGGTCTACGTGCGCAACAAGCGCCGGGCCTG
>JBBIKV010000093.1:0-9765 GCA_037445285.1 Nevskiaceae bacterium | reverse complement strand
ATCATCGAGAAGATCGATCCGACCAAGGACGTCGACGGTTTCCATCCCTTCAACGTCGGCCGCCTGGCGTTGCGGGTGCCCTTGATCCGCCCCTGCACCCCGTTCGGCGTCACGAAGCTCATCGAACACGTCGGCGTATCCCCCATGGGCAAACACTGCGTGGTCATCGGCGCCTCCAACATCGTGGGCCGACCCATGGCGCTGGAATTGCTGCTCATGGGCGGTACGGTCACGGTCTGCCACCGCTTCACCGGCGACCTGGCGCCGTTCGTGAGCGCCGCGGACATTCTCGTGGTCGCCGTCGGGCGCCCGGGCATCATCCGGGGCGAATGGATCAAGCCCGGCAGCGTGGTGATCGACGTGGGGATGAATCGTGCGGACGACGGCAAGCTGTGCGGCGACGTCGAGTTCGACGGCGCCTCGAAGCGTGCCGCCTGGATCACGCCCGTCCCCGGCGGAGTGGGGCCGATGACCGTGGCCATGTTGATGAAGAACACGCTGGAAGCCGCGCTCGACCGCATCCACGCCTGAAGCTCGCGCGATCGACGTCCACGGTGTGGGCATTGTCCTACGAGGCCCGGGGCTCTGCACCGACTGATCGGGAACGCCGATTCGCGGACACTCCATTCAGATCGAAGTGTCCCCTCACAATCACGGTGCGCCCATGCTCCATTATGCAGTCGTATTTTTCATCATCGCGTTGATCGCGGCATTCTTCGGTTTCAGCGGTATCGCCGTCGGCGCGGTCGGCATCGCGAAAATTCTCTTCCTCGTCTTTCTCATCGGCGCGGTCGTCACCTTCCTGCTGAGCCTAGGCCGGCGCGTCTGACGTTCGTCGAATCCACCACGGAGACTTAAATGGAATCGCTTCTGGACACCAATCGGGCGCGCAGCGCCAAAGACTATGCCAACGGCAAGATCAACAGCTTCATCGAGGACGTCGAGAATCTGACCCACGCGCTGAAGGACGTCGAGACGCCCGAGATAGCGAGGGTCAAGGCCAAGGTGAAGATGGCGCTGGCCGCGGCGAAGAGCGCCATGCACGACAGCGCCGACCAGATGAGGACCCAGGCGCGTCAGGTCGGCAGGACCACCGATGCGTTCGTGCGCGACAACCCCTGGCAGGTGGTCGGCATCGCGGCGTTGATCGGGGTCGCAGTCGGCATACTGGCATCGCGCCGGTCGGATTGATCCGCCGCGCCGGCTGATCGCCCCGCCGGGTGACGGAGCCTCAGGCCCTCCGCCACCCGGTCGCCCCGCCGGGCTTGTCCTCGATGAGAATCCCGGCGGCGGCGAGCCGGTCGCGTATCCGGTCGGATTCCGCGAAATTTCTGGCGCTGCGCGCGGCGCGGCGGTCCGCCAGCGCCTGCTCGACCGCCTCGTCGGCGAGCGAGACGCTCCCCACGCCGCGCCTGAGGTACTCGGCGGGCGGCTGTTGCAGCACGCCCAGCATCTGCCCCATGCCGCGCAACGCCGTCGCCAGCCCCGCCGCGGCATCGGCATGGCCCGCCGCCTTGGCGTTGTTGAGGTCGCGCGCGGCGCCCTGCATCACGGCCAGGGCCTCCGGCGTGTTGAAATCGTCGTCCATGGCAGCGCGAAACTGCGCCCACGCGCCGGCGTGGCCGATGTCCCGCGCGTCCCCCGGCGCGGTGACCGCTGCGGCGCCCGCATCCAGCAATGCCCGGTAGAATCCCGACAACGTCTCGTCCGCCTGGTTCAGCTGCGCCTGCGAATAATTGATCGGTCCGCGGTAGTGGCTGCTGAGCAGAAACAGCCGCAGCACTTCCGGGTCACGCAGGGTCTTGAGTATCTCGCGCACGGTGAAGAAATTTCCCAGCGACTTCGACATCTTCTCGTCGTTGATGCGGACGAAACCGTTGTGCATCCAGAGGCGCACGAAGGGCGAGTCGCAAGCAGCGCAGGACTGCGCGATCTCGTTCTCGTGATGCGGGAACTTCAGGTCCATGCCCCCGCCGTGCAGGTCGAAGTAGCTGCCGAGCAGCTGCGTCGACATCGCGGAACATTCGATGTGCCAGCCCGGCCGGCCCGCTCCCCACGGAGAATCCCACGACGGTTCGCCGGGCTTCGCCTGTTTCCACAGCACGAAATCCAGGGGGTCGAGTTTGGACTCGTCGATCTGCACCCGCGCGCCGGAGCGCAGATCGTCGATCTTCCGGCCGGACAGGCGGCCGTAACCGGCAAACTTGCGCACGGCGTACATCACGTCGCCGTTGCCCGCGACGTAGGCGTAACCCTTGTCGATCAGGGTCCGGGTCATTTCGATGATGGCCGCGATGAAATCCGTGGCCCGTGGCTCGAGGTCGGGAGCCTGCAGGCCGAGGGCAAGGCAGTCCTCGTGCATCGCCGCGATGAAGCGCTCCGCAAGCCCGCGCCAGTCCTCGCCATTCTCCGCCGCCCGTTGAATGATCTTGTCGTCGATGTCGGTGATGTTGCGGACGAACGTGACCCGGTAGCCGCAGGAGCGCAGATACCGCTGCACCAGGTCGAACACCGTCAGCATGCGCGCGTGTCCGAGGTGGATGTAGTCGTACACCGTGATGCCGCACACGTACATGCGCACCTCGTTCGGGCGCAGCGGCGTGAACTCTTCTTTTTCGCCCGTCAGGGAATTATGTATTTTGAGCATGGGATTCGAGGCGTTGTCGGGCCGTGACCGGCGCCATGAGCAGCAGCAGCGGCGCCAGTTCCGGGCCGTGGGTCCGCCCCGTCAATGCCACCCGCAGCGGCATGAACAGTTCCGCGCCCTTGCGGCCGGTGCGCTCCTTAAGGAGCTTCGTCAGCTGTTTCAGATCGGCGCCGCAGACGTCGAAGGCCGCCACCGCGGCCGCGAAGAATTCCGGGCCCGCCGCCGTGATGACACCCTGCTCCGCAGGTTCCAACGCCGGCAATTCGCCGCGCAGGACGGCCGACCAGGGGGCGGCGTCGGCCGGCAGCACGAGGTTGTGCCGGACGAGGTCGATGAACCCGGTCGACTCATCCGAGCCCAGCCAGGCCTTGATCTCCCCGGCGGACATCCGCTGCAGGGTCTCCTTCTGCCAGTGGATCAACTGTGACTCGTCGAAGCGGGCGGAGGCGAGTCCGAGATGCTCCGGACGAAAGTGCGCCGGCATGTCGCCGGGCGCGAGCCAGTCCTGAACGTCGCTGGCATGTCCCAGGTGAAACAGATGATTGAGCAGCGCCTCGCGCAGAAAGCCACGCGCCCGGAATTCGCTCACACTGGAGCTGCCGTGGCGCTTGGACAGCGGCGCACCGTCCGCTCCCACCAACAGCCCGACGTGCCCATATCCCGGACGCCGCAACCCGAGCGCATCCAGCAGCATGAGCTGGCGCGGGGTGTTGGTGAGGTGATCGTCCCCGCGCAACACATGGGTCACCCCCATGAGCGCGTCGTCCACCGCATTGCAAAAGAAGAACGCCGCCGTGCCATCCTCGCGACGGATGATGAAATCGCCGATGTCGCCGGAGGAAAATCTCTGCGGCCCGTGCACGAGATCGGTGAATTCGATCACGGCGCCGGCCGGCACGGCGAACCGCAGCGTCGGTCTCAATCCCCGTGCCTCGCGCTCGGTCCGCTGCGCCGACGTCAAGTGACGGCAGGTGCCGGCATAGCGCGGCGGCTTGCCGGCCATCCGCTGCAGCCGGCGCGACAGCTCCAGTTCCTCCGCCGTGCAGTAGCATGGGTAGGCATGTTCCTCCGCCTGCAGGCGGGCGTACATGCCGCCGTACACCGCCCCCCGCTCCGACTGCGAATAAGGAGCCGAAGGTCCGCCGATGTCCGGGCCTTCGTCCCAATCCAGCCCAAGCCACCCCAGGTCGACCATCAGCTCGTCGCGAAACCGCGCCTGGCTGCGCTCCACGTCCGTGTCTTCGATGCGCAGAATGAACCGGCCGCCCGCCTTGCGGGCCCACAAATGGCTGAAGAACGCGGTCCGCGCATTCCCGAGGTGCAGCGAACCGGTCGGGCTGGGCGCGAACCGTGTGATGACAGGTGACGACATGACTCAAGATTGTACCTATTCGAGTAGAATCTCGGAGCATGAAACACCTGCTATTCGCCCTGGGAATGTTCTGCGCCACCGCGCTCCACCCCGTCTTCGCGGCGGATTCGCCGGCCGCGGCGGCGTCCAGCCCCGCCAAGGAAGCGCCGGCCGCGCCGCCGGCGGCGCCCGTCCCGACGGGGCCCGTCCGCGTCCAGGTGGTGACGTCGATGGGGAATTTCACGATCGAACTGCTGCCCGAGCGCGCGCCGCTGACGGTGGCGCAGTTCCTCAAATACGTCGATCAAGGCTTCTACTCGGGCACGATATTCCACCGGGTGATCCCAAACTTCGTGATCCAGGGCGGCGGCTTCGACAAGAACTACCGGCTCAAGGGGTCGCCCGGCAGGGTCGTGAACGAATCGGGCAATGGACTGACCAACCAACGCGGTACGGTCGGCCTGGCCCGCTCGACCGAGCCGCACAGCGGCGACGTGCAGTTCTACGTCAATCTTTTCGACAACGCGGCGCTCGACCCGAACCAGACCCGGTGGGGTTACGCCGTGTTCGGCAGGGTCGTCCAGGGCATGGAGGTCGTCGACCGCATCGGCAACGTGGCCACCGGTGCGAAGGGCCCCCTCAAGGAGGACACGCCCATCGAGCAGGTGGTCATCGAGAAGATCGAGCGCGTGCCGGCCTCCTGAACCACCTAGCAGCCTGCCGACAGCGTGACGACGCTTTTCATCTCGGATTTGCACATCGACTCGAGTTGCCCGGCGATCACGGCGCAGTTCCTGCATCTGTTGGCGGGTGAAGCGCGAAGCGCCGAGGCGCTGTACATCCTGGGCGACTTGTTCGAATCCTGGGTGGGGGACGATGCCGCGGATGCCGCCCAGCTCGCGGCCATTGCCGGCATCAGGTCGCTCACCGACCGCGGAGTGCCGTGCTTCGTGATGCACGGCAATCGCGACTTTCTGCTGGGAGCCCGGTTTTGCGCCCTGTCCGGCGCCCGGCTCCTGCCGGATCCGGTGGTGGTGACGCTCTACGGCGAATCCGTCCTCGTCATGCATGGCGACGCCCTGTGCACCGACGACCGCGCGTATCAGCGCCTCCGGGCCACCGTGCGCGATCCCGGCTGGCAGCGGCAATTTCTCGCGCTCTCGATCGCCTCGCGCCGCGCCCTGGCGGGCGCCGCGCGTGTCGGCAGCCAGGCCCATACGTCGAAGCTCGAATACACCATCGCCGACGTCAACCCGGCCAGCGTCGAGACCGCGCTGCGCAGCGCCGGGACGGTGACTCTGTTGCACGGCCACACCCATCGTCCCGCCATCCACCCGCTCCGCGTCGACGGGCGCGCCGGCACCCGCATCGTGCTCGGCGACTGGCACCATCGGGGAAGCCTGCTGCGCTGGGATCGCGGCGGCCCCGAACTGATCTCGCTGCCCCGCTGAGGCCCGGCCGGGCGTCCCGCGCGCCTTCCCGTCAGGGGACGCCCGAGTGGAACCGGAACACGTCGTCGTGGCTCGTGATGAGGTCGGCCTCGCGCAGCGCGAACTCCTCGATGCGTGGGGCCAGTGCAAGGTCGGAGCGCTCCGCCGCCCGGGCCGCCAGGTCGAGATACAGACGCTGGTGCCGATCCTCCGCCTCGTGCAGGCCCTGGAACAGGGCGCCGGCCGCCCCGCCGATGACCGGTGCCACCGCGGCGAAACGCTCACACGATCGCGCCTCGATGAAGGCGCCGCACACCATCAGATCGACCTCGCGCAGCGGCTCCGCCTTGGCAACCAGGCGGCGCAGGCGATCGGCGTACCGGCCGGGCGCGAGCCGCACCGGCGCCACGCGCAGTGTTCGGAGGAGCTTCGCGACCTGCTCGTAATGACGCAGCTCCTCGCGCGCGAGCCGCGACATGCGGGCGGTCAGGTCCAGATCCTCCGCGTAGGCGAACATCAAGGACAGCGCGGTCGACGCCGCCTTCTTCTCACAATTGGCGTGATCGATCAGCAGAACGTCCGGTGTCGCGCACGCCCGCTCGAGCCAGGCGGCCGGCGTCGCCACACGCAGCAGCGGATGCCGGAATCCATCCTGTGCGGCCGGGGCGCCGCCGGCGGCGATCATGCGGGCAGTTCCAGGCCGGCAATGGCCTGCAGCAGTTCGCCGGCCGACTGGAAGCGATCCGCCGGCGCCTTCGCCAGCAGCCGCCGCAGGATCCCGCCGTAGTGAGCGAACTGCGGCGGGATTTCCGGCAGCTCCGCGCGTTTGTGCTTGTAGATGACCTCCATGGCGGAGGCCCCGGTGTAGGGCTTGCGCCCGATCAACATCTCGTAGAACACGACGCCGAGGCTGTACAAATCGCTGCGTGCATCGATCTCCTCCGCATGTCCTTGTTCGGGACTCATGTAATACGGAGTACCGAAGATCTCGCGCGTCCCGGTCAGATCGACGTCCGCCTGGTTCGCCTTCGCCAGGCCGAAATCGATCAAGCACACCGATCCGTCCGCCCGCAGCATGATGTTGGCGGGCTTCAGATCCCGGTGCAGCACGCCGACGTCGTGGATCGCATCGAGCGCGCTCGCGATCTGTTCGAGGAAACGCAGCGCCGCCGCGGGGGTCAGCGGCGTCTTCATGCGCTGGCGCAGATCGCCGTAGGGAAAGTGCTCCATCGCGATGTAGGCATGATCATCCGCCACGCCGAGATCGTAGATGCGCACGATGTTCCGATGCTTCAAGCCGGCGACGATCTCGTACTCCTGCAGGAAGCGGTCGAAGCCGACGAAGCGCTCCGACACGTCGGGTACCTGGCTGAACACCTTGAGCACCACCAGTGCGCCCGCCCGCTCGCTCTCGGCGAGGTAGATCTTGCACATGCCACCGGTGCCCACTTGCCGGATGCACCGGTGTCCGCGGATGATGACCGAGCCGAAGCGGTACCGCCGTTCGAATGCCGGATCCCCGCGCCTCTTCGCCACGGTGAGCCGCTGTTCGCGGGACGCCTGGGCGACCACGCGCACGAGGCCATCGCGGTCGATCTTCCGGCCATGGAGACGCTGCAGTCCCGGCACCGCCGCCGCGGGGGCGGGGGCGTCCTGCAGCATCACGAGGACGATCGGTGCAAACTCGGGCCGTGAGAGGAGTTCCTCGACGAGACCCTCGGCCCCGGAGTCGGCGCCCGCCCCGACGACGACCGCGGCGTCGAAACCCGCCGCGGTGAACTCAGGGTCGAGCGGCGGGTCCTCCCCCAGCCGATGTTCGACGATGACCGCCGACGGCCATTCGATTTCGAGGTGCGTCCTCACCAGCAGCCGGTATTCGGCCCGCTCCGCGATCAGCATCAGACGCATGGTCATCGCGGTCGGCCCGCCCGGACGGGCGGCACCCGGCGCCGGCCTCTACAGAATTCGTACGGTCTTGAGTCCACGTCCGGCGCCATCGCGACGCAGCTGCTTGGCTTCGTCGGACCGCTCCCCCTGAAGGCGCTTGAGATATTCAGGAGTCACGTCGCCGGTGACGTACTGACCCGAGAAGCAGGATGTGTCGAAATTGGTGATCTTCGCATTGTCATGGCGCACCGCATGCTCGAGGTCGTCGAGATCCTGATAGATCAGCCAGTCGGCGCCGATGATGTCGCGAACCTCATCGTCCGTATGGCCCGCCGCCACCAACTCCGAGGTGTCGGGCATGTCGATGCCGTAGACGTTGGGATACCGCACCGGCGGGGCCGCGGAGGCGAAATAGACCTTCTTGGCGCCGGCCTCCCGCGCCATGTCGATGATCTGCGCGGAGGTCGTCCCGCGGACGATGGAGTCATCGACCAGCAGCACCGTCTTGCCGCGGAACTCCAGGTCGATCGCATTCAGCTTGCTGCGTACCGATTTCGAACGCTGCTCCTGTCCCGGCATGATGAACGTGCGGCCGATGTAGCGGTTCTTGATGAAGCCCTCCCGGTACTTGACGCCCAGCAGCTGCGCCACCTGGACCGCGGCCGTGCGGCTGGTATCGGGGATCGGGATGACCACGTCGATGTCGTGGTCCGGACGTTCGCGTTTGATCTTCTCCGCCAGCCGTTCGCCCATGCGCAGACGCGCCTTGTACACGGAAATGTTGTCGATGATCGAGTCGGGCCGCGCGAAATAGACGTATTCGAAGATGCAGGGCGTGTGCCGCGCCATGGCGACGCACTGCTGCGCGTAGAAACGGCCCTGCTCGTCGATGAACACCGCCTCGCCGGGCGCCACGTCGCGCACCATCTTGAAGCCGAGCATGTCGAGCGCGACGCTTTCGGACGCCAGCATCCATTCCGTGCCCTTCTTGGTCTCACGGTTGCCGATCACCAGGGGCCGGATCCCGTTCGGATCCCTGAATCCCAGCACTCCGTGCCCGATCACCATCGCGACCACCGCATACCCGCCGCGGCAGCGGCGGTAGACCGCGTTGGCCGCGGCGAAGATGTCCGCCGGCGTGACGCGCGGCGTACCGACCCGCTGCAGCTCCGATGCCAGCACGTTCAACAGGACTTCGGAGTCGGATCCCGTGTTCAGATGCCTGCGGTCCTCGCGCACCAGCACTTCGGTGAGCTCGCGCGCATTGGTCAGGTTGCCGTTGTGTCCGAGGCAGATGCCGTAGGGAGAATTGACGTAGAAGGGCTGCGCATCCTGGGCGCTGTCGGCGCCGGCGGTGGGGTAGCGGACGTGGCCGATGCCGATGTTGCCCTTGAGTTTGAGCATGTGCTTCTGTTGAAACACGTCGCGCACCAACCCGGAGTCCTTGCGCATGAACAGCTCCCCGGCCTCCGCCGTCATGATGCCCGCCGCATCCTGACCGCGGTGCTGGAGCACGATCAGCGCGTCATAGATCCGTTGATTGACCGCACTTACCCCGACCACTCCGACGATTCCGCACATGAAAGGACCTCCGGTCTAATGAGCTCTGACCTTGACTCCCGTGAGGCGCTCGAGCTTGGCCCAAGGCTCGCCCCGTTCCCCGACCATGGCACGGAGCCAATCGCCGGCGGTCTCTCCGTAGGGAACCAGCTTCGACCGGTTCCACCACTCTTCGTGGTTCAGGTGCAGCAACTCCGCACCGATGATCATCAGCCCGACCAGCACCATGCCGCGCACGATGCCGAACAACAAGCCGATCACCCGGTCGAGGGGCCCCAGGCCCACGCTGCTCGTCAGATAGCTCAGCACCATGCCGGCAATCCAGCCGACCAGCAGCACCAACACCAGGATCACCAACCGTCCCACCCAGGGGGCAACATTCGGATCGGCCAACAACCCGCCCAAATGCGGCTCGACGACCCGGCCGAAGTGCCAGGCCGCCCAGATCGCGACGATCCAGAACGCCAGGGAGACGGCTTCTCGGACGAATCCGCGCAGCAATCCGATCAAGGTGGAACCCAACAGAACCACCAAGATGAGAACATCGGCTCCAGTCATCCTGCCAGTCTACCGGAGCCGGCCCGAGGTTGCCGTGAAACGAGTGTCACAAACCGGCGGTCAAGGCGCGACCAGGGTCCCGGGGTGCCCTTCCTTCTTGAACCTGAGCATGGCGCGTTCCGCCGCGGCGCGATCGGCATACGGACCCACCCGAACCCGGTATCGCAGTGCCGATCCTGCACCGGTGGAGGAGACGGAGGCCTGCGTTTTGACGGCACGCAGCCGACGCACCAAGGTGTCCGCGTTCCCTCGGCTCGCAAAGCTCCCGAGTTGCACCGCCCACGCGTGGTGCGCCGGCGCAGCGGCGGTGGCCACGGCCGCCGCCGGTTCGC
>JBBIKV010000092.1:0-15468 GCA_037445285.1 Nevskiaceae bacterium | reverse complement strand
ATCCCTCCTCGCAGCTTCGCGCACACGTTGCAGGTCCGATGACGCGGCAACCCGGAATTGGTTTTTCGTAACCAAAACAATACGTTGCTGTTCGCGATTTTTCAGGGCTATCGTCTCCCGATCTAAGCGGCATCCGGCGCTGCGCTCAACACCGGCGGGGCACCAGGCGGCAATCATCGCAGCCGGCCAGGATTTGATGAGCCGCGCGGCGTTCAACATGAACTGAGCGGCCGAGGCGTTCGACGAAGAGCAACGGAATCTCGCCGATGTGATCGGCACGGTGCGCACGCAGCGCAAGCAGCTGGAGTGGCTTGCCATCACCGCGACGGCGGCGTTGATCGCCGGCCTGCTGTTGTCGCCGTTTGCGGCGCGATGGCTACCGTTCGGGTGGGACGCTGGGATCGCGGCCACCATCCTGCACGCCGATCGCTGGAGCGCGGGGCAGACGCTCATGAAATCGACCAACCCGACGGGCTGGGCGACGCTGGCCGCCGAAATCAATTGAGCGGAAGCGAATCACGAGGCGTTGAGCACGTGCCGCGAAGCGGCGGCGCGGACAAAGAAGGATCAACGTTGCACAGTTGTTGTACCGGTCGAGTGTTCCGAACAACGATAAACTAAAAAACCTGTCACTCTGTTGCCTTGATCGGTCAGGTCACGCGGGCCTGTCCGCGCGGGGAATTGGCCTTGACGATCAGGCCGACGACCTCGCGGCTCAGCCCGCGCAGCTCCGTGCCCAGCGTGTACTTGTGGTAGCGGCTGAAGCCGGCCACGACCCGCTCGAAGTGCAGCGTCACATCCAGCGCCGCCTTGTAAATCGGCAGGTGCTCGTAGCGAGCCACAGCGCACCGCCCACAAGCGAAAAAACCAACTCCGCAGAGGGCTACCACCCCCCGCACCCCCGATAAGGGCCCAATCACTCCAATCACCGAAGCGCCAAGGTCTCCGCCTTGCGACGCCCCAAGCCCAGCAGCCCCACCAACCCGCCGCCCAGCAGCCACGCCGCACCCGGTAGCGGCACGGCGGAGACTTGTCCGGGGCTCACCGCCAAGGCGTAGTTGACATTGACCTTAGTGAAGTTGCCTTGGGAACCATTGTCGGTAAAGAAGCCCCACGCGTCGCCGGGAGCGGCGGAGTACTCCGTACCAGACCAGTACGCATTGGACTGCACGTTGCTGAACAGCGCGTAGGCACTGTTATGCGTGGTCGTGATCGGAGAGCCGGCGACCTGACCCAGGCCCCCGTAGAACAGCTGTGCCAGCTGGCTCGAGGATTGCGCCGGGTTGCCCGCCCCGCCGTTCGGATAGCCGGCACTTGCGCTGTTGTCCACCGTCGTCGGCAGCGCCCACTGGTGCGAGCCGCCGTAATTCGTGGTGTTGAGGTAATTCACCCAGGCGCGGGCACCCCAATAGGACATGTAGCCGCCGCTGGTGTTGAAATCACCCGCCGACAGCGTGTACGTGCCGGAGGGGTCGTACAAACTCGGTGTGTCGTGAATCACCCCACCCGAATCCGCAATCATCGTATTCACAAACGCCGCCGCGCCGCCCGCGTAGCTCGCCGCCTGGGTCGCCATCAGGTTCGCGTTCGAGGTCCAGGTGACGTTATTCACCGTGTCGTAAACCCCAAGACCGCCGTCGCTGGATACCAGACCGGCCTGGGCCGCCGTAGAAAGAAGCGCCGTCGCTGCCATGGCGAGTGCTTTGGTCGAAACTTGCATGTGTGTGCCCCTGAGTTCTTTTGTGAATTGTCCTACGGTGTCTTGCACGTCATGATGTGCCCCGCGTGCGCTACCACCGGATATTGGGGGGAGGGGGGTGGATTGCATGGACATGACAGATTGATGAATTGCTGGCATCACGCCCCGCCGACGGTATCGATGGGGGCTTCTGAAGCGGCCGGATCGGCCGCTCGTGCAGCGCCTTTCGCTGTGCAAGCGGTTCCCGGATGTCGGTGCCGGTGAACAGAATGAGTAAGTCGGTTCAGCGAACCGTAGCGTCAAGCCGGGCAGTCGTTGCGCTGATTAATAAATATAACTACAATAACTATGGTGCGAATAACGTTCGACCGGACCAAGTTCGAGAAAACGCTTCAGGAGCGGGAGCTCGATTTCCGGCGTGTGACCGAGATATTCGCTGCGACGCACCGGACGCGCGTCGATGACCGGCGCGACTATGGTGAGGAACGATTCATCACGGCCGGTCGACTCGACGGCCGGATCGTTATCGTCGTGTGGACGCCACGTGGGCGTGCACGACGGGTCATCTCGATGAGGAAAGCAAATGCCCGTGAAGTCAAAGCGCTCGCGCCGTACTTGGAAGGATCCTGATGACGCACCGGAGCTCACCGGGGAGTGGGCGGCCGGTGCGGATCTTTACAAAGGGAAGCAGCTCGTTAAACGGGGGCGCCCGGTGGGCTCTGGGAGCAAGACGCAGACAACCGTGCGGCTCTCGAATGAGGTATTGTCGTTCTTCCGGGCTACTGGACCTGGTTGGCAAACACGGATGGACGCGGCCCTCAAGAAATACGTGGCAGCGCGTCGGCGCTGAGCAGGTCCTCGTGCTCGGGCTGAACAGAATGGCTAATTCGGTTCACCAGGGATGACCGCTGGACCCAATGTCAGAATTCGCCCTCCCCCGCCGAGTTTTAGAAAAGCCTGTTTTTAGGCCATGTGCGAGTAGCGGCCCCCGGGGCGATCGCCTCACCTAGCTCGTCCCGGACGGTCTATGAAGTTCCTGGCCTACACGGGCTGTCGAATCTCCGAGGCCCTGCAGATCGTCGGCGAGCGCGTGGACTTCGACGCCGGCGTCAAAGGACCGCAGGCAACGCCGAAGGGGTTACGGCATGGGTTCGGGGTCGGGGCGATCCACGCCGGGATCCCGTTGAACCTGTTGCAGCGATGGCTCGGTCATGCGCAGCTCACCACCACTGCGATCTGCGCCAACGCCGTGGGACCTGAGGAGCGGAACATCGCCGCCAGGATGTGGCAATGACGCGCGCGCGGTTAGACGAACCGCTGCGCTCATGAAGTTGCCAGTAATTCGTGCAGCCGCTCTGGGTCTTTGGCAATCACTCGCAAATACGCCCGTGCCGGCTGATCCGGCTCGGTTCTGCCCTGCTCCCAATCGCGTAGCGTGCCGATCGGTATGTCGTACCGCGCGGCGAATTCCTCTTGAGTAAAACCGAGCGCGCGCCGGAGTGTTTTGACGCGTGGCACGCGCTTGGCGCGACTCTGTTCCTGTGACGTCATCGGTCGCGCGTCGCGGTCGGCGACAGCCGCGGCGTGAATCTCTGCTTCGGTCATCATGCGTGCTGGCCGTCTGGGAAACTCAGTTTCGCCTCAACCAGATTGCCAGTATCCGGCGATAATGTGATGATATTTATGCCACAGTAAGATTATCGATCTGTCCGAAAAACCTAAACCAGCTCTGCAAGAGAGAATGAGATTTCGGTAAAAGGAGAGCGCGTGAGCTCAAACGGATTGTGGGTATACATGACGATCCTTGTACTTGTCGCGGCGGGAGCGACCGGGATCTGCCTCCACGACCACGCGGCTTTGAGGGACGTGCGCGGGCGGGACATTGGGAATTCCCATCCGCTGGCAAGCTCGCGACGACACAATTCTGGAACACCTCGAGCGCAAAAGAGCCCGTCGAGAGAGTCCCCGATACTCGGTCAGGCGAGCCGTCGATCCCGTTGCGGTTGCGATGAGGATGCCGACCACCGCTTTCGCGAAGGCATGCCCCTCTGCCCAACCACTTAGTCGAGGCCGCGGCGTGATTGAGCGGGGCCCGCTGAATATCGTGGGTGCCGGTCCGGCCGGTTGTCTGCTCGCCATCCTGCTGCAGCGACGGGGCTTCGAGGTCACGCTGTACGAAAGCCGGCGGGACCCTCGCGGAGGTCCCGGTGAATCTGGCAGATCCATCAATCTCGCCCTGGCGGACCGCGGCCTGCACGCCCTCGAGGTGGCGGGCGTTTACGCCGACGTCGCCGCCGGCATGGTGCCCATGCGGGGTCGGTTCCTGCATCAACCGGACGGCACCGAGCTGCTTCAACCCTACGGTCGGCGCCCCGGCGAAGTGATCCACTCCATTTCCCGGCATCGGCTCACCGTCGCACTGCTCGAGGTCGCGACGCGGCGGCACGGCGTGCGGGTCGAGTTCGAACATCGATTGACCGATCTCGACCCGGCGGGCGGTGCGGCTCTCGTACAGGATCTGCGGCGGGGACGCACGCTGACCGTCCCGATGGGCCCTCTGCTGGCCGCCGACGGCGGCGGTTCCGCCGCGCGGCGTTGCCTGTCGGACCGGGGGCTCGTCCACGTCGTCGAGGCGGGTCTGGACCACGGCTACAAGGAACTCAGCATCCCGGCGGCCCGCGACGGCGGTTACGCCCTGGCGCCGAACGCCCTGCACATCTGGCCCCGGGGCAATTTCATGCTGATCGCGCTGCCCAACACCGACGGCAGTTTCACCGCGACGCTATTCCTCGCGAATCGCGGCGCGCCGAGCTTCGCCGCCCTCGACACCGCCCCCCGAATCCGGGAATTTCTGAGTACGCAATTCCCCGACGCGTATCGCTTGATGCCGGCCTGCGTCGATGAATTCCAGGCCCATGCGACCGGATTCCTGGGCACGGTGTATGCGGACCCCTGGAATTTCAAGGGCATGGTGGGACTGGTGGGCGATGCGGCGCATGCCATCGTGCCGTTCCACGGTCAGGGGATGAACTGCTGTTTCGAGGACTGCCTCGAATTCGACGCCAGCGTCGGCGCCGAGTCCACCTGGGAGGCGGCACTCGGACGCTTCCAGGCGGTGCGCAAGCCCAATGCGGACGCCATCGCCGCCATGGCGCTCGAGAACTACCAGGAAATGCGCGAGCACGTGATCGACCCGAAGTTCCTGCTGCGACAGCGGCTGTCCCTCGAGCTCGAGCGCCGCCATCCGCGGCGTTTCATCCCGCGCTACTCGATGGTGATGTTTCACCACGAGATTCCGTACCGGATCGCGCAACTGCGCGGCGCGGTGCAGTCGCGTCTGCTCGACGAACTCACGGCGGACGCCGCGACCCTCGAGGACATCGACTTCGAACGGGCCGGGCGGGAAATCGAGCGGCTGCTCAGCCCGATGCCGGGCGATCACGCTCCAACGTGATGAAGCTGTAGGCGAAAGGGTTCTTCTCGTCCGCCGCGTGACGCTCGCAAAACGCCTCGCGCCATTCACCGCCGCGCCATCCGGAAAAGAAAGCATCCGCATCCGGCACCGTCGCATGCACCTGCGTGAGGTGGATGCGCCCCGCCAGCGGCAGGCACAGACGATAGATCTCCGCGCCGCCGATCACCATCAGAGCCTGTCCATCCGGTGCCGCCCGGCGGGCTTCGTCGAGCGACCCGGCGACGAGACAATTCGGCGCGGCGAACTCCGGAGACCGCGTCAAGACGACGTTGGTGCGGCCGGGCAGCGCCCGGCCGATCGACTCATGGGTCCTGCGCCCCATGAGCACGGTTTTTCCGAGAGTCAGCGCCTTGAAGCGGCGCAGGTCCGAAGGCAGGTGCCACGGCAGTCCGTTGCCGCGGCCGATGGCATCGTCGTCGGCCACCGCCACCACCAACTCGATATCGAGCCCTGCCGCCGGCGCGCCGGCGCGGGAGTTCGCGGGTTCAGCCGCCGGGGATCGCGTCATCGCGCATTTATACCCCGGCGGCATCCCTGCCGCCAGGGGCCGCTCAATTGAGCGGAACGGCCGTCATGGCGGTCACCTTGCCGCGCGAATCGGTGGAACACGTCGCGCGCGCGAAGGCCGCACCGGTCTTCGGATCACGCGCTTCCAACGCGAAGGTGTAGTCGGTGGGATAAAAGGCGGACATCATGCCGCCGGCATCCCCGCCGCGATAATCGAGCTTATAGCCCGGCGCCGCGCCGGGGCTGGAAATGCTGGACGCAAACGCGCTGGCGCAGGCCTTGACGGAGATCTTTTCGGGCGACGCGTTGGAGAGGGCGGGAGCCAGAGCGGCAAAGGCGGCGAACGTGAGGGAGATTTTGCGGATGTTCATGGTGGTATTCCTTGAGTGTCAAAAATACCAACGCCCCGCGATCACGATATGTCGGAGGTCAATTGCCGGACAAACGATAAAATCTGGCCGGCCGGACGATTTTCCTCATGTGTCTGCGAAAGGCTACGGTCAGGCGACGCGGCAGCTGCGAAGAATCCACTGCGTCAGTTCCTGCAAATCCTCGCGCGCCCTGTCCTCCGGACGATGCAGCAGCACGTAGCTCTCGTTCGTCATCAATTCCGCGTCGAACAACTTGACCAGCCCCCCCGCGACGAAGCGGTCGGCACTCAAGCGGGCGGGCACCAGCGCGACACCGACGCCCTGCTCGGCCGCGAGCACGACCGCCGACATGGTATCCAGCCGCACCAGCCGGTTGGGTTTGATCGGAGGTATTCCCACGTCGGCGGCCCACCGCTCCCAGGCATCGCGGCGCTCCTCGTGCAGCAGCAGGGTCTTGCCGTTCAGGTCGGTGTATTTGTCGATGGGGTTTTCGAGAAGAAATTCAGGCGAGCAGGCGGCGATGAAACTCTGCGCGAACAGTTCGTGGACGGTGAGTCCCTCCCAGGGGCCCGCGCCGACCACGATCGACAAATCGGCTTCGGGAGGGTGGGTCTTCGGCGCCGAGAACGCGGTTTCGATGCGAATGTCCGTTTCCTCCCGCGCCTGTGAAAACGACGACAGCCGCGGCAGCAGCAATTCGTTGGCGAAAAACGGCGGGACGTTCAAGCGGATGATGGTGCGCCCGTACCGGACCTGGAGCTGCTCAGTCACCTTCTCGAGCTTCGCGAAGATATCGTTGATGTGCTCGAGATAATTCGCCCCGGCATCGGTCAGGGTGAGCGTGCGGATGCCGCGTTCGAACAGCGCCACCCCCAGATGTTCCTCCAACGCTTTGATCTGGTGGCTGACGGCGGACGGCGTGACGAACAGCTCCTCAGCCGCCGCCTTGAAGCTCTGCAGCCTGGCCGCCACCTGGAAGGTCTTGAGGAACTTGAGCGACGGCAAGCGCATAGGCATCCAACCAGTACTGTGATGATTCGGGGCGTAATTACCGTCGGGGCCCCTCACGGCATACTCGGGCTATGATACACCATCTGACCGAAGCAATATTCATGCCAACTGCGCGGGCGGCCAAATCGCCGCGGCGCCGCCTCAACGCCGCGGTACCGCCCTGCCTGTGGAGCATACGGCGCGGCAGACGCACGAATCTGGCGCAGCGAATCCCCGTTGCCCGGGAATGAACCCGCATGGCGTGCGCTATCATCCGATCCACCCCCACTACCGTCGGAGTTCCGCATGAAGCGATTCCTTGCGTTCGCAGCCCTCCTGCTCGGGCTGCCCGCTTACCCGGCGGTGCCTCACGACACCGTCGCCGGCGAATTGCGCTTCCGCGGAATATATAAGGAGCTGGTCGAGACGAATACCAGTCTGTCGGCCGGTAGTTGCACCTTGGCGGCCGAGCGCATGGCGACGCGATTGAAGACGGCCGGTTTCGCGGACGACGACCTGCACCCGTTTTCCGTACCCGACCATCCCAAGGAGGGAGGACTGATCGCCGTCTACCCGGGTCGGGAGCCGAAGCTGAAAGCCATCCTGCTGCTCGCCCACATCGACGTGGTGGAGGCGAAGCGCGAGGATTGGACGCGGGATCCGTTCACGCTCGTCGAGGAAAACGGCTCGTTCTACGCCCGCGGGGCGATGGACGACAAGGCCGAGGCCGCCATTTGGGTCGACTTGCTGATCCGCTACCGGTCCGAGCACTACACTCCGCGGCGCACCCTCAAATTGGCGCTCACCTGCGGAGAAGAAACGGCCGGGGCGTTCAACGGCGCCCAATGGCTCACGCAGAATCGCCGCGATCTCATCGATGCCGCCTTCGCGCTCAACGAAGGCGCCTGGGGAGAACTCGACGCGAGCGGGAACCGCGTCTCGCATGACGTCGAAGCGGGCGAGAAAACCACGCAGAACTATCGACTCGAGGTGACGAACCCCGGCGGTCACAGCTCACGGCCGTTGAAGAACAACGCCATCTATCACCTCGCGGCCGCCCTGTCGCGAATCGCCGCCTACGAGTTCCCCGTGCAATTCAATGACGCCAATCGTGCCTACTTTACCGGCATGGCCAAGATCCAGGCCGCCAAGGGCGAGACCGCGGTGGCGCACGCCATGACAGCGTTCGTGCGCAATCCGGACGATGCCGAGGCGCTGGCCCTCGTCACCGGCCGGGATCCCAGCTGGAACGCGACACTGCGCACCACCTGCGTCGCGACCATGCTGGACGCGGGTCACGCGACCAACGCGCTGCCGCAGCGCGCCCGCGCGAACGTCAATTGCCGTATTTTCCCCGGCGTATCCCTCGAGTCGGTGCGCGCGAAGCTCACGGAGCTGGTCGCCGACCCGGAGGTGAAGGTCACGATGCCCGAGGCGATCGATCCGACATCGCCGCCGCCGCCGCTGACGCCCGCCCTGCTGGGCCCCATCGAGAAGCTCACCGCCGAGTTCTGGCCGGGCGTGCCGGTGCTGCCCATTCTGCAGGCGGGAGCCACGGACGGCCGGTACACGAACGCGGCCGGAATCCCCACGTATGGAGTGGAGCCCGTATTCATCGGGCCCGACCTCGGTCACATCCACGGCCTCAACGAGTACGTGGGCGTCGAGTCGCTGCTCGAAGGACGCGAGTTTCTCTACCGTCTCGTGAAGGTCTACGCAGAACAGAAATAGCCGGGCGAAGCCACGCCCCGGGGGAGTGTTTCCATGAGCAGGATCGTTCGCTTTCATGCACACGGGGCTCCGGAACAACTGCGGATCGAGAATCTCGATGTGGGCGCTCCCGGCCCCGGCGAGGTGCGACTGCGCGTCGAGGCGATCGGCCTCAACCGCTCGGAGGCGATGTTTCGCGCCGGATCCTATCTGCAGGCGCCGGGATTTCCGTCCCTCATCGGCTACGAAGGGGTTGGTATCGTGGAGG
This sequence comes from Nevskiaceae bacterium, assembly GCA_037445285.1. Taxonomy (GTDB): domain Bacteria; phylum Pseudomonadota; class Gammaproteobacteria; order Steroidobacterales; family Steroidobacteraceae; genus Bog-1198. Next base: position 6,448 of record JBBIKV010000092.1, on the reverse strand, counting down.
CACTGGGCCCCGGCGTGCAGGGCTTCCCGCCCGGCGAGCGGGTGTGCGTGATGCCGACCTTCCGTCTCGGCGAGTACGGTCTGTATGGAGAGCAGGCGATCGTCCCGGCGCGCAGTCTCGTCGCACCGCCGCCCGGTCTCGGCGTCGTCGAGTCGGCCTCGATCTGGATGCAGTATTTCACCGCGCTCGCGATCTACGAAGCGGCGCACGCGGGCGTCGGCGATGCCATCCTGATCCGCGCAGCCTCGAGCAGCGTCGGACTCGCCGCGATTCAGCTCGCCAATTGGGCCGGCGCCGTCCCGATTGCGCTGACCCGCACCGGCGCCAAGCGCGCGGCTCTCGAGGCGCAGGGGGCGAAACACGTGATCGCCACGGACGAGTCGGACCTCGTCGCGGAGGTCGGGCGCGTCACCGGCGGCAAGGGAGCCCGGATCGTATTCGACCCGGTGGGAGGGCCCGACATCGAGAAGCTGGCGCAAGCGGCCGCCGAGGAAGGCATTCTCATCATCTATGGCGGGTTGAGCGGTCAACCGACCCCCTACCCCCATTGGTCGGCGGCGTTGAAGGGTCTGTCCTTACGCGGCTGGGTCGCCTCCGCGATCTGGAACAAGCCGGAGCGGTTCGCACGCAACCGGGATTTGATCCTCTACGGCCTCGCCGAAGGTCACCTGAAGCCGGTCATCGCGAAGACCTTCCCGTTGTCGCACATCGTGGACGCGCATCGCTATCTGGAGTCGAATCAACAGGTCGGGAAGATCGTCGTCACCGTCCCGTGACGGGAAGCGCCGCACGGATCTGGACGAGACCCGCGCTGCTGCTGGCGCTGGCGAGCGTCGTCCTGCACGCGCCGGCCAACGGACACTACGGCTTCTTCCGCGACGAGCTCTACTTCATCGTCTGCGGCGGGCGGCCCGACTGGGGCTACGTCGATCAGCCGGCCGTCGTGCCGCTGCTCGCCTCGTGGTCGCACGCGATCTTGGGGGATTTTCTCTGGGGTTTCCGCCTCCTCCCGACGCTCGTGATGACGGCGAGCGTGGCGCTGACGGCCGAGTTCGCGCGACTCATCGGCGGCGGGCGCTTCGCGCAATGGCTGGCGGGCGCGTGTGTGTTGCTGGCACCGATATTCCTGATCCAGGGATCACTGTTCTTGACGGACATGTTTCAGGCGCTGACCTGGCTCGGGCTCGGCTGGGTGCTGGTGCGTCTGGAGCAGACGGGCGATCAGCGCTGGTGGCTGGTATTCGGCGCCATCGCGGGCTTCAGCCTCAACACCAAGTACCTGGTCGCGTTCTACCTGTTGGCACTCGCCGTGGGCCTGCTCGCCACACCGCAGCGCAGATCGCTGTCCCATCCATGGGTCTATCTCGGGGCGCTTCTCGCCGGCGCCATGCTGCTGCCGAACCTGCTCTGGCAGCACGCGCATGGCTGGCCGTTCCTCGAACTCGGCGAGGCGGCGGCCGGCGGCAAGAACCTCGAGCTGTCGCCGCGGGCGTTCTTCCTGCAACAGGTCATTCTCATCGGACCCTGGGCCACGATCGTATGGCTGTGCGGCCTGTGGGCGGGGATGGTCCGTCCGGCCTTGGCGGTGTCGCGCGCCTTCCCGATCGCCTGGCTGATTCTGTTCCTGGCCTTCGATGCCTCGCATGGCAAGGCGTACTACCCCGCCGCGCTCTATCCCACGTTGCTGGCATTCGGCGCCGTGCGGATCGAAGCCGGGCTCGGGAACGCGCTGGCCCGCGGTGCGGTGCTGGCGGGCGTCGGGATCCTGGGAGCCCTGGCGGCGCCCTTCGCCTTGCCGATCCTGCCGGTCGACGCCTTCGTCCATTATCAGCGTGCCCTCGGCTTCATGCCCTCCACGGGAGAACATCAGTCGCTCGGTGCGCTGCCGCAGGTCTACGCCGACATGTTCGGCTGGCGGGAAATGGCCGAAGCGGTGGCAGCCGTCTATGAATCGCTGCCGCCGCAGGATCGGTCGCGCGCCGTGTTCTTCGGGAACAACTATGGGGAAGCCGCGGCGATCGACGTGTTCGGCCGCCGCCTGGGCCTGCCGCCCGCCATCAGCGGCCACAACAACTATTTCCTTTGGGGGCCCCGCGGCCACGACGGTAGCGTCCTCATCGTCGTCGGCGGCGATCCGCGGCGTTACGCCGCGCTGTTCAGTTCGTTCGAGATCGCCGGCCGCATCGCGTCGCCTCATGCCATGCCCTACGAAACGGAACTTCCGATTTATGTGCTGCGCGGGATGAGGATGCCGCTCCAGGATTACTGGCCGCAGGTCAAGTCCTATGAGTGACGGGTGCGCCGCGCCCGCGCGCCCTCAGTCCCGCCGCAGCTGAAATCCTTCACGCCAGGCATCGAGCGCGTCCACCGGCATGGGACGCGCAAAATGATAGCCCTGCACCAGGGTCGCGCCGACCGACCGCGCGCTCTGCAACATGGCGGCGGTTTCCACGCCTTCGACGATCGTCTCCAGACCGAACTTGCCGGCCATGCCCAGCGTCGCGACGATGATGGCCTCCCCTCCGCGCTCGAAATCCCGCATGAAGGCACCGTCGGTCTTGACGATGCTCACGGGCAGGCGGCTCAGATAGGCGAGCGAGGAATAGCCGGCGCCGAAATCGTCGATGGCGATGTGGATGCCGAGCTTCTGTACATCCAACAAGATCGACCGCAGCCGTTCGATGTCCTGCGCAAACACGGATTCCGTCACCTCGATCTCCAGCACGCTGGGTTCGAGGCGCGCCTGATCGAGGGCCAGATACAGGCCGTACAAGAACTCCGGATCGAGAAGCTGGATGACCGACACGTTGAGCGCCACGCGCGGGAAGCCCTTCTCGACTATCGCGGCGGCTTCCCGGCACACCCGGCGCAGCGCCCACTCGCCGAACTGCACAATGAGCCCGGCGGACTCCGCCAGCGGAATGAAGGTTCCGGGGGAGATCGCCCCGTACTGCGGATGACGCCATCGCGCCAGCGCCTCGACCGAATGGAGGCGGCCCGACTCGATGTCGACGATCGGCTGGTAATTCATCTCCAAACGGTCATCGACGATCGCCTCTCGCAGGGCCCGCACCAGCGTGCGCCGGTAGGCCGCACTTTCCGCCAGTTCCGCCGTGAAGAGAAACGGCAGACCGCCGTCCCTGCCCCTCGCGGCGAGTTCGGCCAGTTCGGCATTGCCCATGACGACGCGGGCCTCGGTCATCGTCCGCGTCAGGACGACGATGCCCACCGTGGCCTGCACGCTCACGCGCGCACCGGAGAATTCGGTTGAAAAATCGACGGCTTCGGCGAGCGACTGGCCGCGCCGGAGCAGCGCGTCGGGCGTCATGTCCGATGCCGGCTCCAACAGCGCAAAACTCTGCGCATCCCAGCGGGCGATGCAGCGGAACGAGGACTTGAAGGCGTCGAGACGGGAGGCGATCTGCGCCACCAACGTATCCGTCGTGCTCGAATCGAGGTCGAGGGCCTCCGCGGGCTGGGCCCGGGCGCGCACCAGATAGACGGCGCCGGCCTCGTCGACCGGCGAGCGCAACAGCGTGTCCTGAAGGGTTTGCAGCAGACTCTCGCGGCTCGCGAGGCCCGATCCACGGTCGCGGGTGATGACCTCCTGCACCGCCAGACGGCGGATCTCGCTGCGGTCGTGCATCTCCCGGCGGTGATCCGCCAACGCCGACTCGATGGCCTCGGAGAGCGTCTTCGGGTCGCAGGGTTTGGAGAGGAAGCGGCAGATCCGCCCTTCGTTGATCGCCGCGACCGTCGATGCCTGATCGCTGAATCCCGTGAGCAGAATCCGGCGTGCATCCGGCGCCACCGAATGCGACGCCGCGAGAAACGCGGCGCCGTCCATTCCCGGCATGCGCATGTCCGAGATGATGACGGCGGTGTCCGGGTGTTCGCGCAGATACGCGAGCCCGTCGGCGCCGCTGATCGCCAAGCCGACCGCATAGCGGCGGCGCAATTGCAGCGCCAGACCGTCGAGGACCTGCCGCTCATCGTCCACACACAGGACTCGTGCGCGCGTCCCGGCGCCCGGCGCGCCTTCGAGTACCTGCGCGAATTCTGCCATCCTGGATTCCCCTGCCCGACGATCCCGCATGCGCGAGGCGGCGTTGATAAAGTGCAAGAGGCCCGAACCGTCATTCGCCCGGTGCCCAATCACCGTATCGACAAGCCCGCGGCATTCTTGAGCAGGGCGGCCGGTGCGGCGGGCTCCTCGGGGTTCGGCGGATTATGTCGTCAGCCGCGTTGCCGGAACCAGCCGCTGAGGCTCAAGCGGCTCTCGCGGGTGGTCAACACCGCGTGTTCGCGGCCCGCCGTGAGAAAGCACGCCAGGCGCCCGGCAATGGGTTCGATGTCGCGGTGCGTGCCGTCCGCCGCGAACAGCCGCAGCTCCCCGCCCGCGCCCGGGCGCCAAGCCTCATTGAGGTACAGGATGATCGACACCCGGCGGTGATCCTTGCCCTGCGGCTGATCGAGGTGGCGCTCATAGCCGGCGCCCGGCGGATACCAGGCGTAGTGCAGTTCCAGATCGAACAGGCCGAGGAACCCGCGGCGATTGAGTTCCAGACGCAGCGCTTCGAGTTCGCCCAGCAGCGCCCGCTCCTCGGGAAACAAGGGCTCGCCCACCCAACAGGTGCTGTCGCCGCGGATCTCCTCGCGCCGCCGGCGATGCGCATCCGCCCCGATGTGGGCCGCGTGAAAGTCGCCCCGGCTGCGGCGCCGTTCCGCGCACTCGATCAGCGCCCGCACCCGCGGCTCGGCCAGGAACCGGTCCTGCACCGCGACCCCGTCGGCGAGCAAGTCCGTGCAGAGGGTGTTCACCCGATGCGCAGATGACCCGCCTCAGCGGGCCGTGCGGCGTCGCTTCGCGGCGCGCTCGACGCGCCTCGCGGCCCCGGACCTCTGACGAGCGCGCGACGTCGCGGCCGCCGTCTCTTTGGCGGCCCTTCCCGCGCCGGCCGTCCTTCCCGCGCGCTTCTTGGCGGCGGGGCTGCGCGTCTTCTTGACCGGCTTCCGTCGCGGCTTCTTGGGCGCCACCAGCATGCTGCCGCGGCATTTGGCCGCGCCGCAGCGGCAGGCGAAGATTTCGTCGACGTTGGGCGGATCCTCCGGATCCCGCCCGATCTGATAATCGTAGGCCAGCTCTTCGCCGGGCTGAATGGTGCGGATGGCCTCGACGTAGATCCGCTTCTTCAGCGTCGTGCTTTCACAGTTCGGATCGCAGCCGTGGTTGATGTAGCGCGCATCGTTTCCGCCCACGCCGCCGTCGATCACCGTCTTCGAGTCGACCGTGAAGAGGAAGGTGTGATTGTCGTTCGGATCCTTGTTCTCGTAGCGCAAATCGGCCTCCTCATGGCTCACCCGGTCCCCGAGGTACTCCGTGACCGTGGTGCCCTTGCGAATGCGTCGCAGTGCGAACACTCCATAGCCGTGGATGGGGGAATGGCGAACCTCGAACAGGGGCAGAGTCGTGCGCTTCTTCATGGGATCCTGGGGAGTGGGACGTTAAACCGCGATCGGAGCTTTGATCGCCGCGTGATGGGAATAGTTCTGAATCTCGACATCGTCGAAGGCGTAGTCGAACAGGCTGGGCGGCTTGCGGCGCAGGTGCAGCCGCGGCGGCGCATACGGTTCCCGCGTGAGCTGCAAATCCGTCTGCGCCAGATGATTCAGGTACAGGTGGCAATCGCCGCCGGTCCAGATGAAATCCCCCACGCCGAGATCGCATTGCTGCGCGACCATGTGGGTGAGCAGTGCATAAGAGGCGATGTTGAATGGCACGCCGAGCAGGGCATCGGCGCTGCGCTGATACAACTGGCACGACAGCCGGCCGTCGGCGACGTAGAACTGGAACAGGGCATGGCAGGGCAGCAGCGCCATCGCATCGAGTTCACCGACGTTCCAGGCGCTGACGACGAGGCGGCGCGAATTCGGATTCCCCTTGATCGCCTCCACGATGCCCGCCAACTGGTCGATCGAACGGCCGTCCGCGGCCGCCCAACTGCGCCACTGTCTGCCGTAGACCGGCCCCAGCTCGCCCTGCTCGTCCGCCCATTCGTCCCAGATGGTCACGCCGTTGTCGCGCAGATAGCGGACATTGGTGTCCCCCCGCAGGAACCACAGGAGTTCGTGCACGATCGAGCGGACGTGCAGCTTCTTGGTGGTGACCAGGGGAAATCCCGCGCCCAGGTCGAAGCGCATCTGGTAGCCGAAGACGCTCAGGGTCCCGGTGCCCGTGCGATCCTCCTTGCGCGCCCCGGACCGCCGAATGTGCGCCAGGAAATCCAGGTACTGCCGCACGCTCAGGCCCCGCTGGGGCTCAGGTTGCCGCTCGTCTGCCGGCTGCGATACGCGTAGACCATGACCGCCGCCCCGATGAAGATCATCGGCGTGGTGAGCAGCATGCCCATGGTCAGCCAGTCGCCGACCAGGTAGCCGATGTTCGCGT
>JBBIKV010000091.1:10756-15557 GCA_037445285.1 Nevskiaceae bacterium | reverse complement strand
CGTTTCACGATCACGCGGTCATGAAGGGGACGAATCTTCATAAGACAAGACTCCTGATGCTTGGGTTGACTGACACTCATGAGGGGGGCACTCGTTAGCACTCTCTCCTCGAGGCTGCTAATAATAGCGGCGGATTTTGCCGATTCAAGGGGGCTTGGGCAGCATTTTTTGCTGCACCGCACCTAAGATACACTGCGCAGCCATGATGACATTTCGCACCCGGACCCTTCTGATCCTCGCCGCAATGGCCGGGCTTTGCGGACTCGCGAGCGCCAAACCCTGGTGGATGCGGGGCATCGATTCGAACGAGAACGACTTTCTGCCGCCGGACGTGGCGTTTCGAGTGTCGTCCCGAATCGACGGCGACCGCGTGAGGGTGCGCTGGGTCATCGCCGACGGCTACTATCTGTATAGGCAAAAGATGGGAATCCAAGCCGAAAGCCCGGATCTCATGCTCTCCTCCCCCTCGTTCCCGCCGGGCACCCTGAAATCCGACCCCTACCTGGGTACCCAGGCCATCTTCCTGCAACAGGTCGAAGGGACCGTGAATTACATTCGCAGCGACGCCGGCGCCCACCCGCTGCAGATCAAGGTGACCTATCAGGGCTGTGCGGAGGCGGGACTCTGCTATCCAGCCATCACGAAGGTGCTGTTCCCCGGCGTGGCGGCCCAGGCGACGCGGGCGATGCCGCATCCCTGGGAGGAAGTGGCGATCGTGGGCGGGGCGTTCGCCTTCCTGTTGGCCGGATTCTGGCTGCAAAAAGGGCGCCGACTCGACACACCGTCCCTATGAACATGCGCGCTGTGCGGACTGCCGGCGCGCTGCTCGTCGTGCTGTTCGGCACCTGGGCCGGCCTGCGGGTGTATTCGAGCCGCTCCTCCTCCGTGGTCCCCGCCAAGGTCGTGCGGGTCCCGGTCGGCGAGGCGAGCCCACCCACGGCGAGCGATGCCGTTCCGGAACCGGGCGCGATGCCACCGGTCAGCATTCCGGAGAAGTTGCCTGAATTCACCCTCGGCGATCGTACCGGCAAGCCGACCGCCGCGTCGACATGGCGCGGTAAGTCATTGATTTTGAACTTCTGGGCCACCTGGTGCGCGCCGTGCCGCCAAGAGATCCCGCTGCTCCAATCCCTGCAGCGGGAATGGGCTGAGCGCGGCGTCGAGGTCGTTGGGGTCGCCGTGGACTACCGGGACAAGGTGGTCGCCTACGCCGACGATTTGAAGATCGCCTACCCGATTTTGATAGGCGAACAGGACGCCCTGGACGTCGCCGCCAAACTCGGGGTCGAAACCCCGGTGTTTCCGTTCACAGTATTCACCGACGCGCGGGGAGACGTGGTGACCTTGTATGTGGGGGAACTGCACCCGACGCAGGCCGAGTTGATTCTGTCGGTCGTCCAGGAACTCAACCAGAATCGGCTGACTCTCGCCGAGGCCCGCCACCGCGTCGCCCTGGGCCTGCACGAACTGCAAGCGAAACTCCATGGCTGACCGGCTTCCGCGGACGATCGCCGCCGAAGCTTGCCTTTTCTTGTCAATTTCTGGTTATTATCGCGGACCTTTTCGACTGCACCGGCCTGGCCGCATTTTTAAAAAACGAAAGATTTCTCCAAGGGGTTCTCGGTGGATATTCGTAAAGTCAAGAAATTGATCGAATTGCTGGAAGAGTCCGGAATTTCGGAACTGGAAATTTCGGAGGGCGAGGAATCGGTACGCATCAGCCGCCATCCCCGGGTGGCGATGCAAGCGCCCCTGGCGGCGCCCGCCCCGCAGGCCGCGGCGCCCCCCCCGGCGGCGACACCCGCAACGTCCGCCGGCGAACACAAGCCCCGCAACGACGAGTCGACGGTGACCTCGCCCATGGTGGGGACGTATTACTCGGCATCCGCGCCGGGATCCAAGCCGTTCGTCGAAATCGGCATGGAAATCAAGCTGGGCCAGGTGCTCTGCATCATCGAGGCCATGAAGATGATGAACCAGATCGAATCGGACAAGGCGGGACGCGTGACCGCGATATTGGCCAAGAACGGCGAGCCCGTCGAATTCGGCCAGCCGTTGTTCATCATCGAATAGTCCCAGATGATCGAAAAAGTCGTCATCGCGAATCGCGGCGAGATTGCGCTTCGCATCCTGCGCGCCTGCCGCGAACTCGGCATCAAGACCGTGGCGGTGCATTCGACCGCGGACTTCAACACCAAACACGTCCTGCTGGCGGACGAGACCGTGTGCATCGGGCCGCCGCAGTCGTCGCTGTCGTACCTGAACATGCCCGCCATCATCAGCGCCGCCGAGGTGACCGATTCGGTCGCGATTCATCCGGGCTACGGCTTCCTGTCGGAGAATGCGGACTTCGCGGAACGCGTCGAGAAGAGCGGCTTCATTTTCGTGGGTCCCCGCGCCGAGACCATCCGGTTGATGGGCGACAAGGTGTCCGCCATCAAGGTGATGAAGGCCGCCGGCGTCCCCTGCGTGCCCGGTTCCGACGGCCCGCTCGGCACCGACGTGGACGAGAATTTCCGCATCGCCAAGGAAATCGGTTACCCGGTCATCATCAAGGCCTCGGGCGGCGGCGGCGGCCGCGGCATGCGCGTCGTGCACACCGATGCATCGCTCCTGAACGCCATCAGCGTGACGCAGTCGGAGGCCCTCGCGGCCTTCGGCAACCCCCAGGTGTACATGGAGAAATTCCTGGAGAAGCCGCGGCACATCGAATTCCAGGTGCTGGCCGACAACTACGGCAACGTGGTGCATCTGGGCGAACGCGATTGTTCGATGCAGCGCCGCCACCAGAAGGTGATCGAAGAGGCTCCGGCCCCGGGCTTGACCGCGAAACAGCGCAAGACGATGGGCGAGCGCTGCGCCCGCGCCTGCCGCGAGGTCGGCTACCGGAACGCCGGCACCCTCGAGTTCCTCTACCAGGACAACGAGTTCTACTTCATCGAGATGAACACGCGGGTCCAGGTCGAGCACCCCGTCACCGAACTGGTCACCGGCATCGACATCGTCAAGGCCCAACTGCTGATCGCGGCCGGCGAACCCCTGCCCTACGAGCAGAAGGACATCGAGATCCGCGGCCACGCGGTCGAGTGCCGCATCAATGCCGAGGACCCCAAGACATTCGTCCCCTCGCCCGGCCCGGTGCGCCTCTGGCATTCACCGGGAGGCCCCGGGATCCGCGTCGACAGCCACGTCTACACGGGCTACAATGTGCCGCCGTTTTACGACTCGATGATCGGCAAGGTCATCGCCTTCGGCGACACCCGCGACACGGCGATCGCCCGGATGCGCAACGCTCTCGCGGAAATGGTGGTGGAAGGGATAAAGACGAACATCCCGTTGCACCAGGAGATTTTCAACCACTCCGCGTTCCGTCAGGGCGGAACGGACATCCATTATCTCGAACGGCGCCTGGGACTGAAGTGAGGTCCCCACGGTGACGTACGCCCATGCCATTTTATGAAATCGAGTTTCCACTAGCCGGTCTCGACTTGGAATGCGTCGAGCGCTCGCTCGAGGAACTGGGCTCGAGTTCGATCACGTTCGTCGATCGCGGCGATGAACCGGTGCTCGAACCGAAGCCCGGCGAAGTGCGGCTCTGGGGCGACACCCTGGTCCGCGCCCTGTTCGAGACTGCGAAGGATGCGCCGCACGCCGGCGCCCTGGAAAAAATGGAGGGGCTCGCCGCGCGACTGGGACGGCACATCACGGACACCGCGCGCGTGCGCGCCGTCGAGGACCGGGAGTGGGAGCGCGTCTGGCTGGCCGACTGGAAGTCGATGCGTTTTGGCCGCCGGCTTTGGGTGTGCCCGACCGCCGCCCCGGCACCTGCCGATCCCGACGCCGCGGTCGTGCGCCTCGACCCCGGACTGGCCTTCGGCACGGGCACCCACCCGACGACGGCATTGTGTCTGCAGGTGCTGGATTCGCTGCCGCTCGCCGGAAGATCCGTGATCGACTACGGCTGCGGCTCGGGCATTCTGGCCATCGCGGCGTTGAAATTGGGCGCGGTCCACGTGATTGCCGTCGACCTCGACCCGCAGGCTCTGCTGGCGACGCGCGACAACGCCCTCCGCAATTCGGTCTCCCACCTGGTCGACACCCAGAGCGTACCCGCCACCTTGACGCCGGCAAGTTGCGTCGTCGCCAACATTCTCGCCGGGCCCCTGATCGAACTGGCGCCGATCCTGACGCAGGCGTGCGCACCGCACGGCGACCTGCTGCTGTCCGGACTGCTCAAGACCCAGGCCTACGCCGTGAAGGCCGCCTATGCCTCGGGTTTCGACCGCGTCAAGGTGATCGAGCGCGACGACTGGTGCTGCATCCATGCCCGGAGAGCGGGCTGAGGTGTTCACTCAGTGTGCAAAGTGCGAAACGGTCTTCCGGTTGTCGGCCGACGTACTGCGGGCCGCCGGCGGCCAGGTGCGCTGCGGGCGGTGCGGCGAAGTGTTCAATGCACTGCAACGACTGGCGGAGGATGCCTCCGCCTTCTCCGTGGGAGAGTCGTCGCTCGACCTGGAAGCCCGCGCCGACGCGATTCTGGAGTCCACCGAACCGGTGGCGCCGGCGGATCCGGGCGTGCAGCCGGGTGCCGCGGAACTCCCGGCCATCGACGAGCCGGATCCCGGCGTCGAGGTTGCGCAACTGCAATTCATAGATCCGGTGGACGAGGAGTCGGCGGGCGAAACCTCGCTCGAATTCACTCTGCCGCCGGGTGAACTGGACCGTATATTCGTCGAGACCCGGCCTCGCGCCTTGCAGCGCCTTGCGATCCCCGGCCGGCGGGCGGACGACCCGCCCGTTG
>JBBIKV010000091.1:0-10738 GCA_037445285.1 Nevskiaceae bacterium | reverse complement strand
CGCCGGCCGCGTCCGTGTCGACGGCAGCGCCCCCGCCTGCGCCCTCGGAGGCGGGCGCGGTGGGGCCGAATGCATCGCCCGTGATGCGCCGGGAGAAGCAGGAAGATTTCGCGCATGAAGAGCTGTCGAAGCTCAATCCGCCGCGGCGGCGGCTGCCGCTGCTCGTCTGGTCGGGCATTGCGGCGGCGCTCGCGCTCCTCCTGGCGCTCCAGCTGTATCGCGGCTCCGGCGGCGCCGATGGTGAGTTGCATGCCGGTTTGTCCGCGTACCAATTGCGCCAATGGGGCGTGACCGGGGATCCCGCCAACAAGGGCGTGTTGCGCGTGCGCGCCAGCATCATGAACGCCAGCGCGCAATTGCAGCCGTATCCGTTGCTGCGCGTCACGCTCGCCAATCGCTTCGGCACCCATGTGGGCCGGCGGGAATTCGAACCCGCGGAATATCTCGGCAAACCGACCGCCCTGATGCTCGCCCCCGGCCAACAATTGGATGCGACCTTGGACATCCTCGACCCGGGGAAGGACGCGGAGGGATTCGAGATCGACGTCTGCGTGCGCGGCCCCGACAAGAAGGTCCTTTGCGCGGGCGATGCCGCGGCGCAGACAAAATGACTCCCATCAAGATCGGTCCGTACGTCCTGCCGTCGAACGTCATCCTCGCGCCGATGGCCGGCGTGACGGACCGCCCGTTCCGCCGGCTGTGCCGCCGCTTCGGAGCCGGGCTCGCGGCCTCGGAAATGATCACGGCCAACGTCCAACTGTGGGACACGCCGAAATCGCGGCGGCGCATGGATCACTCCGGCGAACCCAGTCCGCGCGTCGTGCAGATCGCGGGATTCGATCCGGAAATGATGGCCGATGCGGCGCGGCGCAACGTGGACGCCGGCGCGCAGATCATCGACATCAACATGGGGTGTCCCGCGAAGAAGGTCTGCAACCGGCTCGCCGGCTCCGCGCTGATGCAGGACGAGGAACTGGTCGGCCGCATACTACACAGCGTCGTGCGCGCCGTTTCGGCACCGGTGATGCTGAAGACCCGCACCGGCTGGGATCGCGACCACAAAAACGGAATTCGCATCGCTGCAATCGCCGAGGACTGCGGCGTTCAAGCGCTCAGCATCCACGGACGGACGCGCGAGGACATGTACCGCGGCGTGGCCGAACACGACACCGTCGCCGGCATCAAGGCGAAGGTGAAGATTCCGGTGTTTGCAAACGGCGACATCGACACGCCGCAGCGCGCCCGGGAAATTTTGACGTCGACCGGATGCGACGGCGTCATGATTGGACGGGCCGCCCAGGGCCGGCCATGGATCTTCGACGAAGTCAATTTTTTCCTGCGCTCAGGGGAATTGCGTAGGGAGCTACCGCTGGAAAATGTCCGTGATATTATGCGCGCCCATCTTGAAGACCTGTACGCCCTCTACGGCGACGACACCGGTGTCCGGGTGGCGCGTAAACACTTGAGTTGGTATCTTCGGCAGCATCCCGGACATGAGGTTTTGCGCAATCGTCTCGTCACTCTCCAGACGCCGCACGAGCAACTGTCCACGCTGCTGGAACATTTCGACCTCGGTTGAATAAAAACACACAAGAAGAAATCTGCAGGGAATCTGGATGGGCTATGGTCGCAAAGAAAAAATCGAGATCACGCAAAGAGGCGCCGCCGCCGTTCAACGGCCGCGACCTGAAGGTCAACGGCAAGGGCGTGCCGCTGCGCTCCCAGGCCGAGGAGGCGCTGCAGTGCTATTTCGAGGCGTTGAACGGCCATAAGCCGGCGCATCTGTACGATCTGGTGATGCGCGAGGTGGAGGAGCCGTTGTTCAAGGTGGTGATGGGACACGTCCAGGGGAATCAGAGCCGCGCCGCGACGATACTCGGCATCAATCGCGGCACGCTGCGCAAGAAGCTCAAAGAGTTCGGCATCCACGAGTAGCCGCCGTTGCCCACCCCCATCCGCCGCGCGTTGCTCAGCGTTTCCGACAAGACCGGAATCGTGGAGTTCGCACGCGAGTTGAAGGCGCGCGGCATCGAACTGCTGTCCACCGGAGGTACGGCCAAGCTGTTGACGCGCCACGGCGTCGCGGTCAAGGAGGTCGCCGAGTACACCGGATTTCCGGAAATCATGGGCGGCCGCGTCAAGACGCTGCATCCGAAGATCCACGGCGGTCTTCTCGGCAGACGGGGGATGGATGACGCGGTGATGCACGATCACGGCATCGAGCCGATCGATCTGCTGGCGGTGAACCTGTATCCCTTCGCCGCGACGGTCGCACGGGCCGACTGCAGCTACGACGATGCCGTGGAGAACATCGACATCGGCGGCCCGGCCATGGTGCGCGCCGCCGCCAAGAACCATGCGTCGGTCACCGTGATTGTCGATCCGGGCGACTACCGCGGCCTGCTCGACGAACTGGCCGCGAACCAGGGATCGACCCACATCGTGATGCGCCAGAATCTCGCGGCCAAGGCCTTCGCCCACACGGCGCAATACGACGCCATGGTGTCGGCATATTTCACCGGCGCGATCGGCGGCGGCGCCGCGAAATTCGCGGACGATCTGAATCTGTCGTTCCGCAAACATCTGGATCTGCGCTACGGCGAGAATCCGCACCAACAGGCCGCCTTTTACAAGGATCCGCGCGCGATCGGCGCCTCGGTCTCGGAGTCGGCCCAGGTTCAGGGCAAGGAGCTTTCCTACAACAACATCGCGGACAGCGACACCGCGCTCGAATGCGTGCGCCAGTTCGATGTCCCCGCCTGCGTGATCGTCAAGCACGCCAATCCCTGCGGCGTCGCGCTGGGAGACGGCATCGCGGCGGCCTACGACGGCGCCTACCGCACGGATCCCACCTCGGCATTCGGCGGCATCATTGCATTCAATCGTCCGTTGGACGCTGCAACCGCCGCCGCCATCCTGGAACGGCAGTTCGTCGAGGTGATTCTGGCGCCGACCATCGCCAAGGATGCCCTGGCCCTGCTCGCATCCAAGGACAACATCCGGGTGCTGGAAACCGGAGATCTTTCCAAGCCGGTTTCCCAGTTGCTGGAATACAAGAGCGTCAGCGGCGGACTGTTGGTTCAGACCCGCGACGACGGGACGATCCGGCCGCAGGACCTGCGGGTCGTGACCCGGCGGCCGCCGACGGCGGCGGAACTCCAGGATCTCGTGTTCGCCTGGCGCGTGGCGAAATATGTAAAATCGAACTCCATCGTCTGCGTCAAGGATCGGACCACTCTCGGCATCGGCGCCGGACAGATGAGCCGCGTGGTGAGCAGCAAGATCGCCGCCATGAAGGCCAAGGACGAAGGCCTGTCGCTCGAATCCGCCGCCATGGCATCGGATGCTTTCTTTCCCTTTCGGGACGGTCTCGACGTGGTCGCCGAATTCGGCATCAGGGCGGTCATCCAGCCGGGCGGTTCGAAGCGCGACGCCGACGTCATCGCCGCCGCCGACGAGCACGGCATTGCCATGGTGTTCACCGGGATGCGCCATTTTCGTCACTAGGAGCTTCGCATGAAGGTCCTGATCGTCGGCGGCGGCGGACGGGAACACGCGCTGGCGTGGAAGTGCGCCCGATCGCCGCGCGTCACGCGGGTGTTCGTTGCGCCCGGCAATGCGGGCACCGCCCTCGAGCCGAACGTCGGCAACGTCGCCATCGCCGCGGACGACATCGACGGTCTGCTGGATTTCGTGAATCGCGAGGATGTCGACTTCACCATCGTCGGCCCCGAAGGTCCGCTGGTGGCCGGCATCGTCGACCGGTTCACGTCGGCCGGGCGGCGCTGCTTCGGGCCGACCCGGGCGGCGGCCCGACTGGAGGGATCCAAGGCCTTCACCAAGGATTTCCTGCGGCGCCACGGCATCCCCTCCGCAGGCTACGCGACGTTCACCGCGGCGAATTTCGACGCCGCCCACGTCCGCGCGCAGCGTCTGCCGCTGGTCGTGAAGGCCGACGGCCTCGCGGCCGGCAAGGGCGTCGTGATTTGCGACACCCACGAGTCGGCCATCGAGACGGCGACCGCCATGCTCGGCGGCAGCTTCGGCGAGGCCGGCAGCACCATCGTCATCGAGGAATTCCTGCGCGGCGAAGAGGTCAGCTTCATCGTGGTGGCACACGATGCCCAGGTGATCCCGCTCGCCACGTCCCAGGATCACAAGCGCCGCGACGACGGCGACCGGGGGCCCAACACCGGCGGCATGGGCGCCTATTCCCCGTCCCCGCTCGTGACGCCGGCGCTGCACGAGCGGATCATGCGCGAGGTGATCCGGCCGACGCTCGAGGGGTTGCGCAGCGACGGCAATCCCTTCACCGGATTCCTCTACGCGGGCCTCATGATCGCGGCCGACGGTACGCCGAACGTGCTGGAATTCAACTGCCGGTTCGGCGACCCGGAAGCCCAGCCCATTCTCATGCGGCTGCAGAGCGATCTGGTGGAGTTGTGCCAGGCCGCCTGCGACGGCACCCTCGATCGCATCGACACCCGCTGGGATCCGCGCGCGGCGCTCGGCGTGGTCATGGCGGCGGGCGGGTATCCGGACGCGTCAGCGAAGGGCGATCGGATCGGCGGACTCGACGCGGCCGCGCGCCTGCCCGGCAAGGTGTTTCATGCGGGCACCCGGCAGAGCGGCGCCGACGTGGTGACGGCCGGCGGGCGGGTGCTGTGCGCGGTGGGTCTGGGCGACACGGTGCACGCGGCGCAGCACCAGGCCTACGATCTCGTGCACGCCATTCACTGGAATGGGGTGCAGTACCGGCGTGACATCGGCCATCGCGCGATCGTGCGGGAGTCGGATCCGCAGTAGCGGCGGGGCCGGTCAGTGTCCGAAGCTTTCGGCCACCGCATCGTCGGCGATCCCCACCGCCGTGGCGGCGTGATGCTTGCGGAACAGCCGTCCCTTCTCCGCCAACAGCACGAACCCGAGGCTCACCAGTCCGCAGCACAGCGCCCCTCCCGCCAGCGGCACCGTGGTGCCGTTGAACAGTCGTCCAATGGCGGCGCCCACGAGCGCCCCGGCGAAAGTCGAGATGAACCCCTGCAGCGACGCGCCGATGCCGGCGACCGAACCGATGGGTTCCATGGCCATGGCACCGAAGTTCGACACGGACAGGCTGAAGAACGCCATGGTGACCGCCTGGAAGGCGACGAAGGTCCACAACTGCTCGAATCCCAGCGCGGCGAACAGCACATGCGCGGTGGTGATCCCGATGAAGCACAGCAGGGCGGTGTGCGAGATCAGCCGCATCCCCAGCCGCTCCACGAGACGCGAGTTGAGGAAGGCGGCGCAGCCCATGGTGATCGCGCACAGCGCGAACATGCTCGGCATCAGGCTCGGGCGGTGGAACACGTCGGAGAAGATCTGCGCCACCATGCCGACGTATGCCATGATCGAACCGAACATGACCGTCAGGGCCAGGGTGTAGCACAGCGAAGTGCGGTCCCCGAGCACCAGGCGCACCGCGCCGGCAACGTGGCTGCGCGTCAGCGTCATGCGGTATTCCGGATGCAGGGTCTCCTTCAGGCGCAGCGCGGCCCACACCCAGACCAGCGACGCGAATCCGCCCGCGACGATGAAGATGTAGCGCCACGGCGCCACCAGCAGGACCAGCTGTCCCAGGCTGGGCGCCAGGATCGGCACCATCAGGAATACGACGAAGGTCAGGGACATCACCCGCGCCATGTGCCGTCCCGAATACAGGTCGCGGATCACCGACCGCGACACCGTGACGCTGGCGGCGGCCATGCCGTGAATGAAGCGCCAGACGAGCAGCGCGTGGAAGCTTCCCGTGAGGCCGCACAGCAGGGCCGCGACCACGTACACGCCGATGCCACCGAGCAGCACCGGCCGGCGCCCGAAGCGGTCGGACAGCATGCCCCACACGAGCTGACCGCAGCCCATGCCGACCATGTAGGCGGTCAGGATCCACTGCACGTGGTTCTCGTCCGCCACGTGCAGTGCACGGACGATGGTGGGGAACGCCGGCAGCATCGCATCGATGGCGATTGCCTGTGTCGCCATCATGGCGGCGATGAGCACGACGAACTCCGTGAACCCGAGGGGGATCGACCTGCGTTCGGGCATCGATTTCAGACCTGGGGCTTGCGGGCGATGCTGGTCGCCATGGTGACGATGGAGGCGAGGTCCGTGAGGTTCGCCGGCACGACCAGCGTGGTGCCGGCCTGTGCCAGCTTGCCGAATTGCTTGACGTACTCCTCGCCGATCCGCAGCTGCATGGCCTCGATGCCGCCGCGATCCGACAGCGCGATGCCGACCTGCCGCAGGCCCTCGGCCGTGGCCGTCGCCACGGCGAGGATCGCCTGCGCCTGACCCTCGGCCTCGTTGATCTGTTGCTGCTTGCTCGCCTCCGACTGCTTGATGACCCGCTGCTTGTCGCCCTCGGCCGAGTTGATCTTGGCGTCGCGCTCCCCCTCGGAGGTGAGCACCACCGCGCGCTTCTCGCGCTCGGCCCGCATCTGCTTCTCCATGGCCTGCAGCACGTCCCGGGGCGGCGTGATGTTCTTGATCTCGTAGCGCAGGACCTTGACGCCCCAGGGCGCGGATGCCTTGTCCAACTCGCTGACGACGTTCGCATTGATGGTGCCGCGCGCCTCGAAGGTGCGGTCCAGCTCGATCTTGCCGATCTCGCTGCGCAGGGTGGTCTGCGCCAGCTGCGAGATGGCGAAACCGAAGTTGGTGATGCCGTAGGACGCCAGATGCGGATCGAGCACCTGCATGTACAGCACGCCGTCGACGCCCACCTGGACGTTGTCGCGCGTGATGCAGATCTGTTCGGCGATGTCGACGGCGATTTCCTTCAGGCTGTGCCGGTACGCCACCTTCTCGACGAAGGGGATGAGGATGTGGAACCCCGCCTGCAGGGTGCGGCTGTATTTGCCGAGGTACTCCACGACGAACGCGCTCTGCTGGGGCACGACGGTCGCGGTCTTCGCCAGCACGATGACGACCACGACCGCCAGCGCGATCGCGCCATAGCCAAGGGAACTGTCCAAGCTGCTGCTCCTGATGAAGGTTAGGGAACCGCGATGACGACGAGCGTCAGTCCGTCGACGCGCTCGATCCTGGCACGTGCGCCGGCGGCGATCGCCGCCTGCCCGCCGTTGATCGCGTTCCACGAACTGCCGCGGAACTCGATGCGGCAGGTGTCGCCGGGCTTCAGGGGTTCCGTCAGCACGACGAGCTCTCCGGCGGGCCCGCCGCGCAGGTGCGGGAGGTTGCGCCGCATGCGCTCGTAGATGCGGCGCCGGAAAGCCACCATCGAACCGCCCGCGAGCACCGCGAAGAGTGCCCACTGGGCCCAATCGGGGGGAACGATCCCCGCCAGATTCAGGAATCCGACGAGAAGCGCGGCCGACCCGACGAACACGAGGTAGAACTGTGCATCGACGAAGGCCAGTTCCGACCCCAACAGGACGGCGCCCACGGCAATCCAAGCCCACCACTGCATATACTGCCGCTCCGGGGGTTACCGCTTCATGGCATCGAAGAAGTCGGCGTTGGTCTTGGTGTCCTTCATCTTGTCGAGCAGGAACTCGATCGCCGCCAGTTCATCCATGGGATGCAGGAGCTTGCGCAGGATCCACATCTTGGACAGCTCGGCCGGGTCCGTGATGAGCTCCTCCTTGCGCGTGCCGGAACGGTTGATGTTGATCGACGGGAAGGTGCGCTTCTCGGCGATGCGGCGGTCCAGATGGATTTCCGAATTGCCCGTGCCCTTGAACTCCTCGAAGATCACGTCGTCCATCTTCGACCCCGTGTCGACCAGCGCAGTCGCCAGGATGGTCAGGCTGCCGCCCTCTTCGATGTTGCGGGCCGCGCCGAAAAACCGCTTCGGGCGCTGCAGCGCGTTCGCGTCGACGCCGCCGGTGAGCACCTTGCCGGAACTCGGCACCACGGTGTTGTAGGCGCGGGCCAGACGCGTGATGGAATCGAGCAGAATGACCACGTCCTTCTTGTGCTCGACCAATCGCTTGGCCTTCTCGATCACCATCTCCGCGACCTGCACGTGCCGGCTGGCCGGCTCGTCGAACGTCGACGAGACCACCTCGCCCTTCACCGTGCGGGCCATCTCCGTCACCTCCTCAGGCCGCTCGTCGATGAGGAGCACGATGAGGTAAACCTCCGGATGATTGGCCGTGATGGCGGTGGCGATGTTCTGCAACAGCATCGTCTTGCCGGCCTTCGGCGGCGACACGATGAGACCGCGCTGGCCCTTGCCGATGGGCGAGACCAGGTCGATGGCGCGGGCGGTCAGATCTTCGGTCGAGCCGTTGCCGCGCTCGAGCTTCAGCCGCTCCGTCGGATGCAGCGGCGTCAGGTTCTCGAACAGCACCTTGCCGCGCGAGCTTTCCGGCGAGTCGTAGTTGATCTCGCCGACCTTGAGCAGCGCGAAGTAGCGCTCGCCGTCCTTCGGTGGGCGGATCAGGCCGGAAATCGAATCGCCGGTGCGCAGATTGAAGCGGCGGATCTGGCTCGGGCTCACGTAAATGTCGTCCGGACCCGCCAGATAGCTGGAGTCGGAGGACCGCAGGAAGCCGAAGCCGTCCTGCAGGATCTCCAGGACGCCGTCGCCGTAAATGTCCTCGCCCTTGCGGGCATGCGCCTTCAGGACGCCGAAGATGATGTCCTGCTTGCGCGACCGTCCCATGTTCTCGAGACCCATGGTCTCGGCCAGCTTGACGAGATCGCTGATCGGCCGCTTCTTGAGCTCCGTCAGGTTCATCGAGCTGCGGCTGCGCGCCAGGTCGCTCGGCGCGATGATCTCCAGATCGTCGCCGCCCTCCGGCAGATCGCCGTAGTCTTCCTGGGCAGGCCTGCCGCCGTTGGTGTTGCCGTTGCGGTTGTCATTGCGTGGACCGCGATTCGAGCGATTCGAACGTCCGCCGCCACCCTGACCGCCGCCGCCCTGCTGTCCGCCGCCCTGACCGCCGCGGGATTGATTGCCCAGGTAGCCTCTCACAGGTTGCTGTCCAAAAAGGCGGCCAGCTGGGATTTGGTGACCGCACCCACTTTCTGAGCCTCCACGGTGCCGTTCTTGAAGAGAATCAAGGTCGGAATGCCGCGGATGTTGAATTTGGGGGGCGTCGCCGGATTGTCGTCGATGTTGAGCTTCGCAATGCGGATCTTGTCCTTGTACTGATCGGCGATCTCATCGAGGATTGGCGCGATCATCTTGCAGGGGCCGCACCATTCGGCCCAAAAATCGAGCAAAACGGGCTTCTCGGACTTGAGCACGTCCTTGTCGAACGTGGCGTCGCTGGTATGGACGATACTGGGGTTACTCACTGCGG
Source organism: Nevskiaceae bacterium (assembly GCA_037445285.1). GTDB lineage: Bacteria > Pseudomonadota > Gammaproteobacteria > Steroidobacterales > Steroidobacteraceae > Bog-1198. The sequence continues at coordinate 1,427 of JBBIKV010000091.1, read as the reverse complement.
ATATACCTCCATAGGGGGCTTCGTTTGAAGTTTTAGCGGGGTTCTTTTGGGAGAGGAAGGCCTCAAAGCACGCGCGGAGATGACGATGCGCGGCCGTTCGGGCACAATACAGCGGCTTTAGAAGTCTTGATTACCTTAAAAGGGTACCGATGATACGGTTGAGCGGAGCGGATGGACCAGCTCCGGAATGGCCGTATTGTTAACCGGTCCACCATCATTTTGCAAGTTTCTGCAATTCACAAAGCGAAAATGTCAGACGAACATCTCAGTCAGCTTACGTTCGAGTCCTTGAACATTCCCGAATCGTTGAAGCGGGGTATCGCCGAACTCGGCTACACCCGTTGCACGCCGATTCAGGCACAAACCCTTCCGGTTGCCCTGGCCGGCCGCGACGTCGCGGGACAGGCGCAGACCGGCACCGGCAAGACGGCGGCGTTCCTGATCGCGCTGTTCAACCGCCTGTTGACGGAGCCCGCCCCGCCGAACAAGCCGCTGAACGCCATCCGCGCCATCGTCATCGCGCCGACGCGGGAACTCGCGGTGCAGATCCACTCCGACGCGGAGGGCATCGCCAAGTTCGCGGGACTCAAGCTCGCCATCGTATTCGGCGGGGTCGATTACGAAAAGCAGCGCCGCATCCTCGAGGAAGGGGTCGACGTGCTGATCGGCACGCCCGGCCGCGTCATCGATTATTTCAAGCAACACGTGTTCGACCTGCGCCACGTCCAGGTCGCCGTCATGGATGAAGCCGACCGCATGTTCGACCTCGGATTCATCAAGGATATCCGCTTCATCTTGAGGCGTCTGCCGCATCCGACTCTGCGTCTGACCATGATGTTCTCGGCCACCCTGTCCCACCGGGTGATGGAGCTCGCGTACGAGCACATGAACAACCCCGAGCTGATCCGGATCGAGCCGGACAAGATGACCGTGGACCGGGTCAAGCAGGTGCTCTATTTCCCATCCACCGAGGAGAAGATTCCGCTGCTCATGGGGCTGCTGCGCCGCATCGATGCGCGTCGCACGATGGTGTTCGTGAACACCAAACGCATTGCCGAGGTGCTCGAGCGCACCTTGACGGCCAACGGCTTCGTCGCGCAGGCCCTGTCGGGGGACGTGCCGCAGAACAAGCGGCTGAAGATGATGCGCGACTTTCACGAAGGCGGGATCGCGGTGCTGATCGCGACCGACGTGGCATCGCGCGGGCTGCACATCCCCGATGTGAGCCACGTGTTCAACTTCGATCTGCCGAACGATGCGGAGGACTATGTGCACCGCATCGGCCGCACCGCACGCGCCGGCGCCGAGGGTGACGCGATCAGTTTCGGCTGCGAGGAATATGCCATCTCGCTGCCGGACATCGAACGGTATATCGGCCATCAGATTCCACGGGCGGCGATCGACGCCGTCGATCTGGCGGCGGTCAC
>JBBIKV010000090.1:9165-15765 GCA_037445285.1 Nevskiaceae bacterium | reverse complement strand
CATCCGGCTCATCGACGTGCACTTCTGGATTGCGACGATCGGCGTGGTCCTCTACGTGTCGGCCATGTGGATCGCCGGGGTGATGCAGGGACTGATGTGGCGCGCCACCAACGCGGACGGCACCCTGACCTACACCTTCGTCGAATCGCTGAAGGCGACGTATCCGTACTACGTCGTGCGCCTCGGCGGCGGCGCCCTCGTTCTGATCGGCATGTTCATCATGCTCTACAACGTCATCAAGACCATCAGCGTGGTGCAGCCGCGCGCCGAGGCGGTCGCCGTTCCTGCCCTTTGAATCCCAGAGAAAGTCCCACATGAATCATGAAATCATCGAAAAGCGCGCGTGGCTCCTGGGCACGCTCATCGCGATCGTCATCAGCGTAGGCGGCCTCGTGGAAATCGTGCCCCTCTACATGTCGGCGTCGATCATAACGTCGTCTCCCGGCATCAAGCCGTACGGGGCCCTGGAGCTTGCCGGCCGGGACGTGTATGTCCGTGAGGGGTGCTACCTGTGCCACACGCAGATGGTCCGGTCCCTGCAGGCCGAGGTCGAGCGCTACGGCCACTATTCGCTCGCCGGGGAGACCGTGTACGACCACCCGTTCCAGTTCGGCTCCAAGCGCACCGGGCCGGATCTGGCGCGCGTCGGCGGCCGCTACTCCAACGAATGGCACCGCGTGCACTTGAACAACCCACGCGACGTCGTGCCGGAGTCCAACATGCCCGCCTTCACATGGCTGGTCAAATCGCCGGTCGACCCCGTCCTGATCGCCAAAAAGATGCGGGTGCTGCGCAAGCTCGGGGTTCCCTATACGGATGCGCAGATCGCGGCCGCCGGTGACGTCGTCGCCGGACACACGGAGCTCGATGCCCTCGTGGCCTACCTGCAGGGCCTGAAATATCACGGCGACGGCACCACGGAGACGACGCCATGATCGGCGTGGTGAGAGGCATCATCACCCTGACCCTGATGTTGCTGTTCATCCTGCTCGCGGTCTGGGCCTGGGGCAAGAGCCGCAAGGGAGTGTTCGACGAGATGGCCCGGCTGCCGCTCGACGACGATTCCATCGATGAGACCCGAGGTCGAAAAACATGAAGCACGGCATTGCAATTTTCGTGGTGGTCGTGGTGGTGGCGAACATACTCGCCGGTCTGTGGCTGATCTGGTGGACATCGAAGGGTGCCGCGCAGATCGCCGCGGATTCCACCACGCACGTGTGGGACGGGGATTTGACGGAGTACAACAATCCGCTGCCCCGTTGGTGGCTGTGGCTGTTCATCCTCAGCATCGTGTTTGCGTTCGGGTACCTGGCCCTGTATCCGGGTCTCGGCAACTTCCCCGGATTGCTGCACTGGAGCTCGGCGGCGCAGACCGATATCGAGGGCGCAGAGAAGCAGGCGGCGTTCACGGAGCGTTTCGCCGCGCTCAAGGACAAATCCCTGCTGGACGTGTCGAGGGATCCGTCGGCCATGTCCACCGCGAGGAACCTGTTCGCCCTGAATTGTTCGTCCTGCCACGGATCGGACGCGCGCGGTGCGAAGGGCTTCCCCAACCTCACCGACAAGGACTGGCTGTGGGGCGGCAGCGAAGCGACCGTCTATCAGACCATCGCGATGGGCCGCAACAATGCCATGCCCGCCTGGGGCGCGGTGTTGGGCGCCGACGGAGTCGAACAGGTCATGGCCTATGTGTTGTCGCTGAGCGGCCGTCATTCCACCGGTGCACAGGCGACGAGCGAAGGGATCGCCGCGGGCAAGACCCGATTCGAGACCATGTGCTCCGCCTGCCACGGCATCGACGGCAAGGGCAATCAGGCCCTGGGCGCGCCGAATCTCACCGACAACATCTGGCTGCACGGCGGCTCGGTGTCCGACATCCGCGAAACCATCACCAACGGCCGGGTCAACCAGATGCCGGCGCACCTGCAGCGCCTCGGCGAGACCAAGGTGCGCCTGCTCGCGGCCTACGTGCTTTCGCTCTCGGCCCACGATTCCGAGCCCACGCATGCTGGAGAATGAACGGGCGGCGGGCGACGGTGAGCACGGGAGGGCCCTCGCCCGGCGCTGGTCGCCGTTCGGTGTGGGCCTCGGCGTGGCGTTGTGGTCATCGTTCCTCGCGGCGGGCGCGGAGACCATGATCGTGTTCGCCTTCTTCGATCCGGTGACGCTCGGCTTCGACGGGTTCGCCCCCGCGCTGCTCGCGATGCGCCCGGTGCTGTATGCGTTCGGATTCTTCTTTTTCTGGGTCTTCAACTTCATCGGAACGTCCTTGACCGCCTACCTGCTGACATCCGGGCCCCACTCGACGGTTCCCGGCGCCAATCGATCGGAACGCACATGACCGTGGAATCGCCCGCCGCGCCCGTGCTCTACGCAGCGCATCAAAAGGTCTACGCCCGCGAGGTGGCGGGCCGCTACACCCGTCTGCGCAATGCATCCGTGGTCGTGCTGCTCGGCCTGTTCTACGGCCTGCCGTGGCTGCATTGGAACGGCCGGCAGGCGATCCTCTTCGATCTGCCGGCGAGGAAATTCTTCATCTTCGGCCTGACCCTCTTTCCGCAGGATTTCTACCTGCTGACCTGGCTCCTCATCATGGCGGCGCTGTCGTTGTTCTTCTTCACCGCGCTCGCGGGGCGTTTGTGGTGCGGCTACGCCTGTCCGCAGACCGTCTGGACCGAGATCTTCGTCTGGATGGAGCGGCTGACGGAAGGCACTCGCTCGCAGCAGATGAAACTCGACCAGGGACCGTGGAACGCCCGCAAGATCGGCCGCAAATTCGCCAAGCAGGCGCTGTGGCTCGGTTTTGCCGGATTCACGGGAATGACCTTCGTCGGCTTCTTCTCGCCCATCGACAGTCTCGCGGTCCGGACGTTCACCGGAGGACTGAGTCTCACCGAGGGGTTCTGGGTGATCTTCTACGGCCTCGCGACCTACGGCAACGCCGGTTTCATGCGCGAACAGGTTTGCAAGTACATGTGCCCCTACGCGCGCTTCCAGAGCGCGATGTTCGATCGCAACACCCTGATCATCTCGTACGACGCGGCACGCGGCGAGCCGCGCGGCGCACGAAGCCGCGGCACCGACGGTCGCAGCCTCGGCCAGGGCGACTGCATCGACTGCACCCTGTGCGTCCAGGTCTGCCCCACAGGCATCGACATTCGCAAGGGGCTGCAGTACGAATGCATCGCCTGTGCGGCATGCATCGACGCCTGCGATACGGTGATGGACAAGATCGGCTCGCCCCGCGGCTTGGTGCGCTATTCCACCCAGGCCGAACTGGACGGGGCCACGGCGCATGTGATGCGACCGCGCACCATCGTTTATTCGGTGTTGCTCACGATCCTGATGTGCGGCTTCATCTATGCGGTGACGCATCGGATGCCGGTCGCCCTCGATGTCCTGCGCGACCGCAACACGCTGTACCGCGAACTGGACGACGGCCGCATCGAAAACGTCTTCAGCGTGCGCATCATCAACAAGGATCAGCAGGCCCACACGTTCCGCCTGTCGGCCTCAAGGCTCCCGAACGCCGTGGTCGACAGCGACTCCCCGACGCAGAGCGTGGATGCCGAGGACGTGAAGACCGTGGTGGTCCGGGTCCGTGTTCCTCCCGGCCAGGGGCACGGCGGGCAGGACTTCGAGATGACGGCTCGGGCCGTGGACCATCCCGAGATCACTGCGTCCACCCGCGCCCGATTCTTTTCCAAGCCCTGATCCCACCGGAGTGACGTCGATGACTGCCGATCTGACCGCGAAAGCCTGGTATCGCCATCCCATGATGTGGCTCGTCATCGCCCCGCCGCTCGGCGCGGTGATCGCGGGGGTGATCACCTTCATCCTGATACTCCAACATCCGGACCCTGCGATAGACACCCACCATCCGGCGCAGCCCGTGATTCATGGCAATGCGGCGAACTCCGTGATCCCGCCGGCGGAGTGATCCGCCATGCCCGATACGGCCGGGGTATGTTTCCACTGCGCAGAGCCGCTCGGCGGCCGTCACGTATTGTCGATTCGCGTCAAGGACGCCGATGTGTCGGTCTGCTGCCCCGGCTGCCGGGCCGCGGTGGAGATGATCGGCAACCTGGGCCTGGAGGACTTCTACCGGTTCCGCACCGCCGTCGCCCGCAGGCCCGACGAGCCCACGGAGGACTGGCTCGCCTACGATGATGCGGCCCTGTTGGAGACGTCCACCCGCAAGGACGCCCACGGACGTGCCGTCGTCCTGATGATCGACGGTCTGACCTGCGCCGCCTGCAGTTGGCTGGTCGGCCGCTCGCTAGAACGGGTTCCCGGAGTCCGGCAGGTGAGCGTCAACACCGCCACCGGGCGTGCCCAGATCGTCTGGGACGAGACGTCGGTCAAACTCTCGAACCTGCTGCAGGTGATCTCGAACCTAGGATATCGACCGCAGATGGCGACGGCCCGAAACTCCGATCTGCAGGTGCGCGAAGAACGGCGGACCCTCTTGAAGCGCCTCGCGGTGGCCGGCCTCGGCATGATGCAGGTCATGATGTTCGCGGTCGCGATGTATGCCGGCGACCTGCAGGGCATGGAGGGCGACGTGCGTGCGTATCTGCGCATCGTCAGCCTCCTGGTTGCGACGCCGGTCATGCTGTACGGCGGTTGGCCTTATTTCACGGGCGCGGCCCAGACGCTCGCCAAGCGCCACATCACCATGGACGTGCCGGTTGCGCTGGGGCTGCTGCTCGCGTACGGCGCCAGCGTGTTCAATACCTGGCGCCACGCCGGGGAGGTGTACTTCGATTCCGTCACGATGTTCATCTTCTTCCTGACCATCGCGCGCTACGTCGAAATGGTCGCACGGCATCAGAGCACGCAGGTCAGCGACTCGCTGAGCCGCATGCTGCCCGCCGTCGCGCACCGCTTCTCGGCGGCGGACGGCGGGGAATCGGTGGTGGACATCGCGGTTTCGCAGCTGACGATCGGCGATCGCCTCTTGGTGCGGCCGGGAGAGGTGGTGCCCGCCGACGGCGCACTCACGGCGGGCAGCACCCAGTTCGACGAGTCCATGCTGACCGGAGAGTCGCAGCCCATCGAACGCGGCGTGGGCGACCGCGTGACCGGCGGCACGATCAACCTCGGCGCACCGGTGCAGATGCGGGTCACGGCGGCGGGCCAGGGCACCGTGCTGGCCGGCATCGTCGCCTTGCTCACGCGGGCCCAGGCCGAGCGGCCGCGCATCACGCGCGCCGGCGATCTCTTCGCGAGCCGGTTCCTCGCGCGGGTGTTGATCGGCGCCGCGCTGGTGTGCGCCTTCTGGTGCGTGGCCGATCCTTCGCGGGCCTTCGATGCGACGCTCGCGGTCCTGGTTGTCGCCTGCCCCTGCGCGTTCTCCCTGGCCACGCTGGTGGCCGTGGCCAGTGCGAACTCGGCGCTGGCGCGGCGCGGAATCCTGGTACGGGACCCGGATGCCATCGAAGGACTCGCCAAAGTCACCCGGGTCGTCTTCGACAAGACCGGCACGCTGACGGATGGAGCAGTTGCGGTGTCGCGCTGCACGGCTCTCGGGGAGTTGTCGGAATCGGAGTGTTTGCGGATCGCGGCCGCCCTGGAAATGGGTTCGGAGCATCCGATCGCGCGCGCTTTCTCCTGCGTGGCACACCGGGGGCTGGATGCCGTGGACGTGCAGGTCGTGGCGGGCAGCGGCGTCGTCGGCGTCATCAACGGCGTGACCTACCGCATCGGCACACGCGCCTTCGCCGGCCGGGATCCGCGCTCCGTCGCCTCCGACGACGCGGCCATCCAACTGAGTTCCACGGCCGGCGATCTGGCCGCCTTTTCGATCTCGGACGCGGTGCGCCCCGAAAGCGTGACGACGGTTGCCGCCCTACGGCAGCAGGGATTGGGGACCGAGATTCTCAGCGGCGATTCCCACGAGGCTGTCCGGCGCATCGCGATTCATTGCGGGATACCCGACTTCAGCGCCAGGCGCACGCCCGGCGAGAAGCTGGAGCGCGTGCGGGCTCTCAACTCGCAAGGCGAATTCGTCGCCATGGTGGGCGACGGCGTTAACGATGCTCCGGTCCTCGGCGGATCCGGGGTATCGATCGCCATGAGCCGCGGGTCGGCATTGACCCTGGCCAGCGCGGATCTGATACTCGTCGGCGACTCGCTGCGGGAATTGCCCGGCGCATTTTTGCTGGCGCGGCGCGCGACACGGGTGATCCGGCAGAACCTCGTATGGGCGGCTGCCTACAACCTGACCACGATGCCCTTGGCCGCCATGGGCTGGGTGCCGCCCTGGGCCGCGGCGATCGGCATGTCGACAAGTTCCATTTTGGTGGTGCTGAACTCCCTGCGCCTCATTCGAGGCGGCCCGAGAGGTGCCGCGGAGCATGCGACGCAGGACGGAACGCTGCCAACACTGCAACGGACCGACTGGCGGAGCGCCGCATCGTGAGCATCATTGCCGTTCTGATTCCGGTGACATTGGTGTTGCTCGGTCTGGGGATTTGGGCATTCTTTTGGGCCGTCCGCACGGGTCAATTCGAGGAGTTGGACGTGCCGGCCTGGGAAATCCTCGTCGACGACCGACTCGCCGACGCGCCCGCCCCGCCCGCGGCCCCGCCCGCGGCC
>JBBIKV010000090.1:0-9065 GCA_037445285.1 Nevskiaceae bacterium | reverse complement strand
GCCCCGCCCGCGGCCCCGCCCGCGGCCGTTCAACCGGACCCGCGACCATGATGCACGGCGCGCCGATCTGCGATCCGCTGACGCTCTCCGCGGCCTTCCTGGTGGGCATGGCCGGGAGCGTGCACTGCCTCGCCATGTGCGGCGGCGTATCCGGCGCGCTCGGCATGCGTGCCCGCGGCGCCGCAACCTCCCGTCGGGCGTGGATCCTGACGGCCTCCTACCAGGTGGGACGCCTCACCAGCTACACGCTTGCCGGCGCCGCCGTCGGCGTCTTCAGCGGCGCGATGCTGGGCATGTTCAATCTCGACCGGGTCGCCCTGGTCGCTCGGGTCCTGGCAGGAGCGGTATTGATCGCGGTGGGGGTCGGCGTGTTGTTCAAATGGCGGCCCCTCGCCGGCGTCGAGCGCCTCGGCAGCCGCCTATGGCGGCATCTTGCACCGCTGGCCCGCGCCATTCCACCGGGCGGCGTCGGCGGTTCGATACTGATCGGCATGCTCTGGGGATGGTTGCCGTGCGGTTTCGTCTATTCCATGCTCGTCTTCGCCGCACTCAAGGGGGGAGCGCTGCAGGCGGGCACCATGATGCTGTGCTTCGGCCTCGGCACCGCCCCCGCCGTATTCGGCGCCGGCCTGCTCAGCGCGCAGGTCGGCCGCGTGACGATGGCGCGTGGTCTGAATACTGTGGCGGGCTGGCTGTTGCTGGCGTTTGGCGCGCTGACCATCGCGGGCCCGCTGCATCCCATGCATCATTGAGCCTGCCGGAGGAGACGCCGTCGCGCCGCAGGTCCTGCAACTGCCGGCGGGCGCTCTCATACGCTCCCCGCAGGGCCTCGAACACGTCCTCCGGCCTCGCGGCATCGGGTGCGTTGCCGTCGGCGTGAATCTGCGCTCCGGGGACGCTCACGTGGATCTTCACGGCGACATCGCGGCCGCCCTCCTCCGAACCCCCCAGCACGGTGATATGACAATGCCCGACGCGATCGTGCGACCGTCGCAGCCGCTCGCCGATTTCACGCGCCCGCGCCTCCAGGGCGCCGGAACGCGCGATGCGACGGAATGTGAGAGTCAACGTGGATGACATGCGGCCCCTCCCGGGAGCTTTGGGTTCGGCCCATTGTCCCCATTACCGCACGCCCGAAGTATCGGTATTTCCACGTGCCCCATTGTGGTCATTCGGAACACGCCGCCCGGGGCCGCCTCAGGCATCACCCGCCAGGCTCAGGTGCAATTTGACCAAATGGGCCACCGATCGGGCACCCATTTTTTCCATCACCTTGGCGCGATGAATCTCCACGGTGCGCTCGCTGAGGTCCAGATCGATGGCAATGACCTTGTTGGCCGCACCGTCCACCACCATGTCCATCACCTGCCGCTCCCGCGGGGTCAGGGATTCCAGCCGTCGCAACACATCGGCGCGCCGTGCGAGCGTATTGCGGTTCTCCGCGTCCTGCTGGATGGCATGGTTGATCCGGTCGAGCAGGTCCTGGTCGCGAAACGGCTTCTGAATGAACTCGAACGCGCCCTCCTTCATCGCCTGTACGGCCATCGGCACGTCGCCGTGGCCGGTGATGAATATCACGGGGAGCATCGACCCCGTCCGGTTGAGGTGCTGTTGGAGTTCCAATCCGCTCATGCCGGGCATCCGAATGTCCAACACCAGACAGCCGTGGGTGTCGGCTTCGAACTGGGCGAGGAATTCACCGGGATTGGCGAACGCGAGCGTCTTGTAGCCGACGGTGTTCAGCAGCAGGCTCAATGCGCGGCGCATGCCGTCGTCGTCGTCGATGATGTGCACGGTCGGGGTGGGGGCTGGGCTTTCGCCGGGTTTTGCCATCGGGATTCCCTTCAAGATTCGGCGATCGGCAGTCGAAACCAGAAACGCGTGCCGCCGCCGCTCCGCGGCTCGAAGCCGATGGTCCCTTCGTGTGCCTCGATGATGGCGCGGCTGGACGCCAGACCCAGACCGGTTCCGTGCGGCTTGGTGGTGAAGAATGGGCGGAACAATTGGTCCCGTGCCTCCGGCGCAATGCCGGGCCCGGAATCGGTGATGCTCGTCTCCACGGCATACCGGTCGGCCCGCGTGTCGAGGGTCACCCGTGGCGGGCTGCCGCTCTGCACGCTCACATCCAGCGCATTTTGAAACAAGGAGAACAGCACATGTTGGACCTTGAGCCGGTCGATCGACACTTCCGGCAACGAAGATAGCACATCGATCCGAAACTCGACGTCGGACCATCCGGCGAGCATGTCGAACACCGGCCGCAATTCCTCGACGACGTCGCTCATTCGCGAGCGTGCGTGTTTGGGCTCCTCCTGATCGAACAGGCGCCGTATCCGCCGGATGCCCTCGCCGGCGCTCATGGCCTCGGTATTGATCTGCCGAAACACGTCCAGGGCGCGGGCGACCAACGGTTCCGGACGGTTGAGAAGCCGGTCACCGGCCTGCGAATAAGTCGCGATCGCACCCAGGGGCTGATTCAATTCGTGGGCGATGCCGCTGGCCATCTCGGCGAGCGCCGAGATCCGCGCAATCTCGAGCAATCGATTGAGAATCGCTTCGGATCCCGGCCGTTTTGGACTAAGTTCGTTCAATTGCCACCTTGAAGCGCGCCGCGAAGCGAGCCGAAATCCGACGCCTGTGCAGGGAAACCCGCTTGGCAGTCTGCCGCAACCCGCGACCCCGTGCACCCGCGGAATTCCGCAGATTATTGCGACCCTCCCTTACGCCCCGCGATGTCCCGGGGAACACCAAGACCGCGGACATGTTACCCTCGCGGACGCCGCGTAGAGGGTCCCTTTTCCGGAAGAACGTCATAGAAATGGACCAAATCGCCTCCATCGCCCAGCACCTGCTGCAGTTCTCGCCCGACGCACTCATTGTCATCGACGCGCACGGCGCCATCGTGTTCGCCAATGCGACGACCCGGACGCTGTTCGGCTATTCGCGCGACCAACTGCTCGGGCAGCCCATCGAACTCCTGGTGCCCGAACGATTCCGGCTGCGTCACGGAGCCCACTTGAGCGGATTTATGCGCGACCCGACCAACCGGGAGATGGGCGCCAGGATCATCGACCTGTTCGCCCGCCGGGCCGACGGATCCGAATTTCCTGCCGGCATCCGCCTCGCGCCCTTTCATGACGGGGACAGGACGTACGTCGCCGCCGCCATTCGGGACATGACCGAACGCCGCGTGGTCAACGACGCCCTCGTCGCCGCGCGCGAAGAGGCGGATCGCGCCAATAACGCCAAGACCCGCTTTCTCGCCACGGCGAGTCACGACCTGCGTCAGCCCCTGCAAACCATCCGCCTCCTCAACGCCTCCATGCTCAACCTGACCCATGAGGCACCGGAGCTCAACGATCTCCTGCGTCGACAGGAACAGGCGATCAACGGCGCAAGCCGGCTGCTCAATGCGCTGCTCGACATCACACGGCTCGAATCCGGGGCCATCCAGCCGCAGCTCGCGCCGGTTGCCCTGGAGGCGATTTTCGCCGACCTCGAGCGCGAGTTCGAGCCCACCGCCGCGGCCAAGCACCTGCAGATCACGTTCCCCCTGTCCCCGACCATCATCAACACCGACCGGATCCTCTTCACGCAGCTGCTGCAGAATCTGATCGGCAACGCCCTCAAGTACACCAAGGAAGGCGGCGTCGCATTGGCGCTCAACGTCGACTCCGATGCTTTGATCCTCGACATCAAGGATTCCGGTGCCGGCATCCCCGAGGACAAGCTCGACCGGATCTTCGATGAGTATTATCAGGTCGATCCGAAGGGCACCCAGCGCTCCGGCGTCGGGCTGGGTCTTGCCATCGTGCGCGAGGTGTCCCGCCTTCTCGGCTACTCGGTCGCGGTGACCTCCAAGCTGGGCAGCGGAACGCGGGTCCGCGTCCGGGTGCCCCTGCAGCACGTCCTGGCGACGGTGCAGCAGCCGGCCCGCGAGGATCTGGTGGCCGTGAAGAACACCCCTTCCAACCGCCCGCGCCTCATACTCCTCGAGGACAACGACTCGGTGCGCGCGGCGACCGAGTTGTTCCTGACCCTGGAGGGATACGAAACCCGCAGCGCCGGGACGGTCGAGGAAGCCGAAGGTCTGCTCGCCGATCTCGAGACCGGGGACGTGCTGATATCCGACTACCACCTCGATGGCAAGCTCACGGGTCTCGATGTACTGCAGCGCCTGCGAATCCGGCACGGACGCGACGTTCCGGCCATCCTGCTGAGCGGCGACCTGCAGTCGATGACGCGCGTCGTGAAGACTGCCATCCCGCGCTGCCGCTTTCTCAGCAAGCCCGTCGATACGAACGCGCTCCTGGCGGCGATCGCGGAACTCGACGGGTCTTGAATCCCCGGCGACCGTGCGTGCCGGAAAGCCGCCGCCGTCAGGACTCGAGGAACAGCCTGTGGAGCCGCTGGGATTCGTCGCGCACCAGTCCGTCCAGCAGATCCGTGAGCGGCTCGGGTCTGCCGTACGCGTATCCTTGCGCATAGTCGACGCCCAGGCGCCGCACCTCCTGGGCGATGGCCTCGTTCTCGACATATTCGGCGACCGTCTGGATTTTCATGCCCCTGGCGAGTTCGACGATCGCACGCACGGTCGCCTGGGAGTTGCGGTCCGACAGGATGTCCCGTACGAAGCTGCCGTCGATCTTCACCCGGTCGACCCGCAGGGCCTTCAAGTAGCTCAGGGAGTTGGCGCCCGTGCCGAAGTCATCCAGCGCGATCTGGCAGCCGAGCGCACCCAGCTGGGAGACCATTTGGGTCGCCCGCGGCAGATTCGTGATGGCGGCCTGTTCGGTGAGTTCGACGGCGATGCATCCCCGCGGGAGGTTGGCGTCCTTCAACAATTGCGTGAACTGCCGGATGAACGTCTCGTCGCCGATGGACTGCCCGGAGACGTTGATCGACATCCCCAGCCCCCGGCTGCGCAGCATGCTGCGGTAGGCTCCAAGCACCTGCAGCGCGCGCTGCACCACCCACCGGTCGATGGAGGGCAGTATCTGATAGCGCTGCGCGGATTCGATCAGCGGTCCGGGCAGCACCAGACTGCCGTCCACCTCGCGCAGCCGCAGGAGAATCTCGTACCCCCCCGGCAGGCCCGGATTCTGCAGCGCTACGATGCGCTGGGCGTACAACAACAGCCGGTCCGTTTTCAACGCCGACCGCAGCTGCCCCACCGCCAGGGCGTCGCTGTGCCGGCGCATCATGCTGCCGTCCTCGAAGGCATACAACTCGACGCGGTTGCGGCCCCGGTTCTTCGCCGTCTTGCAGGCGAGTTCGGCCGCGGCGATCGCCCGCGCCAGTCCCTCCGGCATCGGCAGCAGCGCAGAGACGCCGCAGCTGATCGAGATGTCGACGACCTCCTTCGACGGCCCGATCACCAGCTTCGCGACGGCCGACTGCAGGCGCTGCGCGATGCTCACCGCCTCGGCGCAGGTCGCGGTGGGCAGGACGACGGCGAACCGGTCGCCGGAGATGCGCGCGGCAAACGCATTTTCCGGCAGCAGCGGGACCGCGACGACATCGGCCACCCGCACGATGAGTTCGTTTCCCAGCTCGAATCCATGCAGTTCGTTCGCCACGTGCATGTGGTCGATGTCGAGATAGATGACGCTGCGCTCGACCGGTTCGGGCTCCCCTGCAAGGCCGCCGCACATCTGGTCGAGACCGCTGCGCGTGTAGAGCCCCGTCATCAAATCGAACTGCGCTTCGACGATGCTTGCCGCCTGACGGCCGATGTGACGCGCTAGAAACACGTGCCGGGCGAGGAAGTCTGTCGCCTCGGGCGGATTGTAGAACGCCAGCACACCGATGACCCGGCCGGACTCGCGCGTCACCGGCACGCACAGCACCTTGCAGCGTGCCAGGCTGTTGCCGCGTCGTCCCGCGCCGTTGACCACCAGAGGACGGTTCTGCCTCTGTCCCCAGGTGATCAAGTGCTGACGAGTCTGGTTCCAGGCATCGACCAGCACCGCCGCCGCGGCCTTGTCGTGGGCGGATTGGAGTGTCAGCCGCTTGTCCGGAACGTGCAGGATTCCGAGTGCGCAATCCAGGCGGGCGGTCGCCGCGGACAAGAGCCCCTCCAGCACCCGTTGATCGTCGACGGCATCCTTGAGATTGCCGGTGACCCGGAACAGCCACTCCAGTTCGGCAGTGCGCTCGGTGAGGGCCGTGACCTTGTCGACTTTGGGCACGGCCGCGGCCAGATCCCGATGGATGCAATCCAGCAGCGGCTTCAGACGCAGTGCCAGGGCCTCGGCAAATCTCGAGGGCTGGGGAGGCAACGCCTCCACGCGCTGGCTGACGCAGAAGACCCCCAACAGGGTGCCGTCGGATTGCTCGATGGGGATGGCGACCCAACAATGCTTCGCCGGACCCGCGATGGCGGCCGGCACCCGGCTGTCGAGTTCGGTCCAGCGCAGCGACTGCACCCATGTCAGCAGCGGCGCAGGCACCCACTCGCCGGAATGCCCGCGTGGCCGCAGGCAGCCGTCGAACAATCCAACGCCGCGCAAATCTCCGACCAGACCGTTGGCAAGTGCCACATAGGAGCCGAAAAAAGGATCGGGACCCGGCAGCGCCGGTGTCGCATTTGTCACAGTCGAGGCGCTCCCTGTCACACGCAAGCCACGCCGATATGCATGTCGTCCTGCAGAACCGGTCTAGTCGGCAAAAATCCCCGAATCTTTAACCGTCCCGGACCCGCGGGTCCGGCGGAGCTGCGGAAGATACGCATGGATCCAGCCACCCCAAATGGCGTAGATTGGTGCTCCGTCCCGGACCTCGGAATCGACAATGCACGGAATCCTCTCTGTTTTGGTCGCCGGCCTGCTCATCTCGGGGCTGCTGCCCGGCTCGCAGGCGACGGCGCAAACGCGGGACATTATCGACGGCAACGTGCGCAACGCCCTTCGACAGTTCAACCAGCTCGACAGCCACAACGAGGGCCTCGCCGCCAGGGCGGCCGGCGTCCTGGTGTTTCCCCAGGTGACGAAGGGCGGCATCGGGCTCGCCGGCGAGTACGGCGAGGGGGCGCTGCGGGTCGACGGCCGGAACGTCGATTACTACAGCATCGCGTCGGCGTCAGTCGGACTGACCGCCGGAATGGCGACGCATTCCGAGGTCATCCTCTTCATGACCCCCGACGCTCTGCGAAAGTTCATCGACAGCCGCGGTTGGTCGATCGGCGCCGACACCAGCGTCACCGTGGTGTCGCGGGGAATGGGCGGCGGCTACGACACCAACACCCTGCAGAAGCCCATTCTGGTGTTCTTGTTCGGCGAAAAGGGTCTGATGGCCGATCTGTCCATTTCCGGATCCAAGATCCAGAAGCTCAAGAAATAGCGCCTCCGCCGTGCCGACGAATTCCGAGGGGACGACCTGCAGTCCGGAGCAGTCCCGCGGTCCTTGGGTCGCCGTGTTCGACCTGGACGGCACTCTGACCTGGCGCGATACCTTGGTGCCCTACCTGTTCGGCTACCTGCTGAGGCACCCCTCGCAATGGGTTCGGCTGTGGAGATTGCCCGCCGCACTGATGGCGTATCTCGTCGCCGGCTGCGACCGGGGAGCACTCAAAGCCCGCATCATCGGCGCGGTGTTGGGCGGTGAATCCGGCGCAAAGATCGACCGATGGAGCGAGGACTACGTCGGCCGTCTCGCGGCCCGGCATCGATTCCGGCCCGCCGCTCTCGCGATGGTGGAAACGCACCGCGACGCCGGCGATCATCTGATCCTGTTGTCGGCGAGCCCGGATCTGTACGTGCCCCGCATCGGACGGCTGCTGGGCTTCGATCGTACCCTGTGCACGGAGTTGGCATGGGACGACGGCGCCCTGGATGGCCCGCATCTGACGGGGGCGCTCAAGACCCCCAACCGCCGCGGGGAGGAGAAATCCCGGTGCCTGGACTGGCTGAGAGGCCAGTACCGCGGCCTGCCGGTGGTGGCCTACGGCAACAGCGGCGCGGATCTTCCCCACATGCTCCGGGCCGACCGCGCCCTGCTGGTCAACGGCAGCCCGCGGGCACGACGCACCGCAACGATCGCCGGAGTCCCGACCGGAGAATGGCGGTAAATCGGCGCCGGCCGCAACAAATGGGGGCGTGGGGCGGTCTACTGCTGTGACATCACCCCCTTTGGAGGAGCCTTCATGCGCCAGCCTTGGTCAAATCGACACCCGATCGCCCCCTCGGAAATCACGCCGCACGATGCGTATCTGTCGAGGCGCGAGTTGCTCGGCGGCGGTCTGGGGCTCGCGGCCGCGCAGCTGCTCGACGGGTTCGGCGCCACGGCCCGCGCGCAGGCGGGCCCCGCGGCGCTCGCCTACACCCGCAATGCGCCGTTCAGCGTCGCCGACGCCCCCAACTCGTACAAGGACATCACGACTTACAACAACTTCTATGAATTCGGTACGGACAAATCCGATCCGTCCGAGAACGCCCAGAAATTCCGCACGCAGCCCTGGAGCCTCACGGTCGGCGGCGAGGCCGAGGTGACCGGGACGTACTCATTGGAGGACATCTTGAAGCCTCATCCTCTGGAGGAGCGCATCTACCGGATGCGCTGCGTCGAAGCCTGGTCCATGGTCGTCCCCTGGGTCGGCTTTCCCCTGGGCGACCTGTTGAAGCGCTTCAAACCCACGTCGAAGGCGAAGTTCGTCGAATTCAAGACGTTGTACGATCCCAAACAGATGCCGGGCGAACGCGGAGCAGTCCTGCAATGGCCGTACGTCGAGGGGCTGCGCATGGACGAGGCGATGAATCCGCTCGCGCTGATGACGGTCGGGCTCTACGGCAAGGTGCTGCCCAATCAAAATGGCGCGCCGCTGCGACTGATCGTCCCCTGGAAATATGGTTTCAAGGGGATCAAGTCGATCGTGGCCATCAGATTCACGGAACAACGGCCACGGACCACCTGGGCCCTCTCGGCGCCGGACGAATACGGCTTCTATGCCAACGTCAATCCCGCGGTCGACCACCCGCGCTGGAGCCAGGCCACCGAGCGGCGCATCGGCGCCAGCCTGTTCGACCAACGCCGTCCCACCCTGCCCTTCAATGGCTACGCCGACCAGG
>JBBIKV010000089.1:304-16451 GCA_037445285.1 Nevskiaceae bacterium | reverse complement strand
TAACAGCAGAATGGACATTTGGGCCAGACGGACGCCCGCGGAGCCATGGCGAGGATCCTGGGCCGCTTCACGGGCCGGCGCCGTCACCGGGGCCGGCGGCGGCGCGGGCGGTGTCGCCGGTAGCGACGGGCCCGGGGCCGGGCGGACAGCGTGCGGCTGGTACTCCGAGCGGGGCGGGTAATCGGAGCGCGGCTGATACTCCGAGCGGGGCGGGTAGTTCATGCGCGGCTGCGCCTGACCGCCCGGCCGATAGTTGCCCGGCGGTGTCTCGCGAGCGCGCGACGACGCGCTCCCCGGCGGGGTCGGAACCGCCTGCGGCACCGGAGCCGATTCATGTACCACGCTGAACGTTCCGTGTGGTTGCGGGGCCGGCCGCGGAGTGGCGGGGATCGGCGGGCGGCCCTGGTTGCGGTTGAACAGCAGCGACGGATCGTTGCGCGCCGCCAGGAAGTGCCGGCGCTGTTCAGGCGTCAAATCGAGGTGCCGGTCATGCTCGGCGGCGCGGTCGCCCGCCGTGGGCTGTGCCCGCACGCCGTTGCCGCCGCTGTAACTCTGCCGATTGCGCGCGCCGTCGCCGACATATCGGTTGTATACGGTCGTGATGGGGGCGTTGCCGAGGTTGTTGACCGACCGGTTGTAGAACAGATGTCCGTCCCGCCAATAGCCGCCATCATAGCCGTGCCCGCCATAGCCATGCCCGTAGTTGATGCCGCCGTAGAAGCCCACGTGCGGACACCAGTAGCCGTTGTGCCAGAAAAACGCGCCCGCGCCCAATTCCCAGTAGCCGGGAGTCCATAGGTCGTCCGGCTGCGGCGCGAGCACCCAGGTGCCCGGCACCCAGTAATAATCCTGATCGTCGTCGCTCCAGGCCCAGTAGCCCGGCGTCCACACATATCCGTCGCCCGGGATCGGCGGCTGATCGTAGACCGGCAATTCCGGTGGGGGCACGTTGGCGGGGACGTCCGCGAAATCCTGCGCTCCGCTCAGCGCGGGCAGCAGGAGGCAAAAAAATACCGCGGCAAGCCGACGGCCCCAGGTCGTCATGACCGCCTCCGGGGAGGTCCGCCTCCCGGTGTCACTTGGAAACGAACACGTCCGCATCCTTCAACAGCCCTTCCTGGGTCTCGGTGAACTCCCGGAAGCGCTTCTGCCACTCGGATGGCTGGGTGACCCGTGTCGCCTGCACCGCGGTGACCTTGTACTCCGGGCAGTTCGTCGCCCAATCCGAATTGTCCGTCGTGATGACGTTCGCGCCCGATTCCGGAAAGTGGAATGTGGTGTAAACCACCCCGGGCTGGACGCGTGCGGTGACCTGCGCGCGCAACACCGTTTCGCCGGCACGGCTCGAGATGCCCACCCAATCCCCGTCCACGATGCCGCGCTCCTCGGCATCGTTGGGATGGATCTCCAGACGGTCCTCGGAATGCCAGCGGTTGTTCTCCGTGCGCCGGGTCTGGGCGCCGACGTTGTACTGGCTCAGTATCCGGCCGGTCGTGAGGATGAGAGGGTACTTCGCGTTGACCTTCTCTCGCGTGGGCACGTACTCGGTGACGAGGAACCGGCCCTTGCCGCGCACGAACTCGCCGATGTGCATGGTCGGCGTGCCGTCCGGATGTGCGTCATTGCAGGGCCATTGGATGCTGCCGAGTTCATCGAGGCGCTGGAAACTCACGCCCTTGAACGTCGGGGTGAGGCGCGCGATCTCGTCCATTATCTGCGACGCGTGCCCGTAATTCATGGGATAGCCGACCGCATTGGAGAGGAGCTGCGTGATCTCCCAGTCCGCGTAGCCCGATTTGGGCTGCATGACCTTGCGTACCCGCGATATGCGCCGCTCGGCATTGGTGAAGGTGCCGTCCTTTTCCAGGAACGACGACCCCGGCAGAAAGACGTGCGCGAATTTGGCGGACTCGTTGAGGAACAGGTCCTGCACGATGATGCACTCCATCGCCATGAGCGCCGCCGTGACGTGCTGGGTGTTGGGGTCCGATTGGGCGATGTCCTCGCCTTCGATGTAAAGGCCCTTGAACTCGCCGTCCAACGCCGCCTCGAACATGTTGGGGATCCGCAGGCCGGGCTCGCTCTGCAGGTCGACGCCCCAGGCGCCTTCGAACAGTCGCCGCGTCGCATCGTCCGACACGTGGCGGTAGCCGGGAAATTCGTGCGGGAAGGAGCCCATGTCGCAGGAGCCCTGCACGTTGTTCTGGCCCCGCAGGGGGTTCACGCCGACGCCTTCGCGGCCGATGTTGCCGGTGGCCATCGCGAGATTGGCGATACCCATGACCATGGTCGATCCCTGACTGTGCTCGGTGACGCCGAGGCCGTAGTAGATCGCGCCGTTCCCGCCGGTGGCATACAGGCGCGCCGCCGCGCGCACGTCGGCCGCCGGGACCCCGGTCACCGCCTCCATCGCTTCCGGCGAATGGCGGGCATCGGCGACGAACCGGCGCCATTGCTCGAACGAATCCATCTCGCAGCGTGCGCGGACGAAGTCCTCGTTCACCAGCCCCTCGCTCACGATCACATGGGCGAGACTGTTGATGAGGGCGACGTTCGTGCCGGGGCGCAGCTTCAAATGGTGTTCCGCGGCGACGTGCGGCGTGCGCACCAGGTCGATGCGGCGCGGATCGGCGACGATGAGCCGCGCGCCCTCGCGCAGGCGCCGCTTCATCTGGGAGGCGAACACGGGATGTCCGTCGGTGGGGTTCGCGCCGATGATGAAAATCACGTCCGCCTTCATCACCGAGTTGAAATTCTGCGTGCCGGCCGATTCGCCCAGGGTCTGCTTCAGGCCATATCCGGTCGGCGAGTGGCAGACGCGCGCGCAGGTGTCGACGTTGTTGTTGCCGAATCCGGCGCGCACCAGCTGCTGCACGAGGTAGGTCTCCTCGTTCGTGCACCGCGACGACGTGATGCCGCCGATCGAGTTGCGTCCGTACTTCGCCTGGATCCGCTTCAGTTCGGCGGCGGCGTGGCCGATCGCCTCCTGCCAGGACACTTCGCGCCACGGATCCGTGATCTTCGAGCGGATCATCGGTTTGACGATGCGGTCGGAATGCGTTGCGTAACCGATCGCAAACCGCCCCTTCACGCAGGAGTGTCCATGATTGGCGTGGCCGTCCTTGTTGGGCACCATGCGCACGATCTCCTCGCCCTGCATCTCGGCGCGGAACGAGCACCCGACGCCGCAGTAGGCGCAGGTCGTGATCGTGCTGTGCTCGGCCTGGCCCTTCTCGATCAAGGTGTTCTCCGACAGCGTGGCGGTCGGACAGGCCTGCACGCACGCGCCGCAGGAGACGCATTCCGACTCCATGAAGGAGACGTTCTGGCTGGCGGCCACCTGCGAGTCGAAGCCGCGATTTTGAATGGTCAGGGCGAGCGTGCCCTGCTGTTCGTCGCAGGCCCGCACGCAGCGCGAGCAGACGATGCACTTGCTGGCGTCGAAGGTGAAGTATGGATTGCTCGTGTCCTTGGCGGCCTTCAGGTGATTGGCCCCCTCGTAACCGTATCGCACCTCGCGCAATCCCACCGCACCGGCCATGTCCTGCAGTTCGCAGTGACCGTTGGCCGGGCAGGTCAGGCAGTCGAGCGGATGATCCGAGATGTAGAGTTCCATGACGCCGCGGCGCACGTCGGCGATCTGCTTGTTCTGGGTGGTCACTTTCATGCCCTGCGCCACCGGGGTGGTGCAGGATGCGGGCAGCCCCTTCATGCCCTCGATCTGAACCAGGCACAGGCGACAGGAGCCGAAGGCCTCCAGTTGGTCGGTGGCGCACAGCTTCGGGATCTTCGATCCGAGGAGCGCGGCCGCGCGCATCACCGACGTTCCCTCGGGTACGGCGATCTGCTGGCCGTCGATCATCAGGGTGACCGTCTTCGTGCCGAGCCGGGCGGGGGTGCCGAAGTCCTGTTCAACGATGGATTGCATGGAATGGTCCTCTCAGGCCTCACGCGGGACGCCGCCCACGGTCCTTCTGACAAAATCTTCGGGAAAATGGTTCAACGCCGACAACACCGGATAGGCCGTGAGGCCGCCCAACGCGCACAAGGAGCCGTAGGTCAACGTGTCGCACAGGTCCCGCAGGATCGCTTCCTGTTTGTGCGCATCGCCGCCGGCCACCATGCGGTCGATGACTTCGACGCCGCGGGTGGAGCCGATGCGGCAGGGAGTGCATTTGCCGCAGGACTCGATGGCGCAGAATTCCATGGCATAGCGGGCCTGGGCGGCCATGTCGACGCCGTCGTCGAACGCCACGATGCCGCCGTGGCCGAGCATCCCCTTGATCTCGGCGAACGCCTCGTAGTCCAGCGGGGTGTCGAACTGCGATTCGGGCAGGTAGGCGCCCAAGGGGCCGCCCACCTGCACGGCGCGGATCGGACGTCCCGTGAGGCTGCCGCCGCCGTAATCGTAGAGCAGTTCCCGCAGCGTGACGCCGAACGCCTTCTCCACCAGTCCGCCGCGCTTGATGTTGCCGGCGAGTTGGATGGGCAGCGTGCCGCGGGACCGTCCCATGCCGAAGTGCTGGTAATGTTCCGCACCGCGGTCGAGGATGATGGGCACCGAGGCGAGCGTGATCACATTGTTGATGACGGTGGGCTTGCCGAACAGTCCCTGCAGCGCCGGCAGGGGGGGCTTGAAGCGCACCTGGCCGCGCTTGCCCTCGAGCGATTCGAGGAGCGACGTCTCCTCGCCGCAGATGTACGCGCCGCCGCCGAGGCGCACCTCGAGGTCGAAGCGCTTGCCGCTGTCGAGCACGTTCGCTCCGAGATGGCCCTGCGCATAGGCCGCCGCGATGGCGGCATCGAGCGCGATCTTCGCGTCCGGATACTCCCAACGCAGGTAGATGTAGCCGCGGTCGGCCCCGGTGGCCAGTCCCGCGATGGTCATCCCCTCGATCAGTGCGAACGGGTCGCCCTCCATCAACATGCGGTCGGAAAAGGTGCCCGAGTCGCCCTCGTCGGCATTGCAGACGATGTACTTCTGCGGTCCCGGCGCGCCCAATACCGTCTTCCACTTGATGCCCGCCGGGAAGGCCGCGCCGCCACGCCCGCGCAGGCCCGACGCCGTCACGGCCGCCACGATGGCTGCCGGCTCCATCGTCACGGCCGCCGCGAGGCCGCGGTAACCGCCGTGTTCGACATACTCGGACAGGCTGCGCGGATCGGTGATACCGACGCGCGCGAACGTGAGCCGCTCCTGATTTTTGAGATAGTCCATCTCCTCGGTCCTGCCATGAGCGAGGGCGTGCGGCCGGCCGTGGGTGAATCCCGCGTCGAACAGGCCCTCGACATCGGCGGCGGTCACCGGACCATAGGCGACCCGGCCCGCCGGTGTCGCGACTTCGACCAGCGGCTCGAAAGACAGCATGCCGCGTGAGCCGTTGCGGACGATGTCGACGGGCAGGTTGCGGCGCCGCGCCCCGTCGGCAATGGCCTGGGCGGTCTCGTTCGCGCCGACGCTGCAGGCGGCGGCATCGCGCGGCACGTAGATTTTGACCGGGCTCACGGGGATTCTCCGGCGGCGCCCCGCATCTGCGACCGTGTCTGCGACATCAATTCGTCGAAACGCGCCGGGGAGACGCGGCCTTGCAGCCGGTCATCGATCATCATCGACGGACCGAGGGCGCAATTGCCGAGACAATAGACGGGCTCCAGCGTGATGGCGCCATCCGCCGTGGTGCCGTGGAAGTCGATGCCCAGGCTGCGCTTCGCGTGGGACTCCAGACCGGCGGCACCCACCGCCTGGCAGGCCTCGGCGCGGCAGAGGTGCACGACGTGCCGGCCGCCCGGTTCCTTGCGAAAGTAATGGTAGAAACTCAGCACGCCATGCACTTCGGCGATGGACAGATTCAGCTCCTGCGCGATCAGCGGCACCGCATCCTTCGGCACGAAGCCCACCGCCTCCTGGACCGCGTGGAAAATGGGCAGCAGCGCGCCCGGCATCTCCTTCAGGCGCGCGCAGGCCGCCTGCACCGCGGTCCGTTCGTCGCCGGTCAACGCGGAGGAAGGTTCGAGCTTCAGGGGAATGACGCGCCGCGGCGGTTTATTGGTCATGCAAAGGTCGTTCTCGTGTCGGGTCTGGCTGACATGCCGGATCATGATAACCCGAAAAAGCCCGCGCGAATGCGATGAAAGCCCCACTGGAGAGTCGTGATGCGTGCGCGATTCCGCTACACAAAGTGTCGCAGTCCTGCGAATGCCTCGAGGCGGCCGCATGTCCGTGGAAAATCACCCTTCCGGACCCATCCAGCCGGTATAGTGGTGGCGACTCGAGGATGGGTGGATGCGCAAGAACATACTGGGCGTGGTGCCGAGCCCGGCAGGGCACTGGGTGGGTGACGGGTTTCCGGTCCGCAGCCTGTTCTCCTACGACGGATTGGGACGGCATCTGAGCCCTTTCCTGCTGCTCGATTACGCAGGACCCGCCGAATTTTCGCCGGCCACCCGCCCGCGTGGCGTGGGCGAACATCCGCATCGCGGTTTCGAAACCGTCAGCATCGTGTATGCCGGCGAAGTGGCGCATCGCGATTCGGCGGGCAACGGCGGCCTGATCGGTCCCGGCGACGTGCAATGGATGACCGCGGCCTCCGGCATCCTCCACGAGGAATTTCATTCCCCCGATTTCACCCGGCGGGGTGGGGCCCTCGAGATGGCGCAGCTGTGGGTCAACCTGCCGGCGCGTCACAAGATGTCGGCGCCGCGCTATCAGACGTTGCTGCGCGACCGGATTCCGGTACTGGAATTGCCCGGGGATGCGGGGCGGATACGGATCATCGCCGGTGAGCACGACGGGCGGCGCGGACCGGCGGCCACCTTTACGGACATGAATGTCTGGGACGTCCGGCTGAACGCCGGGGGCGGCGCCTCGCTGGACATCCCGGCGGGGCATACCACGGTGGTCGCGGTATTGCGGGGCACGGTGAGCGTCAACGGGTCGCGGCCCGCCGGTCCGGCGGAATTGGTGGTGCTCGACCGCGCCGGCAACGATGTGCGCATCGAGTCGGCGGAGGGCATGCCCGCGGCGGGGGCGGCGCTGTTGTTGCTGAGCGGCGAGCCGATCGCCGAGCCCATCGTGGGCCACGGACCTTTCGTCATGAATTCGCGCGAGGAGATCGACGTGGCGATCGAGGATTTCAGAGCGGGCCGATTCGGACGCCTGGCGGCCGGGACCGGCGCGTGAGGGCACTCCTCCCCACCCGTCCTCTCGGTCCCTTCACGGTGTCGGCACTCGGCTTCGGGTGCATGAACCTGAGTCATGCCTACGCGGCGCCGCCGTCGGCGGCGGCGGGCGCGCAGGTGTTGCGCCGCGCGTTCGAGCTCGGCGTCACCCATTTCGACACCGCGGCCCTGTACGGCTTCGGCGCCAACGAGGAACTCGTGGGCAAAACCCTCGCGCCGTTTCGATCGCAGATCACCCTGGCCAGCAAATGCGGCATGCAAGGAGTAGCGTCCGAGACCGGCATGCGGCGCGTCATCGATGGCCGGCCGGAGACCATCCGGCGGACCTGCGAGGCTTCGCTGCGCCGCCTCGGGACGGACGCCGTCGATCTGTACTATTTGCACCGCTGGGACAAGGCGGTGCCGATCGAGGAGAGCGTCGGCGCGCTGGCCGAACTCAAGAGGCAGGGAAAGATTCGCGCCATCGGCCTGTCGGAAGTGTCCGCGGCCACGCTGCGGCGCGCCCATGCCGTGCATCCGATCGCCGCGGTGCAGAGCGAATATTCCCTCTGCACACGAAATCCCGAACTCGGCGTGCTCGAGGCGTGCCGCGCGACCGGTGCGGCGTTCGTGGCGTTCAGTCCGCTGGCGCGCGGCTTTCTGATCGGGGCCATGCCTGCCGTGGAGACCTTCGCGCCCAGGGACATCCGCCGTGCGATGCCGCGATTCGAGCCGGAGAACCACGGAGCGAATCTCCAATTGCTCCCGCGGTACCTGGCCTTGGCGCGCGAGGCCGGGTGTACCCCGGCGCAGCTGGCGCTGGCGTGGGTGTTGACGCGCGGCGAGCACGTTCTGGCCATTCCCGGCACGACGCATCTGGCGCATCTCGAGGAGAACGTCGGCGCCGGGGCCGTGCACCTGTCGCCCGGCCTCGGCGCGCGGCTCGACTCGCTCATCAGTCAGCGCAGCATCGCCGGCCTGCGCTACAACGCGGCGACCCAGGCGGAAATCGACACCGAAGATTTCTCCTGACCGCGGCGGCCGCAGTGTGATAGAAATCACACTCCGTGCATTCAGCCGCATTGCATCCGGTCGATAGCTTCGCTGTGAGCGTCGTCGTGCTCGCGATGCGAACAGGTACCCCGTGATGAAACCGGTCCGGCTCATCCTCAGCTCCTTGAGTTCCGCCATCGTCCTGTCGCCCTTTCTCGCGTCGGCCGACTCGAGCGTGCAAAGCGGCGCCAAGGGTGCGCGGCTGACGGCCACGGCGCACGTGAACATCAAGATCGTCATTCCGCCGGCGCTGTCCCTGGCCGTGCGCGGCGGCGATCGACCCGGCGCGGGCATCCCCAGCGTTTCCGTCCTGAGCAACATGCACAACGCCTCCCTGGGCTCGACCCAGGGCGCATCGAGCGACACCCGGGGTAGAGTGATTCTGAGCGCCGCGGCGGGACGAATCATCGCCCAGGATGCCGCCTGCCGGACCACCGATGCCGTTCCGGTGGTCTGCACCGCCTCCAGTCCGTAAACCGGCCCCGCATCGAACCCTCGGGCCCGCGGCTCCGGCCGGCACGGCCCATTTCCGGTGCGAACCAGTGCACAGAAATCACGCGATATCGGCCTGCGCCGGCGGAACTTGAGCGCGGCGGAAGTGAACTGCGACTTGGTTCAATGTGCCATTAGTCAAATCCCCTAACATCCCGTCCACATGCGGGATCCCAGGGTCCTCATGACTCATCACACAGCACAGGAAGCAGTATGAACAAATCGATGGCCTTGAAGTTTTTGGCGGGCACGGCGGCATTGGCGCTTCCGCTCATGGCGTCCGCCGCGTCCACCTACACCACGGGCACCGGTACCCTCACTGCCACGGCGAACGTCAACCTGTCGGTGGTCATCCAGAAGGTGCTGTATCTGCGGGTCGGTTCGGGCTCGGCCTATTCGACCGGGACGCTGGCCACCAGCGCCACCACGGATCTCATCACCTTCTCCCCGGCCTTGGGCTCGACCGGCACCGCGGTGGCCGGTGTCGGCGGCGACCTGACGGGTGGCGTCGAAACCGCGGCCGTGGTGAGCAACGGCGGCAGTTCCGTCACGCTGGTCGCGAGCACGAATGCCAACGGCCTCAGCGACGGGGCGGCCACGCCGAGCTACATTCCCTTCTCGCAGATCACCACGACTCCGTCGGCGCTGACCTCGGCCACGCCGCTGCCTGCGCCCGTGCTGAACGGCACCGGCACCAGTTCGACGGTGACCCTCACGGCGTCGGCCGCCAAGGTCATCAACCAGGATGCGAAATGGACGTTCGGCTACGCCAACAGCGTGACCTACCCGGGCGGCACGTACGGTGGCACGACCAACAACGGAACGGTGACCTACACGGCGACGATGCCGTAGGTCGATCTGCACGAGGTACGTCTCATGCACGTCACCCCGCCATCGCCCCCGGCCGCGCAGCACGGAAGGACCCGTGCCTGCCGTGGCCTGCGATACAACCGAGGCAGGCTGCGCCGAACATTCGGCGCAGCTCTGCTTGCGGTCGTTTGGGGGGTCGCCGCCTCGGGCGCCGCGGCCGCGTACACCGCCACGCTGAATCCGGCCTCGCCGCAGACCATCTACCTGCAGGTCGGCGTCGGCAGTTTCACGGCCGACTACATCAACGGCGGCCAACCGGGCAGGAATCCGACCGTCAATACGGTGTCGGTGACGGTGCCGCCGGCGGTGCTCGGCAACGGCACCGCGCAGGCCATGACCACGAACAGCACGGCGACGCAGAGTTACTGGGATGGCTACACCTATTGCAGCGTTCCGGCGCAACTCTATATCGGCGGCTTTTTCCGCACCACGGGCGGGAAGCCCTCCGCGGCGGTGGTCACGGCCACGGTGCCGGCGGACCTGACCGATGCCGCCGGGAACAAGATCCCCTTCTCGAAGATCCGCTGGACCTCGAGCGGCAACGGCGATGCCGGGGCTGAGCCGTTTCCGGCGGGCAGCTTCGTCAACGGCGGCGTGCAGACCGTCGGTTCCATGGCCAGCAACACCTGGAACGAGAGTTGTTGGTCGTTTTCCTATTTGAACGACACGCTGCCGGCCGCGGGCACGTACTCCGGCGTCGTGCTCTACACGATGACCGCGCCATGAGCCCCGCCGGCCGGTCGCGACGGCCTTTTTTTTTGGCCGCCGCACTCACCATATTCTGGGCTTCCATAATCTGGAGTGCCGCGGCCCGCGCCAGAACCGTCACCCTCGACGACTCGGGGTCGCAGGCGCTGGAGCCGTCGGTGACCATGCGCTGGAAAACCGCGGGTCCGTCGCGATCGGCGGCCGAGAACGTCATGGTCGGCACGATGACGGTCCGGGTACGGGTCAACGTGATGCCCTGGCTTAAGCGCACGGGCCGGATCTACCTGGCGCTGCCGGCGCAGGAACCCGGCCGCATCGACCTCTCGTGGACCACCCAGGGCCGGCTCCTTCCGGGACAGTTGGTGTCCGGAAATCGGGTGCTCGTCTATTCCGGACCGATCACCGCACCGTTCATGGAGGACACCGTGACGTTCCGGTTCAGCGTGGCGGGGGTCCTGATGCAGCGGGCCGTGCCGGTCACCTATCACTTTGAAATCGACGAGGGTTGAACATGCGACGGATTCTTGCGACGGTGCTCTGCGTCATCGGGCCGATGCTGTCCGCCGCCGTGTACGCACAGGGGTTTGCAGCGCTGGTCTCGCCGCCCCGCTTCGAGCTCGCGAGCAAACCCGGCAAGACGCTGCGTGGCGTGATCGAAGTCAGCAACCGGTCGACGGCGCCGGCGAAGTATCTGTTCCACACGGCGGATTGGGCCTTGGCCGCGGATTTCGGCGTCACCTTTCGCGACGACCTGCAACCCGACAGCTGCCGGCCGTGGGTCGCACTCGAGCGGCCGGAAGTCATCGTCCCCGGCGGCGGCATGTTGCGCTATCGCTTCGAAGTGGCCGTGCCGGCCGATGCGGCGGCCGGCGAATGCCGCTTCGCGGTGATGATCGAGGGCGCGGAAGTCTCGATCGCCGGCAGCAAGGGCTTGAATCTGCCGGTCACCGGCCGGATCGGCGTCATCGTGTACGTGACCGTGGGCGACGCCGCGCCGCAAATGCAAGTGTTGGGGCCCCAGATCGCCACGCTCAACGGCCAACAGGTGCCGATGCTGCGCGTGTTCAACAGCGGCAACGCGCATGGCCGCGTGTCCGGGTTTCTCACCGGCAGGGACGCCAAGGGCGTGTCCTACGATTTCACGCCCTCCGACTTTCCCATCATGCCGCACGAAGAGCGTCAGGTGTTCCTCACTCCCTCGACGCCCACCGAGGATCACCCCGCGCTGACGTTTCCGGTCACGGTGAAGGGCACGCTCGATTGGGGTGATCACCGGACCGAGCTCGACCAGCGGTTTGAATGAAATCGAATGCCCGATTCGTCCACCGAGTCGCGTGCACCCTGGTCGGGCTGGCGACCGGCGCCTGCTGGAGCGTGGCGCATGCGCAGACGGTGATGCCGGCCACGGCGGCGCCGCCGTCCTGGAGTGCGGCCAATCTGCCGGGGGTCACGGCCTTTCAGGACAAGTACATCGGCGCTTCGACGGCCGCCGACGTGTCGCAGGGCGACGCCGAGACCCACGACGACCAGGGCCTGGCCCGCTCGCTGCAGATCGATGGCGTGATGAGTTCGCTCAGCTCGCACGAGGGCCCGTACTCCAGCAAGGTGTCGGAGGACGGCTTCATCGCCAAATCGCAGTGGGAGACGGCCGCCTATGGGGCCTGGTCGCTGGATGGCTCCGTGCATGCGGGCGCCTCCCAGGGTCCCGAGGAGCACGGGCAGGGCGGTACGGTCACGCTGCGGCAGCGGGGCATGCCCTTCGACGGCGGCTGGCAGGCGGACAATGCCCTCGGTGACGTCAACACACCGGACATCAACCTGGCACGCCTTCAACCGCGCTTTTATCTGCCGACCAGCCCGATACAGGGACTGACCACCGATTGGCGCGGCCCGGACGGGCTGCAAGTGACGGCGGGCGGTGGAGTTCCCGGCATGTTCGAAGGCATCGTGGTGCCCAATTTTCGAACGCTGGGCGGTGCCATGGCGACCGCCGGGGCGCAGTGGTCGCCCGCCGCGCATTGGACCGTCGGCGGCCAGGTCATCGACGCCAACGACGTGAATCTCGCGGTCGGCCCGGCAATCGACGGCAGCACGCGCCTGACGTCCGCCACCGGCCTGATGAGCGCCGCCTATCAGGATGGAAACCGTCATCTCGACTTCAATTTGTTGGACGGCGACGTCAGCGGCAAGGCGAATGGGCTGGGCGGCTGGGTGGATGGATCGGTCACCCAGGGGCGGTTCCAGCACGATGCCGGAATCTTTCGCATCGACCCCAACCTGACGTGGGGCAATCAGCTGATCGCCAACGACATGGAGGGCGGCTATTACCGGCTCGGCTACCAGGGCCGGCGCTGGCTGACGGACGTCGGCATCGACCAGGTGCGCAGCGTCTCGGGGCTGGGCGGCAACACGACGTTTCTCACCGGCGACTCGCGCTATCAGCTGTCCCGGGATTGGGGCATCGGCGAGGTCGCCAACCTCAGCCGCAACACTGGCGGCAACTCGTGGTCGTTGCAAGGCTTTCTCGACCACCCCAACCGCTGGGGCAATGGCCGCGCGCAGCTGGAATATGCCCATACCATGATGGGCGATGAAGACACGCTGATGTTGAATCAGGCCTGGGGGATGCCGGTCGGCATCCGGCTCAACACCTCGGCTTCCGTCGAGCGCATCAACGGCGCCGTGCTGAACGGGCTGGCGCAGAACACCACGCTGCTGATCCTCGCGGTCGACGGCGGCGGCCACTTCACCGGCAAGCTCGGTGTCGAGGGCAACGTCAATTGGAGCTCCGCCGTGCAGGGTCGAGCCGCACCCGGCGTATCGGCCAACGTGTCGTTGACCTACCAGATTTCACGCTCCTGGGAGCTCTTGGCGACCTATTACGAGAGCCAGGCCGGATCCTGGACGCCGTTGACCGTGAATTCGCCGCTGGCGCCCCCTGTGGCGCCCCCGATTCCCGCCATGCAGGAGCGCGGCGTGTTCCTGACCCTGCGCTACAAGCGGGCGGCCGGAATGCATTTCGCGCCGCTCGGAGGCGCTCCGGGCGCGGGCGCGGGCGAAATCGCCGGCATGGTCTACCTCGATGCCAACAACAACGGACAATTCGAAGCCGGTGAGGCCGGCGCGCCCAACGTCACCGTGATTCTCGACGGTCGGTTCTCGGCCCAGACCGACGCGAACGGCCGCTTCAGTTTCCCGGTGGTGGTGACCGGTCACCACGTAATCAAGGTCGTTTCCGACAACCTGCCCCTGCCCTGGGCGCTCGCCGCCGAGGGCAGGACCGAGGTCGAGGTCACGACCAGGGGCCGCACCGACGTCAAGATCGGCGCGCAACGTCTGCGTTGATCGGCGCAGGCCCTTGCCGGTGCTATGCTGGGACCTGGGGGGAGCCGCATGCACCTGAATTCGTCACCTGCCATGTCGATGGCGCGCCGCACCAGAGCCGGCGTCTGGCTCGTTGGCGCCGCGTGTTTCTGGACGGCCCCCTCGGGCGCGAACATGGGGTCGCGCGGTGCCGACGCCGCGGACCAACTCGCCGACATCATGGTGGAGGCGCCCGAGCCGCGCTTCGTCGCGCCGACGCGGCGCGACCAGATCGGCCGGATCTGGGCCCCCGTCTTCATCAACGGCCGCGGACCCTTTCGTCTGGTTCTCGACACGGGGGCGAGTCGGTCGGCGGTCACCGCGATGGTGGCGATGGCGCTCGGCATTCGCACCGATCAATCGCCGCCGATGACCCTGCGCGGCGTGACCGGAGCGGCGACGGTCCCCTCCATCCACGTCGACACCCTCAGCGTCGGCGACGTGGCCGTGGATTCCCCCGTGCTGCCGGTCGTGCCCGACGCCATGGGCGGCGCGCAAGGAATCCTCGGCGCGGAAGGTCTGGTGAACAAACGCATCTTCATCGATTTTCGCCACGACGAGATCCGGATCACCTATTCGCACGGCGAACGCTCCGGGAGCGACTTCGTGAACGTTCCGTTCCGCTCCCACCACGGACAGTTGATCGTCGTCGATGCGTTGGTGGGGGAAGTCCGCACCAAGGCCATCATCGACACCGGCGGCCAGACGACCATTGCCAATCTGGCGCTGCGCAACGCGCTGGCGCGCCGCCATGAAGGCGGCAGGAGCCGGCCCGACCAGATCGTCGGTGCGACGCTCGCCGTGGAGAACGGTGAGATCATCGCGACGCCGGCGATCCGTCTGGGCTCGATCCGCATGCTGGATCCCGGCGTCACGTTCGCCGATCTGTACATTTTCAAGCAATGGCAGCTGACCTCGCAGCCGGCGATCCTGATCGGGATGGATGCGCTCGGGGTGCTCGACACTCTCGTGATCGATTATCGGCGTCACGAGCTGCAGTTGCGTACATCGAAAAGCGGCTGAGGGGCGACCATGACGGAACGATCTTTCGAGGAAACGGGCATCAACAAACCGCTGCTGGCGGTGGCCGCCGCGGTGGTGCTGGCTGCGGCCGGCGGATGGTTCTACTGGCATGGTCGCCAGACGCCGCCGATGCCCGTGCCGCCGGCGAAGCCCGGCGCGCCGGCGGCGGCGCAGGATGCCCCGATCGAACACCCGGTTCCCGACGCGGGTCCCGATGCCCCGAACGCGCCGCTGCCGTCCCTGGCCGACAGCGACAAGGTCGTGACCGATGCGCTCGGCACCGCCGCGGCCGGGTCCGGCCTGCTGCAATATGTCGTACCCGACGACTTCGTGCGCCACGTCGTCGTGACCGTCGACAATCTCGCACGCCAGAAGGCGGCGGTGGACAAACGGCCGACGGTGCCCGTCGCCGGCGCGTTCGTGGCCGAGGGCGACGAACTGCATGCAACGCTCGATGCACGGAATTTTCAGCGCTACGACCCGTTGGCCGGGGCGCTGCGCGACACCGACGTGCGCAAACTGGCGGCGGTCTACCTGCATTTCTATCCGCTGTTCCAGAAGGCGTACCAGGATCTCGGCTATCCCACGGGCTACTTCAACGACCGCGTGGTCCAGGTCATCGACGTGCTGCTCGCGACCCCGCAGGTCGCGCCGCCGATCGATCTGGTGCGGCCGAACGTCCTGTACGTGTTCGCCGACCCCGCCCTGGAGGCCAGGCCGGCGGGTCAAAAAATCCTGATCCGAATGGGTCCCGAACATGCGGCGACCGTCAAGGCCAAGCTCATGGAACTGAGGGCCATCATCACCGCGGCGCCTCCCCGGCGCTGAGGCCGGGCGCTCCGGATGCCGCGTCCGGGCCGTCCGGGCCGAGCCGCCGCAACGTTACATTCCCTTCACTGTGATGGCCCTTGGTCGAAGTGTGACGTTCTATGACTCGGGAGCGGGGTGAGTTTGCCTACCCTGCGGGTTCAACCCTATTGGGAAGGAAAGAGCGTTGTTCACCTATCTCGCGTCCGGAAAACATTCTCCACCGTCGCCTCGTGGGGTGCTCGCGGTGGCGTTCACCGCGACCTTGCTGTGCGCCTGCGTGGTGCAGGAGCGGGTGTACCGGCCGCCGCCTCCACCGCCGGCGCGCGCCTATTACCCGCCGCCGGCCGCCAATGCGCCGGTCGTCGAGATGGAGGTGACCGCCGATCAACCGCCGCCGCCGTTGCCGGCTTACGAGCAGCCGCCGTGCCCCGAGGATGGCTATCTGTGGACTCCGGGCTATTGGTACTGGGGCGGCAGCGATTATTTTTGGGTGCCCGGTACGTGGGTGCAGCCGCCGCGGGTCGGCTTGCTGTGGACCCCGGGGTATTGGGGTTTCGCGGGCGGCCTCTATGGCTGGCACGTCGGCTACTGGGGTCCGCATGTCGGATTCTACGGCGGCGTCAACTACGGCTATGGCTACGTGGGCGTGGGCTTCGTCGGCGGACGCTGG
>JBBIKV010000089.1:0-294 GCA_037445285.1 Nevskiaceae bacterium | reverse complement strand
CGGCGGGTCGTTCGTCTACAACACCGCGGTGATGCACGTGAACACCACCGTCATTCACAACACGTATAACGAGACGGTGGTGAACAACGTCACCGTGAATCGCGTGAGCTTCAACGGCGGCGCGGGCGGAACCGCCGCCGTGCCGACGGCCGGGGAGCGGGCGGCGGCGCAGGAGGCGCACGTCGCTCCGACGCCTTTGCAGCACCGGCATCTGCAAGAGGCGGTGAGGAATCCGGCGCTGGCCGCGCGCGCCAACGGCGGTCATCCGTCCATCGCCGCCACGCCGCGCGCCGC
>JBBIKV010000088.1:0-16676 GCA_037445285.1 Nevskiaceae bacterium | reverse complement strand
CAGCGCACCGAAGTCGAGCTGCTGCGCACGCCGAACCTCGGCAAGAAGTCCCTCACGGAGATCAAGGAAGTGCTCGAGAGCCACGGATTGACTCTCGGCATGCGTATCGACAACTGGCCGCCCCCGGGCTTGAAGCGCGACGACGAGCGCGACGGAATCTAACCCATGCGTCATAGAAATAGCGGCCGCCAGCTGTCGCGCAATGCCTCCCATCGTCATGCGATGTTGCGGAACATGGCGACGTCGCTGCTGCGTCACGAAACCATCCGCACCACGGTGCCGAAGGCCAAGGAACTGCGCCGGGTCGTCGAGCCCTTGATCACGCTGGCCAAGATCGATTCTCTGGCCAAACGCCGCCTGGCGTATTCGCGGTTGCGCGATGACGCGGTGGTGGAGAAGTTGTTTGCGGATCTGGGGCCGCGCTTCAAGTCGCGGGCGGGCGGCTATACCCGGATTCTAAAAATGGAGCCGCGGCCGGGCGACTCGGCGGACATGGCGATGATGCAGTTGGTCGATCTCGCCGCCGATACGGTTGCGGCGACCGGCGAGGACGACAAGGCGGCCAAGGCCCCGAAGAAGTCGAAAAAGAAGGCCGCGTCCGAGGATGCCGCCGCCGAACCTGCCGCTCCGAAGCGCCGCAAGAAGGCCGCTGCCTAGCCGGACTGCGGAAGCGTTGCCGCGAGGTGCGCGAAGGCGTCCCGTGTCATGTTCTCCGGGGCGTTCTCGGTGGTGGCGACGTTGTCCTCGATGCGGATGCCGCCGTAGGGCTTGAGTTCCTCGATCACATTCCAGTCGATCAACGAGCGCTTGTGCGATTCGTGCGCCGACGCGAGCAGCGAGTCGATGAAGTAGATTCCCGGCTCGACCGTCACGACGACGCCCGGTTCGAGCATACGGGTCAGTCTCAAGGCCGGGTGACCCTCCGGCCGTGACCTCTCACCGCCTTTGACGTCGCCCATCACTCCGCCCACGTCGTGCACCTGCAGACCCAGCAGGTGGCCGACGCCGTGGGGAAAAAATACCCCGGTGACTCCGCGGTCCAGCGCGGCATCGCCGTCGACCCTGGTGATGCCGAGGTCCCGCAGCACCTTGCCGATGGCCCGATGGGCGGACAGGTGTACGTCGCGATAATCCCTGCCCGCGACGATTTCCGCGCACAGTCCGAGTTGGGCCGTGTTCAGGGCGTCGATCAAGTCCGCGAATCGGCCGGCCCCCGCCGCATGGGTGCGCGTGATGTCCGCCGCATACCCGCGATACTGCGCGCCGGCGTCGATCAGAAACGAGCGCAGGGGCGCCGGCGCCCGGCGTTCCAGGTGCTGGTAGTGCAGGATGGCGGCATGCTCGTTGTAGGCGACGATGTTGTTGTAAGGCATCTCTTCCTCACGCTGCTGGCACGCTTCCAAGTAGCGCATGTGAGCCTCGTATTCGGAGGCGCCGCGGCGGAAGGCGGCCAGCGCGGCCGTATGGGCAAGGGCGCCCATGGCACTGGCGCGGCGCATGCACTCGATCTCGTACGGCGTCTTGACCGCCCGGTCGAAGTGCAGTGCGGTGAGCAGATCCGGGTCGTTCTGGGACAGGGCGCCGAAGTCGCCGCCGGGGCCGATGACCGCCACCCGGCCAAGCGAGGCCCAGTACGGGGCCGCCTTGGACGGATCGGCCAGCGGGATCAGGTCGACGGCCTGGGTCCAGGGATCCTCGGGCATCCGGGCGGCCTGGTGCCAGAAGTCGTTGGGCTGGTGAAAGAGCAGGGTCGGCCGCGCCCCGGGCTTGTAGATCAACATCGATTGGGGGTTGTCGACGATGGGCACCCACGCCTTGAAATGTGGATTGACCTTGTAAGGATAGGTCTGATCGTCGAGAAATTGCATGGGCGGACTGCCGGCCTGGATGACCAGCGCGTCGAACCCGGCCGCCGCCAGGGAGCGATCCGTCCTCGCCATCATGACGCGCAAATGATCCGGGTAGAGCCTGTCCAAGCCGTTTGCACCCACCGCGACTCCTCCAACCCGCAAAAAACCGGCCACGAGTATGCGCCACGCCCAAGGCCCGCTGCAGGGGTATCGGCGCCGAGCCTTGCCATCTTGACGTTACAGCCCGTCCATGATCGGCGAAAGAGATATGAAATTGCGCCGAAACACTCTAAAATCGTATGGGACATCTGGGTGGAAGCCCAGAAACATGCTCGGCCTTTCCGTTTTATTCATTAAATATTTCTGGGGTATCGATAGATGAAGACCAAACTTGCATTAAGCGCTTTTGTCGCTGCACTGGTGCTGAGTGCCTGCGGCAGCAAGACCGAGGCTCCTGCTCCCACGACCGACACGACTCCTCCGCCCGCCGCAGCACCGATGGCTGATTCTGCCGCTTCCGCCGCTGCCGACTCCGCCGCTGCCGCCAGCGCTGCTGCTGATGCAGCATCGTCTGCGGCCTCTGCCGCGGCAGCGCCGAAGCCGTAATTCGGTTTCGATCGCTGATACGACACACCCGGGCGGACGGCCTTTCGGTTCGTCCCCTCGGGTCGTGTTTTGTTCGAACGCTGACGTAGAGCTGCGACATTGCTCGTAAGCATCCGCGACTGCAGACACTCCAAAAGGGATCGCCAGTGGATCCGGGATGTCTACGGCGAGTATCTCGACTCCTTGTCGGATCTCAACACGGGCCTGTTTTCCGTACTCGGGGCCGACAACCCTCACGAGCAGGAAATTTTCGCGAATTGGTTCGCGAACGATCAGTCCCACCCCCTCGTGATTCTGAAGGACTCCGAACCGGTGGGCTTCAGTCTCGTGACCCGGCCCCGCATCCCGGCTGCCGGCGAGAAGGCCGTGAACTATCACATGTCCGAATTCTTCATTCGCCAGGCCCATCGGCGCGCGGGTGTCGGGCGGGAGGCCGCGACCCTGATTTTCGACCGCTTTGCCGGGGAATGGGAGATCGTCGAGTATCAGCGCAATCCGGCGTCCATCGCTTTCTGGCGGCGCGTGCTCGCGACCTACGGTGACCGGCAGTTCGTCGAGCGGTCCCGCAACGGCGAGGTGCGCCAGCGGTTTACGAGCCGCGCCCGGCCGGCCCGCTGATTCGTTCCCGTTGATCGTCAGGCGCCGCGGCGGCGGACTTCCCCGGCATTATGATCAATCCGCGGCTCGGGGCATCGCCGCGGTCCGAATGGGGTGAATTCGCGCGCCAGCCACTCAAGTATGGGGCGGCCCGGTCGACTCAAGTACTTGAGGCTACGGCAGAGGCTGCAGGGGCCGGGTCTGAGACCTAACCAGCGAGTGCGAATGTGACGACAACCCAGTTGGAAAACCCGTCGGCCACGGCTTTCGAATTCGTCCGTTCGCTGGCTTCCGAGCTGTCGGCCGGCAAGGTGGATCTTCCTTCGTTTCCCGAGATTGCGGTCCGCGTTCGCCGCGTCCTGTCGGATCCGAAATCCTCGATCGACCAAGTGGTCCGGGTGGTGGGTTCGGAACCGGCGCTCGCCGCCCGACTGATGCGGATCGCGAATTCCGCGTCCTTGAACCGCAGCGGGCGGGCGGTCGCGGATCTGCGAACGGCCATCAACCGCCTGGGCTACAACATGGTGCGCAGCGCCGCAATTTCCTTTGCGATGGCGCAGATCCGCAATGCGAACAAGCTCAAGGGTCTGGAGCATTATCTGGACGATCTTTGGCACCGCAGTACGCTGGTTGCCGCATTCGCGTACGTGCTGGCGCGGACCTGCTCCAAGATTGGTCCCGACGAAGCGATGCTGGGCGGCATGATGCACGGCATCGGCAAGCTCTATGTGCTGACACGCGCCATCAATCATCCCGAATTGTTCGCGGACAGCGAGATGCTGGACTCGATCATCAGCGACTGGCATGCCTCCATCGGCAAGGCCATTCTCGAGAACTGGGAGTTCTCCGAGGAGATGGCGGCGGCGGTCGGCGATCAGAACGACCACGACCGCGACGAACCGGGCGATCCGGACCTGCGTGACGTCATCGCGATTGCCATCATCATGGCCTCGCGGCCGCCCGACGCGGTGGCGACGGAGTCGGAACGCCTGCGGGGGCTACTACAGGACCTCCCCGCGGCGCAGCGCCTCGGCCTGACCGACGAGAAGATCACCGCCGTGATGCAGGAATGCGACGTCGAGGTTGCCGCCCTCAGCAACGCCTTGGGAGCATGAGCGCCGGCACCCGGGCCGTCAGGAACCCGTGCGCGCCGCCCCTACTGCGCAGCATTGCGCCGCGGCGACCGCCTCCGCCACGTAGGCCGCGTTGTGCGGCATGATGCCGGCCAAGTTCATGCGGCTGTCGGCCGTCATGTAGATGTGATGCTGCTCGCGCAGGCGCAAGACGACGGCCGGCGACACCCCGAGCAGTGAAAACATGCCGCGCTGCGAACGAATGAAATCGAAATGTTCGGTTCCGGTCGCCGCCTTCAGGTGATCCGCCAGCAGGGCGCGCATGGCCGTGATGCGATCGCGCATCGTCGCGAGTTCCGCGACCCAGGATTCGCGCAACGCCGGGTCTGCGAAAATGCAGGCGGCAATGGCGGCGCCGTGATCCGGAGGCATGGAATAGATGCTGCGGGCGATCTGCAGGACGTGGCTGCGCACCGCCTCGGCTCGCGCCTCACCGTCGCTGACGACGATCAAGGCCCCGACGCGTTCCCGATACAATCCGAGGTTCTTGGAATAGGAGGTCGCGATCAGCACTTCGGGCAGCTGTTCGGCGACGAGGCGCACCCCGGCCACATCGGCGTTCAAATCCTTCCCGAATCCCTGATACGCAAGATCCAGGAACGGCACGAGGCGCCGACGCTGCAACTGCGCGATCAAGGTCCGCCATTGATCCAGCGACAGGTCCGCCCCCGAGGGATTGTGGCAACAGGCGTGAATCAGGACCACGTCGCCCGCTTCGGCGCGGTCCAGGGTCTGCAGCATCGCATCGAACGTCAGCATCCGTCCCGCCGGGTCGTAGTAGGGGTAGCGGGCGAGCCGCAGGCCGGAACTGCCCAGCAGGGGTAGATGATTTCCCCACGTGGGATCGCTCACATGGACCGTCGCCCCCGGAGCCGCCGCGCGAACGAGTTCGGCGCCGACCCGCAAGGCTCCGCAGCCTCCCGGCGCCTGGACGGTACGCACCCGCCGATCCCGACGCGCCGCCGACGCGGTGCCGAGTATGAGGTCCTCCACCGCGTCGTTGAATTCCTCGCGCCCCGCCGCACTGACGTATGATTTCGTGGTTTGGGTCGCCAGAATCGTCCGTTCCGCGCGGCGTACGCAATCGAGAACCGGGGTGTTGCCGCTCGGATCGCGGAACACGCCGACCCCGAGATCGACCTTGTCGACAGAGGGGTCCGACCGGAACTTCGCCATCAATCCGAGTATCGCGTCGGGATCCAGGCGGCTGAGTGTTTGGAACAAGGGCAGGCCCCGTGATGTGGAGGCGGCCATTATAGTCCAAGTCCCGCGCGCGGCCGGTCTTCGCGATCCGGTCGCGGGTCCGCTTCCGGTACGCGACCGTCTCCAATATAAGACAGTCGCCCGATGACATTCTCGGGCGTTAGCGTGTACGCTTTGAAATCTCACACGGGAGACACGTCATGGCACTTTGGAAAGAAACCCCCACGCCCTCGGCACCGGGCAATGTCGCCCCACCACCACCCCCGGATCGGGGCATGGCTGAACGCGCCGAGCCCCGCGGCTCCAGCGATCCGTCTCCGACCGCCACCGCCGCCCGCCGGCCCGCTCCCCGTGAACAGGTGCAGGGCGGCGAGTCCATCATCGCCGCGAATCTGTCCATCGAGGGCAAGATCGAGGGCACGGGAAACGTCAAGATCGCCGGGC
Organism: Nevskiaceae bacterium; assembly: GCA_037445285.1. Lineage (GTDB taxonomy): Bacteria > Pseudomonadota > Gammaproteobacteria > Steroidobacterales > Steroidobacteraceae > Bog-1198. The sequence continues at coordinate 10,843 of JBBIKV010000088.1, read as the reverse complement.
GATTCAAGGGCGACGTCCGCATCGACGGCAATTTCAACATCGAACCGGGCGCCCACCTGGTGGGCCAGGTGCTGGCCGGGATCGTGGTCGTCGGCGGCGAACTGCAGGGCAACATCGAATCCGCAAAGCGCGTGGACGTGTTGGAGGGCGGCGTCATCGTCGGCGACGTGAAGGCCGGATCGATCACCGTGGCGGCGGGATCCCGGATGCGCGGCCACGTGGAGTTCGGCTGGGTCGACGAGAAGGCGCCCAAGGCGACGACGGGCCTCACGACGGCGACCGGCACGGCGACCGGCGTACCGACCGCCTCCGGGTCGGCGCTCGGCAAGCCCTAGACAGGCTCCCGATGATCGGCTCCCGACCGGGCACTCTCGGCGCCACGCGCATATGTCCGCACTGCAAGGCGACGGTACTGCAAAGCGCGAGCATCTGTCCCGGCTGCCAGCATCATCTGCGCTTCAATTCCGGGAGTGCCGAGCCGGAGAGCCGCGGCGTGCCGGCGATGCGGATCGAGGGCACGATCCAACATCCGGCGCGCGACGAGCCATGCGAATACTGCGTCGTGATCTCCATCACCAACGAGCGCGGCGAGAAGGTGGCGAGGCAGGTCGTGGGCGTCGGCGCCCTGCAGCCCGGTGAGCGGCACAAGTACAGCTTTTCGATCGATCTCGTGGCTCCGCGAACCATGCCGGCGGTGGATCGACGGCGGAACTAGGCGCGCGTCTTCAGCCGCGCCGGTTTCCTTCGATGTCGATGAAGCGCAGGAACTCCGCGCGGGTGCTCGGATCCGCCCGGAACGAGCCCAGCATCTTGCTGGTCACCATCGACACACCCAGCTTGTGGACGCCGCGGGTGGTCATGCATTGATGGGACGCGTCGATCACGACGCCGACGCCGCGCGGCTTCAGGACCTCGTTGATGCACGCGGCGATTTGCGCGGTCATCTTCTCCTGAACCTGGAAACGACGCGCAAATCCATCCACGACCCGCGCTAGTTTGCTGATGCCGACCACGCGGTCGGTCGGCAGGTAGCCCACATGGGCACGTCCGATGATCGGCGCCATGTGGTGTTCGCAAAACGATTCGAACGCGATGTCGCGCAGCATCACCATCTCGTCGTAGCCATCGACCTCCTCGAAGGTACGCCGCAGATATTCCCCGGGATCACTCGAATACCCGGAGAACCAGTCGGCGTAGGCATCGACCACCCGTTTGGGGGTGTCCCGCAGACCCTCCCTGTCCGGGTCGTCGCCCGCCCATTTCAACAGGGTTCTCACCGCCTCCTCGGCGGCTTCCCGCGGCACTGCGCGCTCCTTCCTATCGCCCATGGCAACATCCCCGTGCAAACGCTCGATCCGATGCTCGAGGCCCTACCTTAACATTTATGCCCCGCGATCGATGGCGGCCGTGGGCGAAATTCACGGATTGCCGGCGTCGTAGACCACCGCCCCGCGGACCAGTGTCATTTCGCATCGGAGGTCCTTGATCTCCTGCGACGGGATGCGGTAGATGTCGCGGTCCCAGACGGCGATGTCAGCGTCCTTGCCGGGTTCTAGGGACCCGATCCGGGTTTCCAGGAACAGCTGGCGTGCCGCCCAAATCGTATAGGAGCGCAGGGCCGCGTGGACGCCGACGGCTTCCTCCGTGCCGAACGGATGAGTGCCGTACGTTCCCTTCAGGGTCTCGCGCTCAACCGACGCCCAGAGCCCGTGGCGGGCATCCACCGGCGTGACCGGGTAGTCCGATCCACCGCTCCAGTGGATGCCGTGCTTCAGGAACGTGCCGAGGGGCACCAGGCGCAGCGAACGCCGGGGTCCGAAATTGCCGGCGTAGGTATCGCCGATCCACCACATGAAGGGCGCCTGAACCTCCGGATAGGCGGCGTCGTACCGGGCCTCCAGCGCCGCCATGGTGCGAATCGCGTGATCGGTGGGAATGTTCGCGTGAATGATGCTGTGGCGCAGGCCCATGGTCGGGGTCTGCGCAAGCACCGTGGCGTAGGTGTCCACCACCCAGTCGATGGCGCGGTCGCCGATCGCGTGGGTACCCACATGCACGCCGGCCCGGTGGAACAGCTGCACCTGGGCGCGATAGACCTCGGGGTCCGTCTTCGGATAGCCGGTGTTGCCCGAATCCACCTCGGTGGACTGCTCGTTCCAGTCCGCGTACAGCCAGGCCGTGCGGGCGCCGCCGCTGCCGTCCATGAAGATCTTTGCGCCGCAGGACAGGAGCGCGCCGTCGCCCAGGGACTGCGGCGGCCTGGGCTGCGCCGAGATCGCCCGCAGGGCCTTGCGGGCCGATTCCAGGGTGGTGCCTGCGTCCCACAGCACGCAGACGTGCTCCGTGAGCTTTCCCTGGCGGAGCAGCGCGACATACGCATCCCATTCGGGCTGCGAGATGTCGGGGTCCTTGACGGCCGTCATGCCCTCCCGGTGCAGGAGGTCGATGCTGTGCATGATGCCGGCGCGCCGCTGCGCAGGCGTCGGCGGCGGCACGAGGTTCAACACCGCATCCATGGCCGCCTCCTTCAGGACCCCGGTGGGAACACCCCTGGAGTCCCGGTCGATGGTGCCGGCCTGCGGATCCGGGGTATTCCTGTCGATCTTCGCCAGGCGCAGCGCCGCCGAGTTCGCCACTCCGTAATGGCCCGTGGTGTGCATCAGCCAGACCGGGTTGTCCGCAGACACGGCGTCGAGGTCGCGGACCGAGGGGTAGCGCCGCTCCGCGAGCTTGCCTTCATCCCAGCCATCTCCCTGCAGCCATTCACCGGGCTTGAGCGCCGCAAGCCCGGCGCGCACCCTGCTCATGGCCTCCTGAATCGTCGTCACGTCGCCGAGGTGCACGTGATAAAGCTCATCGAGTCCCGCCTCGGCAATGTGCGCATGGCTGTCGATGAGGCCCGGGGTCGCCGTGCGGCCGTGCAGATCGAGGCGCCGCGTCGCCGGACCCGCCAGCCGCAGCATGTCGGCGTCCGTGCCCACCGCGATGATCTTCCCGTCGCGAATCGCGAGCGCCTGTGCGACGGTGTCCGCCGCATCGACGGTGATGATGTTTCCGTGGATCAACACCACGTCGGCCGGGGCCGCGGCCCGTGCATGGACCTGCGGGCCCGCGATCATGATTCCGGCGAGCAGCGAGCACGCGCGAAGCCCTGCCGACGTTGGGTTGACTCTGGCACTCATTCGCTACATCCTGGGTTTTTGAAGCCTGTGGAGGCCCTTCTTGAAGCATATACGTTCCGTCTCATTCCCGGCCTGCGCCGCAATCGGCATCGTGTTCCTGAATTCCGCCGGCGCCGCCGCACCGGGCGATCAGGCCACGCGCACGCTCGCGCACGACATCTTCAAACAGCTGATCGAGATCAACACCACGGATTCTATCGGAAGCACCACCGTGGCTGCGCAGGCAATGGCGCAGCGTCTGCGCGACGCGGGATTCCCCGCCGCCGACGTGACGGTGCAGGGTCCGAACGACCGCAAGGGCAACATGGTCGTGCGCTATCGGGGCAGGCCCGGATCGAAGCTGCGGCCCTTGCTCATCATCGGGCATCTCGACGTGGTCGAGGCGCGTCGCGAGGACTGGACCACCGATCCCTTCCAATTCGTGGAAAAGGACGGGTATTTCTACGGGCGCGGCGCCCAGGACATGAAGTCGAGCGATGCCATCGTCGTCACCGATCTCATCCGTCTGAAAAAGGAGGGTTTCGTGCCGGACCGGGACATCATCCTCGCCCTGACGGCCGATGAGGAGGGCGGACACTCGAACGGGGTGGATTGGCTGCTGAAGAATCACCGCGAACTGATCGATGCGGAATTCGCGCTGAATCCGGATTCCGGCGGGGTCGTGTCCGATCACGGCAGGCCCGTGACGATGGAGTTCGAGGCCACGGAAAAGCTGTACGGCGATTTCCAGGTGCTGGCGACCAATCCGGGCGGCCATAGCTCCCTGCCAAGACCCGACAATGCGATCTATCACGTCGCCGACGCGCTCGCGGTCCTGCAGAAATACTCGTTCCCCTTCGAACTGAACACCGTGACCCGCGAGTATTTCACCCAGATGGCCGCAATCGCGAAGGGTCAGCAGGCCGCGGACTTCCGCGCCATCCTGGCCACTCCGCCCGACCCGGCGGCGATCCAGCGCCTGTCCGCGGACCCCCGCTACAACTCCACGATGCGCACCACGTGCGTCGCGACCATGATGAGCGCCGGCCATGCGCCGAACGCCCTGCCGCAGCGTGCGGCGGCGAACGTCAACTGCCGCATCTTTCCCGGTCACTCCCAGGAGGAGATCCGGCTGGAGCTGGTGAAACTGTTCAACGATCCGTCGCTGACCGTGCGCTACCAGAGCGATTCGGGCGAACTCACGGACCACGGTTCGGACCGCAGGGCGATGGCGCCGCCGCCGCTGCGTCCGGACTTCATGGCGTCGCTGCGCGGCGTGGTGGCCAAGCTGTGGCCGGGTACGCCGATCATACCCATCATGGAAACGGGCGCGTCGGACAGCATCTACACGATGTTGGCGGGCATTCCGAGCTACGGCGTCACCGGCATCGCCATCGACCACGACGATGTGCGCATGCATGGCCGGGACGAACGGGTGCCGGTCGAGTCCTATTACACCGGCGTCGAATTCTACTACCAGTTTCTCAAGAGTCTGACGACCTCGAAGCGCTGACGCGGATTGCGGTCGGGCGGCGCCAAGGGGTCCCGACCGATGCCATAATGGGCTCCTATGGCTTCGACCCTTTCCGCCGCGCTTCCGGGACCGCGGCTGGCCAACGCGATGGCCGCCGCATTCCTGCTCGCCTCGAGTTTCGCCGGCGCCTGCCGGGCGCAGGCCCCGCCGCAGGTGCTGGAGGATGTCGTGGTCACGGGGGAGCGCACCGGGCCCGAGATGTGGCACGTGCACCGGGGAACCGGAGAGCTGTGGATCCTGGGCAGCATGTCGCCGCTGCCCAAGGGGATTACCTGGCGCTCCAAACAGCTGGAGCAGGTTCTCGACGGCACGAACCAGGTGTTGCTCCCCAAGCCCTTCGAGATCGGCATCGTCCGGGTGCTGTGGCTGCTCATCACCGAGCGCGACGTGTTGATGCTTCCCGGCGGCAAGCGGCTGAAAGAGGTCATGCCGCCGGCTCTGCACGCGCGCTTCGCGGCGCAGCGGGCGAAGTACACGAACGATCCCGAGAAGTGGGAGCGGTATCGGCCGATCATTGCGAGCGCGTTCCTGCAGCAGGCGGCCTTTCATCAGGTCGGGTTGTCGACGCGCCTCGATCTGGGGGCGGCCGTGCGCGCTCTGGCCGGCAAACATCATGTGCGCATCGAAGAGTTGAAGATCGCCGGGGTGCGCGACTTCCTGGACGCGCTGAAGACCATGCCGCCGGCGACTGAAAACGCCTGCGTCGAAGCGTCCCTCACCACCATCGAGAAGGATCTGCCGCGGTTGGTGGATCGCGCCCAGGCGTGGGCCACCGGCAACCTCGAGCGCATCGGGAGCCTGCACGAGCCGCCGGAGGTGGACGCCTGTCGCGCGGCGCTCGATGAGGGCTCGGGCGCCAGCGATCTCATCGCGACGCTGCGCCGGACCTGGCTCGACCGCATGGAGCGCTATCTCGACGCCGGCAGCGTGACCGTGGCCGTCGTGAACATCGACCTGCTGCTGGAGAAGGGCGGGCTGCTCGAGAAACTCCAGGCGAGGGGTTATACGATCGATCCGCCCTGAAACCCGGCGTGGGCGGGGGATTCGCCCTCCGCGCCCGAGGCTCGCCACAGAATCGGGAACAGCGGGTGATCCATCGGTGCGCCCGCCGGCAGCCCGTCCGCCAGACCCGGGAATTCCGGAGACGTCTTCCAGCGCCGCGGCGCATGGGTGACGTCGTCCCCGAGAAATCGCACCGAAAATACCCGCCGTCGTCGGCCGCCGTCGACACCGCGTGCGGCGTGCAGCGTGAGCATGTGAAAGGCCACCGCATCCCCGGGCTCGAGCTCCCATCCGAGAATCGGGAAATCTGCGCGATGCGACTCGATGTCGGGCAGGTCGACGAGGCTGCCCTCGGGAAACCATTTGGCCTGGGAGTCCATGAAGGAGCGCGGCATCAGCCAGGGGCCGCGGTGCGAGCCGGCCACGAACTCGAGCGTCGACGCGCGGCTCACGGGATCTACCGGAATCCAAAAGCTGATGTTCTGCCGGCCCTCGATGTTGTAGTAGGGCTGATCCTGATGCCACGGGGTCGGCTGCCGGGTTCCGGGTTCCTTCGTGAGCATGTGATCGTGGTACAGGCGCGCGGTGGAACTCTGCATCAGACGGCCCGCCGCCGCGGCGAGCGGCGTGTCCGTGATGACCCGCCGGTAATGGGGGTTCTCCCGCCAGTTGCAGAAATCCTCGATGAAGCGCCCGGGATCGTCGGCGCCGCTCGCCACCTTGGCGCGCGGACTGGGGGCGGCGAGATTGGCGTCGATGCCCGCGCGTAACTCCTCCAGCTCCCGCGCGCCCAACAACCCGCGCAGGCACACGGCCCCGTCGCGCTGGAATCGGTCCACCAGGTCATCCGATATCATCGTGAGATCTCCGCATCAAGGCGGCGAGTATATCCTCCACCAGCCGGTGGCCCGCATACGCAAAACCCGTATAGATCTGGATCAGATCCGCGCCGGCGTCCAACGTTGCCAGCGCCCGCCCGGCACTGACGATGCCGCCCACGCCGATGATGGGGTACGTCGGTCCCATTTCGCTGCGCAGCTGGCGGATGATGCGCAGCGACAAGGCATGCAGCGGCGCGCCGCTCAAGCCACCCCGGTGCGCCTCGGGCCAGTCTGCACCGAGGCTCGCGAGGTCGGTCGAGGTGTTGGTGGCGATGACGCCATCCACCTGCAGCGAGCGCAGGGTGGCGGCGAGCGATGCGACCTGTTCGGGCTCCAGATTCGGCGCGATCTTCACGAGCAGCGGCACCTTTCTGGCGTGGCCGCGCTCCAGGCGGCCGCGCTCCTCCAGCAACGCGCCGACGATGCGCTCGAGGCCGTCCCGTGCCTGCAGTTCGCGCAGGCGCGCGGTATTCGGCGATGAGACATTGACGGCGACGTAGTCGGCGTGCGCGTGGACCTTGCGCAGGCAGTCCACGTAGTCGTTCTCGGCGCGCTCGATCGGCGTGTCGGCGTTTTTACCGATGCTGATCCCGCGGATGCCCGCATAGCGGCTGAGCTTCAGGCGCTCCACGAGGTGATCGACGCCCTTGTTGTTGAAGCCCATGCGGTTCACGAGCGCGCCGGTCGCCGGGATCCGAAACATGCGCGGTTTGGAATTGCCGGGCTGTGGCCGGGGAGTCACGGTCCCGAGTTCGATGTGGCTGAACCCCAGGGAGCCGAGGCCGTCCAGGCAGTCGCCATTCTTGTCGAAACCGGCGGCGAGTCCGAGCGGATGCGCGAACTTGAGCCCCAGGCAGTCGACCGCGAGGCGCTCGGGCACGGACGGCGGGCGCCACAGGGGTCCCATCAATTTGAGCCCCGCGAGGCCCAGATCATGCGCGCGCTCCGGATCCATCCGCTTGAGGAGCGCCAGCGAGCCGCGGGCGACGACCGCTGCCAGCCGTCTCATCCTGCCACGCACGGCGCAGCGGAACGTACGGGGGGGTGCCGCACCGCCGGCGTGCCTTATTTCCTGGCCGGTGCCGGCGCCGCGGAATAATGGACGTGGGCGATTTTCCATCCGCGGTCGGTCTTGAACCACACGTCGCTTTCCTGCCAATCTTCGGTGTGCACCTTCTTGTCGGCCTCCTGCTGGGTCAGGTGCAGCACGTAGCTGGCGACGGCGGTGTCGCCGCGGGGGCTGAAGTGAATCTGCATGTCGGAGGTGGATTGCGCCTTGATCGCGCCGCCGCCCTGCAAGAAATCGCTCCATTCCTTTCTATAGCCCGGCACGTCCGTGCGGCCTTCGGGAAACCAAAAGACTGCATCGTCGGCGTAGTAGCCGAAATACTTGTCGAGGTCGTTGGCGGCGTAGGCCGCGTTGAACTCCCGTTCGAGACGGCGGATGTCCGCCTGCGGACCGGCGACACCGGCGATTCCGGCGGAGGACAGCCCGAAGCAGAGGGCGATGAGCGAAAGCAAGGCGGTTTTGTACATGACGACCTCAGGTGACGCGGCGGAATCGTCGGGGGACGCCCGGCCGGGGACGCATAAATTACGCGAGAATGACCGCGGTGGCCAAGGATAACCGTCGGGCGTGGGGAATCCCTACACGTATCTCCAGGTCGCCACGGCCCCCAGGTAAAAACTCACCTCGGTCATTTGCTGCGTGACGTCCAATTGCAGGCGCGGTTCGAGCGCGGTCCGGGGCAGCACGACCGCGGTCAGAATCAGGCGCACGACGATGGCCGAGACGAGTCCCGCGAGGCCCGGGATGCCGAGCAGCGTCGCGGGCAGGAAGCCGATGAGCAACGCGACCCCGAGGTCGCCGGTCGTGGCCCGCGGTGCGACGGATGTGCCGCCCGTCAGCAGGGAAACGACCAGGCTACCCGCGGCCGCCTGTCCGGCGATCATGACGAGACCCAGCGTCAGGTAGGGGGGCAGGGGAATCGGGCCGGTGGCGGCCGTCAGCGCCATCAAGGCGTTGTATTTGACGAGCAGCGACAACATGCCGTACGCGGCGCCGAGCCGCGCGTCTCGCGCCTCGCCCGCGGCCGGTGAGGTCGCGGCCAGCGAGGTCGCGGCCATGCAGAGCACGACGGCGACGCTGGTCGGCCAGAGCTGCGCGCCGAGCCAGTAGATGCCGCCGGCGAGCAGGCCGCTCAGAATGCCGATCAGCGGAAAAAAGCGCGTGGCCGCATGCGGCATCGACCGGGACGCGTCGTCCCGACTCGGTGCCCGGCGCGTCATGAAGCGCAGCGCCGCGAGGAACAAAAACCACGGCGTGTTCACGCGCGCTTGCGCCTTGCGGGCAGCGCCGGCTGCGCCGGCCGTTGCGCAAGCGTGGCCTGCAGGTAGTGTCCGGTGTACGACGCCTTGTTCGCCGCGATCTGCTCCGGGGTGCCGGTGGCGATGACCCTGCCGCCGCCGTCGCCGCCCTCCGGGCCCAGATCCACCACCCAATCGGCGGTTTTGATGACGTCGAGATTGTGCTCGATGACGATGATGGTGTTGCCTTCATCGCGCAGACGATGCAGCACCGCCAACAGCTGAGCGATGTCCGCGAAGTGCAATCCGGTCGTGGGCTCGTCGAGGATGTAGAGCGTGCGGCCGGTGGCGCGCTTCGAGAGCTCCTTGGAGAGCTTGACGCGTTGCGCCTCGCCGCCGGACAGCGTGGTGGCGCTCTGTCCCAGGCGCACGTAGGAGAGGCCGACGTCGAGCAGCGTCTGCAGCTTGGGCTGCACCGTGGGCACCGCCGCGAAGAACGGCAGGGCGTCCTCGACCGTCATGTCGAGGACCTCCTGGATGTTCCGGCCCTTGAAGCGGATCTCGAGCGTCTCGCGGTTGTAGCGCTTTCCCTTGCAGACGTCGCAGGGTACGTAGACGTCGGCGAGGAAATGCATCTCCACCTTGATGACGCCGTCGCCCTGACAGGCTTCACAGCGTCCGCCCTTGACGTTGAAGCTGAACCGGCCCGCTTCGTAGCCGCGCGCCCGGGATTCCGGAACGGCGGCAAAGATCTCGCGGATTGGCGCGAACAGGCCGGTGTACGTCGCGGGGTTGGACCGGGGCGTGCGGCCGATGGGGCTTTGATCGATTTCTATGACGCGGTCGATGAATTCGAGGCCTTCGATGCGGTCAAAGTGCGCCGTGCCGGCCGACGCATGGTTGAGCTGGGTGGCCACGGCACGAAACAACGTATCGTTGACGAGGGTCGATTTTCCCGATCCCGACACTCCGGTCACGCAGGTCATCAGGCCGAGCGGGAACTCGGCGGTGACGTTCTTCAGATTGTTGGCCGTGGCGCCGGTCACCCGCAGCATCCGCTTCGGGTCGGGAGCCCGGCGGAGCCGCGGGATTTCGATGCGCCTGCGCCCGCTGAGATACTGGCCCGTGATGGAATCCGGGTGGGCGATGACCTCTGCCGCCGTGCCCTGCGCCACGATCCTGCCGCCGTGGACACCGGCTCCGGGCCCGAGATCGACGACATGATCGGCCTGCCGGATCGCATCCTCGTCATGTTCGACCACGATCACGGTGTTGCCGAGGTCGCGCAGATTGACCAGCGTGTCGAGCAGCCGTTGGTTGTCGCGCTGATGCAGGCCGATGGAGGGCTCGTCGAGGATGTACATGACCCCCACCAGGCCCGAGCCGATCTGGCTCGCCAGCCGGATGCGCTGCGCCTCGCCGCCCGACAGCGTGTCGGCGCTGCGGTCGAGGCTGAGGTAGCCCAGACCCACGTTGCCGAGGAATCCGAGGCGGGCGGCGATTTCCTTGACGATCTTGACGGCGATCTCTCCGCGCCATCCATTGAGTGCGAGCTGCGCGAAGAAGGCGATGGCCCGCTCGACGGACAGCGACGACACCTCGGGGACGCTCCGGCCGTCGACAAACACGTTACGGGCCGCGCGATTGAGCCGCGTCCCGCCGCATTCCGGGCAGGCGCGGGCGGAGCGGTACTTCGCCAATTCCTCGCGCACCGTCGCGGACTCCGTTTCCTTGTAGCGCCGCTCGAGATTTTTGACGATGCCCTCGAACGTGTGCTTGCGCTTGACGGTTCCGCCCTTGCCGTCGAGGTACTTGAACTCGATCTGTTCCTCGGCGCTGCCGAACAGCACGAGCTGCTGCACGCCCGGCGACAGGCTCTCGAACGGCGCCTCGATGTCGAATCTCGCGTGCCGCGCGAGCGACTGGATCAGCTGGAAATAATAGGCGTTGCGCCGGTC
>JBBIKV010000087.1:0-16749 GCA_037445285.1 Nevskiaceae bacterium | reverse complement strand
GGCTCGGCCGCGGCGCGCCCGGTCACCTGACGGGAGGTCTCATCCCCGTCGGCGGCCGGCTGCGCGCGATCGGCCGCCTCGGCGCCGTGCCGGTGTTGCTGGTGGGCGACGCCGCCGGATTGACGAACCCCGTGACCGGCGCGGGCATCGAGTCGGCCGTCCAATCCGGCGCGCTGGCGGGCGCCGCGGCCGCCGCCTGGTTGAGCGGTCGGGCGGCCGGCGCGGACGACTACGAAGAGGAACTCGCCGCCTTGTACGACAACGCCTACGCGCGCGCCCTGCGCCGTCGCCGCGCGCTGCAGGCGGCCGGCGATGAGCCCGGTATCACGGCGTTGCGCCGCGGCTGGATCTCCTCCCCGGCGTACTGGGAAGCCGCCGGCGCCGCGGGATGAAGCGCGATGCCGCCGGCAGCAAGAGCTTTCAGTCGTCGAGCTTCGGGGTCGGCGTCGACAGACAGCCCACCAAGGTTTCCAGCCGCAGCCGCGTCAGCTCACGCCAGGCCTCGCTCGCGTGACCCTCGGCTTCCCCGGCCGGATTGGCCACCGCGGCCCGCACCGCCTCGAGAAAGCGGTCGAGCGTCTGGCCGAGTTCGCCGGTGCGCGCGTCCTGCGTGGTCCAGCCGAGGCGCCGCCCGGCGCTCCGATAGGCCCCGGCATCGAGCGTCGCGCGCGCCAGCTCCTCGAGTTTGCGCAGGCGCCCGAGGTCCTCACGCAGCAACTGTGCGCGAAACAGACCCGGCCCGGCCGCCAGGTGCCGTTCCAATTCGTCGATCAAGCGCATCCGGTGCGTCCCATGGGAGAGACATTCGATCACGGGCTCGAGTCGCCTGCAAGTGCCGGCAGCACGTCGGCGGCGATGCACTCGAGGGACTCCCTCACAACCCCGGTCGGCAGCGCGCCGGCCCCGATGGAGCACAACAGATGCGTGACTCCCGCCTTGCGCAGCCGGCGAATGCGCGACAGACAGTGGGACGGCGTCCCGACGATGGCGAGTCCGGCGAGCTCGAGCAGCGACAGGCGTGCGCCCCAGGCGAACAGCCGGCGAAACCGCCCAAGCTCGTGAAAATGTTCGTAGCCCGGCAGCAGCCGCTCGAGCACGGGCGCGGTGACGCGCAGCAGTTCGCCGTACGACCAGCGCAGAGCCGGGCCCGCGAGCGAGCGCGCCCGCTCGCCGTCGCGGAGGCACAGCATGCCGACGGTCATGGCGATCCGCAGCGGTGCGGCGTGCCGCCAGGCGGCCTGAAAGCGCCGGATGTCGGCCGCGACCATGAACCACGGTTTGAACGGTCCTGCGAGCACCCCCAACCCTTCGCTGGCGGCCCATTCGAATGTATCCGGGCTCACCGCGGCCGTCCACAGCGGCGGATGGGGGCGCTGCAGGGGACGCGGCGTGACGGTGACGCCCTGGAGGTGAAAATGACGGCCGTGATGGTCGAACGGCGTGCCGCCGGCCGCGGCGCGCAGGATCGTGAGCGATTCATCCACGAGTTCCCGGCTGTGTGCCATGTCCACGCCGAACGCCTGGTATTCGTCGGGCGAGAATCCGCGCCCGATGCCGACCTCGAGTCTTCCGCCGCACAACAGATCGAGCGTGCCGATCCGCTCCGCGACATGCAGCGGATGATGCAAGGGCAGCGGAATCACGCCGAGTCCGAGCCGCAGCCGCGACGTCCGCTGCGCGAGCGCCGCGAGCACCAGGTCGGGTTTGGACAGATGCGAATAGCCCTGCATCAAATGATGTTCGACGAGCCATACACCGTGAAAACCCAGCCGGTCCGCAAGTTCGATCTCCGCGAGCGCATCGGCATAGAGCTGCGCTTCGTCCCGCTCCTGCCATGCCGGCAGGCTGAGCTCGTAGAAGAGATCCAACCGCACTGCGTTTCTCCCGTGGAGGGCCCGTCATGTCCAGCCTAACGGAACTAGCGAATCTGCGGTACGACGACCCGCTCGCGCGCATCGCGTGGCACGCGGTCGATCGCGACTGCTGGTGGCTGCCGCCGTCCGCCCTGTCGCTCTCGGGCGTGCCGGAATTCGAGAGCCTGCCCCTCAAGAGGCGGCAGCTGCTGTCGCAGTTGGAGTACGCGCACCTGCTGCAGGCGGGATTGTGGCTCGAGTCGCAGTTCATCGCCCGCCTGGCGCAGCTCGCCCATCGCAGCGACGATGCCGCCACCCAGGCGCATCTGCTTCATGAAGTGCGTGAAGAGGCGGGACACAGTCTGATGTTCGTGGAACTGCTGCGCCGCAGCCGCCTCGAAATCCACAAGGATCGCCGCGTCGGGGCGCGCGCGGTCGATGCGCTGGGTCGGCTGCTGCCGACGGGTTCGGCGCTGTTCTGGGCGATGGTCGTCGTCGGCGAGGAACTCCCCGACCGCCTCAATCGCCGGCTGCGGCGCGGCATCGAGGACGCCACGCTCAGCGCGGTGGTCTACCGCATCGCCCAGATCCACATCCACGACGAAGCCGCGCATGCCGCGTACGCCCGCGAGCGCTGCCGGCAAGCGGCGCGCGACTGCGCGCCCTGGCGGCGGGCGCTGCTGTCCCCGCCTCTCTCCCTCGCCATCGATCTGTACGCGCGCTACGTGTATTTTCCGCCGCCGGCCGTGTACGCGCAGGCGGGTTTGTTCCCCGCCCGGCAATGGCGCGACCGGGCGCTCGCAAATCCGGTCCGCCGCCTGCAGATTGCGGGCATGCTGCGGCCCACGATCGAATTCCTGCGGCGCAGCGGCTGGAACGTCGGCGGCCACCGCGGCGCGGCGCAGTCGGCCTAGTCAGGAGCCTGCCGACGCACGCACGACCCGCGGCGATTTCCGAGGTCGCGCACCGGCCGGGGCATGTTCCCGGTCCGTCGGCCGGTCCTTGTCCTGCCGGCAAAAGGCGTCGTGCAGGGCGATGATCACGCCGCCGACGGGGCCCGGCGCCACGGAGTAGAAGATGGTCTGCGCGGCACGCCGGGTGTGCACGAGATGATTGTCGCGCAGCACCGCCAGATGCTGTGACAGCACGGCCTGGCTGACCTTGATCGAGGCGTTGATCTCGCCGACCGACAACTCACCGTCGAGGAGCAGGCAGAGCACCCGCAGCCGATGCCGGTTGGACAACACGCGCAGGAAATGCGCGGCCTTGTCCGCCTGCTTGGTCAGCTGAGCCGTGACATTGACCGCGCCGTGTTTGCCCGTCATGGCCCGGATCTTAGAGCATTTCGGCGTCCTCCACCGCCCGCGCCCGGCATTGACAATTGAGAGAACTCCTATATAAGAAACCTGTAATGTAAACGCGATCGCGGTCGCGTCGATGAGCGGGGGGCGCGTCGATGAGCGGGGGGTTTGTTTGCCACTTCGACGGGTGCCGGCCATGACGTCGGCCGTGCGCTCGTACTGGAACGCCCATCTCGCGGGCGTCGCCCTGGGGCTCACCCTGCTCGCGACCTTCGTCGTGACGGGCCACGGGCTGGGCGCGTCGGGATTCACGACCGCGCTCGCGGCGAAGGCCGCAGCCCTCGCCTCCCCGTCTCTCGCCGCGTCCAATCACTACCTGGGTCCGATGCTGGAGGACGGCCGCAATCCGCTCGACGTGTGGATCAGCTGGCAGGTCGCGGGCGTGGCCGTGGGCGGTCTCATCGGCGCGCTCGTGTCGGGCCGGTTCCGCTGGCACATCGACGGCCCGACCCGCCTGCGGGCCGCCGCCCGACTGGCACTCGCACTCACCGGCGGCCTGCTCGCGGGCTTCGGTGCGCGCGTTTCCGCGGGCTGCACGAGCGGCCTGGGCCTGTCCGGCTCGGCCACTCTCGCCGTCGCGGGCTTCGTGTTCCTCCTGGGCTTTTTCGCCGCGGGAATCGCCGCCGGCTTCGCGTTGCGGAGATTCTGGCGATGAGCCTGCCGCTGAATTTCGTCGGCCCCGGTTCGGGTCTCGTGCTCGGCGGCATTTTCGGCTTCATCCTGCAGCGCGGCGGCCTCGGCGACGGCTGCAAGCTCACGGGCCAGTTGCGCCTTACGGACTGGACCGTTTTCAACGTCATGTTCACCGCCATCCTGGTCGCGGCAACCGGACTGTGGGTCCTGGATGCGATCGGCGCATTGCCCGCCGTCGCCACCTTCATCCCGGAGGCGTATGTCTGGGCGGCACTCGCGGGAGGCGGCTTCGTCGGGATCGGCATGTCCGTCGGCGGCTACTGTCCCGGAACGTCGGTGGTCGCGGCGGCGAGCGGCCGGATCGACGGGCTGTTCTTTTTCGCCGGTCTCGTCACCGGCACGCTGCTGTTCGCGGGCGCCTATCAGCGCCTCGGTTCATGGATGGACTCAGCCGTGCCTCTGCCGGAGTCGACGCTTCCGGCCATGCTGCATCTGCCGTCTTGGGCGATCATCGCGATCCTCGCGGCCATAGCGGCCGCCGTGAATGTCGTGCTGGCCCGCGGCCAACGCGGCAGCCGCCCGGCCGGCATCCCCCCGGCCACCACGAAGGAGGCGATCCGATGACACACACCCGCGCCCGCAGGCGTCACTCCCGGGCGGCAGGCCTGTCGGCACTCGCGCTGCTGCTTGCGGCCACCGCGCCGGTGCTGCCCGCGAAGGCGGCGGACGCGCCCTGCGCCAAGCAGCCGGCATCGCTGAAGAATCCCTGTGCGCCGGCCAATCCGTGCGCTCCGGCGAAGAAAAAATGCGTCTCGGGCAAGCCCCGACCGCCGGCCAATCCGTGTGCCCCGGCGAAGCCGGTCAATCCCTGCGCGCCGGCCGGAGCGCCGAGGTCGTGAGGCTGCGCCCATGCGTTGAACGCCATGCGTGAAGCCGCGCATTCGCCCCGAGACCCTGTGCGCGAACCGGCCGCCGTGGCGCAGGCGATCGATTACGTCCGATCGTTGGCGGCGCGCAACGTCAACCCGTTGGCGGCGATCGTGGGTTCGCGCCGGGCGCCGCCGGTATTCCATCAATTTCCCCAGCCCGGCATCAACCGGGTGGGCGAGGGTCTGGGCTATTTTTATCACTCGCACGATGCGCCGGCGTCGCCCACCCGGGAACACGGTCACTTTCACCTCTTTGGCCGTGCGCGCCGCCGGCGAGGGGAGGACCCGGTGGATTCCTACGTGCACCTCGCCGGCATCGGCGTCGACGCAAACGGCGCGCCGCTGCGCCTGTTCACCACCAATCTCTGGGTCACCGCCGGCCGGTGGCGTTCCGCGGCATTCATCCGCGGCGAACTGAATCGCTTCGCGCACCGCGCCACCCGCCCGGACAGCGGCGCAGAGCGCTGGATCGGCTTGCTGCTGCGACTCTTTCCGGCGGAAATCCGCAGCGTCCTGCGGCTTCGGGAACTCAAGGTCGCCGGGTGGCGACGCGAGGGCGTGGTGCAACGACGCCTCGCCGACCGGCGCATTCATCTGCTCAGTGCTGTTCCGCTGGCGCTGGGCGAACCGGCGGGCTCCCCTCGCGAACGGGCTGCGTCATGAGGCTGCCGCTCGTCTGGCTAGGCGCCGCCGTCCTGTCCGCCGGGATGGCCGCGCCCACCCCGGCCGCCGGCCTGCCGGGTCCGCTGGTGACGCCAGCGTGGCTCGAGGCGCACCGGGGTGAGGTCGTCGTGCTCGATGTGCGGGACGATCCGGCCGGCTTCACCGCCGAATCCGGTGGACACATCCCGGGGGCGTTGATGATCGAGTTTGCAAGGATGCGCACCGACCGGGTGATCGACGGCCGGCGGATCTCCGGCATGCTGCCCGACGCCGTCCGGTTCGAAGCGCTGATGCGCGCCGCCGGCGTGCCCGCCGGGAAGCCGATCGTGATCACGACGCAAGCCACCGCTCCGGAAGACCTCGACATGGCCGCGCGGGCCTATTGGTCGATCAAATACTACGGCGACGACGCGCTCGCCATTCTGGACGGCGGCATGGCCCGCTGGTTGGAGGAAGGGCGCGCGGTGGAATCGGGCGCACCGCCGGGAGGCCGTGTGCCCGCGGGGGACTGGCATGCCGGCGCGCCGCGCACCGCGCTGCTGGCCGACAGTGCGCAGGTCGCCATGGCGGCCGACAACGGCGTACAGCTGATCGATGCGCGGCCGGCCGCGTTTTACTACGGCCTGCAGAGGAAGCCGGCGGTCGCGGAAGCGGGCCACATCGGCAAGGCGATCGATTTCCCGGCGGAGCTGCATGCCCGGCCGGTGGGGAGTTCGCAGCGGTTTCTCAGCGCCGCGGAATACCGCTATCTTTTCCGCTCCCTGGGTGTGCAGCCGGAGAAGCCCTTGATCGCCTACTGCAACACGGGCCACCTGGCCGCGGGAGCCTGGTTCATCACCAGCGAGCTGCTCGGCAATCACGCCGCCGCCCTGTACGACGGTTCGATGCTCAGGTGGTCGGCCGAGGGCCGCCCCGCCGTCGCCGTGCCTTAGGAGCCGGACGCTTCGCCATGAGATTTCACCATCGGGAGATGCCATGACTTCGTTCCACCCCATGATGCCGCGCGTGCTGTCGGCGGCCGCCGTGGCCTGCGCCCTGCTCGGCGCGGCGGCGGCACCCGCCGAGACCGATCCGGCGGTGAAATACTTCCCCCCGTGGAGCCACGGCACCAACGATCCGGTGCAGGAGCGCGGTCTCGAATTCACCGTGCCGGAGGTGGACAACCTGCCGGACTTTCACGGCGATCCGATGACGGCCAGACTCGCCCTCTTCGTGGGCGGCAACTATTTTTTCGCCATGGCACCCTTGGTCGCACGGTTCACCGATGAGCACCCCGAACTCGCGGGAAAGATCTATTACGAAACGATCCCGCCCGGCCTGCTGGTCGAACAGATCAAAAAGCACGGCACCATCACGGTGGGCAACATGACCTGGACCGTCCATGCGGACGTCTACGCCGCAGGGCTCAACCGCGTCGACGGCTTGATCAAGGACGGCGAGGCCGTCGGCCCCGCCGTTCGCTACGTCACCAACACGCTGACCATCATGATCCCCAAGGACAATCCCGCCCATATCCAGGGTCTCGCGGATTTGGGAAAGCCCGGTGTCCGGCTGGTCATGCCCAACCCGGCCTACGAAGGAATCGGCCGCCAGATCAAGCTCAGCCTGGCGAAGGCGGGGGGCGAGGAGCTGGTCAAGGCCGTGTACGAGACCAAGGTGCGCAACGGCGAGACGCTGCTGACCCGCATCCATCATCGTCAGTCGCCCTTGTTCCTGATGCTGGGACGGGCGGACGCCGGAGTCACCTGGCAGTCCGAGGCCGTGTTTCAGGAGGAGACGGGCAACCCGCTCACGCAGGTGGCGATTGCGCAGATTCAGAACGTCACCGCGATCTACGCGGCGGCCGTGATGAAAGCCGCGCCCCACCCGAAGGCCGCCCGGCAATGGGTGGAATTCCTGCGGTCGCCCGCCGCAACGGCGATCTTCGAACATTACGGCTTCAAGGCGTATGCCGAGAGTCGATGACCCACCGCATCGGCCAATTTTTTTTCAAATCGATCGCGACCCAACCTCCGGAGACCACGATGCAGTTCACCCACCCCACCCCCTCCGCGCTGCTGGCGTGCCTCCTTGGCGCCATGCTCGCATCCGCCGCCGTCGGCGCCGAAGAGACGCCCGCGGCCGCACCGTCGGCGTACGTCAAGCCGAACATCCAACACGCCCCGTATGGCGACGTCAAGATCGTCGTGGCCCTGACGGGTGACGACAAGGGGCTCCAAGGCATGAAGCTGCGCAACATCGGCAATGCGTTGAAGGCCGCGGACGCCTGGAAGGGACGCTTCACCATCAAGGTGGTCCTCTATGCGAAGGGACTGACGCTGCTCAAGAATCCCGACGATGCCACCAAGCAGCAGCTGGACCTGCTGCGAAGCCGCGGCGTGCGGTTCGAGGTCTGCGGCAACTCCCTGGCCGAACAGGGTATCGACTTCCACACCTTGTACCACGTGACCGACGCCGACATCGTGCCCTCCGGCTTCGCCGAAGTCGCCTACCTGCAGGCGCGGGAGCACTACGCCGTCGATCCGGTCAATTGATCGCGGACCCTGCCATGGCATCCTCACCGATCCGCTCCTCCCTGATCTGCGCGCTGCTCGTGTGGGCGTCCCTGCCCGTACGGGCGGCGCCCGACGCCGCGCCGGCCGCCGGTGATGCAATCGAACGCGGGGGATACATCGCCCACCTCGGCGACTGTGCGGCGTGCCACACCGCGCCGGGCGGCCGGCCCATGGCGGGCGGCCTCGGTCTCGCCACGCCGTTCGGGATCATCCACTCCACCAACGTCACACCGGATGCGGCCACCGGCATCGGCCGCTACTCCTTCGAGCAGTTCGACAGGGCGCTGCGCGAGGGCGTGGCCGCCGACGGCCACAACCTCTACCCGGTCATGCCGTACACCTCCTTTGCCAAGATCACCGAGCCCGACATGCGGGCGCTGTATGCGTATTTCATGCACGGCGTGGCCCCGGTGAGCCGGGCCAACCAGGACAACGATCTGCGGTGGCCCTTCGGCATGCGCTTCGGCTTGTCGGTGTGGAACGCGATGTTCGCGGATCGCGAGGCATTCAAGGCCGACCCGGGCAAGTCGGCGGCTTGGAACCGCGGCGCGTACCTCATCGAAGGACCGGGACATTGCGGCGCCTGTCACACCCCGCGCGGCATCGCGTACCAGGAAAAGGCCACGAGTGCGGACGGCTCGTCGGGCAATGACTACCTGTCGGGCGCGACCGTCGATGCGTGGCACGCGCCCTCGCTGCGCGAGCTCTGGTCCGCGCCCGACATCGCCCGGTTCCTGAAGACGGGGCGCAACGGCCATGCGGCCGCCTACGGCAGCATGGCCGAGGTGGTGCATTTCAGCACGCAGCAATTTTCGGATGACGATCTCGCCGCCATGGCCGAGTATCTGACCTCACTGTCGTCCCACCCGGCCGCTTCGCCGGCCGAGGCGAACGGATCGACCGGCGGGCGCGGCACGGCCGAGGGCCTGTTTGCGACGCGCGGCGGCCTCGGGTACGTGCAGTTCTGCTCCGCGTGTCACCGCCTCGACGGTCGCGGCATCGACGACTTCTTCCCCCCCTTGGCGCAGAACCGCTCCATCCTCTCCGCGGACCCCACGTCCGTGATCCACGTCGTCCTGAGCGGCTGGAATAGCGCCGCGACTCAGGCCTATCCACGGGCCTTCGCCATGCCGAACTTCAGCAGCCTGTCCGATGCGGAGCTCGCGGAAATCATCACCTTCGTGCGCTCGCGATGGGGCAACCAGGGCGGCGCCGTGAGCCCCGCCGCCATCCGCTCGATGCGCGACACCCTCGGCCTCGGGCCGGAGGCGCCCTCGAAGTTCGCGGTGCCGCGTTTTGCGTCGATGCTCGAGCGTCCCAATGCGCGCCAGCTGGTCGACGGCATGCGGCTGATGATCGAGACCAAGGACCATGCTCCCGGTGCGGTGGGCAACAGCCTGGCCTGCGCCAGCTGCCATCTCAACGGCGGAACGGTGGCCAAGGCTTCGCCCTTCGTCGGCATTTCCGCCCTGTTCCCGCTGTATGCACCCCGCGCCGGCAGGACCATCGATTTCAAGGACCGCATCAACGCGTGCTTCAAACGCTCCATGAACGGCAAGGCGCTGGAGAAGAACTCCCCGGAACTGCAGGCCATGGTCGCATACGTCGATTGGATGAAGGCCGAGACCAAGACGAACGAGCCGATCCCGGGCCGCGGCGTCGGCAAGTTCGGCCCGACGCTCGTGCCGGATCCCGACCACGGCAAGCTGGTCTATGAAAATCAATGCGCCATCTGTCACGGCAGCCACGGCGAAGGGCTGAAGCAGGCCGACGGCACCCAGGTTTTCCCGCCGCTGTGGGGCGATGCGAGCTTCAACATCGGTGCGGGCATGGGCCGGACGTACACCGCCGCCGGATTCGTCAAGAACAACATGCCCATCGCGAACACGCTGAAATTCCCGATGGGGCAAGGCGGCTTGACGGATCAGGAGGCCATCGACGTGGCCGAGTATTTCAGCCACATGGAGCGGCCCAACTTCCCGGACAAGGTCAAGGACTGGCCGAACGGCGGCAAACCGCCGGATGCGAGATATTGAGCGGCGGGCCGGCCCGCCTCAGGCAGGCCGGCGCAGGCAGGCCGCCCGGTTCAGGCCAATAGCTGGGTCACGAGCCGGTTGATCGCGTAGCCGCCGACGACCAAAAAGGCGAACAGCGCCGCGGCGAGGAGCAGAGGACGCACGCCGGCCTGGCGGATGGCGCCCACATGCGTGCGCAGACCCAGGGCGGCCATGGCGGTCGCCAACAGCATGGTGTCGGCGTCGATCAGGACGGACACCAGCGCCGGGGGCAGGAAGTTCAGGGAATTGACGGCGCTCGCCACGATAAACAGCACCGCGAACCACGGAATGACGATCGGCGCGCGCGCGGCACGCGCCCCTGCACGCGCCCCTCCGTGCGCATCGTGCCGGAACCCGGACAGCACCACGAGGAAGGGCGCGAGCATCATGATGCGCAGCATCTTTTCGATCACCGCGGCGGCGGCGGCCGGTTCGCTGACGCTCCTGCCGGCCGCAACGACCTGCGCCACCTCGTGCACCGTGGACCCGGTGAAGACGCCGTACGCGTGTTCGGACATGCCGAGATAGGGAAAGAGGAGCGGGTAGGCGAACATGCCGATCGTGCCGAACACGACCACCGTGGCGACGGCGACCGACACCTTGTGCGCCTCGGCCCGCACCACGGGCTCGGTCGCCAACACCGCCGCCGCGCCGCACAGCGCACTGCCGGCGCCGATCAACATGGACGTCTGCCGATCGAGCCGGAACACCCGGGTGCCGAGCAGCACGGCAATCGCGAAAGTCAACACCACCATCAATGCATCGATGACCACGCCCGACCAGCCGACCGCCTCGATTTGCTGGAAGGTGATGCGCAGTCCGAAGAGGATGATTCCCAGACGCAGCAGCGTGCTCTTGGAAAAATCCACGCCGGCCGCCGTCGGCAGCGCGATGGCCGGAAAGAACGTGTTGCCGGCCACCAGCCCGAAGACGATGGCGAGCGTCAACGCGCTCAGACCCAGGTGCAGCGCCCAGGGGGTGCGTGCCGCGAGCATTCCGGCGACGGCGATCGCGCCGGCGAGCGCCACGCCCTTCCATCGGGAGCGCGTCTTCGAGGCGAGGGAGGGGCGACTGCCGGGGATCGCGTGGGTGTGGGTCAAGGATCGATTCCTCATCCGGCCTGGCGGCGACTGCCGGTTTGGGTGGAGTTTCCGCCTGGCCAGAGGATAAACATCCGTCTAATATAAATCTAATGCATTTAATTCAGGATAAGGTGAATTTTGGTTATGCACATCAACCTCCATCTGCTGCGCATCTTCTGTGCGGTGGCCGAGCACCGCAGCTTCTCGCGCGCCGCCGCCGCCCTCTTCGTCAGCCAGCCGGCGGTGTCGAAGGCCATTCGCGCCTTGGAGCGCCAGTTGGACCTGCCGCTCGTCGAGCGCGGCGGCGGAGGCCCCAGGGGCGCCAAGGGCGTGCGGGTGACCGAGAGCGGACAGGCCCTGTTCGAGCATGGCCGCGGCATCTTCGCCCTCGAAAGGGCCGCCACGGAAGAGATGCGGGCGCGGGTCGGGTTGAAACGCGGCAGGCTCGTCGTCGGTGCGAGCACGACGATCGCCGGCTATTGGCTGCCGCCCTACGCGGCGCTGTTCGCCGGGCTCCATCCGGCGGTCCAGTTGCAGATCCGCGTCGGCAACACGCAATCGATCGGCCGGGCGCTCGTCGATTGCGAAATCGACCTGGCGCTCGTCGAGGGCTTGATCGACGACCGCCGCATCGAGGCGTCGCGATGGCGTGACGATGAGCTGCAGATCGTGGTGAGCGGCGCGGCGCCGCTGGCGCGGCGGCGCCGGCCCGGCCGCGCGGAATTGAATGCGCAGGTGTGGCTGCTGCGCGAACCGGGATCAGGCACCCGCGAGGTGACCGACCGGATGATGCTCGCACACCGGATCGAGCCCGGGCGGACGGTCGAATTCGGGAGCAACGAGGGCATCGCGCGCGCGGTGGCCGCCGGTCTCGGCGTCGCGATGCTGCCGGCCCGCGTCATTCGCGAGCTGACCCGGATGGGCGAGGTCAAGGCCCTGGCCTTCCTGCATCCCACCGCCCCGGCGCTCATGCGTCCGCTCTATCTGCTGCAACTGAAGGAGCGGCCGCCCTCCCCCCTGGTGCGGGGGTTCTGCGAGCTGCTGGGCCGCGCGCTCGAATCCCGGTGAGCCTGCGAAGCGACGCTCCGGCCGACGGTGCTTACGCGGGCTTCGCGGCGTCCGGCAGATGCTCCGCGATGATTTCCACCAGGCTGGCCAGGCCACCCTCCCATTTCCAGTGGAGCTTGCTCTCGTCCATGGTGAGACGACAATTGGAACAGGACGAGACCATGGTCTTGGCGCCCGTGCGCTCGACCTGATCCATCTTGATCCGGAACACCTTGTGCCGCAGATCGGCGGCGCGACCGATGGCTTGCACGCCGCCGCCGCCGCCGCAACACCAGTTCAGATCCGCGCCGGGCGTCATCTCGCGGAAGTCCTCGGCGAAGTCCTGCAGCAGATAGCGCGCATCGCCGGTGGCGCCGCCGCGGCGCGAGATCTGGCACGGATCATGATAGGTGATCGACCCCTTGAGCGGACTCAACCGCAGCTTGCCGGCCCGTTTCAAATCCGCCATGAACTCCGAGATGTGCAGCACGTCGAAGGGAAGGTCCCGGCCCAGCATGTTGGCACCCGACCAGCGCAGCACGCCGAAGGCATGTCCGCATTCGGGAATGACGACGGTCTTGGCGCCCACGCCCTCCGCCGCGGCGACGATCCGCTCGACCATGAGGCGCGCGACGTCGCCCTTGCCGGACAGGTAGCCGAAATTCGTCGCCTCGTAACCCTTGCTGGAGAGCGTCCAATCGACGCCGGCGTGATTGAGGATCTTCGCCATGGCCACGATGGATTCGGGATATTTCATGGTCTCGATCGACGAGACCGTGAGCAGCACGTCCGCCCTGTCCTTGTCGAGCACGATCCTGACCTCATGCTCCTCCTCCAGCCATTCGAGCCGCTCGCGCAGCTTTTGGGGAGTCAGCCCGAGCGGGCTGCCATGATCGCGGGAGTTGTCCGCGGCCGCCAGCAGGTCCTCCGGCCCGAGACCCGCCGCGACGAACGCCTGGCGCGCGCCGCCGACGATGGCCGCGATGTCGATTCCCATCGGGCATGCGAGGGTGCAGCGGCCGCACATCGTGCAGGTGTCGAACAGCAGTGTCTCCCATTCCCGCAGATCCTCCGCCGTGATGCGCGGCGCGAGCCCCAGCCAGGCGAGCGGGAACTTGTTGCGCCGATACGCCTTGGCGATCGGAAACAGCTTGTAGGCCGGGGTGTGCTTCGGATCGCCGGACGCCTCGTAGAAATGGCAGGCATCGGCGCAGAGCCCGCAGTGCAGGCACGCCTCCAGGTAGCTGGCCAGGTGCCCCTCGGTGCGGGCGAGGAAACTCCCGGCGGCCGCATTCACGTCGATCATTCCGGTCATGACCACACCTCTAGCAGACGCGCAGCCGCACGAGCTCACCGCCGTCGGGATCCACGACGTGTACCGCGCAGGCGATGCAGGGATCGAAGCTGTGAATGGTGCGCTGAATCTCGAGCGGCTGCTTCGGGTCGAACAGCGTGTGGCGGTCCATCAGCGCCGCCTCGTAGGGGCCCGGCTGTCCCTGCGGATCGCGCGGGCCGGCGTTCCAGGTCGACGGCACGACGGCCTGATAATTGTCGATCTTGCCGTCCTTGATGACGATCCAGTGTGCGAGCGCGCCGCGGGGAGCCTCCATGAAGCCCACGCCGCGCGCCTCCTTCGGCCAGGTGGCCGGATCCCATTTCGCCGGGTTATGCACCGCGAGGTCCCCCGCCTTGATGTTGGCCAACAGCGCATCGAACCAGCCGAGCATCTGATCGACGATGATCTTGCTTTCGAGGGTACGGGCCGCCGTGCGCCCCATGGTGGAGAACATCGCCTCGAGCGGCAGATCGAGCTTCTTCAGGGCGAAGTTGGCGAGGTCGCGCGTGGGCTCGTGGCCCTTGGCGTACAGCATCAGCACCCGCGCCAGCGGTCCCACCTCCATCACCTTGCCCTTCCAACGCGGCGCCTTCAGCCAGGAATAGCTCTCCGCCACGTCGAGTTGCTCGAAGGGCGGCTTCGGCCCAGTGTAGTTCAGGTGGGTCTGACCTTGGTAGGGATGCAGGCCCTGGTTCTTGCCGCCCGAGTAGTCGTACCAGGAATGCGACACGAACTCCTGGATCTCGGCCGGATCGGCGAGATCGACGGGGAGGATGTGGGTCAGGTCACGGTTCAGTATCGCACCGGACGGAATCAGCCAGCTCGCGGGGTCGTCCAAGCCCTTTCCGGGGAAGTCGCCGAAGGTGAGGAAATTTCCGACGCCTTCGCCGCGGGCGAACCAGTCCTTGTAGAAGGAGGCGATGGCGAGGGTGTCGGGCAGATAGACCTGTTCCACGAACTCCTTCATGTGGCCGATCACGGTCTTGATCTGATTGAGGCCGTTCATGTTGAGCGCGGTCGCCGACGTCCCGCCCGCGTTCATCGTGTCGACGCTGATCGGCGACGGCGCGCCGCCGACGAGGAAATTCGGATGGGGGTTCTTGCCGCCGAAAATCGTGTGGATCTGCACCACCTCGCGCTGCCATGCCAGGGCCTCCAGATAATGCGCCACGGCCATGAGGTTGGCCTCCGCGGGCAGCTTGAATCCCGGATGCCCCCAGAACCCGTTGGCGAAGATGCCGAGCTGGCCCGCCGCGACGAAATCCTTCAATTTCTTCTGCGTGTCCGCGAAATACCCGGGGCTCGATTTGGGGTACGTCGAGATCGACTGGGCGAGCTGCGAGGTGGCCGCGGGATCGGCCTTGAGGGCGGAGACGACGTCGACCCAGTCGAGCGCGTGCAGATGGTAGAAGTGCATGACGTGGTCGTGGACGAACTGCGCGGCGATCATGAGGTTGCGGATGAGCTGGGCGTTCGCGGGAATGGCGTAATTCAGCGCGTTCTCCACCGCCCGCACCGAGGCGATGCCGTGCACCAGGGTGCACACGCCGCAGATGCGCTGTGCATAGGCCCAGGCGTCGCGCGGATCGCGCCCCTGCAGTATCAATTCGATGCCGCGGACCATGGTGCCGGAACTGTAGGCACCGGTGATCGCGCCGTCCTTGTCGGTCTGCGCCTCGATGCGCAGATGCCCCTCGATGCGGGTGATGGGGTCGACCACGATGCGTTGGTTCATCGCACAGTCCTTTCGGTATGGAATCGGGGGGTCACAACGCCGCTCCCCGGCGGCCATAGGCGATGCCGGTCTCGCTGCGGGTCAGGAACACCAGGAAGCCATGCATCAACTTGCCGAACGGAAACCAGATCAGGAGCAGCGCGACGCTGAGAATGTGCACGGCCAGCAGCGTCTCGTAGGGCGCCCACAGGTGGCTCACGGCCACCAGGCCGGTCGCCACCGGCAGCACCGTGACGACCCAGGAGAAATAGTCGTTGAACGTCGAGATCAGCTTCAGGACGGGGCTGACCATGCGGCGCGCCAGCGCAATCACCAGCGAGGCGAGCGTCACCACGGAAACGGCGGAGATCAGGCCGCTCGGCAGATGGTGCCAATGAACGCCGAACAGGTCCCGCAGGAACAGGATGTGCTGGGCCAGTCCGAACACGATGATGGCCAGTCCGATGTGGAACACGTAGCCGTTCAGCATCGTGAACAAAGACTTGCGCAGGAACGCGGGATGCGGCCACAGATGACGGAGGAATCCCCGCACGGCGCCGACGACGGCCGGCGGCGCACCCACCCGCGCCGCGGAGCGGTCGCGTGCCCAGGGCAGGAGGACCAACGACAGAAGCCGCCACGCGACGCCGAACGCAAACACCGCGAAGGCCGTCTGCAGCGCCGGACCGCGCGCAAAATCCAGCAGGCTCATGAGCGTGGCTCCTTGGCCGCCTCGAGTTTGCGCCGCCGCGCGAGCCAGGCGCTGGTCGCCCCGACCGCCGCACCCACGCCGACCGCGCCGCCGATGAGGGCGCCGGGATGCGAGGTGCTGGTGGACAGGGGCTTGTAGAAGCCGCCCTTGTCCCAAAAATCGGGCTCCGAACAACCCAGACAGCCGTGCCCCGATTGGATCGGGAACGATACGCCGCCATTCCACTTCAAGGTGGCGCAGGCGTTGTACGTCACCGGCCCCTTGCAGCCGACCTCGTAGAGACACCAGCCCTGACGCGCCCCTTCGTCGTCGAAGCTCTTCGCAAACATCCCCTTGTCGTAGAACGGCCGCCGGTAGCAGCGGTCGTGGATGCTGTCGCCGAAGAATGACCTCGGCCGCTTCAGGTGATCGAGCTCCGGCAGTTTGCCGAACGCGATGAAATACGCGACCGTGCCGGCGATGGCCTCCGGGATGGGCGGACAGCCCGGGATGTGGATCACCGGTTTGTCGGTGATGATGTCCGAGACCGGCACGGCGCCGGTGGGGTTCGGATGGGCATGGGGAATGCCGCCGAACGCCGCACAGGTTCCGACCGAAATCAGCGCGAGCGCGTTCGCCGCGGTTTCCTTCAACACCTGCAGGTTGGTCTTGCCGCCGTTCGTGGAGTAGACGCCGCCATCGCGGGTCGAAACCGACCCATCGACGATCACGAGATACCTGCCCTCGTTCTCGCGCATCGCACGGAGGCGTGCCGCCTCCGCGGCGGCACCCGACACCGCCATCAAGGTCTCGTGATAATCGAGCGAG
>JBBIKV010000086.1:0-16799 GCA_037445285.1 Nevskiaceae bacterium | reverse complement strand
CAGGCCAGGCGGGACACGAGTTCGAGCGGTGTTTCGGCCGTCAGAGGCTTCTCGTCGACGCCCGGTGAGTCGCAAATGAAGGGGATTTGGACGCGCTCCAGCAGTTGCCGCCGGTAAATCGACGTGGAGGCCAAAACGAGCGGAGGCGGAGACTTCAAAAACAACGACTTGCACCCGATTGATTTTTGACAGGGGTGTGCATGGGCCCTATTATACGCGCCCCATGGCGGCCGGCTCGATTGACCTCGTTGATTGCGAACGCCTCGGTCGGGAGTCGGCGGAGCTGGCGCGCGAGTACGAACTCGGGGCGCTGCCGCGACTGAAGGGCCTGCTGGTGGAGCCGCAAGGGGTCCTGCGTGCGAGGTTCGGTTTTTCGACGCTGCAGTCCGGCGGCCCGGGGGTGCGCGTGACGTTCGACGCCACGCCCCGGCTGGAATGCCAGCGCTGCCTGCAGGGTTTCGACCTGCACTTGAGCGGCGCCAGTGACGTCGAATTCGCGATCTCCGACGAAGCGGTCGAGGCCGGTTCGGAGCGGGAGTGTTTCAGGATGGTGAACGGACAGGTGTCGCTGCGCGACCTGGCCGAGGAAGAATTGTTGTTGGCCTTGCCGTTGGCGCCCGCGTGCAGCACGCCGGGAACCTGCGGCAGGGCTCCGGAAGAGACTCCCGGGTCCGCCGTGCGCCGGCCGTTCAGCGGGCTCAAAGATTTGTTGAAGAAAACTTGATAGGACATAGCACCCATGGCAGTTCAGAAAAGCAGAAAGACCCCGTCCAAGCGCGGCATGCATCGTTCGCATTCGGCGCTGGCGACGCCTGCGGTATCGATCGAACCGAAGAGCGGCGAGACCCATTCGCGCCATCGGATTTCGCGCGACGGATTTTACCGCGGCCGCAAGGTGCTCCAGACCAAGGCGGACATCGCGGCCGGCGAAGGCGAAGAATAAGCCTCAAACCTCAGGCGGCAGGCATCCCGCCGCGCTGCTGATCGGGACGCACACCGTGTCTGCGCTGCTTCATATTGCCATCGACGCCATGAGCGGCGACCGGGGTCCCTCGACCTGCGTTCCCGCCGCGCTGGCCGCCGCCCGCGATTTTCCGGACGTGCGCTTCACCCTGATCGGCCGCGCGGCCGACCTCGAGCGCGAGATGGGAGAGGGGCGGACCCCGGCCAACATCAACCGCCTGAACGCGGACGAGGTGGTCGAGATGACCGACCATCCGCGCGAAGCCCTGCGCCGCAAGAAGCACTCCTCGATGCGCAAGGCGCTCGACCTGGTCAAGGCCCGCGAGGCCACCGCCTGCGTCAGTGCCGGCAACACCGGCGCGCTCATGGCCATGGCGCACTTCGTGCTGAAGATGCTGCCGGGGGTGGAGCGGCCGGCCATCGTGTCGATGATTCCCTCGCGCGGCGGCCACACCTACATGCTGGATTTGGGCGCGAATGCGTCATGCACGCCGGAACAGCTGTGCCAGTTCGGGATCATGGGCTCCATTCTCGCCGCGGATCTCGAGGGCGCCCATGCCGAGCCGCGGGTCGGGTTGCTCAACATCGGCGAGGAGGAGATCAAGGGCAACGAGACCGTGCAGGCGGCGCACGTGCTCCTGTCCGCGAGCGGGCTCAACTATGTGGGGTTCGTCGAGGGACACGACATCTTCTCCGACAATGTCGACGTGGTCGTGACGGACGGCTTCACGGGCAACGTCGCGTTGAAGACCATGGAAGGGGCGGCCCGTTTCATCAACGGCACGCTGCGCGAGGAGTTCACCCGCAGCCTCCTGCGCAAGCTCGGCGCGCTCGCCGCGAAGCCGGCGCTCAATGCGCTGCGTACGCGGCTCGATCCGGGGCGCTACAATGGGGCGACGCTGGTCGGGCTGAACGGCATCGTGGTCAAGAGCCATGGCGGCGCCAACCGGTCAGAGTTTCAGCGCGCCATCGAAGTCGCGATCCTGGAATCGCGCAACGGTGTGCCGGCGCAGATCGCCGAACGACTGAGTGCCCCGCACGGGGCGTGAAGGATGGTCATGTACTCACGCATCGCGGGCACCGGCAGCTACCTGCCGGAGAAGATACTGACGAACGCGGATCTTGCGAAGCTCGTCGACACGAGCGATGAATGGATCCGCAGCCGCACCGGAATCAGCCGGCGGCATGTCGCCGCGGAAGGCGAGACGACGACCGATCTTGCCCTGCATGCGGCGCGGCGTGCGATCGAGTCCGCCGGCATCACGCCCGCCGACATCGACCTGATCTGCGTGGGCACGACGACCCCGGACCTGGTGTTCCCGAACGTGGGCACGTTGCTGCAGGACCGCCTCGGAATTCACGGATGCCCCGCGTTCAGCCTGGAGGCCGCGTGCACCAGTTTCGTGTATGCGCTCAGCGTCGCCGACAAATTCGTCCGCCTCGGCGACGCGAAATGCGCGTTGGTGGTCGGCGCCGAGACGCTGACCCGGATCGTGGATTGGAGCGATCGCGGCACCTGCGTGCTCTTCGCGGACGGTGCGGGCGCCGTCATTCTGCAGCCCTCGACCGAGCCCGGGATCATCAGCACGCGACTGCACTCGGACGGCAAATACAAGGATCTGCTGCATTATCCCGACGGGGTCTCCAAGGGCTTCAAGCTCGTGCGCGAAGGCACCGCCGGCGTGCAGATGCGGGGCAACGAAGTCTACAAGGTGGCGGTCAACACTCTGGGCACGCTGGTCACCGAGACGCTGAGCGCCAACGGCATCGGCAAGGACCAGCTCGATTGGCTGATACCGCACCAGGCCAACATCCGCATCATCGAGGCCATCGCCAAGCGTCTGGATCTGCCGATGGACAAGGTCATCGTCACCATCGGCGACCAGGGCAACACCTCCGCGGCGTCGGTCCCGCTGGCGCTCGACACGGGCGTCCGCGACGGGCGCGTCAAGCGGGGCCAGTTGTTGCTGCTCGAGGCATTCGGCGGCGGATTCACCTGGGGTTCGGCGCTGATTCGGTATTGATCCGCGTCACCCGGCCTGCGGGTTCCCGTACTGAAATTCCAGGCAAAAAAAACGCCGCGGTGTGACCCGCGGCGCTTTCGTTCCGATCAAAGAATCGAGATTTACTTCGACACCGATTTCTTGAACATGCGGTCGATCTTCTCGTTGATCGCTTCGATGGCGGTGGAATTCGACTGCGAGGTCGACAACGCCTGGTTCGCCGTGCTCTGCGCGCCGGAGGCGGCGGAGGAGGCGCTGGCGGCCGCGCTCTGGGCGGCGGCGGCTGCGCTGGCAGCCTTCGCCGTGTCGCTCTGGTTCTTGGTGATCTGGGACTTCAGATCGTCGATCTGAGCTTGGATCGGCTTCAGGTCGGTGCAGCCGGCGAAGGCGATAACGCAGGCGGCGGCGACGGTGGCCTTGAGTGTCGTAGTCAGTGTCATAGCAATATTCCCCTAGGGTTTGTTCATTGGTTTCGGAAAGCCCGAAGTGTTGTAGCAAGCAGGTCCTGTTTCAATCCGGGCTTACATGCGTCGCAACACAGTCGCACATGAAGCCAAATTTGCAGCGCGATTGCAACTCTAATGCGCCAATTGTCGGGAGCCGGCGCCTATTTTGCCCCATTTTCCCGCGCAGAAATTAAATCCTCGTTAGGAATCACGCCCGCCCGTGTAAGTTTTACCGGGTGGTGAGACTCAGGCCGCATCGGTCTCCAATAGTTCCATCACCGCGCGGTGGCCTTGATCGATGGCCGAGTCCGTATAGGCGGCGGCGCCGGCATCGGAGTTCGCGATCGTGATCCGTCCGAACCGCGCGCGGCCGACGACGTGAGGTCGTTCCGACTCGGGGACGTCGGGGTCGAACAGCGGATTGTATTCGGGCGCATAGCCATGCGGCCAGCGATTCACGGTGATGGCGGTGATGTCGCGGGCCGGATCGAATCCACCGTCCTTCAGCGTGCGGCCCAGCTGATCGCGGATGTGGCGTTCGAAGGTATCGAACGGGGTGGCGAGCAGTTCGGCCCGTCCGGCGCGGTTTTGATCGTGCTCCGGCAGGCCGGGCCGGCAGGGCGTGCGCACCATGTGCACCAGGATCGGCTCCTTGGGTGAACGGGTGCTCTTGAAGCGGCCGACGTTCACGTGCGGATTCAGGTGCAGGTAGCTGTGGTAGCTGCCGGGCGCGTACACTCGATGCAACCTCAGCCGATGGAACGCCTCCCAGTTGCGCAGGGCCACGCTGGTGTAGACCAGCGGCGTCTTGACCAGTTGATGCAGGGCCGCCTTTTGGGTCTGGGGCAGCTCGGGGCACAGATAGGGGATCATCATGTTGTAACACGCCATGACGGCGCCGCGGCCGCGCGCGGTGTAGGGACGGCCGCCGCGCAGATAGGTGACCTCGACCCGATCGGCGGGTTGCGGGCCTTCGAGATGGCGGGCGCGGATGACGATGCTGTTCAGGCGCAGCCGCACGTCCGAGCCGGGGCGATCGAGTTGCGAATAGTCGACCCGGGCGGTGACGATGTCCTCGACGCCGCGGCCCGGCACGGCGCCCGGGAGCAGGTTGCGGACCAGCAGCCTCGCGATGGTCGCGTTGCCGTCGGGAAAGTGCAGCTTGTAGGATCCGCCGGTGTCCTCGTATCCCGCCGGGGTGGTTCCCATGCGCGCGATCGATCCTTTGGCGATCTTCATGCCCTGAAAGCCGGGAAGGTCGAAGGCCCAGCAGTCGAGCGCGGATACGGCGTCGGTACCGACTCCCCATTCGCCCATGGTGCGGGCCCGGTAGAACGTGAGCACCTCCGGCTCGACCTTGACGACGTCGCGCAGGAACGCCTCATAGCTCATGCGCGACAGGCGATCCTTCTTCTCGTCGGAAGTCGCTTCCGGCATGTAGTCGATGTGCGCGGACTCGATTCGGACGATGTCCTTGCGGGCCTTCTCCGACAGCGGGGCCTCGATGAGCAGCGTGTCGAGTCCCGCGACGGGGTCGATCCCCTGCTGGTCCGGGCCGAAGCCGACCACCAGTTTGTCGGCACCGAAGCTTTCCCGGTCGAAGAACGCGCCGGTGTGCAGGCCCAGGCGGTCGTAGAACTTCAGATCCTGGGTGCTCTTGGCCAGGGCGGGCACGTCGAGGCCGAGAGTCTTCAGAAGTCCCGCGGCGACCGGACCATAAGGGCGGGGGCTGTCGATTTCGAGCGTGCCCCCGTTCATCAGGTTCAGATGACCATCGAGATTGAATTCGTTGCGTTTGGCATGCCCGCCGAAATCGTCGTGGTTGTCGAGGATGAGGATGCGGCTGCGGGGCGCGTGCGCGCGCTGAAAATGCGCCGCCGCGAGTCCGCTGATCCCGCCACCCACGACGATCAGGTCGTATTCCTCGCCGGTGTCGGCGGCCTGCGGCCAGGTGCCACCGTCGCGCAGTGCATGGGCGTCCTCGAATGATCCGGGATGGCTGCCGCGCAGGCCCGTGAGGAGTGGTGGATAGTAGCCGTAGGCGTCTTGGGCGGCGGCGGGCGATTGCGGGCCGGGGGGCGCCGCGGCGGCGAGGGGCGTGGCGAGCAGCGGACCGGCGGCGGCGGTCGCACCGATGGCGATGCCGTTCAGGAAGTCGCGGCGGGTGATGGGGCGGTCCATCCCCAAGGCTCTGTCGAAGGCGTCGTAGGCTTGCTTTTTGGGCATGAGGTTCTCTTGGAAGACGTTGATCCAAATACATTTTGCGATCGGGCAAATTACCCCGCCCGCGGCCCACTTGCCAGCGGATAGATACTGTATATAATGACAGTCACTGTCTACATATACAGGTGATGCATGTCTGATCTCACACCCCGTCAAACTCAGATCCTCAGACTCATTCAAGACACCATCGCCGAAAGCGGCATGCCGCCGACGCGGGCGGAAATCGCCCGGACGCTCGGCTTCAAATCCCCCAATGCGGCCGAGGAGCATTTGCGCGCCTTGCAACGCAAGGGTGCCATCGATTTGATACCCGGCGCTTCGCGTGGCATCCAACTCAAGGACATCTTGCGGGAACAATTGGGATTGCCGCTCATCGGCCGCGTTGCCGCGGGTCGCCCGATCCTTGCCGAAGAGCACATCGAGACACGCTATCAAATCGATCCGCAATTATTTCAACCGCAGCCGCATTACCTGCTGAAAGTGCAGGGTATGAGTATGAAGAACGCCGGAATTCTTCATGGCGATCTGGTCGCCGTGCATCGCACCCCCGAAGTTCGCAATCGCCAAATCGTCGTGGCGCGCCTGGAGAACGAGGTCACCGTCAAGCGCTACCGTCAGGAAGGCACGATCGTGTGGCTGCTGCCCGAGAACACCGACTTCGAGCCCATCCGGGTGGACTTGAAGGAACAGCCCATGATTATCGAAGGGGTTGTCGTCGGGGTGCTGCGTCGTGGTAAAGACGTGGATGCCGCGTGAGATCCAAGCTCGGTCGGCTGTGGCGCTCGCGCAGGTCCTGGCCGATGCGCGCATCTGGAAGTTAAAAGACGCTTCGGTCAGTCCACCGCCGTATCGCCCGGTTT
Source organism: Nevskiaceae bacterium (assembly GCA_037445285.1). Taxonomy (GTDB): domain Bacteria; phylum Pseudomonadota; class Gammaproteobacteria; order Steroidobacterales; family Steroidobacteraceae; genus Bog-1198. The sequence continues at coordinate 10,304 of JBBIKV010000086.1, read as the reverse complement.
GGTCCACCGGTCGAAGCGCGCTCGATGCGCGCCTGCCAGGCGGTGGTTGGCCGACGGCGTCGCTCGTCGAAGTGCTGCTCGAGACGAGCGGCCTGGGTGAGGTACAGCTCTTTTTACCCGCGTTGGTGGAATGCCAGCGCCGAGTCGGCGGCGAGGCGCTCTCGTGGCTGGTGTGGATTGCCCCGCCCCATGAACCGTATGCGCCGGCTCTCGCCCAACAGGGCATCGAGCTCGAGCGTCTATTGGTGGTGCGTCCTCCCAGCGCCACGGAGGCCTTGTGGGCCGCTGAACAGGCCTTGAGTTCGGGAGTGTGTGCGGCGGTGTTGCTCTGGCTGCAGGGCACCGATCATCGTTGGCTGCGTCGCCTGAAGCTGGCGGCGGAGGCGGGCGGTGCGCTCGGCGTGTTGTTCCGCCCCGAGCGGCATCGGTTCGAGTCCTCCCCTGCCAGCCTGCGTGTGGCGTTGACACGGGGTGAGCACGATACTCAACTCGAACTCATCAAGGTGCAAGGCGGCCGGCCCGGTCCCGTCGACTGTCGACCGGCATGACGCCGCGCGGTCTGCGCAGCGGCGCTCGGCGTATCGCGGCGGCGAAGTCGGCGACGCTCGATTTGTTCGAGGATCGCCGCCCCACGGTTGCCCGTCCCACGGAAGCCGCATCTGCCGCTGCGGTCTTGCGATCATCCACGACCCCGCAACCGGGCGTCCGGCCGCGTCCGAGGCAGCTGTGGTATGCCGCCGTGTTTTCCGAATTGCCGGAATCGCTGCGGCCGGTGCACCAGACATCCTCCCTGCTGCAGCGGCTGTGCCTGTCCGCGCAACGATTCACCTCGTTGGTCAGCATCGAAATGCCCGACGCCTTGTTGATGGAAATTCAGGGCAGCGTGAAGTTGTTCGGATCACTGGCGGTACTCCAGGCCCGCATCGATGCCGCATGGCGCCGTCTGTCGCTGCGTGCTCTCGGCGCGACGGCGCCGACCCCGCTGGCCGCGTTGTGGCTCGCCCGCGCCGGTCGGCAGGTCAGCATCGAAGACCCGGGTTTGCTGGCGGGCGCGCTGGCGCCGTTACCCATCGCCTGCACCTCCTGGGATGCCGAATGGCTGCACACGTTACGCGCCATGGGTGTGACCCGGATCGGCGAGTTGCTGCGCCTGCCGCGCTCCGGGGTGTCACGCCGATTGAGCCCCGCAGCGGTTTTGGATCTGGACATCGCGCTGGCCCGCCAGGCGGCGCCCCGCAGGGCGTTCGTACCGCGGCAGCGGTTTCGCGACCGCTGCGATTTCGAGACGGAGATCGAGACCGTCGCGTATCTGCAAAAGGCGTTGGAGCCGTTGCTCGAGCGTTGCGCCCGGTTCCTGCGCGAGCGGCAGGCGGGAGTGCAGGCGCTGGAACTCAAACTGCGGCATCGTGTGCTGCCCATCACCCGCGTGCGTGTCGGGTTGGCGAACATCACCGGTGACCGGGGCCGCTTGACGGAGGTGCTCGAGGAAAAGCTGGGCCGTCTCGAACTCCCGGCGCCCGTGCGAGGGATGGAATTGACGTCCGGTTCCCTGCAGCCCCTGACCGCCGATTCGCTCGATGTGTTCGCGGGGCTGCACGGCGGCGGCGGGCGGGCACCCGATACGGCGCCGCACCTGGTGGAGCGGTTGCGCGCACGATTCGGCGAACACGCGGTGTATGGTGTCCGCTCCGTCGCCGAACACCGGCCGGAAGCAGCCTGGCAGCGGGTCCAGGAACTCTGCCTGACTTCCGTCTCGGGCATGCGCCTCGGCGGCGTACGGGCTACCGGCGTACGGGCTACCGGCGTACGGGCTACCGGCATGCCGCGACCGATATGGCTGTTGGATGCGCCCGTGCCGCTCCCGGCCGACCCGCGGCAGTCGCCTCGAGGCGGTTTGGTGCTCGATCAGGGGCCCGAGCGCCTCGAGAGCGGCTGGTGGGACGGCAAGGGAGTGGCTCGCGACTACTACATCGCCCACCCGAGCCACGGGGCCCGGTGGTGGGTGTTTCAGGAGCGGCAGACCAAGCGCTGGTATCTGCACGGCGTGTTCGCGTGACCTCCCGTGTACGCCGAACTGCATGCCCTGACCAATTTCTCGTTCCTGCGCGGCGCTTCGCAGCCTGAAGAGCTGGCTCGACAGGCCGGGGACCTAGGATACCGGGCCCTCGCCATCACCGATGAATGCTCGCTCGCCGGGGTGGTGCGCGCGCACGTCGCAGCCAAGGAATGTGGTTTGCCGCTCATCGTCGGTGCGGAATTCACCTGCGTCGACGATCTCAAATTCGTGGCGCTCGCCACCAATCGGTCGGGCTACGGAGCGCTCAGCCGGTTGGTGAGCCGGTGTCGCCGGGCCTCGGTCAAGGGTCGCTACCTACTCGAGCGCGGCACCCTCGAGAATGCGCTCGAGGATTGTCTGATCCTGTGGCTGCCCGGCGGAGCGGGCACGACGCTGCCGCAACACGAGCAGGATGGCCGGTGGTTGCGCGAACGGTTTGCCGGCCGCGTGTGGATCGGCGTCGAGCTTCTGATCGGCGGCTTCGATGCGCGGCGCTTGGAGATGCTCGAGGCGTTGGGCGGGACATTGGATCTGCCGCGGGTCGCCGCGGGCGACGTGCACATGCACCGGCGCAGCCGGCGGGCACTGCAGGACGTGCTGACGGCGATCCGCTTGAACACGCCCTTGCACGGCGTCGGCCATGCCCTGTTCCCGAACGGTGAGCGCTGTTTGCGGCCGTTGTCGCGACTGCGGGAGCTGTATCCCGCACCGTTGCTCGCGCAGACCCTCGAGATTGCGGCCCGCTGCACGTTCAGTCTGGATGAACTGCGCTACGAATACCCGCAGGAGATCGTGCCGGTCGGCGAGACCCCCACCAGCCATCTGCGTGCGCTGACGCTGCGCGGCTGCGCCAAGCGCTGGCCCGGGGGGGTCCCCTCCGCCGTGCGGCAGAGCATCGAACATGAGTTGCGGCTGATCGCCGAACTCGAATTCGAACCGTTCTTCCTGACTGTGCACGACATCGTGCAGTACGCACGCTCGCAGAAGATCCTGTGTCAGGGCCGCGGCTCCGCCGCCAATTCCGTCGTCTGCTACTGCCTGGAAATCACCGAGGTCGACCCTGCGCGCATGGCGATGCTGTTCGAACGTTTCATCTCCAAGGAGCGCAACGAACCGCCCGACATCGACGTGGATTTCGAGCATGAGCGGCGCGAGGAAGTCATCCAGTACATCTATCGGAAATACGGCCGCGAACGTGCGGCGCTCGCAGCCACCGTCATCTGTTATCGGCCGCGCAGCGCCCTCAGGGACGTGGGCAAGGCCCTGGGGTTCGATCAGGCGGCAGTGGATGCACTGGCGCGCGGCGTGCAATGGTGGGATGGCCGGCGCATCGATCCGCAGCGCATGCGTGCGTGCGGGTTCGATCCGGACGATGCCGGGACCCGGCGGCTGATGGCGTTGACGGCGCAGATCCTGGGTTTTCCGCGCCATCTCTCGCAGCACGTGGGTGGTTTCGTCATTGCGCGCGGCCGCCTGGATGAACTGGTGCCCATCGAGAACGCCTCGATGGCCGGTCGTACGGTCATTCAGTGGGACAAGGACGATCTCGATGCATTGGGGCTGCTCAAGGTCGACGTGCTGGCCCTCGGCATGCTGAGCGCCATCCGCCGGGCCTTCGACTTGATCAATGAATTCGGCGGATCGAGTGCGGTTGCGGGAGAGCTCGATCTCGCCGCGGTGCCGGGCGAGGATCCGTCGGTGTACGACATGATCTGCCGGGCCGACACCGTCGGCGTCTTTCAAATCGAATCGCGCGCCCAGATGGCGATGCTGCCGCGCCTGCGTCCGCGCAACTACTACGACCTGGTGATCGAAGTGGCGATCGTGCGTCCCGGCCCGATCCAGGGCGAGATGGTGCATCCCTACCTGCGCCGCCGCAACGCCGAGGAGGCCGTGACATACCCGAGCAGGGAGGTCGAGGCGGTGCTGAAGCGCACCCTGGGTGTGCCGATCTTCCAGGAACAGGTGATGCAGCTGGCCATCGTGGCCGCCGGATTTTCACCCGGCGAGGCCGATCGCCTGCGGCGTGCCATGGCGGCGTGGAAGCGCAAGGGCGGTATGGAGCCCTTTGAGCGCCAATTGATCGACGGCATGCGGGCCAAGGGCTATGAGGAGAGCTTCGCGCATCAGATCTTCAACCAGATCCTGGGCTTCGGCGAATACGGCTTTCCGGAATCCCATTCGGCCAGTTTCGCGCTGCTCGTCTATGCGTCGGCCTGGCTGAAACATCATGAGCCGGCGGCGTTTTGTGCGGCGCTGCTCAACAGTCAACCCATGGGCTTTTACGCGCCCGCCCAGCTGGTGCGCGACGCGCGTGCGCATGGCGTGGAGGTGCGGCCGGTCGCGGCCGACATCAGCGATTGGAACTGTACGCTCGAGCGGCGGGAGGACGGCCGGCCGGCGTTGCGCCTGGGGCTGCGTCTGGTGAAGCATTTGTCGCAGGAAGGAGCGGTGCGGCTGCTCGAGGTCCGCGGCGCGCGCGCCTTCGTGAACGTCGCCGATCTCGCCGAACGTGCCGCGCTCGACCGCCGCGATCTCGAGGCGCTGGCGGCGGCCGATGCGCTGGCGGGCCTTGCCGGTCACCGGCATCGGGCCGTATGGCAGGTGAGCGGCGTCGAGCGGGCGCTGCCGCTGCTGCCGGCCGGGACCGTGGTCGAGGAGGGCGTGCCGCTGCTGCGCGCACCGCGGGAGGGACAGGACATCGTCGCCGATTACGGCAGTCTGGGGCTGACGCTGCGCCGCCATCCCGTGGCGCTGCTGCGCGACGCGCTGGCGCGGCGCGGCGTCATGCCCAACCAGGCGCTGTGGGATCAGCCCAACGGCCGTGCGGTGACGGCGGCGGGGCTGGTCATCACGCGGCAGCGGCCGGGCAGCGCGGGTGGCGTCACCTTCGTCACCCTGGAGGACGAGACGGGCTGCGTCAATTTGATCGTCTGGGAGCGTGTGGCCGCGGCGCAGCGCGCGGTCCTGCTGGAGTCGCGGCTCCTCCTGGTGCGCGGCAAGCTGCAGCGCGAAGGCGACGTGCTGCACGTGATCGTGAAACGCCTGACCAACCTCTCCGGACTGCTCGGCGATCTGCTCGTCACGGCGCGCAATTTTCATTGAGCCCCGCCTTGCCGGGCTTCACACCTCCAGCCCGATGGCACGCATCAGTTCGATGCCGTTGCTCTTCGTGCTCACGCCGTCGCGCAACAGGAAATCGAAGCTCAACCGGCCGCCGCGCAATTCGTCCTGGAAATGCACGTTCCTGAGCGCGCCGGGCGGCGGCTCGAGGCCGTCGGCGAGCGCCAGATCATGCGTCGTGACGAGTCCGATCGCGCCGCTGTTCAGCAGGGCGCGGAGCACGCCCCGGGCGCCGATGCGCCGGTCCGTCGAGTTGGTCCCCTGGAGAAGTTCATCGAGCAAGAACAGCAGCGGCCAATGCGCAGTTCCGGGCGGCGCCGGCTCGAACAACCGGCGCAGGCGGGTGATTTCGGCGTAGAAGCGGGAACTTCCCGCGTATAGCGAGTCATTCACGCGAATGCTGGCCCCCACCCTGAGCGGCGTGAGCCTGAGCCGCCTCGCGCACACGGGGGCGCCGGCCATGGCGAGCACCGCGTTCATCCCCACCGACCGCAGCAGGGTGCTCTTTCCCGACATGTTCGAGCCGCTCACCAGCAGGACGCGCGTCCCGCCGCAGAGCGCGACCTCGTTGCCCACGCGGGTTGCCGGCGGAATCAGCGGATGGCCCAGCCCCTCGGCGATGAAACCGGCCGGACCGTCGAGAAACTCCGGGAACGGGTCCTCGGGACGTTCCAAGCTGTAGGCCGCGAGGGACTGCAGCGCTTCGATTTCCCCGAGCGCGCCCAGCCACGATGCAACCGCCGTCCCGTGTCGCCGCCGCCACTTTTCGGCCGCGAGCGCCGACTGCAGGGTGTACATCAGGGGCAGCAGCACCGGGGCGAGAAACGGGTTGCGGCGCGCCTCGACGAAATTGACGCGCGTCGCGAGCTTCGAGAGGGTCCTCGAGGCGCTCATCCCATCCGATGCCAGCCGGTCCCGCAGCGCCCGCAGCGCCGGCGACGCGAACGGTTCGGCTTCGATCCTGCCGAGCAGCAGCGCCAACAGTTTCAGGTCCTCGTAGGCGTGTTCGATGCCGGCCACCGCGGCGTGGATACGCGCGCGCAAGACGTGATTGAACGCCGCCTGCACCACGAGCACCGCAAGGAGTGGAAACATCAGACCCCACGCCGCCCACATCGCGGCCGCCGCCATGGCCGCCCCGGTCAGAGTGAATGCCGACACGCCGAGCCAACGATGGCTCAAGGCGTCGGATGCGCCGCTCCAGGACCGCAGGGCGCCGGGTTCGAGCGCGAGGCGCGGCGGCTCGCCACAGAGCGCGAGATCCTCTCGCAGGTCCGGTCGACCGCGCAGCTCCGCGATACTGGCCTGCCGCGCGCGGATCGTCTCCAGGTCCGCGGGCTGCAACAACCAGGACGCCAGCTCGGCTTCACCCATGGGGGTGCGCGCCACGCACAGTCGCGCATACAGGCTGTGGCTGCCGAACAGGTCCAGATCGGCACCATACAGGTGGTGTTCGTCGATGAACCGCTCCCCGGTCGGCGCGCCCTCGGGTGGGTTGCCCTGCAGGCGGTCGAGTCCCGCGCGGTAGAACGCCACGGCCCGGCGCGCGCGCCCGCGGCGTGCCTGCACTCCTTGGTGATGGGTGAGGACGGCGACGAACAGCGCGGCGGGCGCCAGCAGCCATGCCGGCGAGGGTGTGCCCCGCGCGGCCCAACTCCATGCGAGGACCAGGAAGGACGCCGCGAGCGCGAGGCGCACCGTGCCGATACGCCCGTGCAGGCGGTCGAGCGCAGCGAGGGCCGTTTCCCGCTCGGCGAGGCAGCGTGTGTAGCGGTCCGAAGGAGTCATCCCTCAGTATCCCATTACCGTGCCCGCCGCGCCGGTTGCATGCCGGCCCGAGGCGCGCCGGCTCAGTGGTTCGTGGACTTCTTCTTCTTTCTGGGCCGCCGGCCGCCCGACTCGCCGCCCCCGGCCGCCTCGAGGTCGTCGACATCATCGATTTCGTAGTCGTCGAAGTCGCTCAGGAGTTCGGCGGTGCGCCGTTCTTCCATCACCCGCTCCAGACGGCGCCAGGCCGGTTCCGCGCCGCCCTTGGGAGCCCTGCGGCGCTGCGTCTCCACGTCGCGCATGACCTGGTCCACGTCGACCTCGTCGCCGCCCGGCGCAGCGTCCTCGGCATCGTCTTCCTCGAACTCGTCCGATTCGGGTTTTTCGCTCATGCTGTCGAAGCTTGGCTCTTCACCGGTGAACTCACACGCGCGGGTTATAAACGGAAATGCGTGCCGCGCGCAATACCCTGGCTCACACTGGGCGACATCGTCATGTGGCCGCGCGGCGGCCGGTCCCGCCTACTTCACGAGATCGTTGAGCTGGAAGATCGGCAGCAGCAGGGCGATCACGATGAACATGACGACGGCGCCCATGAAGACCACCATGAAGGGCCCCAGCAGATTGGTCATGGTCGAGAGCAGGCCGTCCATTTCGCGTTCCTGATTGGATGCCGCGCGCTCGAGCATCTTCTCCAGCTCGCCGCTGCTTTCGCCGCTGCTGATGAGATGGATCATCATGGGGGGGAAGAGTTTGCGTGCCGCCAACGACTTGCCGATGGGCGCGCCCTCGCGCACCCGCAGTGCCGCATCCTCGACGGCGCGCTTCATGGGCAGGCTGTTGACCACTTCGGCCGAAATGCGCAGCGCCTCGAGGACTGGAACCGCACTCGCCGTCAAAATGCTGAAGGTGCGGGAGAAGCGTGCGGTGTTCACGCCTCGGATGAGTTTGCCCGCCAGCGGAACGCGCAGCAGGAACCGGTCGAACCGCATGCGCGCCTCCGGCGCGCGCAGCCAGCGCAGGAAACCCCAGGTCGCGACGACGGCGATGACGACGGCGTAGAACCAATAATGGCGCACGAAGTCGCTCATGCCGATCAGTATGCGCGTGGCGAGGGGCAATTCCTGGTGGCCGGATTCGAACACGGCGACGACCTGCGGGACCACGTAGGCCAGCAGGAACGACACGATCGCGAACGACAGGACCATCAGCACGATGGGGTAGACCAGGGCGTTGCTCACCTGTTGTCCCATCACCTGGCGCGATTCGGTGTAGTCCGAGAGGCGCTCCAGGACCGAATCGAGCTTGCCGGATTGTTCCCCCGCGGACACGGTTGCACGGTAGATCTCGGGGAACGCCTGCGGGAAGTCCCGCAGGCCCTCGGCCAGGGGATGGCCTTCCACCACCTTGCCCCGGACGCCCAGGATGATGCGCTGAACACGGGGCTTTTCCGTCTGCTCGGCGACCGCCTGCAACGATTCCTCGAGCGGCAGGCCGGAGCGCAGCAGCGTGGCCAGCTGGCGGGTGAGCAGGGCGAGATCGAGCGCCGACAAACCGCGGCGCAGGAAGCCCCGGCGCCGGCTTTGCTTGAGCTCTTGTTGAGCCGTTTCCTGGATGTCCATCGGCAGCAGCTGCTTCTCACGGAGCAGCTGCCGCACGTGCTTCGGGGTGTCCCCCTCGATCAGGCCCTTGCGTTCGCGACCCTGGGCATCGAGCGCCGTGTATTCGAACGCACCCATGAGTCCGTCAGTCCTCGCGGGTGACGCGCAGCACTTCTTCCAGGGTCGTCTCCCCCTCCATGACCTTGCGCCGCCCGTCGTCCCGGATGCCGGGGCTCGCGGTGCGTGCGTAGCGCTCGAGGTCCTGTTCCGACGATCCGTCATGGATCATGGTGCGCATGTGATCGTCGACGGCGATCAGTTCATAGATGCCGGTGCGCCCGCGATACCCCAGGCCGGATTCGCTGCCGGGGCGGTAGAGCTGCACGGGCTCGCCCCGCGGGTCGAGATTGAGCAGGCGGCGTTCATACTCACCCGCCATGAAGGGTTCGCGCGTCAGGGGGTTCAGCACCCGCACCAGACGCTGCGCCAGCACGCCGATCAAGCTCGAGGACAGCAGAAAGGGCTCGATGCCCATGTCCCGCAGGCGCGTCACGGCGCCGACGGCGGTGTTGGTGTGCAGCGTGGAGAGCACGAGGTGGCCGGTCAAGCTCGCCTGCACGGCGATTTGGGCCGTTTCGAGGTCGCGGATTTCGCCGACCATGATCACGTCCGGATCCTGCCGCAGGATGGCCCGCAGGCCGCGGGCGAAGGTCATCTCGACCTTCGTATTGACCTGTGTCTGACCAATCCCGTCGATGTAGTACTCGATCGGATCCTCCACGGTCATGACATTGCGGGTGTTGTCGTTGATGCGTTCCAGGGCGGCATACAGCGTGGTGGTCTTGCCGGATCCGGTCGGACCGGTGACCAGGATGATGCCGTGCGGCTTGTGGATGATTTCATCCATGGTCGCCTGAGTTCGGGGATCCATGCCGAGCGAGGTCAGTTCGATGCGCCCCGCCTGCTTGTCGAGGAGGCGCAGCACCACCCGTTCGCCGTGACCCGAGGGCAGGGTGGAGACCCGCACGTCGACCGCGCGCCCGGCGATGCGCAGCGAGATCCGCCCGTCCTGCGGCAGGCGCCGTTCGGCAATGTCGAGTTTCGACATGACCTTGATGCGCGAGACGACGAGCGGAGCCACCGCACGCTTCGTCTGCAGCACCTCGCGCAGCACCCCGTCGACGCGGAAACGGATCACGAGGCGGTTTTCGTAGGGCTCGATATGGATGTCGGAGGCGTTTTCCTTGACCGCCTGGGTGAGCAGGGCGTTGATCAGCCGGATGATCGGCGCTTCATCGTCGCTTTCGAGCAGATCGGAGGATTCGGGGATGTCCTCCGCCAGGTCGGCGAGGTCGGTGTTGTCGTCCAACCCCTCCAGCATCTGCATCGCCGCGCCGGAGCCGGCCTCATAGGCGATGCGCAGCATCGAGTCGAAGGTCTCGGCCGACACGCGCTCGAGCTTCAACGGCACGCCCACGAACCGCCGCACTTCCGCGAGCGCCTGGGGCGTCACGCCGGGGCGGCATACCGTGTCGGCCACGGCGTGCGTGATGCCCCGCACCAGCACGCCGTGGCGCTTGGCGAAGGGGAAGGACAGTTTGCGTTGCTGGGCTTCCTGCAGTTCGGCGTTCATGGGCCGCTCGACGGCTCGGGCGCCGTGGTGGGCTGCGGGGTGGGGGCGGGCTGCCGCGAGGGAGCCGGCTGGGGGGCGCCCGCCGGCCGCGTGGCCGAGGGTGCCGGCTGCGGCGGGGTGGCGA
>JBBIKV010000085.1:0-17808 GCA_037445285.1 Nevskiaceae bacterium | reverse complement strand
GCATTGATCGAGCCGAAGCCAATGTGGCGCGTCTGAATCGGCGTATCGTCGATGTAGATGCCGGTGGTCGACGTGCCGGCGGTGGAGTCGACGCCCCGGATGTTGATGTCCGACCCTTCGTCGTTGTAGTTCCCGGATGAACTCATGCCGTTGCGCTGGAAGGCGACCCCGGGGGACAGTCGGGTCAGGTCGTCGATGCTGTGCAGCCCCGCGGCGTCCAATTTTTCCTGGCTGAAGGCCGTGACGCTGATGGGCACGTCCTCCAGCCGCTCGGAGCGCCGCGTCGCCGTGACCACGACCTCCTCGAGCGTGCCGCTGTTCGCATCACCGTCGGCGGAGGCCGACGCGGCACGCACGAGCGCAGGACATGCCAATTGGCCCGCGAGCATCGCCGGCAGCAAATATTTCTTGGTTCGACCCGAATACATCTCGCACCCCTTTAAGTGTTGCCCTTCCCCCACATCTCGGACCCCAATTTTCTCCGGCTCTTCCGGCCGTTCGTTGTGCGCGTGTAGCGGTCTCGTGCAGGGAAGCTTAATACGTCTCTTGACGGACGTTCAAGAATATTTGCCGCCGCTCAACCGGCGGCCACCAAGTCCGCCACTTCGCGCTGGTCCGCGCGCTTCATCGGACGCCCATCCACGGGCGAATAGGGGGCCTGGCGGATGCCGTCGATGGGGAACACGGTGGCGTCGACGGTGCAGCCGTTGGCCTCGAAACGCAGTGCGGGGAAATTGATGCTGCGTTCGGCATCCATCTTGACCCGTCGTTCGTAGAATTCGTGGGGAATGCCGAGTTCGATGAGGCGGATGGTCACCGATTCCGGGCGGTCGGCGAACAGATGCAGGTTGATGTCGCTGTAATGGGTGGCGGTGCCCTTGAGCACCGAACCGACCAGGCGGGGCTGGAACTCGGTCAAGCGCCGCATGGCCTCGAGCGCTATGTTGCGCTGCTCCTTGAGCGTGTGGTGGTGGGTGTCGCCGCCGAACAATCTCTGGTGTTCGCGCAGCGCGGCCTCGATCTCGACGTTCTTCGGCAGAACGGCCACGTCATTGACGCCCAGGCGGTCGGCGGCCTTGCGCTTTGCCTGCAGGAAGTCCTCGATGCCGTGCTCCGCCATGATGCGCGCGGCTTCCTGCGCGAGGGCGCGGCGCAAGTCTTCGGCACGCTGGGAGAATTTTTTCGGCATGGTCCTATGTTCCTAGAACAGCGGTTTGTCGCCGTCCGTCATCGGGTTCTGGGTGTTCGGTCCTTCATAGTTTTCGGCTTTGGGCAGGCTCCCCTCGATGAACTTTTCCATGATGCCGTTGGGATCGTCCGAACTCGCGAGCAGGCCGGTATCCGGCGAGATTCGCACCGTGACGATGCCGTCCGGCACGGGCACCCAGTGCCGCGGTGCGCCCGCCAGGGCCTCGTGCATGAAGAACACCCAGGTGGGCACGGAGACCCGGCTGCCTTCCTCCCCCTCGCCGAGCGAGCGGTCCTGGTCGAAGCCCGTCCACACGGTCGTGACCAGGTCGCCGTTGAAGCCGTTGAACCAGGCGTCGTGCCGGTCGTTGGTGGTGCCGGTCTTGCCGGCGACGTCGTCCCGATTGAGCACGCGGGCCCCCATGCCGGTGCCGTGCTTGATGACATCGGCCATCATGTCCGCAAGCAGGTACGCCACCTGCGGCCGCAGGATCTGCGGCGCCAGATTCTTCGCCGGAATGACGCTCTTGCCGTCGTGCCGACCTTCGTCGAGCAGCGAGCTGCGGCCGCCGGCCCCGGGTGAACCGGGCGCCGTCGGCGCCGGGTCGGTCGCGTGGGTGCACTCGGAACACGCCAGCGCGGGATCCGCCTTGACCAGGACGTTGCCGCCGGCGTCCTCGATGCGATCGATGTAGTACGAGCTGACCTTGAAGCCGCCGTTGGCGAACGTCGCGTAGGCCGTCGCCATCTGCAGCGGGCTCAGCGAGGCCGTGCCGAGCGCCAGGGTCAGGTCGTCCGGGAGCTGCGACTTGTCGAACCCGAAGCGCTGCACGTACTGCCGGGTGTATTCGCCGCCGATTTCGCGCATCAGGCGCACGGACACCAGATTCAGGGACCGGGCGAGCGCCTCGCGCAGGCGCACCGGTCCGGCGAAGGTGTCGTGGCTGTCCTTCGGCCGCCAGGCCTGTTCCATGCCGGCCTCGTCGATCACGATGGGCGCATCGAGGACCACGCTCGCCGGCGTGTACCCCTTGTCGAAGGCCGCGGCGTACACGAAGGGCTTGAAGCCGGAGCCGGGCTGGCGGCGGGCCTGCGTGACGCGGTTGAACTTGCTCTGGAAGAAGTCGAAGCCGCCCACCAGGGCGACCACCGCGCCGTCCCGCGGATCCACGGACACCAGGGCGCTCTGCGCCTCGGGAACCTGGACGAACTGCAGCGTTTCGCGCGTGCTGCCCGCCGTATAGACCACGTCGCCGGGATTGAAGATGTCGGCCGCGCTGGAGGGCGCCCGATCGACCTTCTCATCCGGCAACTCGCGGCGGGCCCAGGACAGTTTCTCCCACGGCAGGGTCACCGCCCCGAGGTTGCGCACGAAGAGGGTGGCGGTCCTGCCGTCGACGCGTTCGACGATGGCGGGCCGCAGACCGCCGATGACGGGAAACTCCTCCAATTCGAGCTCCAGCGAGGCCGGGGAGGACCCCTTCGACAGGTCGACCTTCGAGGACGCGCCGCGCCAGCCGTGCCGGCGGTCGTATTCCAGCAATCCGGTGCGCAGCGCCACGGTGGCGGCGCCCTCCAGCCGCGAATCGATGGTCGTGTACACCCGGTAGCCGGCGGTGTAGATGCTGTCGCCGTACTTGGCCTGCATCTCGTTGCGGACCATTTCGGCCACGTAAGGCGCGTCCACCTCGATGCTGGGCCCGTGCAACCGCGACTCCATCGGGGTTGAATTCGCCTGTTCGTACTCCTGGGGGGTGATGTAATTGAGCTCCCGCATGCGGCCGAGGACGTGCGCGCGGCGAATGGTCGCCGCCTCCGCGCTCGCCACCGGATTGACCACCGAAGGCGCGGCGGGAATGCCGGCCAGGGTCGCCATTTCGGCGATGCTGAGCTGATCGAGGGTCTTGCCGAAATACACCTCCGCCGCCGCACCGACGCCGTAAGCGCGTTGCCCCAGGAAGATCTTGTTCACGTACAGCGAAAAGATCTCCTCCTTGGTGAATTCGCTCTCCATGAGCAACGAAATGTAGATCTCGCTCATCTTGCGCTTCATGTCCCGCCGCGGGGTGAGGAACATGTCGCGCGCGACCTGCATGGTGATGGTGCTGGCGCCCTGTTTGATCCCGCCCGCTTTGAGGTTGGCGACTGCGGCACGCAAAATCCCTTGCCAATCAACACCATGATGCTGGAAGAAGCGGTCATCCTCGGTGGCCATGAACGCCTGGATGAGCTTCTGGGGCAGCTGGTCGTAGCGCACCGGGATGCGGCGCTGGTCGCCGATGGCCGCGATCAGCCGGCCGTCGCGCGTATAGACGCGCAGCGGCACCTGCAACTGCACGTCGCGCAACCCGGCGACGTCGGGCAGGGAGGGCTTCAAGTAGACATAAGCGCAGACGTTGGCGAACGCAATCAAGACGATTACGGCCACCAGGACCACGCAAATGCGAGAGATGAGAACTAGGTAACGTTTGGTCACTTAAAACCGTTCTAACTTATTGAACCGGCGGCGAGCTTGCGCAGCTTACCGCGGGTTGCATGGGCAAACTCGTCGAAAGACGAGGACGCAAAGCCACCGGTCTACGGGTTCGAAGCCTAGGACAGCGGGGTTGCCAGACCAACGGGCAGTATAGAGGTCTGAATGGATGACTTGAACCGTCCTCGATTTGGCGAACGACCGTTCGTGGTTCGCACTTTTCCATGCCAGGCGCTCCAGGCGGCGATTACCGTGAGTAGCTTCACGTTCCATTTAACAGTTTCTTGCTAAGTTTGTCCGGCGTCGCTACTCTCGCAAAGCATTTTCGACCTCCAAGGTACTGAGCAAAAAGGGAAAAATTTGTGTGGTCGTTCGTACGAAGAAATCGTTCCTTATTGGGACTTGACATAACCACCTCATCGGTGAAGCTCATAGAGCTTTCGATGTCGGGCGGGCAGTACCGGGTCGAGTCGTATGCCGCCGAGCCGACTCCGCACAACGCCATCAACGAGAAGGCCATCGTGGATGCGGAGGCGGTCGGTGAAGCGATCCGGCGGGCGGTCAAGCGTTCGGGGGCCAAGAGCCGCCTGGCGGCGATCGCCATCAGCGGCGATGCCGCCATCACGAAGGTGATTCAGATGCCAAAGAGCCTCGGCGAGAACGAGCTCGAGGGCCAGGTCGAGATGCAGGCCGACCAGTACATTCCGTTCCCGATGGAGGAAGTGAGCTACGACTACCAGGTCGTGGGTCCCTCGGAGAAGGATCCCGACATGCTGGACGTGCTGCTGGTGGCGACGCGCACGGAAAACGTCGAGCAGCGCCAGGCGGCGGTGCAGGCCTCCGGCCTGACCGCGCAGCTGGTGGACGTGGAGGCCTTCGCCCTGGAGAACGCCTGCACGCTCATGCGCCATCAAATGCCGGACGGCGGCATGGACCGAACCGTCGCGGTCGTCGATTTCGGCGCCAGCAGCACCACCTTCAGCGTGCTGCGCGATATGAAGGTGATCTACACCCGCGACTTTTCCTTCGGCGGGCAACAGTTGACCGAGGAGATCATGCGCACCTACGGCCTCAGCATGGAAGAGGCGGGCCGGGCGAAGAAGGAGGGCGGCCTGCCGAGCAACTACCAGCCCGAGGTCCTCGACCCGTTCATCGACGACATGACGCAGCAGGTGAGCCGTTCGCTGCAGTTCTATCTGGCCTCGGGCAGCGGACGGTCGCAGCCCGACCAGATCTTGATCTGCGGCGGATGCGCCAACATCGCGGGCGTCGCGGACGTCATATCGAGCCGCGTCGGCGTCCCGGCCGACAAGGGCGACCCGCTCGGCAACATGAAAATTTCGTCCAAAGCCAAGGCTCAGGCCGTGGGCCGCGACGCCACGGCATTACTAACCGCCTGCGGCCTCGCGCTGCGAAGCTTCGACTGAGAGCTGCCATGCCGCGTATCAATCTACTTCCCTGGCGCGAACAAGAACGCAAGGTCCGGCGCCGCGAATTCATGGTCGCCGCCGCTGCCGCCGTGTTTGCCGCCGGCATCTTCGTCCTCGGCGGCAAGCTCGTGTATTCGAGCTGGACCGACGCGCAGATCGAGAAGAACAATCTCCTCAAGAAGGAAATCGTCAAACTCGACGCGCAGATCGCCGACATCCAGGACCTCGAGAACCGCAAACAGCGCCTGGTCGCCCGCATGGAAATCATCGAGCGGCTGCAGCGCAAACGCCCGGAAATCGTGCACCTGTTCGACGAACTCGTGAGGACGGTCCCGGAGGGGGTGTATCTCACCCAGATCAAGGAAAACGGCAACAAGCTGGAGATTCACGGCGTCGCGCAGTCGAGCACCCGCGTGTCGACCTTCATGCGCAACATCGATGCCTCCACGTGGATGGACAATCCCGTGCTGCAGGTCGTCGAGGCCGCCCGGGATTCGCCCACCGGCGGCTCCAGCTTCACCCTGTTCACCGACACGGTCGGCGTGAATCTCGAGGATGGCGGCGAGTCAACGGTCAAGAAAGTGGCGGCGAAATGAATTTCATCGAACAACTGAAGACTCTGGATCCGCGCGACGTCGGCCGCTGGCCGCTCGCCGTCCGCGGCTTCTTCGTCCTGCTGATCTTCCTCGTCTGCACGGCGTTCGCCTGGTACATGTTCGTCTGGGACGACGACCGCCCGCGGCTGCAGAAGGCCGAGGCCGACGAACTCGACCTGCGCAGCCAGTTCGAGAGCAAGCAGCAGCGCGCGGCCAATCTGGACGCCTACAAGGCGCAGCTCGGCGAGATGGAGCGCAGCTTCGGCGCGATGCTGCGCCAGCTCCCCGGCAAGACCGAGGTGCCGAACCTGCTGGTGGACATTTCGCAGACCGGCCTAGCCGCCGGACTGCAGGAAAAGCTGTTTCAGCCGGGCGGCGAGCAGACCAAGGGCTTCTACGCCGAACTGCCGATCAAGATCCGGCTCGTGGGCACGTATCATGAGTTCGGCACCTTCGTGAGCGGAATCGCCGCCCTGCCGCGCATCGTGACCCTGCACGACATCCAGATCTCCCCGGTCGCCGACACCAAGCAGGGCGGCTACGATAATTTGATCATGGACGTGACGGCCAAGACCTATCGCTACATCGAGGACGAGGGCGGCGGCGGCCATGCCGCGGGGAAGAAGAAATCAGGAGGCGCGACGTGAGAAGTACCAGGGCGGCCCGCGCGATGTGCACCACCGTGCTCGCCGGCTTCGTATTGGCGGGGTGCTCCGGCGGCCAGTCCGATTTGCAAAAATGGATCGAAACGACCAAGAAGAAGCCGGGCGGGCGCATTCAGGCGCTACCGGAAGTCAAACCCTATGAAACGTTCGTCTACGGCGCGGGCAACCTGCGCTCGCCCTTTCAGCCGGTGGGACCCAATGGCGCGGGCGGCGCGGCCAGCCTGCGCCCCAGCGTGCGGCGCAATCGCGAGTTCCTGGAAGGATTCTCGCTCGACACGCTGCGGATGGTGGGTACCTTCAAGGTCGGCGGCAATTTCTACGGGCTCGTACAGTCGAAGGACGGGCTCGTGAGCAAGGTGCGGCCCGGCAATTATCTCGGGCAGAACGACGGCAAGGTGACCGACATCACCGCCGGCAAAATTAGTCTCGTCGAAATCATACCGGACGGTCTCGGCGGCTACATCGAGCGACCGGCCTCATTGGCATTGTCTGACTGAGGCCACAGGGAGAACTAGAGCATGATCAGGTTTCAAACACGAACGACGGCCCCCTTGGCGCTTTTGCTCGTCGTATTATCGGCGTTCACCGGCAGGACGCCCGCCGCCGACCTCAACAAACTCGAGGCCATCGACGTGCAGACGCTGTCCGGACAGCAGGTGCAGCTCAAACTGCGCATGAGCGGTCCGGCGCCGCAGCCCCTGCCGTTCACGATCGACAAGCCGGCGCGCATCGCGTTCGATCTGCCCAACACCACCCTCGCACTGGCTTCGCGCCGCGTCGACGTGCATTCCGGCGGCGTCGATTCGGTGCTGGCCGCCGAAGCCAACGGACGCACCCGCCTGGTCGTCAACGTCGACTCGTTGATGCCGTATGCCACCAAGGTCGACGGCAACATGATCACCGTGACCCTCGGCAACCAGCCGGGGGATCAACTCATGAAATCCGTGGGAAGCACGACGCATGCGGGCGCCGGCCAGGCGGCCCCCTCTGCCGAACGCAGCATCCGCACCATCGACTTCCGCCGCGGCTCGGACGGCACGGGCCGGGTGGTCGTGCAGCTGACCGATCCGCGAACGCCGGTGAACGTGCGCCAGGAGGGCAGCCAGATCGTCGTCGACTTCGCCGGCACGCTCATGCCGAAGAATCTCATGCGCCGCTATGACGTGACGGATTTTGCGACGCCGGTGCAGTCGGTCGATGCGCTGCGCGTGGAAGGCAGCTCGCGGCTCGTCATCAGCGCGCAGGGCGATTTCGAGCAGCTCGCCTATCAATCGGACAACCAGTACACCATCGAGATCAAGCCGTCGCTGAAGCGTGCCAACGCCGAGGACAAGAAGCAATACACCGGCGAGCGGCTCACCTTGAATTTCCAGGACATCGACGTCCGCTCCGTGCTCCAGCTGCTGGCCGACACCAGCGGCCAGAACATCGTGGTCAGCGACTCGGTGACCGGTAACCTGACCCTGCGCCTGCAGAACGTCCCCTGGGATCAGGCGCTCGACATCGTGCTGCGCGCCAAGGGCCTGGACAAGCGGCGCCAGGACAACGTCATCATGATCGGCCCCACCGAGGAGCTCGCCAGCCGCGAGAAGGCGGAGCTGGCGGCGCGCAAGGAAGTGCAGGAACTGTCGCCGGTGCATTCGGAATACCTGCAGGTGAACTACGCCAAGGTCTCCGACCTGGCGAAGCTCATCAAATCCGCCACGGGCAAGGATTCGATGTTGTCGCCGCGCGGCAGCCTGTCGATCGACGACCGCACCAACACGCTGCTGGTGCAGGACACGGCCGAGAAGTTGACGGAAATCCGCCGGCTCGTGCAGACCCTCGACGTGCCCATCCGGCAGGTGCTGATCGAGGCGCGGATCGTGGTCGTCAGCGATACCTTCGAGCGCGACCTGGGCGCCCGCTTCGGCGTGACCTCGGCGCAGACGAACGGCAACAACGGCCTGCTGTCGGTGACCGGCAACGGCATCGGCGCGGACACGATGACGCAGTCCGCCATTTCGAACCTTGCCACCAAGGGAAGCGCGCTGCCGGTGACGACGCCGGCGCTCGCCAACCGCTACCAGGTCAACCTGCCGGCGGCCAACACCAACGGCAGCATCGGCGTGGGCATCCTCGGCGGGAGCTATCTCATCGATCTGGAATTGTCGGCCGCCCAGAACGAGGGAAAGAGCGAGACCATCTCCTCGCCCCGGGTCATCACGGCCAACCAGAAGAAGGCCGTCATCAAGCAGGGCGTGGAAATTCCCTACCAGGAATCGGCCTCGAGCGGCGCCACCACGACGCAGTTCCAGAACGCCGTGCTCATGCTCGAGGTCACGCCGCTCATCACGCCCGACAATCGGGTGGTGCTCGACATCAACGTCAGCGACGACACGGTCGGCCAACAGGTCACCAGCGCCACCGGCGGCAGCGTACCGTCCATCGACACGCGTCAGATCACCACACAGGTGCTCGTCAGCGACGGGCAGACGGTGGTGCTCGGCGGCATCATGGAGACGGTCAAGACGAAGTCCGCCAACAAGGTGCCGTACCTCGCGGATATCCCGGTCCTTGGGCATCTGTTCAAGAGCACGACCGACGTCAACAACAAGACCGAACTTCTGATCTTCATCACGCCGAAGATTCTGCGTGAAGGGTCCAACCTTTATTAATCGCGAACGCCGACCAGTGTCGAGCGAGGGATGACAGACATGCGTAGATTACGGACAATTGCCTGGATGACCGCGGCCGTCTTTTTGGCCGCATGCAGCGGCGGCGCGAAGACGATCATCGGCACGCCGGGCAGCACCGGAACCCCCTCGACGGCTCCGGTCGCGGCCCTCGTCGTGACCACCAGCACCGCGACGATCGCCGCGGACGGCAGCACCAGCGCGACCATCAGCGCCGTCGCCAAGGACGCCAACAACAACTTCGTGAGCGGCGCGACCGTGGTGTTCAGCGCCAGCGCGGGCGGCCTCGCGATCACGCAGGCGACCACCAACGCCAACGGAGCGGCGACCGCCACCTTGACGGCCGGCACGGCCGCCTCGGGCACGGTCATCACGGTGACGGCCACTACGCAGGGCATCAAAGGCAGCACCACGGTCACCGTCGGCAACACCCAACAGACCATCAGCCTCATCACGAGCACGCCGTCCGTACCCTCCGACAGCAGCAAGTCGGCGACGATCACGGCCCTGGTGCGCAATGCGCAGAATCAGTTCGTCGCGGGCGTTCCCGTCACCATGGTCGCGAGCTCGGGCGGATTGACGGTCACCCAGGGCACGACGAATGCCAGCGGCGCCGCCGTCGCGACGCTGAATGCCGCTGGCGATCCGACCACCCGCAACATCTCGGTGACCGCCACCGCCGGCACCGCCTCGGCAACCGTCGTTGTCGCCGTGAGCGGGTCGAATTTGAAGGTGACGGGGCCGGCGAATCTGGTGCAGGGCAGTCAGGGTACTTACACCGTTGCGTTGACGGATTCAGGAGGCACGCCGATTCCGTCCAAGACCGTCACCCTGACTTCGTCGGCCGGCAACACCCTCACCCCCGCGTCTTTGGTGACCACCGCCGACGGAAGTTCGGAGACGTTCGTGCTGCTCGCGGCGAAGGGCGGGCAGGACACGATCACCGCCACGGGTCTCGGTCTGGTCTCGACCTGGCTGGTGAACGTCAGCAGCCAGAATTTTGCGTTCACCGCACCGGCAACCGGTGCCAACGTGAATCTCGGCGCCACCGGCACCATCACCGTTCATTGGGCGTCCAGCGGAGTCAACCAGACGGGGCAAACCGTGAGCTTTTCGGCGACCCGCGGTACGCTGAGCGCGAGCTCGGTGCAAACGGATGGGTCCGGCAACGCCAGCGCCACGATTTCCTCGACGACCGCGGGTCCTTCGGTCATTTCCGCCAGCGGTACGGCACCTGACGGCACGGTGGTGTCCGCCCAGGTGACGTTGAACTTCATCGCCACGACACCCACCAAGCTGGCCATCCAGGCCTCGCCCGCCACGATCGCGCCGAGCGGATCCAGCACGCTGACGGCGACCGTGCGGGACGCCAACAACAATCTGGTCGAGGGCCAGGTGGTGGATTTCGCCATCACCCAGGATTCGACGGGCGGGTCCCTGTCGGTGGCCTCGGCCACGACCGACGCCCAGGGTCAGGCCTCGACGACCTACACGGCCACCACCACGACGAGCGCCAGCAACGGCATCGTCGTCTCTGGAACGGTGCACGGCACGGCAGTGACGGGATCCACGTCGTTGACGGTCGGAGGCGCGGCCGTGTTCCTGTCGCTGGGAACGGGCAATACGCTCTCGCCGTACAGTACGACGCAGTATTCGCTGCCGTATTCCATTCAGGCGGTGGATGCCGCGGGCAATGGCGTGAACAACGTGCCCATCACTTTCACCGTGACCTCCCTGGGCTACGTGAAAGGGAGGCGGGTGTGGAACGGTACGACCTACGTGACGGTGAGCAACACGCTGGCCGGCGACCAGTACGTATATGCGCTCTCGGGTATCGACGGCTGCGTTTCCGAGGACATCAACGGCAACGGCATCCTCGATCCAGGCGAGGATTACAACACCAACGGCAAGCTCGATCCGGGGCTCGTGGTTTCCACCGACGTCGGCACCGCCACGACGGCGAATGGCGGATCGGCGGCGGTCAACCTCATCTATCCGAAAGACCATGCCTATTACGTGGCGGTGGAATTGACGGCAACGGCCACGGTCAGCGGCACTCAGAGCAGCACGTCGGCGGTCTTCTGGCTGCCGGGCCTGGCGGCGGACTTCAATTCGCAGGGAACATCCCCGCCCGGGCCGACCAGTCCGTACGGAACCGCCGCCACCTGCGCCAACCCCAACTAGGCTGCGGGACCGGATTGCGGTCGACGAACGGGCGCCATCTGGCGCCCGTTTTCTGACCGCCCCTCGCCGCGCTCCCGCCCCGGCCGGCGACCCACGGCGGCTGCGGTGCGGTTACACTCGCGGCCGCATGCACGCCAAACACAATATCTTCCTCATCGGTCCCATGGGATCCGGCAAGACCGCGGTGGGGCGGCACTTGGCGCGGCTGTTCCGCTTCACCTTCCTGGACAGCGATGCCGACATCGAGGCGAAGACCGGCGTGGACATCCCCTTCATCTTCGAGAAGGAGGGCGAGGCGGGCTTCAGGATCCGGGAGAAGGAGTCCATCGAGCGCCTCACCCAGATGGACGGGATCGTCCTCGCCACCGGCGGGGGTGCCGTGATCGAGGCGCAGAACCGGCGCGTCCTCGCGGAACGCGGCGTGGTCGTGTATCTCGAGACCTCGATCGAACAGCAGCTGGAGCGCACGCGGCATGCCCGGCACCGGCCTTTGCTGAACGACACGGATCCGGAGGAGAAGCTCCGGGAGTTGATGCTGCATCGGGCGTCCCTGTACGCGGAAATCGCACAGATCACGGTCTCGACGGACGGCCGGCGGGTGCAGGTGGTCGGGCGCCGAGGAAATCCAGGCGGAGCTGCGCCGCGCCCATGGGCTGTGAGCCGCGCGCACGGCCCGCGGGCCCCGTATAATCCGGCACACCGTGCAAACACTTCACGTCGACGTCGGACATGCGCAGTATCCCATCGCCATCGGGCCCGGTCTGCTGGGCGATCGCGCGCTGCTCGATTCGCTCATCGGGGGCCGGTCCCTCGGGATCGTCACCAACACCACCGTGGCGCCCTTGTACCTCGCGCGCTTGCGCGCCGCGCTGGGCGATCGTCGCATCGCCGAATGCGTGCTGCCCGACGGTGAACGGCATAAAACCCTGGCGACCCTGGGTATCGTGTTCGACCGGCTGGTCGAGGCGAGGATGAACCGCGACGCGACCCTCCTGGCCTTGGGCGGCGGCGTGGTCGGCGACATCGCGGGCTTTGCGGCGGCGTGTTATCAGCGGGGGATCGGCTACGTGCAGATCCCGACGACGCTGCTCGCGCAGGTGGATTCCTCGGTCGGCGGCAAGACGGGCGTGAATCACCCGGGCGGCAAGAACCTCATCGGCGCCTTCCACCAGCCGCTGGCGGTCATCGCCGACACCCAGACGCTCTCGACCCTGCCGGATCGCGAACTGCGCGCCGGGCTGGCGGAGGTCATCAAATACGGCTGTGTCCGGGACCCGATATTTTTCGACTGGCTGGAACTCAACGTCGAGCGGCTCGTCGGCCGCGACCACGAGGCGCTGGCCTACGCCATCGGCCGGTCCTGCGAGATCAAGGCCGCCGTGGTGGGGCGGGATGAGCGCGAAAACGACCTGCGCGCCATCTTGAACTTCGGACACACCTTCGGCCATGCGATCGAGGCGGCGACCCGCTATGAAACCTACCTGCACGGCGAAGCGGTGGGCCTCGGCATGCTGATGGGCGCGGACCTGTCGCAGCGACTGGGCTTGCTCGAGGGCGACG
Organism: Nevskiaceae bacterium; assembly: GCA_037445285.1. Lineage (GTDB taxonomy): Bacteria > Pseudomonadota > Gammaproteobacteria > Steroidobacterales > Steroidobacteraceae > Bog-1198. The sequence continues at coordinate 5,037 of JBBIKV010000085.1, read as the reverse complement.
ACAGCCGGCGCATCCGCGACCTGCTGGCGCGTACGGGGCTGCCCACCGCGCCGCCGCGCATCGGCGCGGCGCAGGCGTTGGAGTTGATGCGGATGGACAAGAAGGTGCTCGCCGGGAGGGTGCGGTTGGTGCTGCTGACCAGGCTCGGCGATGCCGTCGTCACCGCGGACTACGCCGAGGATGCGCTTAAAGCCACCTTGGGCGGATATTTTTCATGACCGGTTCTGGCGTGGGCGATCTGGCGCCTTTTGCCGTCCGCGACTCGGATTCCCGCGGCCGGCGCCATCCCGAGCCGCCGCCCGCCTACCGTTCGGAGTATCAGCGGGACCGCGACCGCATCGTGCATTCCACGGCATTTCGGCGGCTGGTCTACAAGACCCAGGTGTTCGTCAATCACGAGGGCGATCTGTACCGCACGCGGCTGACGCATTCGCTCGAGGTGGCGCAGATCGCCCGGACGATCGCCCGGGCGCTGGGATTGAACGAGGTGCTCTCGGAGGCGATCTGCCTCGCCCATGACCTGGGGCACACGCCCTTCGGCCACGCAGGGCAGGACGCCCTGAACGAATGCATGCTGGACTTCGGCGGATTCGAGCACAACCTGCAGTCGCTGCGGGTGGTGGACGAATTGGAGGAGCACTATGCGGAATTCAACGGCCTGAACCTGACCTTCGAATGCCGGGAGGGGATTCTCAAACATTGTTCGCACAACCATGCGCTGCAGTTGGGCGAACTGGGCGAGCGGTTCATCAAGCGCCAACAACCCGGCCTCGAGGCCCAGTTGGCGAACTTCGCGGACGAGATCGCATACAACAATCACGACGTCGACGACGGCATACGCGCCGGTCTCGTCACGATCGAGCAACTGCTCGAAGTGCCGCTGTTCCTCGAATATCATCGGGAAGTGGCGGTGAAATATCCGGCGCTCGCCGGCCGCCGCCTGGTGTTCGAAATCCTGCGCCGGATGATCAACCATCTGGTGTCGGATCTCATCGAGTCCTCGAGGGCGCGGCTCGACGAGTCCGGGGTGCTTTCGGTCGGGGAGGTGCGGGCGTACCCTAGGCCCCTGATCGGCTTTAGTGATGCCACCCGGGAACTCAACCATGCCCTCAAGACCTTCCTGCGCGAACACGTTTACAGGCACTACAAGGTGCGGCGCATGACGTCGAAGGCGCGGCGCGTCGTCAGCGTGCTGTTCGAAGCCTTCTTCAACGACCCGGCCTTGATGCCCGACGAGCACCGGCTGGCCGCCGCGAGGCTGGAATCCTCGCTGAGGCGCGCCGGCCGCGCGCGGGCGGTCGCGGATTACATTGCGGGAATGACCGATCGCTATGCGATCCTGGAGCACCGCCGGCTGTTCGATCCGGGTGAACGCACATGACGACCCTGCTGAAAAACGACCTGCTGTTGCGCGCCCTGCTGCGGGAGCCCACACCGCGCCGTCCGATCTGGTTGATGCGCCAGGCGGGACGCTATCTGCCCGAATATCGGGCCACCCGGTCGCGCGCCGGAAATTTCATGGCGATGTGCACGAACCCGGACATCGCCTGCGAAGTCACGCTGCAGCCCCTCGACCGTTTCCCCCTGGACGCGGCCATCCTGTTTTCCGACATCCTGACGATTCCGCACGCGATGAACCTGGGGCTGGAGTTCGAGGCCGGCGAGGGACCGAAGTTCGAGCGCCCGGTGCGCACCGCCGCCGACGTGGACCGCCTCGGCGTGCCGGATCCGGCCCGGGAACTGCGCTACGTGATCGACGCCGTGGCGCTGATCCGCCGCGAGTTGGGCGGCCGCGTGCCGCTCATCGGCTTCGCCGGCAGCCCGTGGACCGTGGGCACCTACATGGTGGAGGGCGGGGGCTCCAAGTCCTTCGGTCTCATCAAGCGCATGATGTACGAATCGCCGGCGGTGCTGCATCGGCTGCTCGACCTGCTGGCGCGTTCCACCATCGCCTACCTCAATGCGCAGATCGCCGCGGGTGCCCAGGCGGTGATGCTGTTCGACACCTGGGGCGGCGTGCTCACCCCGGCGCAGTACGAGGAGTTCTCCCTGCGCTATATGGCCCAGGTGGTCGATGCGCTGACGCGCGAGGCCGAGGGGCGGCGCGTGCCCTCCATCGTCTTCACCAAGGGCGGCGGTGCCTGGTTGGGCAGGATCGCGGCCATCGGCTGCGACGCCGTCGGCGTCGACTGGACGACGGATCTGTCCACCGCCCGCGAGGCCGTCGGGGGCCGGGTGGCGCTGCAGGGGAATCTCGACCCTTCCGCGCTGTTCGCCCCGCCGGACACGCTGCGCACCGAGACGCTGCGCGTGCTCGACAGCTACGGGCCCGGCCCGGGACACGTGTTCAACCTGGGCCACGGCATCACGCCCGACGTCGACCCGGAGCGGGTGGCGCTGTTGGTGGACACCGTGCGGAGCTTCGAGCCGCGTCGGACGACGTCGACGTAGTCGCCGTACCGCCCCAGGGACGGCAGCGTCCGGCATCCGCCGGCCCGGATCAGCGCTTGGTTTGGCCGGGTTTCGGCGGCGCCTGACCCGCCTGACCCGCCTGGCCCGCCGCAGCCGCCTTCGAGCCGCTGCCGCCCGCCGCCGCGCGCAGTTCGTCGCGCAGGGCGCGGCGCAGGATCTTGCCGACGTTGGTCTTCGGAAGTTCGTCGCGAAAGTACACGTGTTTAGGGATCTTGTAGCCGGTGAGCTCGGTGCGGCAATGGGCGATCAGTTCCTCCACGGTGAGTTTCGGATCCTTGCGCACGACGAACAGCGCCACGACCTCGCCGGAACCCTCGTCGGGCTGCGCCACCGCCGCGACTTCGAGAACTCCGGGATTCTCGGCGACCACCCCTTCGATCTCGTTCGGATAGACGTTGAAGCCCGAGACGAGAATCATGTCCTTTTTCCGGTCCTCTATGAATACATAGCCCTCGGCGTTGATGCGGCCGATGTCGCCGGTGCGCAGCCAGTCGCCGAACATCACCTGTGCGGTTTCGTCGGGCCGGTTCCAGTAGCTGCGCATCGCCTGCGGGCCGAACACGCAGATCTCGCCAACGGCGCCCTCGGGCACCTCATTGCCGTCGTCGTCGCGGATCGACACGTCGGTCGAGGGAATCGGCAGGCCGATGCTGCCGTTGAAGTCGAGACCGATGGGATTGGCGGTGACGACGGGCGAGGTTTCCGTGAGGCCCCATCCCTGCGTCAGCGCGCATCCGGTGACCTTCTTCCACCGTTCCGCGACCACGCCCTGCACGGCCATGCCGCCGCCGAACGTGACGCGCAGCGCGCTGAAATCCAGCGTCTCGAAACCCGGCGTGTGGAGCAGCGCATTGAACAGCGTATTCACGCCGCTGATGAAATTGAACCTGTGCTTCCTCAGTTCCGCGACGAAGCCCGGGAAGTCCCGTGGATTCGTGATGAGCACGTTGCACGCCCCGAAGGGCAGGAACGACAGGCAGTTCGTGGTGAGCGCAAAGATGTGGTAGAGCGGCAATGCGGTGACGACGACGCGGGCGCCGCCCTTCTGCATGGCGGGGTAGATCCACGCCGTGGTCTGCAGCACGTTGGCGACCATGTTGCGATTCGTCAGCACCGCAGCCTTCGAGACCCCGGTGGTGCCCCCCGTGTACTGCAGGAACGCGATGTCGGCCGGTCCGATCTCGGGGCGGTCGAATTTGAGGCCGAGCCCGGCGGCCAGCGCGCTCTTGAAGGTCATGGTGCCGGGCATGCTCCAGGGCGGAATCTGCTTCCTGACGTGGCGCAGCACGAAATTCACGACGAAGCCGCGCGGCAGTCCCAACAGATCGCCGATGCGGGTGACCAGCACCTTCTTGAGGTCGGTGTGCGGCAGCGCCGCCTGCAGCACGTGCGCAAAATTTTCGACGATGACGATGCATTTCGCGCCGGAATCCTTGAGTTGGTGTTCCAGTTCGCGGGCGGTGTACAGCGGGTTGGTGTTGACCACTACCATCCCCGCGCGCAGCACGCCGAACAGGGCGACCGGATATTGCAGGACGTTCGGCATCATCAACGCCACGCGATCGCCCGGCACGAGCCCGGACTTCTTCAGCAGCCACGCCGCGAACGCCCGGGTGAGTTCATCGAGTTGGGCGAACGTCAGCGTGGCCCCCATGTTCGAGTAGGCGGGCTTGTTGCCATGGGTGGCCACCGCTTCCTCGAACAGATCGCGCAGCGAGGCGTATTCGCCGGGATCGATGTCGGTCGGCACACCGGCCGGATACTGTCGCAACCACGTTCGCTGCACCGGGTACTCCTCGATTTTTTTGTTCCGCGTGTATAGCACCCGCCCGCGGTGCCAGCAACGTTCTTCGCCGCGGGGAGTAAACTGCACGCTGGATCGACCAGTCAAACGGGGTTACGCCGGCATGAGAATCGCTCGCTTTTGGCTTTTGGGGGCGCTGGCGGCGTTGTCCGGGTGCGTGCACGGGGTCGGCTGCCTGTTCCTGCAGCCGGTGAAGCATACGTTGACGGGCCACGTTCATTTCCGCTCGTTTCCGGCGGCCGACGGCATGGACAACGTGCCGGTGCTGGTCCTCGACCGGACGGCGTACGTGTATTCGCCGGCGCACAGCTACCAGTGCCTGTCGGCCACCGACGTGCAGCTGGTCGGGGTGTCGGAATTTCCCCAGAACATCATCGAAAATTCGCACGTGAGCGTCGATGGCGAGCTGTTCGAATCGACCTCGAGCCACGAATACACGCGCTTCCTGATGCGGGTGACGACCCTCCTGCCTCTCGGGAAGACGCCCTGACGTTGCGCTACAATCATCCCCGGCTTTGAACCAACCCGGGAGTAAACACGTGAATAAGACTAATTTTACCGCCGCCCTCGCGGCGCCGCTATTGATGTGCGTGATGACGCTGCCCAGCCTTGCCGTGGCGCAAGCCGCCCCGGCCGCCGCCGCGGCGACCACCTGCAAGGACGGCACCGCGTCCACCGCGACCGGCAAGGGCGCCTGCAGCGGTCACGGCGGCGTACAGAAGGCGAAGAAGGCGGCCGCCGCGGCTGCAGCCCCTGCCGCG
>JBBIKV010000084.1:0-17853 GCA_037445285.1 Nevskiaceae bacterium | reverse complement strand
GCGTGACGCAGGCCATCATGCCGCTGCGCGGCAAGATCCTGAACACCTGGGAGGCGGACACCCGCGAGGTGCTGCAGTCCCAGGAGGTGCACAACATCACCATCGCCATCGGCGTGGAGCCGGCGGCGGTCGACCTGTCGGGACTGCGGTATCACAAGATCTGCATCCTGGCGGATGCCGACAGCGACGGACAACACATCGCCACCCTGCTGTGCGCCCTGTTCCTGCGGCATTACCGTCCGTTGGTGGCGGCCGGCCACGTGTACGTGTGCATGCCGCCGCTGTTCCGCATCGACGCCGGCAAGGAGGTCGTCTACGCCCTCGACGAAGCCGAGCGTGAGAAGGCCCTGGCGCGCATCGCCGTCGACAGCCCGCGGGTCAAGCCGGTGGTCACCCGCTTCAAGGGCCTCGGCGAGATGAATCCGATCCAATTGCGTGAGACGACGATGGCGCCCCAGACGCGGCGTCTGGTGCAGATGACCATCGACGCCCACGACAACCCCGACCAATTGCTCGACATGTTGCTCGCAAAGAAACGGGCGGGCGACCGCCGCGAGTGGCTGGAGAGCAAGGGCAACCTGGCGCACGTGTAGGGCCGCGACCGACCAACATGAAAGACCAAGAACTCAATTTCGAGGGCGTCGAGCGGGAGCCGTTGAAGGCGTTCGCGGAGCGCGCCTACCTCGACTATTCGATGTACGTGATCCTCGACCGCGCGCTGCCGCATCTGGGCGACGGCCTGAAGCCCGTGCAGCGCCGCATCGTGTACGCGATGAGCGAGCTCGGGCTCGCGGCGGGCGCGAAGCACAAGAAATCCGCGCGCACCGTCGGCGACGTCATCGGCAAATTCCATCCGCACGGTGATTCGGCCTGCTACGAGGCCATGGTGCACATGGCCCAGGATTTCGCATATCGGTATCCCATCGTCGACGGACAGGGCAACTGGGGCTCGACCGACGATCCGAAGTCGTTTGCCGCGATGCGCTACACCGAGTCGCGGCTGACCCGTTATGCCACGCTGCTCCTCCAGGAACTCGGCGCGAGCACCGTCGACTGGGTGCCGAACTTCGACGGCTCCCTGGACGAGCCGACGATGCTGCCCGCGCGGGTGCCGAACCTGCTGCTCAACGGCGGTTCCGGCATCGCGGTCGGCATGGCGACCGACATTCCGCCGCACAATCTGCGCGAAGTGGTGAAGGCGTGCGTCGCGCTGCTCGACGATCCGGAGCTTTCCACCCGCAGGATCATGGCGAGCATCAAGGGCCCCGATCTGCCGACGGGCGGGGAGATCGTCTCGCCACGGGACGACCTGGTGCAGATGTACGAGACGGGCTCGGGCAGCTTCAAGGCGCGCGCCACCTACGCGATCGAGGACGGCCAGATCGTGATCGACGCACTGCCGTTCCAGGTGTCGGGTTCCAAGGTTCAGGAGCAGATCGCGGCGCAGATGCAGCAGAAAAAGCTGCCGATGGTCGAGGACCTGCGCGACGAATCGGATCACGAGAACCCCACGCGCCTGGTGATCGTGCCGAAATCGAACCGCGTCGACACGACGGCGCTGATGGCGCACCTGTTCGCGACGACCGATCTCGAGCGCAACTACCGGGTGAATTTGAACGTCATCGCCCTGGACGGCCGGCCGCGCGTCATGGGCCTGAAGGAGCTGCTGCTGGAATGGCTGGAGTTCCGCAAATCCACCGTCACCCGCCGGCTGAACCATCGTCTCGCGAAGCTCTCCGCGCGGCTGCACATCCTCGACGGCCTGTTGATCGCGTATTTGAACCTCGACGAGGTGATCCGCATCGTGCGCACCGAGGAGCACCCCAAGCCGGCCCTCATCAAGCGCTTCAAATTGTCCGACACCCAAGCCGAGGAGATCCTCGAGACCAAGCTGCGGCGCCTCGCACGCCTGGAGGAGATGAGGATCCGCGAGGAGCAGAAGGAACTCGCGCAGGAGCGCGACGAGATTCAAGACATCCTGAAGAGCAAGACGAAGCTCACCCGGTTGGTGCGCGACGAACTGTTGAGCGACGCCGAGGAGTACGGCGACGACCGGCGCACCCGGCTGGTGGAGCGCGAGGCCGCCGTGGCCATCTCCGAAGCGGACCTGCTGACGAGCGAACCGACGACGGTAGTCCTGTCGCGCCTCGGCTGGGTGCGCGCGGCGAAGGGACACGACATCGACGCGCGGGCCTTGAGCTACAAGACCGGCGACGAGTTCCAGGCCGCCGCCCGGGGCCGCAACCTGCAGCAGGCCGTGTTTCTGGACTCCACCGGACGCGCGTACAGCCTCGATGCGCATCAGCTGCCGGCCGCGCGCGGCTACGGCGAGCCGCTCTCGGGAACGGTGGACCCCCCGGATGGGGCGACCTTCGCCGCGGTGCTGATCGGTGAACCGGACGACAAATGGCTGCTGGCGAGCGACTCGGGCTACGGCTTTGCGGCGAAATTGCGGGAACTGTACGCGCGCAACAAGAAGGGCAAGTCGGTGCTGAAGGTGCCGGAGCACGCGCGCGTGCTGCCGGCGCAGCCGATCACGGACCCCGCGGCATTCGCCGTCCTCGTCAACAGCGACGGCGAGGTCCTGGCGCTGCCCGTGGCGCAAATCGAGGAGATGACCTCGGGCAAGGGACAGAATCTCTACGGTATCGCCGGCAGGAAGTCCGCCCTGCGCGAGGAGTATCTGGTGGCCATCGCGGTGGTGGCCCCGGGCGAAACGTTGACGGTCCACAGCGGCAACAGCGCGCCGATGAAGCTCAAATACGACGAGCTCAAGCCGTTTCAGGACCGCAAGGGCCAGCGCCGCCAGCGCTTCTCCAGGGCCTACAAGCAGATCGACCGCCTCGAGGTGTCCGCGGGTTAGCCTTCCCTTCGCGCGGCGGCGCGACCGCGGCCGGCTGGTCAGCGGTCGCCCGACATCGTCACGTCCTCTGGCGCGTTGACGAAGTAGCCCTGGATGAACTCGATGCCGAGCTGCCAGAGGACCGCCATGGTGTTGGCGTCCTCCACACGCTCGGCGACCGTTTCGACGCCCTTGCGCTTGGCCGCCTCGACCAGTCCCTTGACCCGCTGCTGCTGCAGCTGGTTGGTCGACAGGCCCTGCATCAGCGAGCCGTCGACCTTGATGAAGTTCATGCCGATGTCGGCCACGAGCTTCAGCGGATCGCGGCCCGTACCGAAGTGTTCGAGCGCGAATCGAAAGCCGAGCTTGCGCAGGCTGTCGGCGAGCTCCTTCGTCTGCTTGATGTACTGGGTCGCCAGCTCCTCGGTGACCTGGATGCACAGCCGCTTCGGTTCGATCTTCAGCGACTTCAGCTGCGCCTCGAGCCAGGCGATGATGCTCTTGTCGAGCACGGTGTCCTTCGACACGCGCACGAAGATGCAGGCCGCCTTGCGGTTGGCGGCGAACGACATGGACGCACCGATCACCCAACGGTCGATGTTCTTCATCAGGTCGTTGCGTTCCGCGGCGGCGATGAATTCGGCGGGCAGCACCTCGTTTCCCTGGTCGTCGAGCATGCGCACCAGCACGTCGAACATGCCCTTGTCCTCGCCGAGCAGGCTTGCAATCGGCTGTTGAACCAGGCGGAAGCGGTTCTCCATCAAGGCGCTCTTGATGTGCTTGACCCAGATCTTGTCGTAGGCCTGGACGCGGGTGTCGGTGTCCGACTTGTCGACGGCGTACATCTGGTTGCCGCCGAGCTCGCGGCCGCGTCGCGTCGCGCTGATGGCGTCGGTGATTGCGGCGCCGACGTCGGGATTGGCGGCGGACAGCAGGCCGAGTCCCACCGTCACGGTGGCGGAGAGGGTCTTCTCCTCGATGGCGAAGGTGTGTTCGTTGACCCGTTTGACCACGTTCTCGGCCCAGGTCTCGACGTCGCGCGCGGTGCCCCGTTCCAGCAGGATCAGGAAGCCGTTGCCGCCGAATCTGCCGCAGGTGTCGGTGGGCGTGAGCTGGACCCGCAGCAGCTCGGCGAGCTGCGCCATGAAGTCCTCGCTCGCGAGCACGCCGATCGAATGCTGGATGTCGACGAAGCGGTCGGGTTTGATGTGCGCGAACTGGCGTACGCCGCCCTTCGAGTTCACCGCGCAGCGTTCGCTGACGGCGGCGATCAAATAGCGCTGTTGCAGGAAGTGGGTCGACGCATCGTTCTTGACCGCCTCGGCCAGGCGCGACTCCAGGTCGAGATCCTTGTTGTGCCGTGCCGGGATGCTGATGCGGGTGGCGGGTTCGTTCTCGTAATCGGCCTTGGTGAGCGTGAGTTCGAGCGCCAGGTTGGAGCCGTCGGAGAGCAGCGCCTGCACCTTGAGGGCATGGTCCGTCCACTTGCCCTGCAGGCAGGCGACCAGCGCGCCCTTCAGCGCCGGGTGGGTCTCCATCTCGAACAGATCCATCAGGGGCGTGCCCGTCAGGGCATCGTCGCCGGAGTAGCCGAACAGCTCGAGCCAGGCGCGGTTCGCATCGACGATGATGCCCTCCTGCACGTGGGTGATGGCGTCGGCGGAGCCTTCGAGAAAATTCTGCAGCTGTTCGCGGTATTCGCGGGCCGAGGACAGCGTGGTCGAGAGGGCCCGTTCGAGGCGGTAGGCGCGCAGCTCGCGGGTGGCCACCGACTGCAGCCGGTTGCGGTTGGCGAGGGTCACCACATCCTGGGCGCCCATGCGCATGGCGTCGGCGATCGCCGCCTCGTCGATGGTCTCGCGCACGATGAGCACGGGCATTTCCGGGGCGCTCTGCATCTTGACCTTCATGATCGAGCCGAGGTCGATGCCGAGTTCGTCGATGAAGGCGACCAGCATCTCGGGATTGAGCTGATTCAGGGCATCCCCCAGATCCCGGGCATCCGGCAGCCAGGTGCAATGCACCGGATGGCCGGCCTTGCGCAGCGTGCTGTTGATGGCCTCAACGTGGTCCTGGGACCTCGTCATGACGATCATCGGAACTGCGCCCTGTTCTGCCACTGGTCATAATCCTCGCGAATGGGGTCGGAGTGTAGCATCCGTCTTTTAGGGAATCTGGGACCGGCGTCTAGGAGCCGGCCGGCCCGCTCCCGAGGCCTGGATGCGGGCATCCGGCCCCAAATTGGCCAGAACGGCGGGTTGCGGCTATCATACGCGCCCTTCCACGCGAGGCCTTCGATGGCGAACTACAGCACGAACGAATTCAAAGCCGGGCTCAAGATCCTGATCGACGGCGATCCCTATGCGATCGTCGAGAACGAGATGGTCAAGCCGGGCAAGGGCCAGGCCTTCAACCGGGTGCGCGTCCGCAACCTCAAGACGGGCCGTACCATCGAGCGCACCTGGAAGTCGGGCGATACGGTGGAGGCCGCCGACGTCGTCGACACCGACATGCAGTACCTGTATCGCGATGGCGACTTCTTCAACTTCATGGTCCCCGAGACTTTCGAGCAGCTCACCGCCTCGAAGGAGGCGGTCGGCGACGGGGCGCAGTGGCTGAAGGACGGCACCGTCTGCGTGGTGACCCTCTGGAACGGCGTACCCCTGCAGGTCACGCCCCCGGCCCACATGGAGCTCAAGGTGATCGAAACCGATCCGGGCGTGCGCGGCGATACCGCGACCGGGGGCTCGAAGCCCGCGAAGCTCGAAACGGGCGCCATGGTGCGGGTGCCGTTGTTCATCAACGAAGGGGAAATCCTGCGCATCGATACCCGCACGGGCGAGTATCTGTCGCGCGGCAAGAACTGACGTCCCGCCCCCCCGGGGCGCGATCAGGCGTTGTCGATCGGAAAGGCCATCGCCTGCGCGAGCCGCGTGGCGCCCAAGCCGATCGCAACGAGCCGGTCGAGACCGAGCGCCACCCCGGCGCAATCCGGCAAACCGCTCGACAGTGCCGCCAGCAGCCGCTCGTCGATCGGCGGGCGCGCCTGGTCCCGGGAACGGCGGATCTCCAGATCGTGCAGGAAGCGCGCGCGCTGGTCCCCGGCGTCCGCCAGCTCGTGAAAGCCGTTCGCGAGTTCGATGCCGTCCACGTACAGCTCGAAGCGGGCCGCGACGGCCGGCAGCCCCGGTTTCAGGCGGGCGAGCGACGCCTGGGAGGCGGGGTAGTCGCACACGAAGCAGGGCCGCTCGTGCCCCAGTCGGGGGCCCACGACCAGCCCCATCAGGAGATCCAGCCTGCCGTCGCGGTCGAGCCCGGCGCGGCAGTCGATGCCGTGCGCCGCGGCCGCCCGCTCGAGATCGCCGTCGTCGGCCGTGTACGCGTCGACTCCGGCGTGCCGGCGCAGGGCCTCGCCATAGGTGAGGCGCTCGGCCGGCGCGAGCCGGCGCAGGGGCGCGAGCAGCGCGGCGGCCAGCGCCTCGACCTCCGACATCAGTGCGGCATCGTCGAAACCCTCGCGGTACCACTCGACCAGGGTGAATTCCGGGCTGTGCCAGCGGCCGTGCTCGGCATCGCGAAACACCTTGCAGACCTGGTAGATGTCGCCGCTGCCCGAGGCGAGCAGTCGCTTCATGGGATATTCGGGCGAGGTGCTCAGGTAGCAGGGCGCGGATCTGCCGGCGATGCGGGTGGTCAGGGAGTCGATTTGCGGGTCGGTGACGGTGCTGGCGCCGAGGATGGGGGTTTCGACTTCGAGAACGCCCCGCGCGGCGAAAAATTCGCGCACGGCCGCCAGCATGGCCGCGCGCTGCCGCAGCGCGTTCAGGCTTGCCGTCGGCCGCCAGTCATCGCCGTTCATGCGATCATCGCGCCGCGTCGGCGGAGCGTGGTTCCCCGCCGCCCTGTCCGATGGCCTGACCGAGCTGCACGATGGAGCCGGCGCGCAGCAGCGGATGCCAACGGGTTCGACCGGCTTCGAACAGCAGGATCACGGTGGACCCCATGTTGAACCGGCCGAGCTCGGCGCCCTTGTTGAGGGTCAGGTCCGTGCCCGGAAGGCGGGTCACCCTGCGCTGCGCGGACGGCGTGATGTCCCCCGCCCAGACGGTCGCCATGCTGCCCACGTTGAGCGCCCCCACCAGGATCAACGCGAAGCGCCCGTACGCGGTATCGAACAGGGTCAGGACCCGCTCGTTGCGCGCGAACAGGCGCGGTACCCGCCGGGCGGTCACGGAGTTGACGCTGAACAATCGTCCCGGGACGTAGACGGTATCGCGCAGGGTGCCGCGGAGCGCCATGTGAATCCGGTGATAGTTGAAGGGTGCGAGGTAGAGGGTGGCGAACGAGCCGCCCTCGAAGCTGCCCGCCCAGGATTGGTCCGCCAACAACTCGCCGAGGGTGTAGTGTCTGCCCTTCGCCTGGAGCAGCCGGTCGCGGTCGAGGGTGCCGCATTCGCTGACGGCGCCGTCCACCGGGCTCACGATGCTGTCCGGACGGGTGTCGATCGGGCGTGCCGCGGGGCGCAGTTCGCGGGTGAAGAATTCGTTGAAGCTCCCGTAGCGATAGGGGTCGGGTTCGACCGCCTCGGACATGTCGATCGGAAAGAGCCTCAAGAATCCGCGCGTCAGGAGGTTCTTGAACCAGGGCGCGCGCACCCGTGCGGCGAGGAGCACCAGGCGTGACAGGCCGTGTTGCGGCAGCGCGTACTGCATCCAGACGAACAGCCGGCCGCGAAGGCCGTCCGGCTCCGCCCCGCTCATGAATGCCCGGCGACGATGCGCTGGAAATCCGCCCGCAGAGCGGCCACGGTGAACGGTCCGGTGAGAATCGCCGTCAAGCGGCCGGCGGGATTCAGCACGAGAATCGCGCCGGAGTGATCGACGGTGTAGGTGCCGTCGGCCTTGGGCGTGATGATGACGCCGACCCCGAGCTTGGCGGCCACCGCTTCGATGGCCGGTTGATCGACCGCCGTCAGGCCGATGAACTCGGGATCGAAATACGGCACGTATTTGGCGAGCTGCGCCGGGGTGTCGCGTTTCGCATCCACGGACATGAAGATCACCCGCGGCCTCACGGGCGCTCCTTCGGCGCGCAGCCGCTTTTCGAGGGCGGCGAGCGTCGTCAAGGTGGTGGGACAAAAGTCCGGGCAATTCGTATAGCCGAAGAACATCAGCGACCACGAGCCTTGCAACTGCGCCGGCCCGAAAGGCCGCCCGTGATCATCGATCAGGCTAAACTCCGGCAGCGCCCGGCTGGGCGACAGGTAGGTGCCCGTCGTCAGTTCGACCGCCGGGGCGGAATGGCGCCAGAGGAGCGCGGCGGACAGCCCGGCGATCACGGCGGCGCAAACGACGAGCAGGCTCAACAATCGATATCGAGGTGTCATGCGTCGATTATCCCATACGGCGGCCGCGAAAGCGGCCGCGTCTGCCGCCACCGTCGGCGCCGCCATCGAGCGATGCGCGGGCGCGATGCAACGGGCGCGCGTGTATTTCGGACACGGAACGGACAATGCCCGCGACGAGGCCGCGGAACTGGTCTTCTTCGTCGCGGGCATCGACCATGCCGAGGGTTCCCGGGCCTACGGCCGGCCGCTCACGGCGCGTCGCCGCGCCCGCATCGACGCGCTCCTGCAGCGGCGCATCCGCGAACGGATCCCGCTCGCCTACCTGACCCATCGGGCGTTCTTCGCAGGACTCGAGTTCTATGTGGACGAACGGGTGTTGGTGCCGCGGTCGCCGATTGCCGGACTCCTGACGAGCCGGTTTGCGCCGTGGGTGAACGCCGGCCGCGTACGCCGGATTCTGGACGTCGGAACCGGCTCGGGAGCGATCGCGCTCGCGAGCGCGAAGGCGTTTCCCGGGGCGCGCGTCGACGCGGTCGACATCTCGGTCGCCGCGCTCCAGGTCTGCCGCCGCAATATCCGCCGGCTCGGCTTGACGCGGCGGGTGACGGCGCTGCGGTCGGATCATTTCGCCGCCGTCGAAGGGCGCCGTTACGATATCATCGTCAGCAACCCGCCCTATGTCGGGCGCGCCGAGATGCGCCGCCTGCCGCGCGAGTATGGCCACGAACCGCGGCTCGGCCTGGCCTCCGGGGCCGACGGCCTGGACTCCGTGAGGGCGATCTTTGCGGCGGCGGGCCGGCACCTGGCAGATGACGGGGTCCTGGTCGTCGAGGTCGGCAATACGGAACGCGCGCTGCTGCGAGCCTATCCGCGGCTGCCGTTCATCTGGCCGGAAATCGCCATGGGCGGCGGCGGGGTTTTCATGCTGCGGGCGGCCGATGTGCCGGTCGCCTGAGTATTCGGGAGAACTGAGCGCGTGGCGGGAAATACATTCGGCAGGGTTTTCACGGTGACCAGCTTCGGCGAGAGTCACGGTCCGGCTCTCGGCTGCGTGGTCGACGGCTGCCCGCCGGGACTGGCGCTGTGCGAGGCGGACCTGCAATCGGACGTCGAGCGGCGCCGCTCCGGCACGTCCCAGTTCACCAGCCAGCGGCATGAGCCGGATGCGGTGCGCATTCTTTCCGGAGTGTTCGAGGGCCGCACCACCGGCACGCCGATCGGGCTCCTGGTCGAGAACCAGGATCAGCGCTCGCGCGACTACGACAAGATCAAGGACCGCTTTCGACCCGGTCACGCGGATTACACCTATCAGCAAAAATACGGGTTCCGGGACTATCGCGGCGGCGGACGCTCCTCGGCGCGCGAGACGGTGATGCGGGTGGCGGCCGGGGCGATCGCGAGGAAGTACCTGCGGGAACGCCTGAACATCGGCATTCAGGGCTATCTGGCGCAGATGGGATCGCTGGTGCTGGAGCCGGTGGCGCCGGCCGGTGCCTACGGCAACCCCTTCTTCTGTCCGGATCCGAGCCGGGTGAAGGAACTCGAGGAGATGATCTGGCGCCTGCGTGAGGCGGGCGATTCGATCGGCGCGCGGGTCACCGTCGTCGCGACGGGCGTGCCGCCGGGACTCGGCGAACCCGTGTTCGAACGGCTGGATGCGGATCTGGCCAGCGCCATGATGGGCATCAACGCGGTCAAAGGCGTCGAGATCGGCGCCGGCTTTCGCGCGGTGGAACAGCGCGGCTCGGAGCATCGCGACGAACTGGCGCCGACCGGGTTCAAGAGCAATCATGCCGGCGGCGTGCTCGGCGGCATCTCCTCCGGCCAGGACATCGTGGTCAGCATCGCGCTCAAGCCGACCTCCAGCATCACCGTGCCGGGCGACACCATCGACGTCCAGGGCCGGCCCGCGCAGATCGCGACCACGGGACGCCACGATCCCTGTGTCGGCATCCGCGCGACTCCGATTGCCGAAGCGATGATGGCGCTGGTGCTGATGGATCACCATCTGCGATTCCGCGCGCAGTGCGGCGACGTGGTGTCGACGACGCCGGTCATCACGGCGCCCCCCGGCGGGGCGGGGCGATGACACGCAGCCCCCTGCCGCGCATCGCCGTGGTCGGCGTCTCCTCCCTCATCGGCGAGGCCGTGCTCGAGGAGCTGCGTGCGCGGAAGGTCGCGTGCGCCGCGCTGCACGCGGTCGACGATGAACGCCATATCGGGCGGCGGCTGCCGACCGAGGAGGGCGGGGACGGGGCCAAGGCACTGGAGGTGATTCCGGTCGCCGCCTTCGACTTCTCCAGCGTCGATCTGGTGTTCTTCTGCGGTCGCTCGGCGGTGGCCGGGCACCATGCCGAAGCGGCCGCGGCGCATGCCTGGGTGATCGACGGGTCCAGCACGTTCCGGGACCGGCCGGGCGTGCCGCTGGTCGTGGCGGACGTGAACGCGCAGGTCCTGGACACGGTGGGTGCGCAGGGCTTGATCGCCCTGCCGGGCAGCGCGAGCGTGGCGCTCGCCACCGCGCTCGCCCCGCTGCATGCGCTTGCCGGGCTGGTGCGTGCCGACGTCGCGACCTATCAGGCCGTCTCGGGCGGTGGCCGGGGGGCCATGGACGAGCTGGCCGGCGAGACGGTGGCGATGCTCAGCGGCAAAAAGGCCCGCGGGCGGGCTTTCGGTCGCCAGATCGCGTTCAATGTGATCCCGCAGGTCGATGCATTGGAAGCCGACGGAACCTCCCGGGAGGAGCGCCGGCTCTGGGAGGAGACCCGCCGGGTGCTGGGCTTGCCGCAGTTGGCGATCAACGCCACGGCGGTCCGGGTCCCGGTGTTTTTCGGCCACAGTCTCGCGGTGCACGCGGCCTTCGCACGGCCGGTGTCGGTGGCCGAGGCGAGCCGGGTGCTGCGGGAAGCCGGCGGCGTGACCTTGATCGAAGCGGACTCGGCGAGCGAATTCCCGACCCCGGCGATCGCGGCGACCGCTCCCGATACGGTGTACGTCGGCCGGCTGCGCCCGGACCCGACCCGTGACCGGGCTCTAAATTTTTGGGTGGTTGCCGATAATGTTCGGAAATGTGCGGCGCATAACGCAGTTTCCGTGGCCCAGATTTTGGTAAATAGAGCCCGGTAAGATATAGTTGACGACTTATGTAAAAGGCAAGTGAGAATTCGCTTCCAAGCTATTATTCGCACGATGAACTTTGGCCGCTTGCCCACCGGAATTCTGGGAGAGAAAATGTCAGTGACGATGCCTCGCATAATGCTGATGGCGTGCCTGCTGTCGCCGTCCTTGGTCTTTGCGTTGGGCCTCGGTGAGATTCATTTGAACTCGTCGCTCAACGAGCCGATGAATGCCGAGATCGAGTTGATCGCGGCCGCCCCGGACGAATTGACCGCTTTACGGGCGACTCTCGCCAGCCGCGAGGCGTTCGCCCGCTATGGCATCGACAGGCCGCCGTTTCTGTCCGGCCTGACCTTCAAGGTCGGCAAGGGCAAGGACGGCCGCGACGCATTGCTGGTTCACTCGACCGACGCGATACCGGAGCCCTTCGTCACGTTTCTGGTCGAAGTGAGCTGGGCCCGCGGCCGCTTGATGCGTGAATACACCGTGCTGCTCGATCCCCCCGTGTATACGCCCGGCGAGAGCCCCAGTTCGTCGGCGCCGGTCACCGCGCCGGTCACGGCTGCGACGGCTCCGGCGCACCGGGCGGCACCGGTCCCCGTTCCGTCCCCGACGGCCGAACCGGCCGCCGCCACCGCCGCTCCCGCCGCCACCCCCAACACCGTGCGCGTGGGCCGCGGCGACACCCTCATCAAGATCGTCCACGGCCTGCAGGTCGCCGGAAGTCCGGCGGACGTGGACAAGACCATGATCTCGTTGTTTCGCTCGAATCCCGAGGCGTTCGGCGGCAACATCAACGTCCTGCGGCAGGGCGCGATCCTGCGCGTCCCCAACTCCGATCAGATCGCCGCGCTGAATCAACGCGAAGCGATCGGTGAAGTCCATCGGCAGATGGAGGCCTGGCGTGGGGCCGAAGGAGCCGCCGGCTCGTCCGGCGGGCATCTGCGCCTGGTGACGCCCGGCGCGGGCGGTACCGGCACGGCGGCGGGCGGCAGCGGCGGCGCCGAGACCCAGGCGCTCAAGGATCGGGTCAAGGATCTGGAGAGTCAACTCGCCGAATCGAAGCGATTGATCGACATTCGGAACGGGGAATTGGCCGCGCTGCAGCGCAAACTCGGAGCACCGACGCCTCCCGCGCCCGTGCAGCCCGCGCCCGTGCAGCCGCCTGTGGCAACGCGCCCGGCCGTTCCAGCCGCGCCCCCTGCCGCGGCGCCGCCCCCCGTGGCCGCGCCGCCGGCGGCGACCGTGAGTCCCGCTCCGGCGCCGGCGGTGAAGAAGGCCCCGGCGGTTGCGCCGACCCCTTCCGACACCGGATCGTGGATCGACTGGGTGGCCGCCAACTGGTGGGTTCCTCTCGCCCTGCTCGCCGTGGTGATCGCGGGCTTGGGCTTCGCCGCCATGAAGCGTCGTCGGGATCAAAGCGAGAGCTTCGGGCGGGCGCTGGAAGAGACGGACGTTGCCGAACGGCGCGAGCCGGCCGCCAGAATCGGCGGCGCGCGCAAAAGCGCCGAGTCGTTCGTCGTCGAAGAATCGGGCCCCCACCCGGCCCCCGATTTCAATGACGAAACGGGGCGCTTCGGCGACACGGCCGAGGTCAAGTCGCCGGACGACACGATGTCGAGCGAGAGCGCGGTCAATCTCGATCAGGGCGATCCGCTGGCCGAAGCCGATTTTCACATGGCCTACGGCCTGTACGATCAGGCGGCCGACCTGGTCCGCATCGCCCTGGAGCGCGAGCCGGACCGGCGCGATCTGCGGCTCAAGCTGCTGGAGATCTACTTCGTCTGGGGCAACAAGGATGCCTTCCTGCAGGCCGCCAAGACGCTGGAAGCGACCAAGGACAAGGCGGCGGCGGGCGAGTGGGACAAGATCGCCATCATGGGCCGGCAGATTTGCCCCGACGATCCGCTGTTCGCGGCGGGCACGGGCGGTGGGCGCGGCGCCGGCACCCTGGTCGATTTGAACCTCGAAGGCGGCGAGAATCGCGTCGACATCGATTTGTTCGGCGATCCCGAGGGGGAGCGCAGTTCGTTGGATCACGAGATGTCCGACGAAGCGGCTCATCCCGCCGCCGTCAACCAGCACGCCGGCTCGGATCACCTGGATTTCACGCTCGATACGCCGGAACGGGGAGCGGACGAGTCGCCGACCCGCGAAATGGCGCCGCCCCGCCCGGATGAGCCGACCGTGGAATCGGAGCTGATGAATTTCTCGGACGCCAATCCGCTGGAGGCGCCCGGCTTCGCCGCGGAGTCCGTGACGGCGGAATCGCCGGCGCTGAAGGGCGGCGACGTTCACGAGCGCATCGCCGCCAAACTGCCGCAGAAGGCGGATCAGACCGCCGAACTGTCGCTCGACGATTTGGGTCTGGATCTGGATTCCCTCGAGCAGACGGGTACTTCGAACAGCATCTCGCAGCTCGAGGAAACCGATCATCCGTCCGATGCGCCGACCATGGTGGCCGGACTCGACGAGCGCTCCCGCCAGCTCATGGCGCAGGCCGCCCGGGCGGCGTCACCCGATCCCGACCATACGAGCATGACGGAGCGCGATCGGGATCTGACCGAACTCGAGCGCGAATTGGAAGCCTCCTTCATAGCCGAACTCGATTCTCATCACGAGACCAAGACGGCCGTGTTGGGCCCCGAGTCCGCGCCCACGGTCATGATGCCGCGCGAGGTGGACCCGGCCGCGACGTCGAGCTTCAAGGCGCCGGACTTCGCCGAGAGCCAGGGCATCGAGAAGGTGGACCTCGATTCCACGTCGAAGCTCCGCGGCATCAGCGCCGCCGACAGCATCGACCTGGATCTCGATCACCTGACCTCCGCGTTGGGGGGAGGGGACACCCTCGAGCAGCCGCGGGCGGCCGAAGACATGTTCTCCAGCGAGGTGTTCGAGGCGAGCCAACGCAACAAGCTCGTCGACCTCGATGTCGGGGAGGCCTTGAACGTGGCCGACGCGCCGACCAACAAGCTGCAGGCTCAGACGAACAAGCTGCGGCCCGTGGACCTCGAGGTGCCGGAGCTGGAACCGGTCACCATGAGCGAGGTGGGCACGAAATTGGATCTCGCCCGGGCGTACATGGACATGGGTGATCCCGAAGGGGCGCGCAGCATTCTCGAGGAAGTCGTGCAGGAAGGGTCGACCAGCCAGAAACAGGAAGCCTCGCGCCTCATAGAATCGCTGCCCGGTTAGGCCCGCTTGGCTCCCGACATGGCCTCGACCGGAGGCGGTGCGGGCCGCCGCGTCGCCGCTCTGCTGGAATACGATGGCGCCGATTTTGCCGGCTGGCAATCCCAAAGCCATTCGGCCTCGGTGCAGGATGCCGTCGAAGGGGCGCTGGGGTTCGTGGCCGGCCATCCCGTCATCGCGATCTGCGCGGGCCGTACCGACTCGGGGGTGCACGCCGCCGGGCAGGTCGTGCATTTCGACACCACCGCCGCGCGCACTGCGAGGGCCTGGGTCCTCGGCGCCAACACCCGCTTGCCGCCGACCATCGCGTTGCAATGGGCGGGCGAGGTGCCGGTGGGCTTTCATGCGCGGCATGCCGCGCTGCGCCGCATCTATCGTTACTACATCCTGAACCGCAGTGCCCGGTCGGCGCTGCAGCGCACCCGCACCGCATGGATCCACCGTTCGATCGACGCCGCCGCGATGCATCGAGCGGCGCAGGTGCTGATCGGGGAACACGATTTTTCGGCGTTCCGGTCGGTCGCCTGCCAGTCGAAGACTCCCGTGCGGCGGGTGCGTCGCATCGACGTGCAGCGCAACGGGGACACGGTCTGGTTGGAAATCGAGGCGAACGCATATCTGCACCACATGGTGCGCAACATCGTCGGCACGCTCCTCGAGGTGCAGGCCGCCGCCGACCCCGTGGGCGACATCTCGCGCATTCTTGCCGGAGGCGATCGCCATGCGGCCGGCATGACCGCGCCGGCCGAAGGGTTGTACCTGTGGCGGGTGGAATATGCGGCGGTCTATGGCATCCCAGCGCTCGGCGCGGCGTTTTGGTAGACTGAAGCATGTCCTGGTTCGAGCGAATCGTCCCCTCTCGCATCAAGACCGAGCGCCGCACGCGTTCGGTCCCCGAGGGCCTGTGGACCAAATGTCCGGCCTGCGATGCGGTGCTCTACAAGGCGGAAATCGAGCGCAATCTGCACGTCTGTCCCAAATGCAGCCATCACATGCGCATCAACGGGCGCGAGCGGCTGCTGAAATTCCTGGACACCGGCACCACCAAGGAGATCGCCGCCAAGGTCGAATCGGAAGATCCGCTCAAGTTCAAGGACACGAAGCGCTATCGCGATCGGATCGTGCAGGCCCAGAAGCAGACGGGCGAGCGGGATGCGCTCATCGTGATGTCCGGCAAACTGGCGGGCCTCGATATCGTCGCCTGTGCCTTCGAGTTCCGGTTTCTGGGCGGCTCCATGGGTTCGGTGGTCGGCGAGAAGTTCGTGCGCGCCATCGAGCATTGCCTGGAATTCCGGCTGCCGCTGGTGTGTTTTTCCGCCAGCGGCGGCGCACGCATGCAGGAAGCGCTGTATTCGCTGCTGCAGATGGCCAAGACCAGCGCGGCGCTCAAGCGCCTTTCCGAGGCCCGGCTGCCCTTCGTGTCGGTGATGACCGATCCGACCACCGGCGGCGTCTCGGCAAGTCTGGCGATGCTCGGCGACATCAACATCGGCGAGCCGAAGGCGCTCATCGGCTTTGCCGGGCCGCGCGTGATCCAGCAGACGGTACGCGAAACGTTGCCCGAAGGGTTTCAGCGCAGCGAGTTCCTTCTCGAGCACGGCGCGCTCGACATGATCGTCGATCGTCGCGAGCTGCGCGACCGCATCGGCGCGATGCTGCGGCTGCTGACCGGAAAAGAGCCGGCCGCGGCTTGAGGATCTGCATTGCCTCGAAGTCTCGAGCAGTGGTTGGCCCACCAATCGCAGTTGCATCCACGGCCGATCGATCTCGGTCTGGCGCGGCTGCGGACGGTGCTCGACCGGCTGGGATGGCATCAGCCCACGGTCCCGGTCGTCACGGTTGCGGGCACCAACGGTAAGGGATCCGTCACCGCCGATTGCGCCTCGATCCTGACCGCCGCGGGCTACCGGGTCGGCACCTTCACCTCGCCGCATCTGCGCGACTATCGGGAGCGCATCCGGATCCACGACCGGCTGGTCTCGGCCGGCGAACTGATCGCGGCGTTCGAGCGCATCGAGCAGGCTCGCTCGGCGCCCGCCGCGGTGTCCCTGACCTTTTTCGAGTACAACGCGTTGGCGGCCTTCCTGATATTCGAAGCGGCCAAGGTTGACGCCTGGGTCCTCGAAGTCGGCATGGGTGGGCGCCTCGACGCGGTGAACGTCGTCGATGCCACCGTGGCGGTCGTCGTCAGCATCGGCTTGGATCACATGGAGTTCCTGGGGGCCACACTGGCAGAGATCGGGACGGAAAAGGCGGGGATCTTTCGCGAGGGCCGTGCCGCCGTGCTCGGTGCCCGCGACATGCCGGCGGTGCTCGCCGAGACGGCCGTCGCGCGAGGGGCGCGGCTGAAGCGGCTGGGCACCGAGTTCAGTTTCAGCCGCGGACTTCCGGGGTGGCATTATCGCGGCACCCATTGGGATCTGCCGGACCTGCCCCCGCCGGCATTGGCGGGCGATGCCCAATTCGCCAACGCCGCCACGGCGCTCGCCGCCATCGAGGAGCTGCAGCCCCGTCTGCCGGTGTCCCGTGAGGCGGTGGAGCGCGGCCTGCGGACCGTGCGGCTGGTCGGGAGATTCCAGATCGTCGAGGCCGACATCCGCTGCCATCCTCGATGGATCTTGGATGTCGCGCACAATCCCGACGCGGCGCGGGTGCTGGCCCAGAATCTGCGGGCCTCGCCCATTCCCGGAAGGACCCTGGCCGTCTGCGGCATCCTCGCCGACAAGGATGCATCGGCCATCGCCGCCGCGGTTGCGGACTGCTTCGACGGCTGGTGGTTGGCATCGACCGACGGCCCACGCGGTACGACCGCGACCGTCCTGGCGCGGCGCATCGCACCGCACGTCGCCGCGCCCGTGACGACCGCCGACGACATTCCGGCGGCGTGCGCCGCCGCCGCCGCGGCCGCCGGTCCGCAGGATCGAATCGTCGTCTTCGGCTCCTTCCACACCGTGGGCCCGGCGCTCGACTGGCTCGAGTCCCGGGGTCTGCTGCCTCGGAGCGACGTTCCCGAATATACTGGCGCGCACCCCCGGCAATGACAACAGGTTGGATTTAGCTGCATGGATCGTCGCGTCAAGGAGCGCCTGATCGGCGCCACGATTTTGGTGGTGCTCGTGGTTTTGATCGTGCCCGAGCTGCTGTCGGGTCCGAAACGGCCCGTGATGCCGGCAGCCCCATTGATGCCCGCCGCCGCCGGTCCGGCCGAACCGGTGCGCACCGTCACCGTCGATCTGGCGACGAGCAAAGCCACCGCCGACGAGCCCTCGAGCGCCGCGTCGGCCGCCGCCGCGCCGTCGGCGGCACCATCGTCCGCGGCCGCCGCCTCGGACCCGGCGCCGGCGGGCGAGCGCAC
>JBBIKV010000083.1:0-17863 GCA_037445285.1 Nevskiaceae bacterium | reverse complement strand
AGCCGCCCTTGCCGCCCTTGGCCACCAGCAGAGTCTGGCCCTCGACGGTCAGGTCGCCGAGGGTCTCGCCGGTCTCGGTGTCGACGATGACGGTGCCGATGGGAATCGGCACGTAGCAGTCCTCGCCGCCGTGGCCGGTGCAATCGTTGCCGCTGCCGCTCTCGCCATTCTTGCCGCGGTAGGTGCGGGAAATGCGAAAATCCGCGAGCGTGTTCATGCCCTCGACGGCTTTGAGATATACGCTGCCGCCGAGGCCGCCGTCGCCGCCGTCGGGACCGCCGAAGGGCACGAATTTCTCGCGGCGGAAGCTGACGCAGCCGCGGCCGCCGTTGCCGGCCTGTACTTTGAGCTTGGCTTCATCGACGAATTTCATGAGCGGTCTTCGGGTTGCAAAAAAGAAAAAGGGGGACAGGCGATGGCCTGACCCCCTTTCGACTCGTATCCACCGGCGAGCGCACGGGCCCGCAGGGACGGCTACTTCGAAACGACGTTGACGTACGTGTGCTGTTCCGCGCCCTTGACGCGAAATTCCACCTTACCATGCGCCTTGGCGAACAAGGTGTGGTCGGTGCCGATGCCCACGTTGACGCCCGGCCGATACGCCGTGCCGCGCTGGCGGATGAGGATGTTGCCCGCGAGCACGTCCTCGCCGCCGAACTTTTTCACGCCCAGCCGCTTCGAATGGGAATCGCGGCCGTTCCGGGTGCTGCCACCGGCTTTTTTATGTGCCATTTGAGAGGTCTCCTGCGAAAACTTAAGCGACGATCGACGTGATCTTCACGTCGGTATACGGCTGTCGATGGGTCTTTTCACGCTTGTAGTGCTTGCGGCGTCGAAACTTGACGATGCGCACCTTGTCGCCCTTGCCGTGACCTTCGACGGTGGCGACGACCTTGGCCGACCCGACGTACGGAGCGCCGATCGTGACCGAGGCACCGGCGCCGACGAGCAGCACCTGGTTGAATTCAACACTGGCGCCCTGATCCGCGTCGAGCTTCTCGATACGCACCACAGCACCTTCTTGGACGCGGTACTGTTTACCGCCCGTGGCAATCACGGCATACATGGTTTTAAACTCCAGCTGGGCAGCCTATTGGGCCGCAAAAGAGCCGCGAATTGTACTGCCCAGCGCTCGATAAATCAAACTTGGGGACCGGGTTTGGGCACCAGGCGTCCACCAACGTGACCAAATCTTAGGTAACATGGCGTATTCCCTTGAGCGCTTCATGACACTAGAACAGATTCGCGGATTGGTCACCACCGATTTTGAGGCCGTTGATCGGGTCGTCAAACGTCGTTTACACAGCCAGGTGGCCCTCGTGGACCAGGTGGCGACCTATATCATTTATGCTGGCGGCAAGCGTCTTCGCCCTCTTTTGGTGCTTTTGGCCGCCAGGGCGTGCGGCCACCACGGAGATCGGCACATCGAGGCGGCGGCGATCGTCGAGTTCATCCACACCGCCACCCTGCTGCATGACGACGTGGTCGATGGCTCCTCGCTGCGCCGCGGCCGGGAAACCGCCAACGAAGTGTTCGGCAACGCCACCAGCGTCCTGGTGGGTGATTTCCTGTATTCGCGGGCGTTTCAAATGATGGTCACCCTGGACCGGATGCCCATCATGCAGGTCCTGGCGGATGCCACCAACGCGATCGCCGAGGGCGAGGTGCTGCAACTGATGAATGCCCACGACCCGAACACCACCGAGGCCCGGTATATCGACGTCATTCAGCGCAAGACGGCACGGCTGTTCCAGGCAGGGGCCCAAATCGGCGCCATTTTGAGCGATGCGCCGCCCGCAATCGAAGAGTCCCTCGCGTGCTACGGCCGCCACATCGGCACGGCATTCCAACTGGTCGACGACGCGCTCGACTACCAGGCCGACGAGGCCAGCCTCGGGAAGCACCTCGGCGACGACCTGGCCGAGGGAAAACCCACCCTGCCGCTAATCTACGCGATGCAGCATGGCAGCGACGCGCAGCGGGAAATGATCCGGCACGCCATCGAAGACGGCGGTTTGGACCGGCTCGACGAAATCACGCGCGCCGTTGCAAGCCTCGGGGGGCTTGCGTACACTGCGCGCCTCGCTCAAAGCGAGGCGGATCAGGCTCTCGCGGCACTGGCCCCCCTTCCCGACACGGTGTTCAAGGATGGGTTGAGCGAACTGGCCAGGTTCGCCGTGGCGCGCAAGCACTAGTTCGTGGCCGATATCGGGGTGTAGCTCAGACTGGTAGAGCGCGTGGTTCGGGTCCACGAGGTCGCAGGTTCGAATCCTGTCTCCCCGACCAATTTTGCAAATTCCGACGAGGTTCGCCTTCAACGGCCGGTCGGGCCCGGCCGCGGCTGCCCGCGAGGACGCGCGCAACTCACCCCCGTGTACCGGCAGCCCGTCGGGTGTCTACGTGTTCACTCGGGGTGCCGCGGCGCCGAAGAACGCGCGCACCTTCGCCACGATTTGCGGATCGGTCATCTTGTCCTCGGTCTGCACGGCGACGACCCGGTCGCCGAGCTTCGCCTTCAACAGGCACTGGTGAAGCTCCTCCTTCGCCTCCCCCGGGCCGAACAGCATCAGCCGGTCGTACCCCCGCAGCGCCTCGACGACGGCAGCGTAGTACGCGTTCAGTTCCCCGGTATGCGCCCGTTGACGCTTGTCGTCCGCCGGCACCTGACGCGCTTCGTACCGCCCCTTCAGCGGCGAGTCACCGCCTCGTTCGGGATGTTTCTCGACCTCCGAGGCGAGGACACGGGTCTTCTCGCCGCCGGCGGTCAATTCCACGACCACGGCCTTTCGATGATCGACCCAGACGCCCGCATTTCCGCTCATGATGCTTTCTCCATTGCCGCCGCGCGTTGCCTGGGCAGGCGTTTGCGTCACTTGTAGTCCGATCCGGCGCCGCGCACAAGTCGTGAACAGCCGCCGAAACCCGCGGACTCCCGCCGCCCGCATCCCCGGCCGGAGCGGGGATGCTCCCAAGAGGCATGCTGCCGGCCTCTTTCGAGTCGACCGCTCGTGGAAAGTACATAGGGCATGCACACGCATCTCCCTGCATACTTCCCCGATGCAGCTCACGCGATTCACGGACTATGCGCTGCGCGTGCTGATATTCGTGGCGCACCGCCAGGGCCGGCACACCACGATCAAGGATGTCTCCGATGCCCACGAGATTTCCGAGGATCACCTGATGAAGGTGGTGCAGCGGCTGGCGGCGCTCGGCTACCTCAAGGCGACCCGGGGCAAGAATGGCGGGATCGGCGCCGCGCGCGCGCCCGCCGACATCTCGATCGGCCGGGTGGTCCGCGACGTCGAACCCCTGGCACCCGTCGAATGTTTCGCCGGTGCGTACGATGGGCGCTGCATCCTGTTTCCGAACTGTGCATTGCGTGGTGCGCTGCAGTCGGCACAGCTGCAGTATCTGAAGGCGCTGGATGCCTACTCCGTGGCCGACGTCATGGGAACCGGCATCCCACCCGCGACGCGGGGGCTTCGAGCCTCAGCCCGCGACCCGGTGTCGCCTCGCAAGCCTCGGCGCGCGCCCGCGCGGGACACATGATCCGGTGGCGGAGTATTACGGCACCGTCAAGCTGATCCATATATCCCTTCGTCCAAGCCTGGCTCGCCACCAAGGTGCTGCTGCTGGGGGCCTACATAATCCTCGGAATCTTTGCCCTGCGCCGCGGCCGTACCCGCCTCATCCGGGCGGGATTCCTGGTGGCCGCGTGGATGGTGTACGGGTGCATCATCAGCGTCGCCGTCATGCATACTACCGGGCACCCTCGGACAGTTGGAAGAGCGTGCGACATGGGTGAACTTTCGCCATCCCCTGAGGAATCTGTCGCGCGGTCCGCGGGCGGGACGGACACGTGAACGCGTGGGTATCGTTGAGCTCGGACGGGCTCACCGCGCAGATCGATCCGCTCGGCGCGCAGTTGTCCGCTCTGCGCGATCCAGGCGGACGGGATTTACTGTGGAACGGCGACCCGTCGATTTGGGCCGGCCGCGCCCCGCTGCTCTTCCCCATCGTCGGCGCGCTCGCCGGCGGGACCTATCGCCTGGGATCCTCCCGTCATCAGTTGTCGCGGCACGGATTAGCGCGCGGCAGCACCTTCCAGCTCATCGATCGGGACGCTTCCAGCGCCGTGTTTCGACTCGTCGCCGATGACCTGCTGCTCGAACGGTACCCGTTTCACTTCGAGTTGGACGTCCATTACCGACTCGAGGGAGCGACGCTGTCGACGACGGCGATGGTCCGCAATCTCGGCGATTCGGACATGCCCGCGAGCTTCGGCTACCACCCGGGATTCAACTGGCCGCTGCCCTACGGCCAGGCCCGGGCCGCGCATGCGATCGAGTTCGAAGCCGACGAGCCCGCGCCGGTGAGGCGGCTGGATCGCGACGGTCTGCTGGCGCCCGAGCGCCATTCGACGCCGGTCGTCCATCGCCGACTGACGCTCGACGACGCGCTGTTCGAGAGCGATGCGCTGATCTTCGACGCCGTCCGCAGCCGCGTTGTCACCTACGGTGCGACGGCCGGCCCCCGTCTGCGGGTGGGTTTTCCGGATGCGCCGTTCCTCGGTGTCTGGACCAAACCGCAGGCGGGTTTCATCTGCATCGAGCCCTGGCACGGCATCGCCGATCCGCAGGGATACTCGGGCGACTTCCGCGACAAGCCCGGAATATTCGTGGTCGCGCCGGGCGGCGCCACGGCGATGCCGATGACCATCACCCTGCTCGACGCCAGCATCTGACGCGGGCGGCTCGCGACGAGCGGCACGGCCGGTCGCAGCCGAATACTGCGAACTGTCGCTCATACACGACGCTGTATCGGCGGACCGTTGTATTGCAAAATCGCGCCATGACGTTGAAACGGTTCAAAGCAGGCCTGCTGCTCATCCCCATCGGCCTCTGGTGCGCCGCCCCGGCGCACGCGGCACTCGGTGGCGGACCGGCGAGCGTGGGTGTGGACGCGGCCGCGCTGCCGGGCGTGGACCACATCACTCCGCTGCAGCAGTACGACATCCATGAAATCGCGGCGGACAATGGCATGGTCATCCGCGAATTCATGACCCGCGGCGGCGTCGTGTTTGCCGTGACCTGGACCGGGCCCGCCATGCCCGACGTCAAAGCGCTGCTCGGGGACCAGTTTCCAGCCTACACGGCGGCGATCGGTGAACTGCCCCGGCGCGGTCCGCACCGCTCCCTGCGGATTGCGACATCGACCCTGGTCGTCGAGACCGGCGGCCACATGCGGGCCTACAGCGGCCGCGCGTATCTGCCGGCGATGATCCCGACGGGCACGCCGATATCCGATCTGCGTTGAACCGCCACGACGCCAGGACGCCCATGCGCTTCACTCCCCTCCCGCTCATACTCGTCGCGTCGAGCCTGCTCTGCGCCTGCATCGGCGGCAGCAAAAGCCCGGCGGGGACCGGCATCGCGCCTCCCGTCGTCAACACGATGTCCGTCACCGTCGATGCCGGCCCGACTGCGGCGCCGGGCGCCCTCAATCATGCGTACGTCACGGTGAAGGTCTGCGCCCCCGGCAGCGCCACGCAATGCACGAACATCGACCACGTGCTGCTCGACACCGGCTCCTGGGGACTGCGTCTGGTGCGGTCGGTGCTCGCGGCGGGAAGCCTCACCCTCGCCCCGGAGACCGACACTCAGGGACAAACCATCGAGGAATGCGCGACCTTCGGCGGCGGCCAGACCTGGGGGCCGGTGGCGCCGGCCGACGTGGTCCTCGCCGGCGAGACGGCGTCCAAAGTGCCGGTTCAGATCATGGACGACACCGGCGCCGGCGCCCCCGCGCCCGCCACTTGCGGCGCGGGCGGCACGCTCATCAACCACGTCGCCGATTGGTACGCCAACGGTGTGCTCGGGGTCGGCGTCTTTGCCCAGGACTGCGGCACGGCCTGCGTCGGCCCGGGGACGCCGCTCGCCATGTACTACGGCTGCACGGCGGCCGGCGTCTGCACCGCCGAGAACGTCGCCCTCGGCGCACAGGTCACGAACCCAGCAACCCTGTTCGTCGCCGACAACAACGGCATCATCGTGAACATGCCGAGCCTGCAGAACGCGAACGGCGACGCGTCGGTGCAGGGCGAACTCACGTTCGGCCTCGCCACTCAGGCCGACAATTCGCTGCCTGCCGCGGGACTGACGCTGCTCGCCGCCGACTCGCGCGGCGATTTCGTCACGACCTACAACGGCGCGGCGACGGCGCTGCCTGCGCTGATCGATTCCGGCGTCGACTCCTACTCCTTCGACGATCCGGGCATCGCCGCCTGCACGGCGGTGGCGTGGGTGGGCTATTATTGCCCGGCCGTGGCGCCGCAAACCCTGTCGGCCGTGAACGCGAGCGCCGCATCCACCAGCGCGACCGTGGCCACCACCCAGAACACCGTGACGTTCGCGATCGGCGACCCCAACAGCTTCGTCGCCAATGCCGCGGCCTTCTCCGAACTCGCCGGCGGCGGCGGTTCGACCCGGTTCACCTGGGGCATGCCGTTCTTCTACGGTCGCAAGATCTACATCGGCTTCGCAGGCCGGACCTCCGGGACGTCCACGGGACCGTACTACGCCTATTGACCGGCAACGCCGCCCATTGACCGACGCGCACCGGCACCGGTCCGCTCAGCCCTTGCCCACCAACGTCTTCGCGAGCGCATCGAAGCCGCGTCCTTTGGCCACGTCGGCGGCCGATATGCCTGACGCGTTGCGCAGCGATTTGTTGGCGCCGGCCGCCGTCAACAGGCGGCAGATGGTCGCATAACCCCCGCGGCTGGCGGCGATCAGGGCGGTGTCGCCGGCGTCGTTTTGCAGATCGAGATCCGGCTTGCGTTCGAGCAGCGCCTTGACCAGTTCGTCGTGTCCCGTGGCGGCGGCGATCAACAGCGCGGTGTCGCCGCGCGCATCGCGGCGATTGACGCCGGGTTCCGCGGCGAGCAGCGGCGCGAGGACGCCGGGATTCGCCTGCGAGGCGGCCGCATGCAGTACCGTGATGCCGACCCCGTCGGCGCGCTTGGCGATGGCGCCCGCACCGAGCAACGACTCGACGGATTCGAGCGACCCGGCAGCCGCGGCATATAGGAGGGCCGTGCGGTGTTCGTGATCCTCCGCATCGATTTGCGCATGACGTTCGATCAGCGACTTGACGAGCCCGGCCTCACCGGCCGCCGACGCCCACATCAGCGGCGTTCGGCCCTCGGCATCGGTGGCCTCGACGTTGGCGCCGGCGGCCAGGAGCGCCGCGGTGACGTCGGAATGCTTCGTGCGCAGCGCGGCGAGCAGCGGTGTCTGCTCGCCCGCGGCATGCACGTCGGGCCGCACGCCGCCCTGCAACAGCGCCCTGACCACGGCAAGATCGTCGCGGCTGGCCGCGAGCCACAGCGCGCTGTGGCCGGCATGATCGCCGGCGGCGGCATCGGCGCCATGCGCCAACAGCAGCGCCAGGCACGGCAGCGCGCGCGAGTCCGCGGCGATCTGCAGCAGCGTGTCCCCCTGCGGCACCCGTGAATTGGCCGACGCACCGGCGCCGAGCAGCTGCTGCACGGTCGCCGTGTCGTTGCGCGACACGGCCAGGGCGAGCGGCGGCCAACCCCGGTAGATGTCGCCGGGGTGCGCCGGATCGAACTTGCCGCTCTGACGCCCCGCATCCACGACGACGCGATTGGCCCGCATGCCGAAGCTCCGCAGCTCCGTGATGGACTCGTCGGCGCCCACGCCGAGCGCCGCATCCAGGGCGTTGTAGCCGCGACTGTCCTTGGCGTCGAGGACTGCGCCGGCGCGCTGCAACAGCTGAATGTTCGGCACCCGGTTGGCGCGGGCCGCATAGAAGAGCGCCGTGCGCTTCTCAACATCCAGCGCCTGCACATCGGCGCCATGCGCGAGCAGCAGTTCGACCATCTCCCGAGCGGGCCGCTCGGCGGCGATCATCAGGGCGGTCACGCCGGCCTGATCGGGCGCGCGCGCGTCGGCCCCCAACTCCAGCAACACCGTGGCCGCCGCGAGGCTGCCGGCCTCGACCGCGTGCGACAGCGCGCTGCGGCCGAATTCGTCGCGCTGCGCCGCGCTGACCGGGCCCAGGCGCCGCAATTCGGCCGCATCGTTGCGGCGCACGCAATCCATCACCCAGGGCGTGAGCAACGAAGGATCGGTCGCGCCGACGGATTCGCGGTCCAACAGGGGTTTGCCGGATTTGAGCGCGTCGACGGCACGGTAATATCCATCCTGGGCGGAGCGCTCGAGCCACTGGCGGGAGGCCTCGGGCGCCGAGTCCGGATCGCGCGCCAGTTCTCCGGCCAGCACGTACGCCGCCGCCCCCTTTCCCTTGTCGGCGGCCGCCCGCACCAGCTCGCGGCCGCGCTTCGGGTCCGGATCGACGCCCACGCCGTTCAAATACATGAGTCCGAGCAGATAGTCGGCGTCGGCGTTGCCCGAATGGCCGGCTGCCGTGAGCAGCGCGACCGCCTTGCCGAACTGCAGGGTGCGCAGGGCGGCGCGGGCCGGCTCCAACGGATCGGCGGGCTTTGCGCGCTTGGAGGGCGCCGCAGCCGCCGACACCCCGATGGCGCAGCACAGCGCCAGCATCACCGCACGACCCAAACGTGACTGCATCACTCCGTCCCCCACTTGGTTTCCACCTGGATGCCGATCGACTTCAGAAAGTCGTTCGGCAGGATGCCGCCGGCGCTGACGATCACCGCATCGTTCGGCAGCTTCACACTCTTGTCCGCGTGCTTCAAGAGAACCTCGTCCCGGCGGATCTCCTTCACCTGGGAGTTCAGGAGCAGCGACAGCTGTCCCTTCGCCACCGCCTCGTCGACACGCTGACGGTTGCGCTGCTTGGCGCGCTGGAAGGCTTCGCCGCGATAGGACAGCGTCACGGTGGTGTCCCCCAGCTCCGCAATGCTGGCGGCCGCCTCGAGCGCACTGTCGCCGCCGCCCACCACGATCACCTTCTGGCCCCGATACTGTTCGGGATCGATCAGGCGGTACACCACCTTCGACTGCTCCTCGCCCGGCACACCCAGCTTGCGCGGCGTGCCGCGCCGTCCGATCGCGAGCAGGATGGCGGATGCGACGATCTGCTGCTTGCTGGTCTTGACGTGGAATACCTCGCCCTTGCGTTCCACGGTTTCCACCCGCTCCTGATAGCTGATGTTCAGGTCGTTGCTGTTGCAGGCGTGATTCCAGAACTTCAGCAGCTCCTCCTTGGAGGTGTTGCGGAACTGGACCTTGCCGATGAGCGGCAGTTCGACCGGCGCGGTCATGACCAGCTTGCCTCGCGGGTACTGGAACACCGCACCGCCCAGCGCCTCCTGCTCGACGGTCAGAAATTTGAGGCCCAGCTTTTTCGCGGCCAGCGAGGCGGCCAACCCCGCGGGCCCGGCGCCGACGATGAGGACGTCGAGCGCGCCGGCCTGCCGGGCGCCGGCCTTGGCGATGGCTTCGAGCGCCTGCCGCCCCTGCGAGAGCGCATTCTTGATGAGACCCATGCCGCCGAGTTCACCGGCCACGTACACGCCCGGCACGTTCGATTCGAAATTCGACTTGAGCACGGGGATGTCGAGCCCCCGCCGCGCGGTGCCGAACACCAGGGTGATGGCGTCGAACGGACACGCCGTCTTGCAGGCGCCATGGCCGATGCAATCGGTCGGACCGATCAGCGCGGCCTTGCCGTTGATGAGACCGAGCACATCATGATGCGAGGTCTCGGGACAGGCCTTGACGCAGGTGCCGCACCCGAGACATTTGCTCGGATCGATGAGCGGGTGCAAGGACGCCGGTTCGGTCATGCCGGCCGCGACGGTGTCCTCGAGCACTTGCAGATGCTTGGTGTGAACGCGCTTCTGCCGCATTAAGTAATATGCCGTGATGCCGGCGAGGGGAACCGCGTAAACGCCCAGGGATAATGCGTCCATAAATAGAGAGCTCAATGAGTTGCGCGATTGATCTGTCACAGGCTAAAGGGGATCACCTTTTGATTCTGTGAGTTTGGTCACTCGCACCGGTTCTTAAAAGTGTCGCATTTTGCGCACATTGCTTTGTAGGGGAGAG
Source organism: Nevskiaceae bacterium (assembly GCA_037445285.1). Lineage (GTDB taxonomy): Bacteria > Pseudomonadota > Gammaproteobacteria > Steroidobacterales > Steroidobacteraceae > Bog-1198. Next base: position 7,805 of record JBBIKV010000083.1, on the reverse strand, counting down.
GCAGTATTACTATGCTGACTAAGGGGCCCATTGGTGATTTCAATTTAACAAAAAGCCACCGGATGAAACGACCGGAAGGCGAACGCTGCCGCAGGAGTTCGAATGCCCTTGTTTTGGTACTTGGCCGGAGTGCTATCCACCATCGCCGCGCTGGCGCTCCTGTCGCCGTGGTTGAAGCTCGCAACGCGGTTCGCCGGCTTCACGGCGACGCCGTCGCGGGCGGTGACGAGTGCCGCCATCCTGGTGGCAATGATCTTCGGACTCTTCGAATGGATCGGCCGACCGGGTTCCGCGGTTCTGCCGTCCCCGATGTCGCAAGCGGCGGGCGCCGCCGCCAATGCCCCCGCGAACTCCTTCGGCGCAGCCGCCAAGATATTCGGCAGCGCCACCGGCGCGGACTTACCGCGGGGCGGGGCAACGGGCCCCGGCGCCCCCGCCCCGACGGCAAACGCCGGGTCCATGGACTCGGCAATCGCGAATCTCGAAGCGCGCCTCGCCAAGGGCGGCGGCACGCCCGGTGATTGGGAATTGCTGGCGAAATCCTTCGAGTTCCTGGGGCGTCCCGCAGATGCCGCCAAGGCGCGCGCCCACCAATTACCGAGCCTGGGCGCACAGCCCGACAGTGCACCCGCCGGCGGCCCGCCGGGAACGGCGCCGGCAGCAGGCGGATCGTCCGCCGCCGTGGTGAGCGGCACGGTGACCCTCGATGCGGCGCTGCGCGGCAAGGCGGCGGCCGGCGACACGCTGTTCATCATCGCCAAATCCGTCGATTCGCCGGGCGCTCCCGTCGCGGTCATTCGCAGCAGCGTGGGCGCCTGGCCGCTCGCCTTCTCGCTCGACGACGCGCAATCGATGATGCCAGGCCGGACCCTCTCGAAGGCGGGCCGTGTGACCATCGAGGCGCGGATTTCCAAGAAGGGTCAACCGCTGCCCTCCGCCGGCGACTTGCAGGGATCGAGCGGCCCGATCGATCCGGTCGGCCACAAGCCGCTGCAGATCACGATCGATCACGTGATCACATGAACGTGATTTCACGCGACGTCCTGTCAGACAAGATGCCGCGCCTGCACTGGCCCATCGTCTGGACCGTCGTTGTCACGCTGCTGCTCGTGTGGGGCGCCCATGCGCACCTCGAGCGCTACATCACGCCGCAACGCGGGTTCGGCTACTGGCTCGGCATCGTCGGCGGTTCGCTGATGCTGTTGCTGCTGCTGTATTCGGCGCGCAAGCGCGTCTCGTGGCTGCGGTGGATGGGCGCCATCCCCGCGTGGTTCGAATTTCACATGGTTCTGGGCGTGGTCGGCCCCGTGCTCATTCTGTTTCATTCGAACTTCCGCCTCGGCGCGACCAACAGCAACGTCGCCCTGGTGTGCATGTTGCTGGTGGCCGGCAGCGGTGTGATCGGACGCTACATTTACACGCGCTTGCACGCCCGCATGGACGGCAACGAGGACACCCTGGAGCAATTGAAGGCCGTCGGCGATCGTCTGCGGTCGCAGAAGACGACCATCGACCTGCTGCCCGGACTGGTGGACGGCATCGATCAGATCGAGAAGCGCCTCATCGACCCGCCGGGCAACGTGGCGCTGCGCTTCCTGCACCTGCTGGTGGGGCAGCCCCGGGTCGCGCTCGCCCGGCTGCTCGTGCGCCGCCGGATCGACGAGGCGCTGCAAAAGGCGCTGCGCCGCGAATCACCGCTGGTCGCGCGGCATGCCCACCGTCTGGCGCTGGTGGCCCGGCGCTACGCCTACCGACGCTTCGATGCGGGCCGTCGCGTGGCCGAGTTTCGGCTCTACGAACGCATGTTTTCCCTGTGGCACGTGCTGCACATCCCGCTGTTCTTCATGTTGTTGATCGCGGGCTTCGTGCACGTCATCGCCATCAACGTGTACTGACCGGGAGATGGGTGCACATGGACGTGAAAGAGCTTCAAGAGCCCTCTGGCTGATGGCGCTGTACTGCATGGCCATATCGAGCACCTTCGCCGCGTCCGTCGAGACCCTGCTGATGCCCGGGAAGGTGACCCGTGCGCACGTCAAACAGGAGGAGACCTGCTCGAACTGTCACGACCGGTCGAACGTGCGCACCCAGAGCTCGCTGTGTCTCGACTGCCACAAGGACGTGGCGGCGGACGTGACGCAGCACCACGGCTACCACGGCCGCATGGCCAACGCCGGTTCCGGAGAGTGCCGCGCCTGCCACACCGAGCACAAGGGGCGGGATGCCGACATCGTGCGCCTCAGCCGCAGCGCCTTCGACCATCATTTCACTGACTTCACGCTCGAGGGCGCGCATGCGGCCCTGGATTGTGCGAACTGCCACAAGAAGGGCGAGGCCTGGCGCAAGGCGCCCGCCACATGCGTCGGCTGCCACAAATCGGATGACGTTCACAAGGGCCAGTTCACCCAATCCTGCGGGGAGTGCCACGGGGCATCGAGTTGGACCGGCGGCAAGTTCGATCACGACAAGACCGACTTCAAACTGACCGGAAGCCACCTCAACGTGACCTGCGATGCCTGCCATGTCGGCGGTCATTACAAACAGACCCCGAAGACCTGCAATGGATGCCACGCCACCGACGACGAACACCGCGGCGCGCGCGGTGCCGACTGCGCCAAATGTCACGTCACCAAGGAATGGAAGACCGCGAAGTACGACCACCTCAAGGAAACCGGGTTCGAACTCGTCGGCGTCCACGACCGGATCAACTGCGCGGCCTGTCATCGCACCGGGAACTACAAGGACAAGATCCCCAAGGACTGCAACGGCTGTCACCGGGCGGACGACGCGCACGCCGCGCGCTTCGGCGCCAAGTGCGCCGACTGCCACGACAACGAGAAATGGCCGTTGACCACGTACGACCACGCCGGCAAGCACGAATTTCCGCTGGTGGGCGCGCACGCCAAGATCGACTGTTACGCCTGCCACACCGCCACGGTGGCGAACCAGAAGCTCGCGAAAGATTGCGCCGGCTGTCATCGCAGCGACGACCCGCACGGCGGCCATTTGAAGGGCGCCTGCGATTCCTGCCACGGCCAGCAATCCTGGCGGTCGGACATCGTCTTCGATCACGACCTCACGACCTACCCGCTGCTCGGCCTGCATCGCGTCGCGACCTGCGCGCAATGCCACACGACCCTCGCATTCAAGGGCGCGCCGACGGCGTGCGTCGACTGTCACACCCACGACGACGTGCACAAGGGCGGACTCGGCAAGAAGTGCGAGAGCTGCCATTCGCCGAACGGCTGGCCTCTGTGGCTTTTCGATCACGCGAAGGAGACGCATTTTCCGCTCCTGGGCGCGCACGCGAAACTGCAATGCGCCGACTGCCACCACGTGCCTCCGGGCACGGTGAAGACGCCGTCCTCGTGCGGGGCCTGTCATCACAAGGATGACCGCCACCTGGGACAGTACGGCACCCGGTGTGACCAATGTCACACCCTCGATTCCTGGAAAGGTGCAAGGATTCAATAGCGCCATGACACTACGCACTCACCTCCGTCGGATCGCCGCCAGAGCACTGGCGCTGACCTTCCTGGCGTTCGCGTCGGGGACGCTGTGTCCGGCCGCGCACTCGGCGGTCCCGGCGGCGCCGGCCGTCGCCCCGATCACCGTGGCCTTCGACCATCTCTCGACCGGCTTCGAACTCGACGGCGTGCATCGCGACCTGCCGTGCGAATTCTGCCACCTGAACGCCGTGTTCAAGGGAACCCCGCGCAACTGCGGCGTCTGCCACATCACGGGCTCGGTATACAACGCGACGCCCAAGACCGCGACGCACATCCAGAGCACGAACAACTGTGCGGCGTGCCACAACACCATTTCCTTCCGCCCGGGCGTGCACTTCCAGCACTCCGAGGTCATGGGCACCTGCGTCAGCTGCCACAACGGCACCATCGCCCAGGGCATGGTCACGCCGCCCCATCCCCAAACCACCCAGGCCTGCGAGGCCTGCCACACCGTGATGAGCTGGAATCCCGCCAAGGCCGTGGATCACGCGCAGATTCCCATGGCGGCGGCCGGCTTCTGCATCATCTGCCACAACGGTCAGTCGGCCTCCGGGAAGCCGGCGAATCACATCGCGACCTCCCTCGAGTGCGGCGACTGCCACCTGACCACGAACTGGCTGGGCGCCGGCTTCAATCACACCGGGATTCTCACCGGCTGTTACAGCTGTCACAACGGCGTCAAGGCGGTGGGCAAGCAGGGCGGGCACATGCCCACGACGAACACCTGCGAGAGCTGCCACACCACCGGTCTCGGCAGCGCCACCCCCAGCTGGGCGCCCTCGGGCTTCGACCACACGCAGATGACGGTGACCACCTGCGCCACCTGCCACAGCGGCACGGTAAAGATCAGCGGCGGCCTCTCGGTCTCGGGACCGCCGGTCAACCATGTGCCCCTGTCGCCGTCGGCGCCCGATTGCGGCGTCTGCCACGGCAACACGCCCACGGCGGAGACCTGGAAAGTCCTCTCGGCCAGCATCGCGACGCTGCACACCGGTTTGAACGTGAAGAACTGCCTGTTGTGCCACGCCGGGGAGACCTTCGCCGGCGTACCCGCGCCGTACATTCCGATGACGATTTCGGGGATCTCCCCCACGAAGGCGTCGCCGCTGGCGCCGCCGCACATCCCCATCCTGGCGGGAACCGACTGCAGCAGCTGCCACAACCAGGCCTACACCGCCGGCGGCTTCGGCCCCGCGACGGCGATGAGCGCCGCCACGCACGCCTTCGTATCGACGACCTGCGACGCCTGCCACGACACCGGCAAAAGCTTCTACGTGGGCAGCGGCACGCCGCTGCAGCTGCGCCCGGCCAACCACGTCTCGAGCACCGACCCGCGCATGGCCACCGGCGACTGTTCGCTGTGTCATGAGACCAAGGATTGGATCAGCACGGCGCTGCCCGCCGGGCACATGCCGAATCCCGGCAATCTCGCGTGCTCCACCTGTCACGCGTCCGCACCCGCCGACTACACGCCCGCGACGCTGGCGGCGAATTCCGTCCTGCACACCGGCATCACCGGCAACTGCGGTCTGTGCCACGGCAACAACGTCGCGGCGCTGACCTGGTTCAATAATTTCACGCCCAAGGATGCGCTGCTCACGCCGGCGCACATCCCCTATCTCGCGGGCACCGACTGTAGTTCCTGCCACTCCTCCGGCACCTATGCCGCCGGCACCTTCGGCCCGATGAACATGACGCAGGCCAAGCACGCGTTCACGCCGCCGGCCTGCAATACCTGCCATGAAGCGGGACTCTCGTTCTACATGGGCGCGGCAAGTCCGGCACTGCAGGGCCGGCCGGTCGACCACAACACCGGGCAGCTGGCCGCGCCCAACGATTGCAGCCTGTGCCACACCACCGCGAACTGGAGCAGCAACGTGCTGCCGGCGGGCCACATGCCGAACCCCGGCAACCAGAATTGCACGGTCTGTCATACCACGGCGCCCGCCGACTACACGCCCGCGACCTTGGCAGCGGTGTCGACCCTGCATACCGGCATCACGAACGGCTGCGCCACCTGCCATGGCGGCCTCACCGCCCTGACCTGGTACAACAACTACACGCCGAAGGATGGCATCCTGACGCCGGCGCACATTCCGTATACCGCGGGCAGCGACTGTAGTTCCTGTCACACAGCGAACTACACGACCGGCGGCTTCGGCCCGACCAACATGAGCGCCGCCAAGCACGCCTTCGTGCCGGCGGTCTGCTCCACCTGTCATGAAGCGGGCCTGAATTTCTATCTGGGCGCCTCGACGCCGGCGCTGCAGGGGCGGCCGGCGGACCACGTGTCGAGCGGCGATGCCCAGCAACAGACCGGCGACTGCGCCGCCTGCCACAACACCACCGACTGGAAGAGCACCACGCTGCCCATCGGGCACATGCCGAATCCCGGCAATCAGGCCTGCGCGGTATGCCACACGGCAATCAACGGCACCTTCGCGAGCTACGCCACGCTGGGCAGCGTCGCCGTGCTGCACACCGGCATCACCGGCAACTGCGGACAATGTCATGGCTCCCCCTCCGGAGCGCTGACGTTCTACAACAACAACGACAACCCGAAGGCGGCGGTGTTCACGCCGGCGCACATACCCTATCTGTCGGGCGCCGATTGCAGTTCCTGCCATGCCTCGAACTACGTGACCGGCGGCTTCGGCCCGACCACCATGAGCGCCGCCAAGCATGCGTTCGTGCCGGCGGCCTGCGATGCCTGCCACGAGGCGAACCTGTCGTTCTACATGGGCGCCTCGACTCCGGCGCTGCAGGGGCGTCCCGCCAGCCACCTGTCCAGCAGCAATTCACAGGAGGTGTCGGGCGACTGCTCCGGATGCCACAACACCACGGACTGGACCACGACGGCCAAGCCGGCCAACCATATGCCGACGCCGGGCACACAGACCTGTTCGGTCTGTCACACGGCCATCGGCAGCACTGAGGCCAGTTATGCCGCCCTGGCGTCGGTCGGCGTGCTGCACACGGGCATCACCACCGGCAACTGCAGCCTGTGCCACGGCAACTACACCGCGGCGCTCACCTGGTACAACAACTACACGCCGAAGGATGCGATCCTCTCGCCGACGCACATTCCCTATCTGGTGGGCACCGATTGCAGCTCCTGCCATGCGTCGAACTATGCGACGGGCGGGTTCGGTCCAACCAACATGAGCGCGCCGAAGCATGCGTTCGTGCCGACGACCTGCAATACCTGCCACGAGACGGGCTCGAATTTCTATCTGGGCGCGTCGACTCCCGCATTGCAGACCCGGCCGGACGGCACCGGCAGCACGGCGGCCTACGACCACATCCACAACCCCAGCCTGCCGCAGATGACGACGGGTGATTGCTCGCAGTGCCACAACACCACGACATGGACCACGCCCAAGACGCTGCCCGGCGGCCACATGCCCATCCCCGGCACGCAGGTTTGCACCGTGTGCCATACGTCCGCGGCATCGGGCAACTACAATGCCTACGCGTCGATTCCGATCTTGCACACCGGGATCACCACCGGCTGCGCTCAGTGCCATGGCGGCGCCGCGGCGCTGACGTTCTACAACAACCATGACAATCCGCTGGCCGCGCCGGCGACGCACATCCCCTCGTTCACCGGCAACGACTGCAGCGCCTGCCACACGGCGAACTACGTCACCGGCGGCTTCGGACCCATGAACATGACCCAGGCCACGCACGTCGCCGTCTCCACGACGACCTGCGTCACCTGCCACGAGGCCGGCAAGACCTTCTACATGGGGGCCGCCAATCCCGCTCTGCAGACCCGTCCCGCCGATCACTCGTCGGGCACCATGCTGACCGGCGATTGCAGCGCCTGCCACACGACGGCCAACTGGTTGAGCACCACGCTACCCTCGGGCCACATGCCGAATCCCGGCAACCAGGTCTGCAACGTCTGCCACACCGGCGCCCCGGCGAATTACAAGGTGTTCGCCGCGAATCCGGTGCTGCATACGGGGATTGCGGGCAATTGCGCGCAATGCCACGGCGCCGCCACGCAGCTGTCGTTCTACAACAATGACATGGTGGTCAAGGACGGCGTGCTCTCGCCGGCGCACATCCCCTATATCTCGGGGGTCGACTGCAGTTCCTGCCATTCGCCGAGCAGCTATGCGGTCGGCGGCTTCGGGCCGATGAACATGACGCAGGCCACGCATGCCTTCGTGTCCGCCACCTGCGATACCTGCCACGGCACCGCCACGATTTCCTACTACATCGGCGCCGCCAGCCCGACGCTGCAACTGCGCCCCGCGGATCACACCGCCGGCAGCATGCTCACCGGCG
>JBBIKV010000082.1:0-18037 GCA_037445285.1 Nevskiaceae bacterium | reverse complement strand
CTGCAGCGGATGCCATACGACGGCGAACTGGAACAGCACCGTGCTGCCCACCGGGCATATGCCGAATCCCGCCAACCAGACCTGCAGCGTCTGCCATACCGGCGCCCCGAGCAATTACAAGGTGTTCGCCGCGAATTCGGTGCTGCACACCGGGATCGCCGGCAACTGCTCGCAGTGCCACGGCGCCGCCACGCAGCTGTCGTTCTACAACAATGACATGGTCGTGAAGGACGGCGTGCTCTCGCCCGCGCACATCCCGTACGCGTCGGGCACCGATTGCAGCTCCTGCCACACCACGAGCACCTACGCGGTCGGCACGTTCGGCCCGATGAACATGACCCAGGCCACGCATGCCTTCGTGTCCACCACCTGCGACACCTGCCACGGCACCGCCACGATTTCCTACTACATCGGCGCCGCCAGTCCGACGCTGCAACTGCGCCCCGCGGATCACACCGCCGGCAGCATGCTCACCGGCGACTGCAGCGGCTGCCACACCACCGCGAACTGGAACAGCACCGCGCTGCCCTCGGGCCACATGCCGAATCCGGGCAACCAGACCTGCAATGTCTGCCACACCTCCGCCCCCTCGAATTACAAGGTGTTCGCGGCGAACGCGGTGCTGCACACCGGCATCACCGGCAATTGTTCCCAGTGCCATGGCGCCGGCACGCAGCTGTCCTTCTACAACAACGACCTGGTGGTGAAGGACAATGTGCTCTCGCCCTCGCACATTCCGTATCTGTCCGGCACCGATTGCAGCTCCTGCCACACCACGAGCACCTTTGCGGCCGGCGGATTCGGCCCCATGAACATGTCCCAGGCGACGCATGCCTTCGTAGCCACGACGTGCAACACCTGTCACGGTACCGCGACCGTGTCGTTCTACATGGGTGCCGCGAGTCCCGGATTGCAGTTGCGTCCGGCCGATCACACCTCCGGCACGATGCTCACCGGCGACTGCAGCGGCTGTCATACCACCGCAAACTGGAACAGCGGCACGATGCCCGCCAATCACATGCCGAACCCGGCGAATCAGCCGTGTTCGACCTGCCACACGAACGTGGCGGCGGGCGACTACACGCCGGCGACGCTCGCCGCCAACGCGGTTCTGCACACCGGCATCAGCAGCGGCTGCATCACCTGCCACGGAGCGCCGAATGCGGCGGCTCCGGTATACGCCAACAACTTCACCCCAAAGGCGGCCTCCGGACTGTCGCCGGTCCACATTCCGACCGGCGCCACGCCGTGCGAGAGCTGTCACACCGCCACCGTCTTTACCTCGTTCAGCGGGACGACGATGACGGCCGCGAAGCACACCGCGATGTTCGCCTATATCGGGTCCACGTGTGACGCCTGCCACGATGCCTCCACGTTGCAGTTCTACGGCGTGAACAACTTGACCACACGCCCGAACGGCCACCATGTCGGCCAAGACTGCAGTAAGTGCCACAGCCCGAACAATTGGGGGGGAGACACCCAAAAGAAGGCCGCCGCCGCGGCGACGACCGGGGTGCAGGCCAAGGTCGGCATGGTCGTCGGCCAGAGGGCGACCCCGTTCGCCACGCCCACCTCCATCCGCATGCCGAACGGCGAATGGCGCGACCTGCGCGGCGGCGCCGTGGCCCTGGCAATGGCCGGGTCGACCGTCGGTGCCGGTGCCAGTGCCAGCACCAAGCTCGCGGCGCCCGGCATGTCGCACGCCGGGATTACCGGCAATTGCGCCAGTTGCCACAACGGCCTCATGGCCGCAGGCAAGGGGCCCCTGCACATCGCCAGCAACAACGCCTGCGAGAACTGCCATACGACCATCGCCTGGATGCCGGCGACCTTCGACCACAGGGGTGTCACCGCCGCCTGCACGAGCTGCCACAACGGGGCCGTGGCGTCGGGCAAGCCGGTGCGGCACATGCAGACTAACCAGGACTGCGGCGCGTGCCACGGAACGATCGCCTGGCTGCCGACCGCCTTCAACCACCTGGGCGCCACCGCGGCCTGCCAGACCTGCCACAACGGCATCACCGCCACCGGCAAGCAGGCGCAGCACCCGGTAACCACCCAGGACTGCGGCGCCTGCCATACCACCCTAAGTTGGACGGCTCCGGGCACCAGTACCACCGGCAAGCCGCCACTGCGCCCCTTGATCTCGGTTCCCAAGAGCGGCACGCGCGGCACGACGACCGGCCCCCAGCGATGACTCTCGCCAAGAGATCCGGAGGTGTACTCGAACGGACACCTCGGCTGAGTTCTATTACCTGGCCGGCCGCGGGGATCGCGCTCGCCGCCCTGCTGGGTTTTTCTATGCGTGCCGAGTCCGCCACGCTGTCCACGCTGCCCCTCGGGCCCATCGTGCAATTGATCGACGCCACGGACCGGGACGACCACACCGACATCACGATTCAATTCGCGTGCTCGGCGCGCTACGTGACCAACACGCCGGTGAGCCACGGCGCCAGCACGACGATCACCCTGCGTCTGGGACCGGATTGCGGCACGCAGCGCGGCACGATACCGCCGGAGCTGCCGCTGGTGGGCGGCGGCGGTTCGCTCATCACCGGCGCGCGCGTCGATTCGGTGGTGCCCGGCGAGATCACCCTGGAGCTTACCTTCGCCCGATCGCTGGACTTCTTCATGGCGCCCACGGCGTCCGGGCTCGGCCTCAAGGTGCGTCTGCTCAACACCAGCCCGCGCAAGGCCAAGGTGTTCGTCGCGGATGTCGATGCACCGCCCACCGGCTACTCCGTGAATCTCGATGCGTCCCAGACGAGCTTCGACCACGACGCCGTCGCGGCGGCCGCCACCCAGCTGCAAACCCAGGCCTACGTGTCGGAGACGGATGTCGAAGGACAACATTGGTACCGGCTGCGCGTCGGTCCGTTCTCGACGAAGACGGAGGCCGAGCGCGTGCTGAAGGCGGCGCTGCCGGGTTATCCGCATGCCTGGCTCGCCGTCAACGACGAACAGACCGACCTCTCGGTGATCGAGCGGGCCGGCGTGCAGGCGGCCGCCGCCGCCGGACCCAGCGATCCGCCGCTGCCCGAGGGCGAACGCACGCAACTGCTGCGCGATGCGCGGACGGCGCTCGCGAACCACCAATATCCGCAAGCCGTCGATTTGCTGACCCGGCTGCTGCGCCAGCCCGAATATCCGGCGCGCGCCGACGCGCAGGAACTCCTGGGTCTGGTGCGCGAGCGCGCCGGCCAGCTGGCGCAGGCCAAGGCGGAATATCAGGAGTACCTGCGGCGCTACCCGGATGGCGCGGCGGCGCCCCGAATTCGCGCCCGATTGCAGGCCCTGGCCTCCTCCTCGCTCGCGCCGAAGTCCATGGGGGAGTACGGCGGCGCGCCCGCCGAGCGCTGGACCATGGCCGGCAGTGCGGCCGTGACGTACCAGTACGGGAAGGACCAGACGGTGACGAACGGCCAGGCGACCACCACGAACTCGCTCAACGCCGCCCTGGTCTACGGCGACCTGTTGCTGCGAGACCGGGGGGAGCGCTATGACTTCACGGCCCGGGTGGACGCCGGCTACACCCAGAACATCGTGACCACCAACGGCGGCAGCCAGGATCGCACCACCGCGGCGTACGGCGAATTCACCGACAAGCTCATGGGGATCACGGCGCGCGTCGGACGCCAGTCGCTCGCCAGCCAGGGCATCGTCGGCCTGTTCGACGGCTTGTTCGTCGGCTACCAGATGAATCCGGACTGGTCCGTCAGCGCCGCCGCCGGACTGCCCGCCTACACCAGCTATTCGTCGGTCTCCAGCCAGCAGAAATTCGGCACGGTCACCGCCGAGTTCGATCCGTTCCATCACACCTGGGTGTTCGACGCCTACCTGTACGACCAGCTGGACGGCAGCCTGACCGAACGGCGCTCGATCGGCTTCCAGACCCGCTACACGGTTCCGGGACGCACCCTGGTGATGCTGGTCGATTACGACATCGCCTTCGCCCAGCTGAACTCCGTCACGCTGATCGGCAATGCCAAGGTCGGCGAGAATTGGATCCTCGGATTCGATGCGGACCACCGGCGCAGTCCGTTGCTGGGGCTCAGCAACGCGCTCATCGGTCAGAACGCGCAGGACGTGCCCACCCTGCAATCCCAGCTGCATCTGACGCCCTCGCAGATCCGCCAGCTGGCGTTGGACCGGACGTCGACGAGCGACACCCTGGTGTTCTCCGCGAGCCGCGCCCTCGGCGAACGCTGGCAATTCATGGGGGATTTGTCTGTGCTCGAGTTGAGCGGGACGCCGGCCACGCCCGGCTTCGGCACACCGCCGGTCGGCGCGGTCACCGCGACCCAGTCGACCGGACTCGACAAGAACGCCTCGGTGCAGCTGTCCGGATCCAGCCTGCTGCAGGCGGGCGATCTGCACATCTTCAGCCTGCGCTTCGACGACTCCCCGCTGTCGCGCAGCGAGACCGTGTCGTGGGATGCGCGCTTCGTGGTCCATGGCGCCTGGCGCCTCGGACCCCGCCTGAGCGTCGAGCGGCTCACCGACACCACGCAGGGCAGGCAGATGCTCTTCCTGCCGGAGGTGCGCGGTGATTGGACCAGCCGCCGCTCGGTCTTCGAATTGATCGCGGGCTACCAGCTGCAGAATCAACAGGCGGTTCAGCAGCAGCAGGCGACGCTCACCGGCGTGCCCGTGACGTCCTCGGTGGACCAGCGTTCCCTGTATCTCTCGGCGGCGTATAGAATCCGCTTCTGACAGACACATGAAATTCCAGACCGCTACCATCCTGTTGCTGGGCGTGCTGGCGTCGTGCTCGGCGCGAACGCCGCGCGCCTCGAAGGAGATATTCGACGAACGCACCGGCAGCACCTTTCTGGTGGCGGCCGCGCCCCTGGTGTTTGCGCGCCCGCGCTCGGACGTCGCCGCCTATGCCCACGACTATGCCACGCTGCTCCCGGTGGAAATCGACACCTCCGGCGAATACGGCGACTACCTGATCCTGTACCGGTGGTCCACGGTGGACCCGCGCATGTCGCCGCCCCCCGACCCCGCCGCGGGCGAGCTGCGGCTCATCGCGGACGGCCGGGTGATCGACGCGAAGCCGCTCGAGTCGCTGCCCGTCGGGCTCGAGAAGCACCGCGAGTTGCGCGTGCCGAATCACGCCGACGTCGTTCCCCGCGCCTACAAATTCGATCCCGCGACCCTGCGCTTCATTGCCGGCAGCCGCAAGATCGTGCTGCGCATGCCGCAGGAGACGCTCGACACGCCGTTCACTCTGTGGGAGGACGGTCGCGGCGCGTTGCTGCAATTCCTGAAGCGCGCGGCGCCGTAGGCGCCCGGAACGTCTCCTCGATCAACCGCCGGGAATCGGCATCGTCCCACTGCCGCGCGCCGACGACTTTGCGCAGCACGCGGCCGTCGGCGTCGATCAGCACCGTCAGCGGCAGGCGTGAGGCCCCCAGCATGTGTTCCATCTGCAACCCGGTGTCGATGAACTGGCTGATGGTGGCGTGGGTGTCCTTCAGCAGCCGGCCGGCCTTGTCGGCGTAATCGTCGGTGGAGATGCCGATGATGGAAAACGAGCGGTCCGGGGCGGCCCAGGCAAGACGTTCCAACGACGCCATTTCCTGCCGGCAAGGTCCGCACCAACTCGCCCACACGTTGATGATCAACGGTCTTCCGCGGAACGCGGCAAGCGGACGGGACGGCCCGTTCAGTCCCCGCAACACCGCATCCCGCAGGGTCCCGCCGATGGCGATCTCGGCGCGCGGGTCCGCGGCCGATGCGGCCGCGGCGAAGAGGCACAGCCAGCAGGCGAACAGGACGGACGGCGGCCGCAAGTGCAGTTGGCGCATAGCCCTATTCTAGCCGGATTCCCGCATCGTGACTCCCGCCGGCACGCGGCGATCCGGGGGCATGTCAAATTGACGAACGCCGCCCGACGACCTGACTTACCATCCGAGGATAATGCCTGTCGTCCCCGGAATTTCATCGTGGCAATGCGCGGCCTGTTTCACCTCATCGCAGGTCCGCTGATCCCGGCGTGGCTGCTCCTCTGCGGCGCCGGGGCGGCTCGGGCCGCCCCGGCGCCGGTCGTTCCGCACGGCGAGATCGTGTGGGATTCCTACGGCATACCGCATGTCTACGCGGCGAATACCGTGGGTCTCTTCTACGGCTTCGGCTACGCGCAGGCCCAGGCGCACGGCAACCTGCTGCTGCGTCTATACGGCGAGTCCCGCGGCCGGGCGGCCGAATATTGGGGCGCGCAATACGAAGCCTCGGACCGCTATCTGCTGGCGAACGATGCCTGGCGCCGCGCTCAGGCCTGGTATGCGAGGCAGACACCGGTCATGCGCAGCCAACTCGACGCCTTTGCCGCGGGCATCAACGCCTACGCGGCCGAACACCCGACGCAGCTCTCCGACGACGTCAAACCGGTGCTGCCGGTCAGCGGGATCGACGTGATCGCGCACTGGGAACGCGTCATGGAGTTCGAGTATCTCGCACCGGCCGCCAAGGTGTATCGGGGCGCCGGCCTGTTGGGACGTCTGGCGCGGCCGCACGGCTCAGCGACGCCCGCTCCGGTGCCGCTCGGCGGCCTGACGGAGGCCGACCTAGGTTCCAATGCGTGGGCTCTCGCGCCCGAGAGGACCGTCGAAGGTCATGCGATGCTGCTGTCGAATCCGCATCTGTTCTGGGCCCCGTCGTTCATGACCTATTTCGAGGCGCACCTGACGGCTCCGGGCATCGACCAGTACGGCGCAACCCAGGTGGGTTTCCCGGTGCTGCGCTTCTGCTTCACCGCCGATCATGGCCTGACCAACACCGTCAATCCGATCACCGCGGCGACGGTGTACCGCCTGACCGAGGTCGGGGGCGGCTATCGCTTCGACGGCGGGGTGCGCCGCTTCGAGACGCGCAACGGCCGGATCAAGGTCAGGCAACCCGACGGCAGGTTGCAGGAGCGGACGGTCCCGCTGCGCAACTCCATCCACGGACCCGTGTTCACGCGCAGCGACGGCATCACCGTCGCGCTTCGCGTCGCGGGGCTCGACCGGCCCTTCGGCATCCAGGAATATTGGGATCTCGACAATGCGCGGGGTCTCACCGAGTTCGTCTCCATCCTGAAGCGGCTGCAGGTGCCGACGTTCAACATGATCTACGCCGACAAGGACGGGCACATTCTCTACCAATACAACGGCACCGTACCGGTGCGCACGCTCGGCGACTTTGCCTATTGGTCCGGATTGGTGCCGGGCGACCGGTCCGATACGCTGTGGACCGCCGTACATCCCTACGAAGATCTGCCCCGCACGCTCGATCCGCCCGCGGGCTGGGTCCAGAACACCAACAATCCGCCGTGGCTGAACACGGCGCCGCCGCCGCTCGCCCCAGCTTCCTTTCCCGCCTACCTGGCGCCGGTGAACATGACCCTCCGCACGGAACAATCCGCGTGGCTGATGATGAGCCGGCCGGCATTCAGTTTCGACGAGATCGTGCAACTGAAGATGAGCACCCGCTCGCTCATGGCCGACCGTGTGCTCGGGGATCTGTTGTCGGCGGCGAAGCACAGCGACCGCCCGCTCGTGCGGGAGGCGGCCGCCCTGCTCGAGGCCTGGAATCATGACTACGACAAGGACAGCCGCGCGGCGCTCCTGTTCGAGACCTGGGCCGGGCTGTTTGCCGGGCCGCAGTTCTCGGATGATGGCGCGTTCGCCGCTCCCTGGAGCCTTCAGGACGCGCTCGCGACGCCGAAGGGAATCCGGGATCCCGCGAAGGCCGTCGACCTGCTGGAGGAGGCGGCCCGCGCCACCATCGCCGCGTATGGCCGTCTCGACCGGCCGTTCGGCGACGTGTCGCGCTTTCGCCTCGCCAACACCGACGTCCCCGGCAACGGGGGCTTCGGCAATCTCGGGATATTCCGCGTCATCACGTGGTGCCCGATGCACGACGGCGAGAGAACGCCCGTGGCCGGCGAGACCTACGTGTCGGTGGTCGAGTTCTCAACGCCGCTAAGGGCCATGGGCCTGCTGAGCTATGGCGAATCCAGCCAGCCCGGTTCGACTCACCGCGGCGATCAGTTGGAATTGCTGTCGCAGAAAAAGCTGCGTCCCATCTGGCTGACCCGGCCCGAAGTCGACGCCCACGCGGAGGCGCGCCGGCGCTTTTGAGCCGCGACTCAGGACTCTGCGCGGCGCGGATTCAGCCACGCTTCGACCACGGACTGCGGCAAATCGTGGGTGCGGGTCTTCACCTTCGTCGGATTGCCCCGCGTGTCCGGCCGGACACGGCCGCCGAGGTCCTCCACCCGGCGGCAGAACAGCGGTCGTTCGATCTTCACGGTGTCGGTCATGATGCGGGGCCCTTCTCGAGGATCGGTGTGGACATCCTGGGATCACAGATTACCCGGTGAGCGCGCGGCGCGGGTTGACATAACGTGTTTTTTTCTGCCACCGACTCCGCAATGGCGCGAAAAAACCGCGTCAGCGTCGCGCTGCCCTGACCGCGGCGGGCACCACCACATCCTTGTAACGGTTACCGAAATGCGTCCGCACGTAGTTGATGACGTTCGCGATCTGTTGATCGGACAGATCCGCTCCGAACGACGGCATGGCCCGCTGCCCATTCACCACCACCGTGATCGGATAGATCGACGCGGCCAGCCGTGCGTTGTGGGCCAGGGCCGGATAGGCGCCCGCACCCACCGCGCCCTTCGCGTCGGGCATGTGGCATCCCTGACAGATGCCCGTGAACAACTCCTCCCCGGTTTGCTGAGGATACCCGCCGGCATAGATTTCCTGTGCGACCGCGGCCCCGCCCGGGAGGGCGGCCCCGATGAACCCCGCCGTCAGTCCCACCCCCGCAGCGACCATCGCCCACACCGGGGGGCGCCGCGCCGGAATCACGTCGTGAATTTTCATGCCGATTCAACCCGCCATGACACGTTGATGAAGCCGCTTCACGGCGTCGAGCGAGGACAGCAGGGCGCCTTCCTGCCAGGCAGGCAGGCGCGAGACATGCTCCCCCGCCAGCAGGATCCGCCCGTCCATCGCACACAGATTGTTGAAGTGCTGCGCACGCAGCTCCTCCGTCCAATGCCCGGCGCATCCCAGGGTCCAGGGAACCCGGTGCCAGGCGACCGCGACGCCATGCTGGAATTCCGCGTCGTACTGCGGATGTATCTGGCGGCCATATTCCACCGTCTTGCGGACCCGCTCCTCCGGCGGCATGGCCGCATACTGGAACGAGTTCGCGCCGAAGGTGTACGCCCCGAGCAACACGCCCGGACCGTCGTCGAAATAGCGGGTGCTCGGATACCCGATCAGCGCGTTCGGCAAATCCGTGAAGCTGATGCCGCCGTAGATGGAGTCGTCCTGTTCCCAGAACCGGCGCTTGAACTGCAGTCCGACCTTGATCGCGGAATCATAATAGAGGGAATCGATGGCGCTCTTCAGCGGCGCACCCACCGTCATCGGGATCTGGCTCAAGATCGACGCGGGGATGGTGCAGATGCACCACTGGGCCGTCGCGATCCGGTCGGGACCGCCCGCCTTGGTGTCCCGATAGGCCACGGTCACGCCGCGTTCGTCCTGTTTGATGTCGGTCACTTTGGCGTTGTAGTGGATGAGACCGCCGAGTTCGCGGCCGAAGGCGCGGCCGATCATTCCCATGCCCCCCACCGGCTGAAAGATCGTGTTTTGGAACTCGTAGACATGTCCCGCGGCGATCGCCGCCCAGAGCCGCGATTGCATCAGGTCGCCGAGGGCGAGCGGTTCCGACAGCACCGGATCCGAGGTGAGACCTCCGCCGGGATCCGCGACGTACCCGCGGCGCTCACTCGTCAACAGGCCCTTCTTGTATTCGTATTTCTCGTCGAGCGCCCCCCACCGGCGCATCGCCTCGACCAGAATCTCCCGATCCTCGCGGCTCACCGCCTGGTCCAGATGATTTTGGTTCGCCGCCTTCGCGAGCAGCTCCGCCACATGACCGTTGAAATCCGCATGCACTTCGCGATAACGCTGCGGCTTGCCGCCAAAGGCCTTGGCCGAATGCATGTAGGCCGCGTAATTCACCTGGGTGAAGGTTTCCAGCGGTACGTTCAACCGCTTGCAATAGGCGAGCAAGGCACGGTGGTGATACGGCATGCGCCACGGGCCGGGGTTCAGGTACAGGCCCTCGGCGAACCGTACATGCTGGGTGGCGCCGCCCAATTCCGTATAGGTGTCGCCGCCGTACAGCGACCAATTGCGGCCACCCGGACGATCGTTGTATTCGAGCACCTGGACTCTATATCCGGCATTGCGCAATTCGAAGGCGGCCGACATCCCGGCCATGCCGGCGCCAAGGATCAACACCGACGCCCCCTGCGGATCGCCCGAGAGTTCGATCGGGCCGGTATAGCCGGACTCACCCGCGTGACCGAGTTCCGACATCGCGTGATACATCACCGAACTGCCGGCCACCGCCCCGATCAGCTTGAAGAGAGAACGGCGGCTCATGGGCACGCCGGATGGGTCAGTCACTCTTTGCACCTTCTTCTGTCCGTCGAATGATTCTCCGCATGACGGCACAGATATATCACGGCATGCACGCCCGCCGCAGCGAAATTTCCCCGGCGACAGGCGTGGCGCGCCTGCCGTACACTGATCCCCCATGGACCCCGTCGATCACTCATGAATGGCGCCGACGAAATCTTCGGTCTGTTTGCCGCGCGCGGCGCCGGCGAGTATCTGGGCGAACCGGTGACGGTGCTCGAACACGGTCTCCAGGCCGCTCATTTCGCGCGGGCGTCGGGCGCACCGGAATCGCTCGTGCTCGCCGCATTGCTGCACGATATTGGACATCTGCTCGAGGACGTCCCGCCGGACATCGCGGACTGGGTGAGCGACGCCCGGCACGAGGAGGTGGGAAGCCGCTGGCTCGTCGGCCGCTTCGCCTCCGCCGTGGCGGATCCGGTCAGACTGCACGTGGCGGCGAAACGCTATCTCTGCGCGGTCTCGCCGGGCTACGCCGGCAGGCTGAGCCCCGCCTCCGTGCACACGCTGCAACTGCAGGGCGGCGTCATGTCGGCGGACGAAGTCGCCGCCTTCGAGCGCGAGCCGCACTGGCGCGAAGCCGTCCGCGTCCGGGTATGGGACGACCGCGCCAAGATGAAGGGCCTGGCGACCGCCCCGCTCGGCGCTTACCGGGCACTCATCGAGTCGCTGGCGCTGCCACCGGCGCCGTGACTCCCCGCACTCCCATCTCGCGCAAACTCTCGGCGACGGCGGCCACGGCCTGGCGCAGCGTCTCGGGCCCGATGGCGCCGATGCAGCCGACGCGGAACGTGTCGACGGCGGTCAGTTTGCCCGGATAGAGGATGAAGCCGCGGTCGCGCACCCGCCGATAGAAATCGCCGAAGTCGTAGGCCGGATCGTCGGGCGCATGAAAGGTGACGATGATGGGCGCCTGCAGCGCATCCGGCAGAAACGTCCGCAGACCCAGGCCCCGCATGCCGTCGATCAGCGCGGAGCAATTCGCGGTGTACCGCGCCAGCCGTGCCGGCAGCCCGCCCTGTGCCCGGTACTGGTCGATGGCCGCCCGCAGGGCCGCGACGACGTGGGTGGGTGGCGTGAACCGCCATTGTCCGGTCTTCTGCAGGTACTGCCACTGGTCGAGCAGATCGAGCGCGAGCGAGGCCGAGTTGCCGGTGGCCCCCTCGAGCGCGGTGCGGCGCGCGATCACGAAGCCCATGCCCGGCACACCCTCCAGGCATTTGCCGGACGCCGCGATCAGCGCATCGAAGCGCATGCTTCGGGCATCGATGGGAATGGCGCCGTAGGAACTCATGGCATCGACGATGAGCGACCGGCCATGACGGGCGACGGTCGCCGCAATATCGGACAGGGGATTCAGGATGCCCGTTCCCGTCTCGCAGTGAACCTGGGCCACGTGGGTGATCGCCGGGTCGGCCGACAACGCCGCATCGATGCGCGCGGGATCCGCCGGTTCCTGCTCGCCGTGGGCCAGCACGACGGCGTCGCGACCGAGACAGCCGAGGATGCGCACGATGCGCTTGCAATAGGCGCCGTTGTCCGCGACCAGCACCTTGCCGCCCCGGGGCACCAGCGTGCCGAGCGCCGCTTCGACGGCGAAGGTGCCGCTGCCCTGCAACGGCACGCAAACGTGATCGCGTTGTCCCTCGACGATCGCGATCAAATCGCTGCAGACCGTCGCGGTGAGCGCGTTGAAGGCGCCGTCCCACGACCCCCAATCCGACTGCATCGCGGCCTTGGTGGCCGCCGAGGTCGTGAGGGGCCCGGGTGTCAACAATACGGGATCGGTCATGGGATTCAGCCTGTGTAGCGTTCGAGCGCGGGAATCAAATCGGCGACGCTGTCGATCACCAGATCGGCGCCCGCGGCGAACAAGTCTTTGCGGGCGGCGTCGATGCGGGCCTCGCGTTCGGCCGACGGCAGCGCGGCCAGCGCGGCGGACGACAAGCCGACGCCGTTGCCGGATGCCGCCAAACCCACCGAGACGCAGCCCGCGGCGCGCCCCTCGGCCACCCCGGCCGCGGCATCGTCCACCTTGACGACTCGCGACAGCGGCCACACGCCGAGTTCCGCGCAGGCCTTGTAGATCATCAGCGGCGAGGGACGCCCCTGCGGGGTTTCACCGGAGCACACCAGATGCGAAGGGGAATAGCCCTGCGCGGCCGCGCGCTCCAGCACCGGCAGCATCATGTCGCGGGTGTAGCCCGTCGACGAGGCCACCTTGATGCCGGCCGCGCGCAGGGCATCCACCGTGGCGCGTGCGCCGTCGATCAGGGTGGCGGCCTGCGCCGCCTGTTCGCGCATCAACGGCCCCAGATCGTTCATCAAGGACTCGCAGTCGCGTGCGGTCGGTGCGGCACCGTTGGCCTGGGTCCATGCGGCGGCGATGCGAGGCTCCGCCAGCAGCGCGCGCACGTGGTCCACCTTGGCCTTGCCCATGTCGCGGCGCGCCTCCTGTTCGGTCAGCGTCACCCCGCGGCGCGCGAAGGCCTCGAGCAGCGCATTCACCGGCGCCCGGCACCCGAAATCCACCATCGTGCCGGCCCAGTCGAAGATCACGAGGTCGAAACGCTTCGCTAAATTCATGAATCCCACACCTTCAATTGCACAGTTACGGTTCCCGGGCCTCATTGTAGAGATGCCTGCCGCCGGCGACCAGACCGCTCAACCGCCCGGGTAGCGCAGCGCCTCGGCCCCGAGCGCGTCCCTCAAGGGCCCGAGCCAAGGCTCATAGTGGCGGAAGCGGCCGGCGGAGGCGCCATGGATCTTCTGCCGCACCTGCCACTTGCTGGCGGTGATGACCACGCGGTCGGTCCGGTGGAAATCCAGGCATTTCGGGTCCCACGGCAGATCGACGAAGTCCAGCATCCGCCGGGTCCACCCCTCCTGGTCGTCGATCAGCGCCTCGTACGGGACCTCCAGCAGCGCCGTCGGCGGCAGCACGGCGCGCCAGTGATCCATGGTGCGCAGATACTCACGGTAGTAGTGCGCGAGATTCTCCAGATCGTTGGCGTAAGGGCCCATGCTGAAAAAGTTCTGGAAGTAGATCGACAGGCAGGTGTCCAGGGGATGGCGTTGCATGTGGATGATGCGGGCCCGGGGGAAGGCGGCATGGATGAGCCCGGCATACAGGAAATTGGCGGGCATCTTGTCCACCACCCGCGGCGCATCGGCGCCGCTTGCGGTCAGGCGCTCCAGATAATCGGCGGCCATGGCCGGGATGCGATCCGCGCCGCGTGCGCCCTCGAGTTCCGCCTTGTGATAAGCCCCGTACGCGACGTCCCAGAAGGGCAGTTCGCCGGCACCGAATACGGCCGGATGCGAGGCCAGGATTTGCTCGGTCAGCGACGTGCCCGAACGCGGCATGCCCACGATGAACACCGGCCGTTCGGAGTCCGACCCTGCGTTCGCCCGCCCGTGGACGAATGCCGCGTCGAACGTTCGCAGGATTCGATCCACCCGCCGCGAGAACTTCTCCCGGTCGTAGGTCGAGCCCTGGCGCTTGGTCAACTCGTTCGCCTGCCGGTAGTGCTCGAATGCTTCCGCGTACCTTTCGACGTCGTCGTGGTACTTGCCGAGTGCGTAGCGCAGGCTGATCTCATGGCCCGGGGGGAGCCGCCTGGCCAGCAGTCCGGTGGCGCCCCGCAGCCACGCGCCATCGTCCCGGGTCATTTTGCGGTGGATCGCAATGCTGAAATACGCGGGGGCGAAATCCGGAGCGAGGGTGATGGCCTGTTGAAAAAGGGCTTCCGCGTCCGCAAAGCGGCCCCGGTCGGCGCGCAATTCGCCGAGGAAGGACAGGGCCTCCACGTAATGCGGGGCGATGGCCAGCGCCGCCAGGCAGCTCGCCTCCGCATCGGCCGGTCGCCGCTGTTGACGCTGCGCCAACCCCAGGCTCAGGTGGGCCGGCGCAAGATCGGGCTTCAGCGCCAGGGCCCGGGCGTAGCTAGCCACCGCTTCGTGCGACCGCCGCAGATCGAACAGCACGCACCCGAGATTCCAGTGGTTTTCGGCGCGCTGCGGCTTAAGCTCGACCGCCCGGCGGTAGCTCGCCGCGGACGCTTCCAGGTTGCCCATGCACCGTTCGACACCACCGAGGTTGCAGAGGATCTGCGCATCGTCGGGCTTCATGCGCAGGGCGCCGCGATAACAGGCGGCGGCATCCGCGAACCGTGCGAGTTCCAGAAAGGCGTTGCCGAGGTTGTTTTGCGCCTCGAGCCGCCGCGGATCGAGGCGCAACGCCCGTTCATAGACGGGGACGGCCTCCTGCGCCTGACCCGACGCCCTCATGGCATCCGCCGTGTCGACCAGACAATCGACATCGTCGGGCGCCAGCTCGAGCGCGCGCCGCAGGCTGTCGAGGGCGGGTGCCCACAGACCCTGCTCGCCCAGGGCCGTTCCCAGATTGTGGTGCACCTCGGGATCGTCCGGCAGGAGTTCCGCGGCCCTGCGCAGCGGCTCGAGCGCGTCCCTGCCCTGCCGCATGAGCGCCACGCCGAGAATCTTCCAGGCCATGCCGGCGCCGGGGTGCCTGCCGAGCAGCCGGCGGGCCCCGCGCTCCGCCTCGCTCAAGCGGTCGTCGCCGATCAGCGCCACCAGCGCCCCCAGGTCCATGGGATTCACGGCGTCGCGGGACACCGGCGCGGCGCGCGCCGACGGTTTGATCGCCGGAGCGCCGCAGCAGCGTTTGTACTTCCTGCCGCTGCCGCACGGGCAGCCGTCGTTGCGACCCGGCTTCATGCCCGGTTCATGCGTCGCGGTAACGGGTCAGTGCGTCGCCGAGGGCGGCCTGCAGCGGACCCAGCCAGGGCTCGAAATTCTTCCACTGGTCCAGCCCCTCGCGATACAGGGGTTGGCGTACCTGCTCGGAACTCGCGGTGCGCACGCTGCGCACGGTCTTGTGAAACTCGACGCACTGCGGCTCGAACTCGAGTCCGCAGAAATCCAGAATGCGCCGCACGCTGCCCTCGAGATCATCGACGACATCCTCGTGCTGGACCCGGAGAACCCAACCTGGCAGCACGGCATCCCAATGGCGCATCAGCTCCACATACGTCCGGTAGTAGCGCACGATGTCGTCGACGCTGTAGGTGAACTCCTGCCCCTTGGCGAACAACTGCTTCAGATTGCTGAAACAGCACGCCACCGGCGCTCGCCTCGCGTCGATGATCCTGGCGTTCGGCAGCATCAGGCGAATCAGCCCCAGGTGCCGGAAGTTGTTCGGCATCTTGTCGATGAAGTACGGAACCGCCCGCGGCTTGCCGTTGCGGTAGACGCGGGTGGCGGCGAGATAGTGCTCGCCGAGACCCCGGAAATCCTCCCGCGGCATCTCGGTCAGGACGCGCGGATAGCGCGGATTGTCGAGGTCGGGTTCCCGGCCCCGCAGCGTGCCGACGATCTGCTGGATGTTGGGCAACTCCTGCGTGCCCTCCACCTGCGAGTGCGACGCCAGGATCTGTTCGAGCAGTGTCGAGCCCGAGCGTGGTAGGCCGACGATGAAAATCGGATCGGGATCCGGCGCCCCCCAGCCGCGGCGGCCGTCGAAGAACTCGCGGGTGCAAACCTCGATCTGCTGGCGGGTGTTGTTCTCGATGATTTCCGGGCGATAGTTGCTCGCGGCGCGCTTCAGCCCGTTGCCGAGTTCGTACTGGCGGTAGGACTCGGCGAAGTCGCCCCGGTCCTCCAGTGCCTTGCCGAGCGCGAAGTGCAGGTGATAGCGGTCGACCGGGCGGATGGCCTCGGAGGACTGCAGCTCCCGCAACTGCCGGAGCTCCTCGTCGGTGAACCGATAGGTCTTGAGGTTTGCGAGGCTCCAATAGGCATCGCCGAACCCCGGCCGGCACTGCGCCGCCCGGCGGTAGGAGTCCACGGCCGCGTCGCGATTGCCGAGCGTCTTCAAGGCATGCGCGACCGACAGGTGTAGATCGGCGTCGAGCGGCGTCTGCGCCAACAGATCCCGATAGGTGGCGACGGCGCGCTCGTGCTCGCCGAGGCCGACCGAGGTGGCCGCGTGCAGGCTCTGGTACAGGTGACGGTTGGAAGGATCCTCCTCGAGCAGCCGCTCGAGCTCGCGGCGGGCCTGGGGATACTTGTGAAGCTCGATGAGCACTTCCGCATATTCCGCGCGCGCGGCCCGGTAATCGGGCGCGAGTTCCATCACCGCCGACAGCAGCAGTTCCGCGTCGTCGAACACCTTGCGGGCCATGCCGATGCGTGCCAGGAGGCGCATCGCTTCCACGTGATCGCCGTGTTGCAGGAGAAAGGCGCGGATCATCGGCTCGGCCGCGTCCAGATCCCCGTCCATGAACAGTCCCGTGGCCGTGATCACCGCGGGCGGCAGCTTGCGCAGGATCGCGACGTGGCTGGCCGCGGTGGCCGAGAGATCGGCCTGGCCGGACAGGCGATAGAGGCCCTCGAGCATGGACCAGCTCGCCGGCAGCGCGTGATTGAGGTTGACCGCCGCCAGGAAGGCCTCGATGGCCTGCGGAGCCTGTTTCATCGCGACGAAGCAGTTTCCCCGCTCCTCGTGCAGGCGGCTGAAACGCGGATGATGCCGCTCCAACCGGTCGAGCGTGTCGAGCGCCGCCGGCACACGGCCCAGAAACCTCTGGGCGATCGCGACGAACAGCAGCGCATCCCGCTGGTCCGGCGTGGCGGCGAGCAGCGCCTCGCCCGCCGCCAGGGCCTCGGCGAATTGGCGCCGTCCGATGAAGCCGCGCACCGCGGCGACGGGTGACGGCGGCGCCGCCTCGTTCGAATCCATAAGTGTCCACATGATGGCGCCCTGCCGGGCGCACCCAAAAAAAAGGGGCGGACCGATGAGGTCCGCCCCCGATTCTACTGCAACCGGCCTGCGCCGGCGGCCTTTTGGATCAACAACTTGTCATAGGTTAGTAGGCCGGGGGAGTTTCGCCCCCAGCCTCTTGCAGAACCGTACGTGACAGTCTCCCGTCATACGGCTCCCATCGCCCTGCCAATGGCTCTGCCAAAGTAGCGCCAATGGGCGAACAACCGCGGCTCTCTACAAGCAATCCGCCATAGCCACTGGAAGCTGCGGCCTTCGTGCCGCTTGAGCTTCTTGTATTTACGGCGGACCCACCGCGCCAAAGTCGCTTCGAAGCGATCAAAGACTCTGAGCAGGGCCGATTTGTAGAAGTGTCCATAGTAGTTCAACCATCCTCGCAAAATCGGGTTGTAACGGGACGCCAGCTCACCGATGCTGGCCGGGGTTTGTCGCAACAGCTTCCAACTCTTGATCGTGCGCAGCATCTTCTTGGTCGCCTCCAGGCTCACCGCGGGTAAGAAGCTGTCAACTAGCTTCCCATAGCGATTCTTCGCTCCGCGCGGCCTGAACGTGTATCCCAGGAAGGTAAACTGCTTGTGCGCATGCGCCTCCTGGCGCCGACTGTCCTTGCAATACACAATGGCCGTTTTCTCCAGGTTCAGTCGCAACCCGCACCGCTCTAGCCGTTCTGCGATGGCCTTGAGCTTCCACTGCGCTTGCAACTGCGAGCTACAGTGCACCACGGCGTCATCAGCATATC
>JBBIKV010000081.1:0-18380 GCA_037445285.1 Nevskiaceae bacterium | reverse complement strand
ATCTCGGTGCGCACGAACGTCCCGGGCTTCTTTTCGATGTAGCACCAATACTTGCCGTCGCTCATCACCGCGGCGGCGCTCGGAATCAGCACGCCCGCCACGGGTTTGGAGATCGGCGCCCACACGCGCAGCCGCTCGCCCTCCCCCGCATCGCTGCCCTGGAGCAGCGCGAAGAAGCTCCGTCCGGGAATGCTCGCATCGGCCGGCGCGTCCCAGATCGAATGCAGTTTCCAGCCGGCGGCCGGCGCGGTCGCGCCGATGCGCGCCGCGCGCAGACTCGTCGGGGCGCCGCCGCTCAATGCGCCGAGCGGAAACGTCGCCCGCAGCAACTTGATGCGGCCGCTCGCCAGCTCTCGAAGGGTCGAGCTCTGGTCGGCGGCCTTCCAGGGAGGGTTCATTCCGAGGGTCGAGGACAGTCTCTCGGTGGTCAACGTCAGGGCCGCCGCGTCGACCGCCGCCTTCTGCGCCGCCGCCTCTTCCACGTCGGCCGACACGGCCCCCGGTGTTCCGGCCAATTTTCGCGCCCGGGCGAGGGCGGAGCGGCTCTGCCGCTCCGTGGCCTGCGCCGAGATCAGTTCCGCCGCCCCTTGCGCGATGGCGTCATGGCTGAGCACCACGCCGTATCCCGCGGCCTCCTCCGAATAGTCGACCGCCACCGCCGGCTGGGTGACCAGCCCCATTTTTTCGACTTGATCGGGAGTCAGGGACACGCCCTCCTCTCCCGCCTCGGCCGCATCCGGCGCCGCCTTGCCGGCCGGCGCCTTGCCCGCCTGCGGCGCCGGCGCTCCCGACGCGGCCCGAGTTTCGGCCGCCGCGGACGCCGCGTCGCCCGGCGTGGATCCCCCATGACAGGCCCCGAGCAGCAGACAGCCGGCGGCGATCACCACCCCGCCGCAGCTCCCGCGCCATCCAACCACCCATGTCCGGTTTTGCATCAAGAGTCATCCTGCGAGCGGAAGGCTCGGCCTAAAATGTGCGCTGAGCCGTGGAGGCGACCGACGCGGCCGGCGGTGCCCGTGGCGCATCGGGCGCCTGCCAGCCGCCGCCAAGCGCCTTGCACAGGCTGACCAGGGCCTGAAGCCTGGCGAGCTTGTATTGGCTGAACTGATCGCGCACCGCGTAGACGGTCTTTTGCGCCTCCAGGGCCGTCAGGAAGTCGCCGTACCCTTCCCGATAGCGCAGCTGGGCGCCCTCGAAGGCGCGCTCACTCTGGGTGACGTTCTCGTCTTCAAATGCGCGCGCGTCGTCCAGATGGTGGATCGCCGACAGCGAATTTTCGACGTCGACGAGCGCGGCCACGATGGCCGCCTTGTAGCCGGTGGTGAGTTCCTCCTGCCGCGCCTGTACCTCCGCGCGGACGGCCCGCAGCCTGCCGGCGTCGAAAATCGGTTGGGTGAGCGACGCGCCGAGACTTAAGGAGGGGCCCACTCCGCTCAGGCTGATGACGGCGGCGTTGACGGCAGGATTCTGCACGCCGCCGGCCGCGGTGAGATTCAACGAGGGAAAGAGTGCGGCCCGGGCGATCACCAGATCCGCGCTGGCCGATTCGAGATTCGCTTCCGCCGTGAAGACGTCCGGCCGGCGCCGCAACAATTCGGACGGCAATCCGGCGCCCACCGTCGGCTCCTTGAGCGAGTCGAGCGGCTGCCCCTCGATGCGGAATCCCTCGGGCGCACGGCCCAAGAGAAGGGCGAGCGAGGCCACCGCCTCCCCTTCCAGACGTTCAAGATCGGGGACCGCCAATTCCGCCGTTGCGAGGGCCGTCCGCTGGGTCGCGATTTCCACCGGATTCGACAAACCGACTTTATAACGCGCGTCGACGATCTCCATGAGCCGGCGGGCCGTGTCGACGTTGGAACGCGCGATGGCAAGCCGCTCGCGCAGGGACAGGACTTGAAAGTAGCCGTCCGCAACGCCGGCCAACGTGGTGATCATCACCGTGTCGCGGTCGGCCCGGGCCGCAACGGCAAGGTAGCGCGCCGAATCGGCCGCCGCCCGATTCTTTCCCCAGAAATCCACTTCATAGCTCGCCGACAACAGCGCCGCCCAGTCGGTTTCGTGGGCGGTTCCGTTGACCGAATGGCCTGCCAGATAATTGGCATTGCCGCCGGCGTCCACACTGGGAAGGATGCCCGCATGGGCCTGCTTCGCCCGGGCATCGGCCTGCGCGACGCGCGACCGGGCGGTGGTCATGTCGAAGTTATGGGCGGTCGCCTCGGTGACCAGGGCGTCCAATTCCGCACTCGCAAAGCCGCGGTACCAATCCTCGGTCGGCCAATTCCCCTCCGCGGTGGACGACAGGTGGTCGAAGGCGGGCGGCGCGGCAGGTTCAGGCGGTTTGGTCGCCTGCAGGGAGCATCCCGCGACCGCGCTCAACGCCACACCCCACTGAACGAATCTGCAACGCAAAAACATGCAGCCCTCGACTCGTTGCGACAATCCGCGACCCCTGAACGCTAACACGCGCTGCCGAAGCCAACCTGTACAGTTTTGTATACTTCGCGCGCCGGGACGCGGGAAGTGGCATTCTGCGCGCATTCGCCGCCGCAGCCTGATCCCAAGGAGAAGAAAATGTCTTTCATGCCCATCCACACCCGTTCCGCGATCGGCATCGCGTTGTTCGCCGCATTGACCGTGAGCGCGCCCCTCGAGGCAGCACGGGCGGATTCGACGCCCAAGGTTCTGCAGCGCTGGGCTCTCGGGGGCGACGGCGGCTGGGACTATCTGACACTCGACCAAGCCGGCAAGCGCCTGTTCATCAGCCACGGCACCCGGGTCGATGTCGTCGAAACCGGCGGCGGCAGGTTGTTGGGCAGCATCCCCAACACGAACGGGGTGCATGGCATCGCCTTGGCGGAAGGTCTCGCGCGGGGATATACGAGCAACGGCAAGGCCGACTCCGTGACGGAGTTCGATCTCGACACGTTGAAGGTGATCAAAGAGGTGGCGATTCCGGGCCACAATCCCGACGCCATCGTGTTCGAACCGGTGGGCAAACATGTGTTCACCTTCAATGGGCGCAGCAAGGACGTGACCATCCTGGACGCGGACACCCTCGCGGTGGTCGGTCGGCTCCCGGTGCCCGACAAGCCCGAATTCGCGGTCGATGATGGCGCGGGCCGGATCTTCGTCAATATCGAAAGCGATCCCGGCCAGATGGTCGTCATCGACAGCCGGAAACTGGCCGTCATCGACACCTGGCCCCTGCCGGGCTGCGCGAGTCCCAGCGGACTGGCGCTCGACAAGACCCATCATCGGCTCTTTTCCGTCTGCGACGACAACGTCATGGCGGTCACCGATGCCGCGACCGGGAAACAAGTGGCCAAGGTCAAGATCGGCGAGGGCCCGGATGCCGTGGCCTACGACTCCGAGCGAGGTCTGGTGTTCAGTTCGAACGGCGACGGCACGCTCTCGGTCATTCGCCAGGTGTCGGCCGACCGCTATGCGCCCGCCGCATCGGTGCCGACCATGATCGGCGCACGCACCATGGCGCTCGATTCCGCGAACGGCCATGTCTACCTCGTGAGCGCGAAGTTTGGGCCGACGCCGGCGGCGACCGCCGCAACCCCCCGGCCGCGTCCCGTGCCGCTACCGGGGACGTTCACCGCCTTGGTGGTCGGCACGCCGTAACCGGCGACGGTGAGGGGCGGCCGCTCCCTCTTCGGCGAACTGACAGCGGGACCGGACTTCTGCACTTATAATGGGGGGGTCGCCGTCTAACAAGGTCCCGCGTGTCAAACCCAGACGTCTCCGTCGCTCAGAAGATATCGCGCTACGCGCTCATTGCCCTGCTGGTCTCGCTGGGGGCGTGGATGCTGCAGCGGTTCCTGCCGGCGCTCTGCTGGGCGGTGGTGCTCGCGATCGGAACCTCCTCCGTCTACGATCGTTGGCTTGCCCGCTTCGGCGGCCGGCGGCGCCATATCTGGGCCGCCCTGACGTTCACCAGTCTCGTCGGCATCGTGCTGATCGCGCCGCTGGTGTACGGCGGCCTGATGGCCGTGCGGGAGGCGATCTCCCTGGTCCGCGGCTTCATGGAGTCCTCCAAGGGCGGCCCACCCGAGCTGCCGCCCTCGCTGCAGCATCTGCCATGGCTGGCAGACTGGCTGCACGGCATGTGGCAGAACTACTCGGGCCACGCGGGCACGGGAACTCTCGGCGCCAAACCGCCGGTCTATGAGTGGAGTCGCATGCTCGGCATCCAGCTCATCGGGCGGCTGAGCACGCTGGTATTCAGCCTGCTGACCTTGTACTTCGTCTACGTGAATCGGGAAGCCCTGCGGCGCGACGTCCCGCAGGTCTGCCGCAGTCTGTTCGGCCCGACGGTGGAAGGCCTCCTGACCCGCGCCGCGGAGGCGATTCGCGCCACCGTGGACGGCATCGTGCTGGTGGCCGTGGCCGAGGGCGCGATCATGGCCGGCGTCTACGCCACCGCGGGCGTGCACCACCCGATCCTGTTCGGCGCCTTGACCGGCATGTTCGCGATGGTGCCGTTCGCCGCCCCCGTGGTGTTCGGCGCGGTCGCACTGCTCTTGTGGAGCGAGGGCGCCATGGGCGCGGCAGTGGGCGTGTTCGTCTCCGGCAGCGTCTTGCTGTTCGTCGCCGACCACTTCGTACGTCCGGTGATCATCGGGGAAGGCGCCAAATTACCCTTCCTCTGGGTCCTGCTGGGAATACTCGGCGGCATTGAATCCTTCGGGTTGGTGGGCATCTTTCTCGGGCCCGCCTTGATGGCGGCGCTGGTGTCGCTGTGGCGCAGTTGGGTCGCGGAGCCCGCACCGCACTGAGCCCGGGCCAGGGCGTATGCGTTGGCGTACAGACGCCCGACCCTCCATCTCCCGGCGCATCGGCAAGCGGCAATTGGCGGTCGGCCGCGCCGCCCCGCGCGCCGTGCACGCTTCCGCCAACCGCGATTCGGACGGACGGCTCTTCCGGATCGCGTTCATGGATGGCGGTCCGGCGTGAGTCGGCCCTCGTGGCGCACCTCGCTCCACCACTTCCACGACACGTAGATGGCCGGGTAGATCAAGAGCTCCAGAATGGAACTGGTGACGATGCCTCCGACCATCGGTGCCGCGATGCGCTTCATCACGTCGGATCCGGCACCGCTCGACCCCATGATGGGAAGGAGGCCCAGCAGGATGGCGAACACCGTCATCATTTTGGGCCGCACGCGCTGCACCGCGCCCTCCCTGACGGCGCTCTCGAGATCGCCCCGGGTCTTCATCCGCCCGGCGCTCCGCCGGCGCGCATAGGCGACGTCCAGATACAGCAGCATCATCATGCCGGTTTCCGCGTCGACGCCCGCCAGGGCGATGATGCCGACCCAGACCGCAACGCTCAGGTGATACCCGAGGAGCCACAACAACGAAAATGCGCCCACCAGTGAGAACGGCACGGCGCAGAGAACGATCAGGACCTTCGCGAACGATCTGCCGTTGAAATACAACAGCACGGCGATGATCAGGAGCGTGATGGGGATGACGTACCTCAGGCGTTGCGCCGCCCGCTGCATGCCCTCGAACGCACCGCTCCATTCGATCCGATAGCCCGCCGGCAGCTTCACCATCCTGGCAACGGCCCCGCGCGCATCGGCAAGATAGCCCCCCGTGTCGCGGCCGGCCAGATCCACGTAGACGTAGCCGACGAGCTGGGCGGCCTCGCTCTTGATCGCCCCCGGACCGTCGACGAATCGCAGGTCCGTAAGCTCGCCCAGCGGGACCTGCGCCCCAGTCGGCGTCGCCACCAATACCCGTCGCAGGGAGGTCAGGTCGTCGCGAAGCTCGCGTCCGTAGCGGACGCTCACGGGGTACCGCTCCCGGCCTTCTATGGTCTGAGTGACGTTCGCGCCGCCGACCGCCGCCATGATGGTGTCCTCCACGTCGGTCACCGAAAGCCCGTAGCGGGCGATGGCCTCGCGGTCGACGTCGAAGTCGAGGTAGTACCCCTGGCTCACGCGTTCGGCAAAGGCGCTGCGCGTTCCCCGGACCGTATGCAACGTCGTCTCCACCTCCGCGAGTATCCGTCCGATCCCGTTCAAATCCGGGCCGAATACCTTCACCCCGACAGGGGTTCGGATGCCCGTCGCGAGCATGTCGATCCGCCCCTTGATCGGCATGGTCCAGCTGCTCGAAAATCCGGTCATCCTCGTGCGCAATGCCTCGTCCATCTGCGCGACCAGCTTTTCGGGGGTCATGCCGCTGCGCCAGGCCCCGGGCGGTTTGAGATTCACGACCGTTTCCACCATTTCCAACGGCGCGGGGTCGGTGGCGGTGTCCGCACGGCCGGCCTTCGCGAAGACACTGGCGACCTCCGGAATGCCCATCAGGATCTGGTCCTGTTGCTGGATCGTCCGGGTCATCGTCTGGATCGACGCTCCCGGCAGCGTCGCCGGCATGTAGAGAAGGGTCTCCTCCCAGAGCGGCGGCATGAATTCGCTGCCGAGGCTCAGGTAGATCGGGACGCTGCAGGCGACGGCGGCCAGGGCGAGGACGATCATCGAGTAGCGGTGTTTCAAGGCCAGATCCGCGACCGGCTCGTAGATCCGGATCAAGAATCGGTTGAGCGGATTCCGCTCCTCGGGGGATATCTTCCCGCGGATCAGCAGCGTCATCAGAAACGGCGTCACCGTGATCGACAGCAGCGCCGCGAAGAACATGCTGGAAGACTTGGTGAAGGCCAGGGGCTTGAACAACCGCCCCTCCTGGTCCTGGAGGAAGAAGACCGGCAGGAAGCTCACCGTGATGATGAGGAGCGAGAAAAACAGCGAGGGCCCCACCTCTTTGGCGGCCCCGATCAGCACCTCCAGATGCTCGCGGCGCGCCGCCGCCGACTTGGCCTGCTCCCGCTCCAGATGCTTGTGCGCGTTCTCGATCATCACGATCGCCGCATCGACCATCGCGCCGATGGCGATCGCAATGCCTCCCAGGCTCATGATGTTGCTCGTCAGTCCCACCCAGCGCATCGACAGCAGGGCCAGGAGCACCGCGAGCGGCAACGTGACGATGGCGACCAGGGCGCTGCGCAGGCGGAACAGAAAGACCATGCAGACCAGGCTCACGATCAGGCTTTCCTCGAGCAGCTTGCCGCGCAGCGTCTCCACCGAATGGCGGATCAACGTCGAGCGGTCGTAGGTCACCACCAGTTCCACGCCCGCCGGCAGGGCGGGCTGAACGACGTCCTTGACGACCTGTTTGACGCGGGCGAGGACGTCGTAGACGCTCTCGCCGTAGCGGACCACGACGATTCCCCCCGCCGCATCCCCCAGTCCGTTGAAGTCGACGGCGCCCCGGCGGATGTCCGGTCCGAGCTGGACGAAACCCACGTCCCGCACGAGGATGGGGGTGCCGTCGCCCTGCGCGCCCAGCGCGACCGCCTCGAGATCGGCGGCATCTTTGACGTAGCCGCGCCCGCGGACCATGTATTCGCGCCCCGTGAACTCCAACACACGGCCGCCGACCTCCTGATTGCTGCGGCGGATCTGTTCGACGACCTGATTGATCGAGATCTTGTGGGCCTGCAGCTTGTTGGGGTCGATGGTGACCTGGTACTGCTTGACGAAGCCGCCGACGGAGGCGACTTCCGCGACGCCCGGGACGGCGCGAAGCTGAAACTGGACCTGCCAATCCTGGAGCGTGCGCAGGTCCGCGAGCGAATGTTTGCCGGTCCTGTCGATCAGCGCGTATTCCAACGCCCAGCCGACGCCGGTCGCGTCGGGTCCCAGTCGGGGCGCAACCCCCTGCGGCAGCTTCCCGGCCATGCCGCTCAGGTACTCCAACACCCGGCTGCGCGCCCAGTACAGATCGGTGCCGTCCTCGAAGATCACGTAGACCAGGGACGAGCCGTAGAAGCTGTTGGCGCGGACCGCCTTGACCCGGGGCGCGGAAAGCAGCTGCGTCACGATCGGATAGGTGACCTGATCTTCGATGATGTTCGGACTGCGATCGGCCCAATCGGCGGCCACGATCACCTGGACGTCGGAAAGATCGGGAATGGCGTCGAGCGGCGTGGTCCCCATCGCCCACACGCCGCCGCCGATGGCCACGACCACCGCCACCAGCATGAGGAAGGGGTTCCTCGCGCTGAACTCGATGACGCGGGCGATCATGGCCTGGCGCCGGCCTTGGCCGCATCGGGCCCGGCAGGACCGGACATTCCCGGCATGTCCGCCATGCTCCCGGCGCCCGCCTCCAGGCGGCTTTCCGAGTCGATGAGAAAATTGCCGGAAGTCAACACCGCGTCGCCGGCGTCGAGGCCCTCGAGCACTCGATAACGATCGGCGAAGCGGGTTGGATCGATCTTGACGACGACCGGGACGAAGCGGCCGGCGGACGCGACGCGAAAGACGATGTCGCGCTCGCCCGTGCGGATGACCGCCGAGGTGGGAACGGTCAATCCCGAACCCATGGCATGCGCGATGACGACGTTGCCGAACATTCCGGGAAGCAGGCCGCCGCCGGGGTTGGGCAGTTCGATGCGCACCTGCACGGACCGCGAGGTCTCGTCGACCACGGGGTCGATGAACACCACCTTGCCGGTGAGCGGGCCCTGCGGGGAGCCGGGAAACGACACGCTGGCCGGCATGCCGATCGCCACGTGCGGCAGTTCGTATTGGAAGATCTTCGCCTGCATCCACACCCTCGACAGATCCGCCACCACGAACAGATCGCTTTGCGCCGTGACGTACTGGCCGGCAAGGACGGACTTTTGCATCACCGTGCCCGAGAGGGGGCTGCGCAACAGCAGCGTCCTGCCCGGAGTGCCGGACTTTTCCAATTTCGCGATCTCATCCGCCGGGACGTCCCACAACTCCAAACGCCGGCGCGCGGTCTCCACCACCATGCGTTGATCCGCCTCGCCGTCGAGGCCGGAGTTCGCGACCCGCAAGGCGGACAGGAACTCCCGCTGCGCCGCGAAGAACGCGGGGCTGTAGATCGAGAGCATCGGCTGACCCGCCCTGACCTTCTGGCCGGTGTAGTCGACGAACAATTTCTCGACCCAGCCTTCCGTCTTCAAGTGCACCTGGGCGAGCCGGGTCTCGTCCGGCCGCACGATGCCGACGGCACGCACGGTCATGATGAGGGGCATCCGCTCGACCTTCCCGACGGACACCCCGATGCGCCGCTGCACCTCGTCATCGACCTGGATCGGCACATGGCCCGGCGGCGGGGCGGCGGACGTGCCGGGCGGGGTCGCCGCATTCACCTTCTTCGGCATCTCCATCCCGGGCATGTCGTCCGCCGCTGCGGACCGCCCCTGTCCCTGAACATGATGGGGGGTCGCCACGATCGCGGCCGCCATGCCGAGGAGCAGAGTCGCCATTCTCATTGTCGTCGCCATCGGAATCCGTCCTGCCTATTCGGCCGACGCGGTTGGGGGGGCGGACCGGAGGTCGGCCGGCTCCGGCCCCCGCAGCATCTCGATGTCGACACCGGCGAGGGCCTCGATCTCGGCGAGGCGCCGCTCACGCTCGATCCGCGCCGCCGCGACCAGCCGCCGCACGGTGATGAACAGCCGCTCGCTGTCGACCAGCTCGGCAAAGCCCAGCGTTCCCGCGGCATAGGCGCTGCGTGAACTGCCGACGAGCTGCCGGGCCGCCGGTACGACCCGGTCACGGTAAAACGCGGATTCGCGTTCCGCATCGCGCATGAGAGACAGATCGGCCACGAAACGCGCGGCACGGTCCGCCGTGGTCTGTCGCAGCGTCGCCTGCGCGGAGCGTGTCAGCGATTGCGCTTCATCGATGGCGGCGCGAATCGCCGGCAGTTTGGTCGGCACCATCAGCATCGCGCCGAGCGACTGCGAGACGCTGCCGGTGATGCTCGCGGACGGGACGACATCCGGCAAGTACTCCAGGCGCGCGAATTCCACCGCATCGCTGCGGCCGGCCACGCGCTGCGCAAGGGCGGCCAGTTCGGGATTCTGCGCAACCCCCATCGCGATCAGCGCCGCGTCGTCGGCAGCCACCGGCCGCGGCGCCGGCAGGACGGGCGGCAGCTCGAGCGGCGCCGCCGCGGGCCGCCCCAGCATGCCGTTCAGCACCCCGCGCATCGAATTGGCCCCGGCTGCCAACACCGCCAGCTCGTTTTGCGCGGTTTCCTCTTCGATCAACGCCTTGAAGAGATCCTGCATCGCTCCGCCGGCCTCGGCCCGATCCGCGGCGGAGTCGGCGAGCCGCTTCAGCAATGTCCGATTGTCGCGCTCGATGCGCATCAATTCCTCGGTCAGCGCCAGGTCGAGATAGGCATCGAGTACGCGGCGCTGCAGGTCGAATTTGACCGCGCGAAAATTCTCGCCCGCCTCCCTGGCCTGATCCAGCGCCACCGTCCCGGCAGCGCGGCTCTTGACCGGCAGCGAGAGAGTCATCGCCGGATCGAATCCCGCCCCGATCGTGGTCCGATCCCAGGTCTTCATGTGCGCCGCAGAGAACAGGTAGCCGAAGGACAGCGCCCCATTGGCGTTGGGCCAGATCGCCGTCTGGTCGATCCGGGTGAACGCCGCCTTCCAGGCGAAGTAGCTCGATTCCAGTTCCCCATTCGCGAGGAATGCCCGGCTGAGCACGGCCCGCCAATCGGCGACCGCGGGCAGTTCGGGCAGGTCCCGCGCCTCGATTCGCCGCTCGAACGGGGGAGCGGCCGCACTCACCCTCGACTGCTCGTCGCGCGTTCCGTGCGGCGCCAGAACACAGCCGCCGAGCGCCGCAGTGAATCCCACGGTGAGCATCAGAACCCGGCCGGCACCGCGCATCTCTAGATCCGCGCCGCTCGAAGGCGAAGTGCGTTGCCGATCACCGATACGGAGCTGAAGCTCATGGCCGTCGCCGCAATTATGGGGCTCAATAGAAGCCCGAAAGCAGGATACAGCACACCGGCGGCCACCGGTATGCCCACGACGTTGTAGACGAACGCCAGCGCGAGATTCTGGCGGATGTTGCGCATGGTCGCTCGGCTCAAGGAGCGCGCGCGGGAGATCCCGGCAAGGTCCCCCCTGACGAGGGTCAGATCGGCACTGTGAATGGCGACGTCGGTGCCCGTGCCCATCGCGATGCCGACGTCGGCCTCCGCGAGGGCGGGCGCATCATTGACGCCGTCACCGGCCATCGCCACGACCCTGCCTTCGCTCTTCAGACGCCGCACGATGGCGCTCTTCCGCTCGGGCAGCACCCCGGCCTCCACCTCGGCGATGCCGAGTCTCGCGGCGACCGCCTGCGCAGTGGTGAGATTGTCGCCGGTCAGCATGACGATGCGAATACCCTCACGGCGCAGCGCGTCGAGCGCCGCCGGCGTCGTCGCCTTGATCGGATCCGCCACCGCGATGAGGCCGGCCGGCCGGTCATCGACCGCCACGAAGAGCACCGTGGCCCCGTCCTTTCGAAGGACGTCGGCCCGCGCCTCGAGTCCGGCATCGGCGACACCGCGATCCCCCAGCAACGCGGCGTTGCCGACGGCAACGGGTCTCCCGTCGATGTCGCCGGTGACCCCCTTGCCCGTGACGGAGGCGAAATTCGAGACCGCCTGCAGCGGCGTCCCGCGTTCCGCCGCCGCCGCCAGGACGGCGGCGGCGAGCGGATGTTCGCTCGATCTTTCCAAGCTCGCGCCGAACGACAGCACCGCCGCCTCCTCGAAGCCCGCCCAGGGCACGACGGCCGTGACCCGTGGTTTACCCTCCGTGAGCGTGCCGGTCTTGTCGATCACCAACGTATCCACCTTCTCGAACCGCTCGAGGGCTTGCGCGTTCTTGACGAGGATGCCGGCGCCGGCGCCCTTGCCCACGCCCACCATGATCGACATCGGAGTGGCCAGTCCCAACGCGCACGGGCAGGCGATGATGAGAACCGAGACGGCCGCCACCAGCGCCATGCCCAGCGCCGGAGCCGGCGCCCAGACCATCCATGCCGCAAACGCCAGTACCGCCGCGACCATGACGGCGGGGACGAACCACGCGGCCACCGAGTCGGCGAGTCGCTGGATCGGCGCACGGCTGCGCTGGGCGTCGGCCACCATGTGCACGATGCGGGAGAGCATGGTGTCGGCGCCCACTTTCTGCGCGGTGATCGTCAGCGAACCGGTGCCGTTGAGGGTGCCGCCGATGACGCCGGCACCGGGGGCCTTCTCGACCGGGATCGATTCACCGGTCACCATCGACTCATCGACCGAACTGCGCCCCTCGCTGACGGTGCCATCCACCGGGACCGCTTCACCGGGTCGCACGCGCAGCCGGTCGCCCACGTGAACCTGGTCGACGGGCACCTCCTCGTCCGTACCGTCGGCGCGCAGGCGCCGCGCCGTTTTCGGCGCCAGTTTGAGGAGCGCCCGAATGGCCCCGCCGGTCTTCTCCCGCGCACGCAGCTCCAACACCTGACCCAGCAGGACGAGAACCGTCACGACGGCCGCGGCTTCATAGTAGACCGGGATGATGCTGCCCTGGGGCCGCAGGGTTGCGGGGAACAGGCCGGGCGCGAAGGTGGCCGCCAGGCTGTAGGAGTAGGCGGCGCCCACCCCCAGGGAAATCAAGGTGAACATGTTCGGCGATCGGTTGAGGATCGATGCCCAGGCGCGTTGCCAGAAGGGCCACGCACACCAGGCCACGATCGGCGTTGCGAGCGCGAACTGCATCCAGGCCGCCGCCGCCGTCGCGCCCAGGTGACCCAGGCTCGACAATCCCAGGTGGCCGCCCATCTCCAGCACGACGATGGGCGTTGCGAGCACCGCGCCGATCACGAAGCGCCGGCTCATGTCCTTGAGTTCGGGATTCTCACCCTCTGGATCGGGAATTCCTTCCGGCTCCAACGCCATTCCGCAGATCGGACAACTGTCGGGTTGATCGCGACGAATTTGCGGATGCATCGGGCAGGTGTAGACGGTTCCCGTGGTCCCGGGACCCGACGGCGCGGGCGGCGAAGCCGGCGCAGGGTGGCTCGGCGGCCGGAGAAAGCGGGCGGGGTCGGCCAGGAACTTGGCTTTGCAGCCGCCGCCGCAGAAATGGTAGGTCACGCCATCGACTTCCGCACCGTGCTTGGCGGTGGCGGGATCCACGACCATGCCGCAGACGGGATCACGCGTGCCGGCGGCGGGTCCCCCGCAGCAGGCCTGGGGAGTGGCAGGGTTCATGATTTCATCTCCGTGGCTGTACTCGTCCGTTGCGCCAGTCTAAGCTCCGTACCTAGGTACGGAGTCAAGTCATGTCCCAATCGAACGTCAAGAAGGCCTCCACCGTCCCGCCGACGCACGCCCGCGCGGCCGCCGTGACCATCGGCACGCTGGCCCACGCGGCCGGCGTGGGAGTCGAAACCGTACGGTACTACCAGCGCCGGCACCTGTTGGCCATCCCGCCGAGCACCGGCGGGATCCGCCGCTATCCCGCCGCCACGGTCGAGCGGATTCGATTCATCAAGCGATCGCAGAATCTGGGGTTCAGCCTCGACGAGATCCAGGAGCTGTTGCGGTTGGAGCGGGGCGGCAGCCGCAACGCCATCCGCAAGGTTGCCGGCGAGCGCCTGTCGAACATCCGCGAGAAGATCGCCGCGCTGGAACACATGGCGCGGGTGCTGTCCGAGCTGCTCTGCGAATGCGAGCATACGGCGGTGGCGGCTCCATGCCCCATCATTGCCGCCTTGAACTCAGACTCACGCACTTGACCCGCGGCGGCGTGCGCAAGATCGTCATGGCCGGCGTGGCGCTCGCCCTCGTGGGCATCGGCGTGCGCGCCCTGCTGCT
The DNA here is from genome assembly GCA_037445285.1 of Nevskiaceae bacterium. GTDB lineage: Bacteria > Pseudomonadota > Gammaproteobacteria > Steroidobacterales > Steroidobacteraceae > Bog-1198. Next base: position 4,668 of record JBBIKV010000081.1, on the reverse strand, counting down.
CTGGGAGGGCTCGAGCGCCCGCGACGATGCACCGGCACGGGAGGTCCGGATCGCGCAATGGCTGCTGCACTACACCGTGCCTTCGAGCTATCGGGCGATGGTGAATCCAGTGGATGTCGGAGCGGGAAGCGCCGACGTCGAGGCGGGTCACGCGGTGTACACACGGAAGTGCGAGGTGTGCCATGCCTATGACGGCGGTGGCAATACCGAGATCGGCGGCGGTCAATATCCCCGGCCGCCGGACCTGCGCAGTGCCGGCGTGCAGCGCATGAGCGATGGCGAGCTGTTTTATCATCTCAGGAACGGCATCCGGCACACCGGCATGCCGGCGTGGACCCTGGACGATCGAACGCTGTGGCAGGTGAGTGCCTATCTGAGGAATCTTCCGAGGGTGGCCTCCCTGGCGCCGACATCGGCCGATCGACCGCCGCCGGCCGCCGGCGCCGCGCACTACGTGGGATCGGCGGCCTGCCAGGACTGCCACCGGGAGATCTATGCCCGCTGGCGCAAGACCCGCATGGCCAACGTGGTCCAGGACCCGCATGCCCACCCCGAAGCGCTCGTCGCCGATTTCACGACGCCGAATCCGCTGTTGACGTTCACGAAGGACGACATCGCGCTCACCTATGGCGGCAGGTGGAAGCAACGCTATTTCAAGCGGGTGGGCGACGATTATTTCGTGCTCCCGGCGCAGTGGGACGTGACCCATCGGCTCTGGCGTCCGTACTTCGTGAAGAACGACATGGACTGGTGGGCGCCGCTCTACCCGGCAGACAACCTGCAGCGGCCCACCGGTCCGCTCTGCGACGGCTGCCATTCGGTGAATTACGATATCGACTCCAAAAAGGTCACGGAATGGAACGTCGGCTGCGAGAAATGCCACGGGCCCGGCAGCGATCACGTGCAACTCGGAGGCAGGTCCCCCATCATCAATCCAGCCAGGCTCGATTATGTGCAGGCCAACGATACCTGCATCCAATGCCATTCGCAGGGCCGGCCGCCCTCCAATCCCATCGGCGGCAAGTACTACGACTGGCCGGTCGGCTTCCACATGGGCGGGAAGCTCGCCGATTACTGGGAACTCGAGGACCATCGACTCGGCGAACTGTCGTTCACCCACTTCCCCGACGGGACCGCACACAAGAACCGGATGCAGGGCAACGACTTCGTCCAGAGTCTGATGTACGCGCGCGGCGTCACGTGCACGAACTGCCATGATCCCCACGGCTCCGCGAACGACGCCATGTTGAAGAAGCCCGCGCAGCAGCTCTGCCTGACCTGTCACGGCCCGCATTCCCAGAATGGTCCGCATGCTCCGACGATCGAAGCGCACACCCATCACGCGGCCGGCAGCACCGGGAGCGCGTGCATCGCGTGTCACATGCCGAAGTTGGAACAGACCATCGCCGACGTCAACGTGCGTGCCCATACCTTCCGCTTCGTCGCTCCGGCCGACAGCGAGGCGCTGCGGATCCCCAATGCATGCAATCTGTGCCATGCGGACAAGACGACGGCGTGGGCGACCGCGGCATTGAGCGGTTGGAGCGACCGGTCCCCGTGGCGCGTGGCCCGTCGCCACCCGGCCGCCCCTCCCCCCGCGCCCGGCCGGTGACGTGCGGCCGCGGATGTCGACGTCGAGCCCGCAAGAGCGAGATTGACACCTTTAATGCGAATCATTATTATTCGTATTACGAAATGAGGGTAGCCAATGCAAGCGTTCATGAAACTCGTCGCGACGATCGCCGTGACCCTGACCGTGATGCCGGCCGGTCCGGCGCTGGCGGCGGATCCGCCTGAATTCACCCTGGTCGTCAAGGACCATGCCTATCAACCCCGCGATCTGAAGGTCCCGGCGGACACGAAGTTCAGGCTGATCGTCGTCAATGAAGACGCAACCCCCGAAGAATTCGAGAGCACCGACTTCAACCGCGAAGCCATCGTGCTGCCGGGGCACAGGGTCACCGTGTACATAGGTCCGCTGCGCGCGGGAATCTACGGATTTTTCGGCGACTTTCACCGCGACACGGCCCAGGGCCGGTTGATCGTCGAGTAGTCCCTTGGCGGCCGTCGCCCTGCTCGTGTTTCGGGAAGTGCTGGAGGCGGCGCTCGTCATCTCGGTCGTCTGCGCGGCCACGCGCGGCGTGCCGCGCCGCGGCGGGTTCGTCCTCGGTGGCATCCTGGCCGGAGTGCTGGGTGCCCTTCTGGTCGCGCTGGGGGCGAATACCATCGCGAACCTCGCCGGCGGCTCCGGACAGGATGTGTTCAACGCGGGAGTGCTGCTGCTGGCGGTGGTCATGATCGGCTGGCACGTCGTCTGGATGTCCTCCCACGGGCGACATCTCGCGCAGGAGATGCAATCGGTCGGCGGCGCCGTGAAAGCCGGGTCCCGTTCGCTGACGCTGTTGTTCACGGTGGTGGGTCTGGCGGTGCTGCGCGAAGGATCGGAAGTCGTGCTCTTCCTCTTCGGACTGGCGGCGGGCGGGGTCACGGCGTTCCCGCTTGCCGCGGGCATCACGCTGGGGGTGGCCGGGGGTGCGGTGCTGGGCTTCGCGCTCTACTTCGGGCTGCTGCGCATTCCCCTCAAATATTTCTTCCAGGCGACCAATCTCCTGTTGATGTTGTTGGCGGCGGGGCTCGCCTCCACGGCGGCGGGTCTGCTCCTGCAGCACGACTGGCTGCCGGCATGGAATGCACAGCTCTGGGATACCTCGTGGCTGCTGCGGGATGACTCCGTGGCCGGCAGAACCCTCGGGATCTTGATCGGCTACCGGGCATCGCCGGCCGGCATTCAGATCGCGTTTTACCTGACGACCCTCGCGCTGCTGGCGGCCGGCGCGGGCTGGCAGCGACGCCGGAACCTGCGACCCCGGCTGGGAACCGCCGCCGCGCTCCTCCTGGGCGCCGCCCTGTGCGGCGGACCGCAGCGCCTGCGGGCCGACGACTTCATCGTCTACTCACCCTACGTCGTCGCGTCGCAAAATGAAATCGAACTGCGCGGCTACCGGTACTCCGATGCCCGTCCGGATCTGACCGGAGGCGGCAGCGAATTGTCGATCGCGCACGCGGTCAACGACACGTGGAAGCCGGAATTGTATCTGGTGAGATACCAGCAGGCTCCAGGCGCGCCCGCCGGCCTGCAGGGCTATGAATTCGAAAACACCTTCCAATTGACCGCCCCCGGCAAATATTGGGCGGATTTCGGATTCCTCGCCTCCTACGAGCACAACACCGTGGCGCACTCCGCGGATGCGCTCGAATTCGGTCCTCTGTTCGAAACCACCTCCGGCCGGTTCGCCCACATCGTCAATCTCCTCTGGGAAAAACCGGTCGGCTCCGGAGCGGCAGCCCACTACGCGCTTCGCACCAGTTATTCGGGCACTTTTGCCGTCTCCCCGGCGCTCCGTCCGGGGATCGAGGCCTATGGACGCCCCGCGGACCATGCCTATCAGGCCGGCCCCATCGTCGCCGGGGAGTGGCATGTTCCGGGCACCCAGGGCAATCTCGAATACCGGATCGGCGTGGTGTTGGGCCTGAATCACGACGCCCCGTCGCAAACATGGCTGATGCGACTGGAGTACGAGTTCTTTTAGCGGCGAGCCGGCACGAGTTCGTCCAGAACGGCACCACGGCGGACGTCCCTCATGACTGCGGACTTCCCTTATTGTGGCACCGCCGCAGCGATTCTACTTTCGGGAAAAGAACTTTCAGGGGAATCCTTCATGCGCATTCTGCTGCTGCATCCCAACTACCATTCCGGTGGCGCCGAAATCGCCGGGAACTGGCCGCCCGCCTGGGTGGCCTATATCACGGGGTACCTGCGGGCCGGCGGCTACAACGACGTCCATTTCGTCGATGCCATGACCAACCACCTGGCCGAGGCCGAGGTGCGCGCGAAGATCCTCGAACTCAAGCCCGACATCGTCGGCTGCACGGCCATCACTCCGGCGATCTACAAGGCCGAGGGCCTGCTCAAGGTCGCGAAAGAGGTGAACCCGGCCATCGTCACGGTGCTGGGGGGAATCCACGGGACCTTCATGTATCCGCAGGTGCTGGGGGAGGCGCCGTGGATCGACGTCGTAGTGCGGGGCGAGGGTGAGCAGGTGTTCTTGAACCTCGTGCGTGCCGTGGACCAGGGCGTGTGGGCCGCCAACCGGCATGCGGTGCAGGGCGTGGCTTTCCAGGACGGCGGCAAGATCGTCGCAACGCCGGCCGAACCACCGGTCGCGGACCTGGACAAGATCGCGCCCGACTGGGGCATTCTGCAGTGGGACCAGTACATCTACATCCCGATGGGCGTGCGCGTGGCGATCCCGAATTTCGCCCGCGGCTGTCCCTTTACCTGCAGCTTCTGCAGCCAGTGGAAATTCTGGCGCGACTATCGCGTGCGCGACCCGAAAAGGGTGGTCGACGAGATCGAGGCGCTGGTACGTGATCACCAGGTGGGCTTCTTCATTCTCGCCGACGAGGAGCCGACCATCCACCGCAAGAAGTTCATCGCCTTCTGCGAGGAACTGATCGCGCGCCAATTGCCGGTCCTGTGGGGCATCAACACCCGCGTGACCGACATCCTGCGCGACGAGAAGCTGCTGCCGATGTTCCGCAAGGCGGGGCTGATCCACGTCTCGCTCGGCACCGAGGCGGCGGCGCAGCTGAAGCTCGACCGCTTCA
>JBBIKV010000080.1:0-18514 GCA_037445285.1 Nevskiaceae bacterium | reverse complement strand
ACCCGCACGCGGCGATCGGGCTGGGCCTGCTGGTCGCGGCGTATTACTTCGGGGTGATGCCGGGGGGCGGAAAGGTGGTGGCGGGGACACTGAGCGAGTATTTTTCCTTCATCAGTCTGATCGGCTCGCTGTTTGTTGTCGCCGGCGGAATCCACCTCAAGGTCAAGGGCGAGGCGACGCCCCTGGAAAACGTCGTATTCCTGGCGGTCGGCGCCGTCGCCGCCAACCTGATCGGCGGCTACTTGATCGGTATTGCGATCGCCCTCTTCGTCGCTTTTCCCGGCCTGTCTCCCCAATGGCGCTTGTTGACCGTCACCGGATTCCTCGGCGGCTTGACGACCTTTTCGACGTTCTCGGCGGAAGTCGTCACCGCCCTCCTGGAGGGTCGGGGACTGTGGGCCCTCTCGACCATCGGCGCCCATGTCGTCGGCAGCATCCTCATGACCCTGATGGGAGTGGGTTCCGTGCGTCTGTTGCGGGACGTGTTCTAGGAGGTCGAAATGCAGGGCTTTCAAATCACCATCATGACCGAGCGGGACCGCCGGATCGGGCACCAACAGGCCATCGAATGGTTGATGCAGCTGGCCTCGGAATTGGGAATTTCCGGCGCCACGGTATTCTCCGGCGTCGAAAGCTTCGGGGGTGATGGGCGGCGCCATTCCGCCCACTTCTTCGAACTGACGGATCAGCCCGTCGAGTTCGTGGTCGCCGTTACCGAGGACCAGGCGAATCGATTCATCGACAGGATCAACCGCATGGATACGCGGTTGTTCTACATCAAGTCGCCGATCGAATTCGGCGAACTGGGAACCCGCGCCCCATAACATCGCCGGGCGCCGGATGGGGGCATCGTGACACGGACGAGATTTCTGCTGAGCCTGCTGGTGGTCGTGGTCCTACTGCAACTGTTCCCCGACCGATCGGCGACGGTCGAACGCGTGGCGGTCATCGGGGTGGCTCTGTACTCCCTGATCTGGCTGGGGTCGAGATACCGGGCGCGGTACCGCGAATCGCGGCGCAAAGCCCGCCTGGCGGAGGCCGACGCGCGGGAGTACCGGAGCTACGAGAGCGAATTGGCGTCCATCCGCGCGAGGATCGACCCCGCGTCGCCGGAATACGCGGGCGAGTTGTCCGCCCTTCACGACCGGCATCGAGAGATGCTCGCCCGCAAATTCGGGCCGGCCTGAGGCCGCTTCGGAAGCGCTCTGCGCTTCGTGTCGACCACGGACGACCGAGTTCAGACTTGGTCCTACACGGGTTGGCGCTAGGAGTGGAATGGAGTTAGGGCGTAGGCTACGGATTCCATCGCGTGCCCACGGGGTCGATCCATGCCGAGTGATCATGACGTCTACCTGTTTCGGGAGGGAACCCAGGCGAATGCGCATCGAATGCTGGGCTGCCATTTTCTGGCGCAGGATGCCGGCGCCGGTGCGTCATGCGCACGTTTCGCGGTCTGGGCGCCCAACGCGTCGTCGATATCCGTCATCGGCGACTGGAACGGCTGGCAACCGGGGAGAAACCCGCTGGCCCCGCGCTCCGACGGCTCCGGCATCTGGGAAGGGATCGTGGCGGGAGTGGAGCACGGGCAGGCCTACAAGTATCGGATCACCTCGCGCGACGGCTCCCTGGTGATGGACAAGGCCGATCCCGTCGGGTTTTACTGCGAACTCCCGCCGGCCACCGCCTCGCGTGCCTGGAAGCTCGACTATGAATGGCGGGATGCCGCCTGGATGGAATCCCGCGGGACCCGCAATGGGCTCGCGTCCCCGATGGTGATCTACGAGGCCCATTTGGGCTCCTGGCGCCGCAAGGACGGTGAGTTCCTCAACTACCGGGAACTGGCGCATGCCATGGCCGACCATCTCGGCGATCTTGGATTCACGCACTTGGAACTGATGCCGGTAACCGAGCATCCGTTCTACGGTTCCTGGGGCTATCAGACCACGGGATATTTCGCCCCGACCGCGCGCTACGGCACGCCGCAGGACCTGATGTATTTCGTCGATCATCTGCACCGGCGCGGCATCGGCGTCATTCTGGACTGGGTGCCCTCCCACTTCCCGAACGACGCGCACGGCCTCGCCTATTTCGACGGCACCCACCTCTACGAACATTCCGATCCGCGCCAGGGTTTCCATCCAGAATGGAAGTCGGCCATCTTCAACTACGGCCGGAACGAGGTGCGCAGCTTCCTGGTTTCCTCCGCATCGTTCTGGTTCGAGCACTATCACATCGACGGCATCCGCGTGGACGCGGTGGCCTCCATGCTGTATCTCGACTACGCCCGCAAGGAAGGCGAATGGGTTCCCAATCCGCTCGGCGGCCGCGAAAACATGGCCGCCATTCAATTTCTGCGCACGCTGAACGAAGCAGTCTATCGTGATCACCCGGACATCCAGATGATCGCCGAAGAGTCCACCGCCTGGCCGATGGTATCGCGGCCGACCAGCATGGGCGGCCTGGGATTCGGCATGAAATGGAACATGGGCTGGATGCACGACACCCTCGAATACATCAAGCAGGACCCGTTGTTCCGCCGCTACCACCACGGTGAGCTGACTTTTTCGCTGATCTATGCGTTCCACGAAAACTTCATCCTTCCCCTCTCGCATGACGAGGTGGTGTACGGCAAGGGATCGCTCATCGGCAAGATGCCGGGTGACGACTGGCAGATGTTTGCCAACCTGCGCACGCTCTACGGCTACATGTGGGGACACCCGGGCAAGAAATTGCTGTTCATGGGCGGCGAGTTCGCGCAACGGCGCGAATGGACCCACGAGGGAGAACTCGAATGGTGGGTGGCGTCGCTGCCCGGGCATGCCGGCGTGCAGAACTGGATGCGGGATCTGAACCGGGTGCATCGCAGCGAGCCCGCGCTGCACCAGGTCGACTTTGGGTCGACGGGATTCGAGTGGATCGACGCCGGGAACGCCGAGATGAGCATCATCGCCTACGTGCGCAAGAGTGCGTCGGCTCCCGCGATTCTCGTCATCTGCAATTTCACGCCCGTGCCGCACCGCAACTTCCTGCTCGGCGTGCCGATCCGCGGCGTATGGCGGGAGATCTTGAACAGCGACGGTCACGAGTACGGCGGGACCGGGTGGGGAAACCTGGGCGGCGTGGAAACCGTGCCGGTGTCCGCGCACGGCCGCACGGATTCACTGAACCTGAGCATCCCGCCGCTGGCGACGCTCATGCTGCGCTGGGAGGGTCATGGCTGAACCGCGGCGCAGGATCCGTCCGGGCTCGAACCCCGGGGCGCGACGCCGCGAACCGGCCGGTGGGCGCGTGCGCGCGGTCATCGATGCCGTGTTCCCGTCGGTCGATGGGGGCCGCTTTGCGGCCAAGCGCACCGCCGGCCAGCCCGTGCGCATCGAGGCCCATTGTTTCGCCGACGGTCATGACCGGCTGCGCGTCGTCCTGCATTGGCGGCGCATCCCCGGCGACCCCGGCGGGTCGGATGCCGACGGCCCGCAGACGGATCATGAAGTCGACATGACCCCGGAAGTGAACGATGTCTGGACCGCCTGTTTCACCCCTGCCGTGCCCGGCCGGTACCGGTTCGACGTCCTGGCCTGGGTCGACCCGTTCGAATCGTGGCGCAGCGAGATCGAGCGACGCGAGAACCGCAGCGACGTGCGCGTCGCCCTGCGCATCGGCGCCGGTCTCGCGGCGGCCATGGCGCGGCGGGCCGACCCTGGGGACGCGGCGGTGCTCTCGACCTGGGCCGCCCTGTTGTTGGAGACCGCCGACGGGCCGAGCGAGATCGATGCCAAGAAGGCGGTTGCGCTCGACGTCACGCACGCGACGGTCGCGCGGCGCCATGCGGATCGCCGCTTTGCCGCGGACGCCTCCCGGGAGTTGATCGTGGACCGCCGGCGCGCGCAATTCAGCAGCTGGTACGAGCTCTTTCCCCGATCCGCATCGCACGACCTGACGCGTCACGGCACGTTCCGCGATGTCGAGGCACGGCTTCCGTACGTCGCGCAAATGGGCTTCGACGTCCTGTATTTCCCGCCCATTCACCCCATCGGCCGTGTCAACCGCAAGGGCGCCAACAACGCCCTGCAGAGCAATGAGGGAGACGTGGGCAGCCCCTGGGCGATCGGCGGGACGGAGGGCGGCCACAAGGACATTCTGCCGCAATTGGGGACCCTGGCGGATTTTCGGCGCCTGTGTGTCGGGGCGCGCGAATTGGGCATGGAGATCGCCCTCGACATCGCCTTCCAATGCGCACCGGATCACCCCTATGTGCGCCAGCATCCCGAGTGGTTCCGGTATCGCCCCGACGGCAGCGTGCAATACGCGGAGAATCCGCCCAAGAAATATCAGGACATCTATCCGTTCGATTTCGAGAGCGATAATTGGCGCGGTCTGTGGGACGAACTCAAGAGCGTGTTCGTGTACTGGATTGCGCAGGGCATCCGGATATTCCGGGTCGACAATCCTCATACCAAATCGTTCGCCTTCTGGGAATGGGTGATCGGCGAGATCAAGGGCGTTCAGCCCGACGTCATCTTCCTTGCCGAGGCATTCACGCGCCCGAAAGTCATGCACCGGCTGGCCAAGCTCGGCTTTTCGCAGTCCTACACGTATTTCACCTGGCGCACGACGAAACGGGAGCTGACCGATTATTTCACGGAACTCCGCTCGACCGAGGGCCGGGAATATTTCCGCGCGAATTTATGGCCGAACACGCCCGACATCCTGCACGAAACCCTGCAATCGGGCCGGCGGACGGTGTTCGCATCGCGGCTCATCCTCGCGGCCACTTTGTCCGCGAACTACGGGATATACGGCCCTGCCTTCGAACTCCTGGAGAATGCGGCGCGCGAAGCCGGCAGCGAGGAATACAAGGACTCCGAGAAATACCAGCTGCGCGCCTGGGAACTCGACCGCGCCGACAGCCTCTGGCCGCTGATCGCGCGCATGAACCGGATTCGCCGCGACAATGCGGCGCTGCAATCCGACGATAGCCTGCATTTTTGCCCGATCGACAACGACATGCTGCTGGCCTACACCAAACACGACCGGACGAGCGGCAACGTCGTCATCACCGTGGTGAATCTCGATCCCTCCGCGCCGCAATCCGGATGGATCGGCCTCGATTTGGCGTCGCTCGGCATCGGAGCCGACGAGGCGTTCCAGGTTCACGATCTCTTGAGCGACCAGCGCTACGAATGGCGCGGGCCCCGGCACTACGTGATGCTCGACCCGCGGCGTCTGCCGGCGCACGTCCTGCGCGTTCGGCGGCACGTTCGCAGCGAACGCGATTTCGACTACTTCCTCTGAACCCAGCCCATGAACGACGTCCAAACAGCGCCGCCGGAATCGACCGCCCCACCCGCACCGAGCGTCGACGACCCGCTGTGGTACAAGGACGCGGTCATCTACCAGCTCAACGTCAAGTCGTTCTTCGACTCCAATGACGACGGCATCGGCGATTTCCCGGGACTGACATCCAAGCTGGAATATATCCGCGACCTTGGCGTCAACACGATCTGGCTGATGCCCTTCTATCCTTCACCGCTGAAGGACGACGGTTACGACATCGCCGATTATACCGGCATTCACACGCAATTCGGGACCCTGGACGATTTTCGCGCCATGCTGCTCGAGGCGCACCGTCTCGGCCTCAAGGTGGTGACCGAACTCATCATCAACCACACCTCCGATCAGCATGCCTGGTTCCAGGCGGCAAGGCGCGCGCCGCCGGGGTCGCCGGAGCGCAATTTCTACGTCTGGAGCGACACGGACCAAAAATACCTCGGGACGCGGATCATCTTTCTGGACACCGAGAGTTCGAACTGGACCTGGGACCCCGTCGCCAACGCCTATTACTGGCATCGCTTCTTCAGCCACCAACCGGACTTGAACTTCGACAATCCGCAGGTGATGGGTGCGGTGCTGCGGATCATACGGTTCTGGCTCGACATGGGAGTCGACGGATTCAGGCTCGACGCCGTCCCCTACCTGGTCGAGCGCGAGGGCACCAGCAACGAAAATCTTCGCGAGACGCACGAGGCGATCAAGCGGCTGAGGGCCGCGATCGACGCCAACTACGAGAACCGCTTCCTGCTCGCGGAGGCGAACCAGTGGCCCGAGGACGTGCGCGAGTATTTCGGCGACGGGGACGAGTGCCACATGGCCTACCATTTCCCCCTCATGCCCCGCATCTACATGTCGATCGCCCAGGAGGACCGCCACCCCATAACGGAGATCATGCAGCAGACTCCCGACATACCCGACAGCTGCCAGTGGGCGATCTTCCTGCGCAACCACGATGAATTGACGCTCGAGATGGTCACGAGCAAGGAGCGCGACTACATGTACGCGACCTATGCCTCCGACGTTCGAGCGCGCATCAATCTCGGCATCCGCCGGCGGCTGTCGCCCCTGATGCAAAATGATCACGACCGCATCAAGCTCATGAACAGCATGCTGCTGTCCATGCCGGGTTCGCCGATCCTCTACTACGGCGACGAGATCGGCATGGGCGACAACGTGTTCATCGGCGACCGCAACGGCGTACGCACGCCCATGCAGTGGAGCCCGGACCGCAATGCCGGATTCTCACGCGCCGACCCGCAGCGTCTCTACCTGCCGCCCATCATGGATCCGATCTACGGCTATCCGTCGGTCAACGTCGAGGCGCAGATGCGCGAACCCAGCTCGCTGCTGAGCTGGACCCGGCGCATGCTGGCCGTCCGCAAGACCAGCCAGGCCTTCGGCCGCGGGTCGCGGCGCTTCCTGAAGCCGGGCAATCGGAAGATTCTGGCGTTTCTGCGGGAGTACGGCGAGGACACCGTGCTGTGCGTGGCCAATCTCTCTAGATCGGCACAGCCGGTCGAGCTGAACCTGGCGCCCTACAAGGGCCGCATACCGGTCGAGATGCTCGGGCGCACCGCCTTTCCGCCGATCGGCGACCTTCCCTACTTTCTGACGCTGTCGGCGTACGGCTTCTATTGGTTCAAACTGACCACGGACGCCGAGGCGCCGTCATGGCACGAGGCCATCTTCTCGATCGACGAGCGTCCGGTGCTGGTGCTGTTCGACGGGTGGAGCAGCCTGTTCCGCGACCGGGTCGTGCCGTGGCGCATCGCCATGGCCGAAAAGACCCGGGCGCAGTTCGAGAAGGACACCCTGCCGCGGTTCATCGAGACGCAGCGCTGGTATGCGTCGAAGGGCACCCCGATCGAACGCGCCGGACTCGCGGATCACGTCGTGTGGCAGGAGGGCAGGCTCAGCTGGGTGATCTGCCTGCTGGAAATCTCCCCGGCCGAGACGCCCACCTGGTACTTCATGCCGTTGGCGCTCGCGTGGGAGGAGCGCGACGAGGAACGGGTCCGCCACCTGACGACCTTGGGCGTGGCGAAGGTCCGCCAGCAGGCCAACCTCGGCATCATTGGCGACGCCTTTGCCGACGAGGACTTCTGCCGCGCGCTCGTCGGCGCCATCGCCAACCGCCGGGATGTCGCCATGGGACAGGGGACTCTTCGGTGTCGTCCGACGGCTGCGTTTGCGGGACTCGCCGGCGAGGATTTCTCCACGCTCCCGGTCTCCCGGCCGCAGGGCAGCAGCTCCAACACCGTGGTCCTGATGGGCGAGCGGCTGATCCTGAAGGGCTATCGCCGATTGCGCAGCGGCGCCAGTCCGGAACTCGAGATGGGCATGCATCTGACGGAAGTCGTGCACTATCCGCATTGCGCGCCGCTCGCCGGGGCCGTGGAGTACGCGGGGAACGACGGCCAGATCACGCTGCTCGCGATGCTGCAGGCCTTCGTCGCGAATCAAGGCGACGGATGGACCCATTCTCTCGACTACCTGCGTCGGTACCTGGAACTGCAATTGACCGCGCCCGCCATGGACGCGCCGCCCCGCGATGCGCACGAGCCGTATCTCATGCTGATCCGCACGCTGGCGAAGCGCACAGCTGAACTGCACCGGGCCCTGGCCACCCGCACCGGCAGTCCGAATTTCGATCCGCAGCCGCTGGGCCGGGCGGATTTCGACGGCTACCGGCAGCGCGCACGGACCGAGGCGCGCGAAGCGCTTGCGCTGCTGGCAGCGCAGATGGATCAGATCCCGGCGCCGGGACGCGACGATGCCGCCGCGGTGCTGGGACAGCAGGCGCGGTTGCTCGCGCACATCGATGCCTGCGCCGCGCCGTCGCCGCAGGGACAGAAGATCCGCATCCACGGCGACTACCATCTCGGACAGGTGCTCCTGACCCGCAACGACTTCGTCATCGTCGATTTCGAAGGCGAGCCGGGCCGCACGATCGACGAACGACGCGCCAGGCAATCGCCGTTGCGGGACGTCGCGGGCATGTTGCGATCGTTCAGCTACGTGGAACACAGCGCCCTGCGCAGCGTGGCCCATAACGAGACGGAGTCTGCCAAGCTGGCGCCGCTCGCACGGGGCTGGAATGCCGAGGTCCGCGCCGCCTTCCTCACGACCTACGATGCCGAGGCCCGCGCCGCCGCCTTGTACGGCGCTTTCGAGCCGGGCCGCGGACTGCTGGGGTTGTTCGAACTCGAGAAGGCGCTGTATGAACTTCGCTACGAACTCGGCAATCGTCCGGCCTGGGCCGGCATCCCTTTGCGGGGTATTCTGGGAATGGGAATCGACTGATGATCGGAGGTGCGCATGCAAAGCATTGACATGTTGGTCGATACCACCCGGGAATTCCTGCACCAGATGGCGGCATTCCTGCCCCACCTCGTGCTGGCGCTCGCCGTCGTCGTCGCCGGATGGCTGATCGCCAAGGCGGTGCGCTTCGCCGTCGAGAAGGGCCTGCGGGCCATCAATTTCAATGTCCTGACCGAGCGCGCCGGAACCGACCATTTTCTGCAACAGGGGGGATTGCAGGGCGACACGACGACGCTGTTCGGGCTGCTCGCCTACTGGGCGGTGGTCCTCGCCGCGCTGATCATCGCCTTCAACGGACTGGGCCTGACCTACATCACGGATTTGCTGCAGCGCATGGAGCTGTTTCTGCCGAACATATTGGTTGCGATGCTGGTCGTGGTCTTCGGCTCCTATTTTGCGCGCTTCGTCGGCGAGGCCGTGCAGACCTACTGCGGCGAAGCCCAGATTCCCGACTCCGACATTCTCGGCAAGATCGCGCGCCATCTCATCATGACGTTCGTGGTGATGATCGCACTCAGCCAGGTCGAGGTGGGCGGCGACATCGTGCAACGGACGTTCCTCATCATCCTGGCAGGCTTCGTCCTGGCCTTCGCGCTCGCCTTCGGGCTGGGCGGCAGGGAATGGGCCGCCGCGATGCTCGAGCGATGGTGGCCGTCGCACAAGCGGGACGATCATCGGACCTCGTGACGTCGGACCTCGTGACCGCCTCCGGCCGGTTCGCCGATTTGAAATGCCCGCCACGTTCGACAGATAATCGCCCGGTGCAGGCAAGCTGCACCCGCAGGGTCGAACGAGGAGGAATCATGTTCCCAACCGCCGGGCGTGCGCGCCGCCCACCAGACGACATCCGATCCCGGATCCTCGTGCGCTCCGCCCTGACGCTCGTCGCCGGCTGCATCGTGCTCGGCGGCTGCGGCGCGAACGACGGCGACGGATCCCGCAAGATCAACGGCTCGGTGCATGTCGTCGCGGGGAGGGCGCCGGCCGACGCGGAAACCGTCAACGGCGGCATCGACATCGACGACAACGCAACCGTCATCACGGCGGATACCGTCAATGGGGGAATCCATTTGGGGGCCCATGCCTCGGCCGAGGCGTTGCGCACCGTGAATGGGAGCATCACGGTGGGTGCCGGCGGCCGCGTCGCGCAACGCGCCGAATCCGTCAACGGGGGAGTCAGCCTGCACGAGGGGGCCGAGGTGCTGGGCGCGATCGCGAATGTCAACGGCAGGATCGAGATCGACGGCGCACATGTCGGCGGCGGCATCAAGACGGTCAACGGCAGTATCGCGATCCGCGGCCCGTCCCGGGTGGAAGGCGGCATCCTGGTCGAGAAGGCGGGCGGACAGTTGATCCATTTCGGAAGCGACGTCCCGCGCATCGAAATCGGCCCGGGGGCCGTGGTCCAAGGGAACCTGCGCTTCGAGCGCGAGGTGAAGCTGTACGTCAGCGACAAGGCGACCATCGGTCCGGTCACGGGCGCCACACCGGTGACCTTCAGCGGCGACTCGCCACCCGCCGGCTGACCGGCACCGAATTCCGGGTACCGTCCATCGCCGTCTGAGATACTAGGTTTCATCCATTGCGATCGAGGAACCTTCCATGACAATGTCCCTTGCCCGTCTCGCCTCACGGGGTGGCGCGGCCATCACCCTAAGCACCTGCCTGATCGCCGGCGCCCGTGCGGCTGCACCGGATGCGGCGCTTGCTGCGGCGATCGCCGATCCGGCCCGCACGCCTGCGTTCGTGGCGCGCGACAAGGCCCGCCATCCGGCCGAGGAATTGGCGTTTTTCGGCCTCTCGCCGAAGAAGACGGTGGTGGAACTATGGCCGGGCGGCGGGTACTGGACCGAGATCCTCGGTGCCTACCTGGCCAAGGGAGGGGGCACCTATTACGTCGCCCTGAATGCCCCGGGCGATCCGGAGGAGGACAAGGGGGTCGAACACTGGCGCGCGCGGGTCGCCGCGCAGAAGGCGCGTCTCGGCACCATCCATGAAACCGAACTCGGCGCGGGCCATTTCGACATCGCGCCTCCCGGTTCGGCGGACCTGGTCCTCACGTTTCGCAACCTGCACAACTGGATGGGTGACGGATATGCCGATCAGGTGCTGGCGGCGGCGTTCAAGGCGCTGAAGCCGGGCGGCATCCTCGGCATCGAGGAGCACCGCGGACGCGTCGACAAGCCGCAGGACCCGAAGGCCAAAGACGGCTATGTGCGCGAGGACTATGCGGTGGCGCTCGCCAAGAAGGCCGGCTTCGTGCCGGCCGGGTCGTCGCAGGTGAATGCCAACCCGAAGGACACGAAGGACTGGGTGGACGGCGTCTGGACGCTGCCGCCGGTGTTGTCACAGGGCGCCAAGGATCGTGACCGGTACCTCGCCGTCGGCGAGGCCGATAATTTCGTGCTGCGTTTCGAGAAGCCGAAGCGCTGAGGGCTTAAATCTCCGGCCCGAGCACGATCGGAGAGCCGTCGCTGAATCGTGAAACGCGAAACGGCGCGGCATCCACCGACGGATGCTCATCGGTGGCGAGTTCCGCCGCCAACCGCCCCGCTCCGGGCCCGATGCCGAAGCCATGACCGGAAAAGCCGGTGGCGACGGTCAGGCCCGGGAGATCTCCGACTCGGCTGATGTAGGGTACGACGTCGGGCGTCACATCGATGTAGCCACCCCATTCCTGCACGATAGGTACGTCGGCGAACTGTGGGTACAGCCGGATCATCGCATCGAGCGCCTCGCGGTTCAGCGCCTTGTTCGGGGCCGGATCGAGGACCCGTGTGCGTTCGAACGGGCTCGGCCGGTCCAGCGCCCAGCGGCGCGGGGCCGCGAGTTCGCGCAGGGACTGGCCGTTCAAGCGTGGCTTCAGGGACGCAGCTTCCTTGCGGATGGTCGGCAGAAATTCGCGAAAATAGCGCAGCGAGTCCGGCACCATCGGCACCACGTACCCTGAGCCCTTGGCCAGAGTGTAGCCGCCGTCGCGCCGTTTCCGATAGCCCAGGTCCGTCATGTAGGTGCAGGCATCCGGGCCGGCGGTCACCGGCGCGGTGCGCATCACCGAGGACAACACTTTCAGTTGGGGCAGCCGCAGCCCCAAGCTCGCACAAAACAGGCTCGTCCAGGCACCGCCCGCCAGAATCACGGTGTCGCAGCGGAGCCGGCCCCGCTCGGTGATCACTCCGCTCACCCGACCGGCGCTGCGATCGATGCCCCGCACGGCGCAATGCGCCAGCAGGGCCGCACCGCTGCGCTGCGCG
The DNA here is from genome assembly GCA_037445285.1 of Nevskiaceae bacterium. Classification (GTDB taxonomy): domain Bacteria; phylum Pseudomonadota; class Gammaproteobacteria; order Steroidobacterales; family Steroidobacteraceae; genus Bog-1198. The sequence continues at coordinate 6,608 of JBBIKV010000080.1, read as the reverse complement.
GCACGTGCGATGGCGGGCGCCGCCATCTGGGGTTCGGCGCACCCATCGGTGGGGACATGCAAGCCGCAGCGGTGGGTGCGGCTCGCTCCCGGCATCAGGGCCTCGAGGTCGGCTCCACGCACGATCCGCGTGCCGATGTCGTACGGGCGGGCCATCTCGAGCCATGCCTCGAATCGCCGTTCGTCCTCCTCGGTTTCACCCACGTAGAGGCACCCGCAGGTGCGGAATCCCGTTTCACTCATCGTGAGCCGGTCCATGTCGCGCCAGAGCCGCAGGCTCTCGACCACCAGCGGCATTTCACGCTCATCCCGCCCCGCCTGACGACACCACCCCCAGTTGCGGCTCGACTGTTCGCAGGCGATATGGCCCTTTTCGCACAAAACCACCGGAATGCCGCGGACCGCCAGCGTCCAGGCGGCAGACACCCCGATGATCCCGCCGCCGATGACGACGACGCGGGTGGCCTCCGGAAGGGTTTCATCCGATCTCACCGAATCGACGTACGGACCCATATCTCGCCTTCTTGGTTGTTCCCGGAGGAATAGCCCGCCAGTATCCCGCATCGCGGGCCGCTTGTTGCACCGGCATCGTCCGCACGGGCCTGCACGAGGGGCGCCGCGACCGCCTGGGGGGCGATGCCGAACCTTGAAGGATGCACCGTACGCCCCCATCACCGGGACTTGGCCAGTCCGCCCCCTGCCTCCGAAGCTCCCCGTCGATGAGCGTGCGCCGACGCTTTCTACATCCCGTGTGGCTGCTCATCTCGCTGCCCGGGTACATCGGTTGGCGGCTGCTGCCGGACCTCGACTTCGGGTTCGCCGGAACGCTGGTCGGCCTGGTCTCGTTGACGGCGGCGTGCGCCATCATTCCGATTTCCGTCGGTCTGCGCGACGTGCCGGACCGCGCGCTGGCCGACCGCGTGGCATGGATCGGGTTCACCGCCATGGGGTTCCTGTCGTCGCTGTTCGTGGTGGTCGTGCTGCGCGACCTGTTCCTGCTCGGTGCGCATCTCACCCTGTCGGCGGCGCGGGCGACCGCCTTGGCGACCCCGTCGGCCCGCTGGGCACTCGGCCTGCCCCTCGGGTCGACCATCGTCGGGTTGGGAATCGCGCGCCGCCCCCGACTCGTGGAGGTCGAGATCCGCCTCCCCGGCCTGCCCGAGGCACTGCATGGCTTTTCGATCGCGCAGATCAGCGATCTGCACGTCGGGCCGACGATCAAGCGGGGGTTCGTCGAGCGCATCGTCGACCGCGTCAATCGACTGCAGGCCGACCTCGTCGCGATCACCGGCGACCTGGTCGACGGCAAGGTGGCGGACCTCGCGCCGCATACGGCGCCGCTGGCGGGTCTGGCATCGCGTCACGGGACGTTCTTCGTGACCGGCAATCATGAGTACTATTCCGGCGCGCCCGCTTGGACAGCGGAACTGAGGCGCCTCGGACTCACCGTCCTCGAGAACCGGCACGTCCTATTGGATCACGACGGCGCATCGCTGCTGCTGGCCGGGGTCACCGATTTCTCCGCCCACCACTTCGATGCCGCGCAGCGCAGCGACCCCGCGGCCGCCATGCGCGGGGCGCCGGCACATCCGGGGCCCAGAATTCTCCTCGCCCATCAGCCCAGTTCCGCGGCGGCGGCGGCCGAAGCGGGCTTCGACGTACAAATCTCGGGTCACACGCACGGCGGACAGTTCTGGCCCTGGAATCTGCTGATCCGCTATTTTCAACCCTTCACGCAAGGTCTCAATCGCCTGCAGAACCTGCAGGTGTACGTGAGCCGGGGCACCGGCTATTGGGGGCCGCCCAATCGCTTCCTGGTTCCCGCCGAGATCACCCGCATTCGCCTCGTGGCCGCCTGACACGCGGTCCGGCGCCTCACGCCAGGTAGATGAAGCGCACGACGCAAAGAACCGCGAGTACATAGACCAGCCAATCGCGCAGGCGTGCCTGGCCGCGCACCAATTTCAACACCGCATGGCTGGTGATGCCGAAGGCGAGACCGTTTGCAATGGAATAGCTCAATGGAATGATGACCACGGTCAGAAACGCCGGAATTGCCGCGGCCGGATCGCTCCACTCGATCTCGGCGAGCGCGCCCATCATGAGCGCGCCCACCAGAATGAGGGCCGGGGCGGTGGCGGCCGCAGGGATGGCCTGAACCAACGGAGCGAAGAACAGCGTACAGAGGAACAGGGCACCGACCACGATGCTCGTCAACCCGGTGCGTCCGCCCACTGCAACGCCGGCCGCACTTTCGATGTAACTCGTGACCGGACTGGTGCCCGCCACCGCGCCCACCAGCATCGACACCGAATCGGCCAGCAGGATTCGATTCATGCGCGGAATCGTACCGTCCGGATCCACGAGTCCGGCCCGCTTCGTGACCGCCATCAGCGTGCCGACGTTGTCGAACAGATCGACGAACAGGAAGACGAAGACGATCTCCAGCAGCGACAGGCCGATCCCGCCCTTCAAATTCAAGGCCGCCCCGACATCGAGCTTGAAGGCGGTCCCGGAAAGATCGGCAAGGGAATACGCCCCCGGAGCGAAATGCGCCAGACCGAGCGCCCAGCCGATGCCGGCCGTCAGCAGGATGCCGAAGAGGATCGCCCCCTTGACCTTCTTCACCTGCAGCGCGGCGATCACCAAGAGGCCCAGCATCGACAGGGCCGGCGTGGGTGCGGTCAAATTTCCGAGCCCCACCATCGTGCCCGGTTTGGCGACGATCACGCCCGCGTCGGCCAGGCCGATGAACGCGATGAACAGTCCTATGCCGCCGCCGACGGCGGCGAACAACGAGCGCGGGACGGCGCTGATGATGAGCTGACGCACACCCGCCACCGTCAGCAACAGGAACGCCACGCCGGAGATGAACACGCAGCCGAGGGCGGTCTGCCAGGGCAGGCCCATGCCCTTGACCACCGTATAGGTGAAGTAGGCGTTGAGTCCCATGCCCGGGGCGAGCGCCAGCGGATAATTGGACAGCAATCCCATCAAGATGCAGCCGAACCCGGCGGCGAGACACGTCGCGGCCGCGACGCCGGCCACGGGCATGCCGGCGGCCCCCAGGATCAGGGGATTCACCACGACGATGTAGGCCATCGTGAGGAACGTGGTCAGCCCGGCAAACACCTCGGTTCGAACCGTCGTGCCCTGGCGCGCAAGGCCGAAGAGGCGTTCCAGAGTGCCTGACATCGTGGGGTGCTCCTGAAGCATCGCGCGGCAAGCATCCCGCGGTGCGATTGGTTTTTCGTATCGTGCGCGCCCACTCCCCCACACCTCGCACGCGCCGCACCGCGGGTCGTTGCGACCCGACGGCTCGAGCTCACACTACACAGGGCCCTTGAGGCTGTAAAGCACCCCGCCGGCATCGATCGTCACCCGCACCCCGGGGTCGAGCATCCGCTCTTCGCAATTCGCACCCGGACCGCCGCGGTCGACGACCAAAAAGCGCGAAGTCCGATCCAGCGCGATCAGCGGATGGTGCCAGGTGTTGCGCCGATAGTTGACTCCCTGGGTCGGGGAACACCAAAAGACCCGCAGCCGGTCGGTCGGATCGCCCTCGCCCTCCCCGGCAACCACGACGAGAAAGGGCCGCGCGTCCAGGGGATAGAAGGTCTGACTCGAGAGCGGATGACGTTCGAGCATGCGGACCTGCAGCGGCAGCGCGCGCGGGCAGGCCTCGAACACACTGATGAGCGGCCGGCCGCCGGCTTCGGCGACGTCGACCTCGGCCAGGTCATCGAAGCGGCGACAGGTGTCGTCGTTGATCCACGACCACGACCGGCCCTCCGTCTGCAGCACGTCGCCGAAGGGAGCGAATGCCCCGGCCGTCAGGAGCGTCGGCCGCAATACGATCTCGACGACCGCGCTCACGGCCCGGCCGTGACCGGCTCCGGGTGTCCGAATATCCGGACGCGGCTCAAGCCCCCGTCGGGATGGATGTTCACCCGTACATGAGAGATGGGTCCGAGTGCCTCGAGCTGCGACTGGAAGCGCGCCACCGAGTCCGCGTGCAGCCGCTGAGGCGGCAACAGGGGGGGCCAGTACAGGCTACGACTGCGCAAATCGGCGTCCGCGGAACCCGTCAGCAAGCCCGCGTTGATCGAGATCTGATGCGGATAGTTGCCCTTGTAATAGGCCGTGTCGACTTCGACGTATTGAACTCGACCGGGGACTCCGAGGCGCAGAATGACCCAGTCATAGCCCGGCTCGCGGCGCCGTCGGGTCTCCCAGCCATCCGCCATGCTGACGCCGCGACCTGGCAGGAGGAGATTGTGCATCGATCCATAGTGCTCGTCGCTGCACGCCAGCGCCCGACCGCCGTTCAACGCCGCCGTCAGATCCACCGCCTCGGAGTTCGCATGGTCGGTCCAATCCCGCTGCAGCGTGCCGTAGACCCGCAGCCGGGCGACGCCGCCGTCGGGATAGATGTTGAGCTTCAGATGGGTCCAGACCTCTGCCGACTCGAGCTCGAAGAAGTTCCTCCGGTCGCCCTCGAGTTCGGACGTGGGCAGCAGTTCCGTCCACCGGGTCCGCTCGTCCGGCGCACCGTCGAGCCGGCACCCCTGGACCGACGCGAACGGCGGGTAGTTGCCGGTGAAAAACCGGGTATCGATGTCGAGCAGCGCGAGCGTGCACGGCCCGGCCAGCCGCACGATGCAGTGATCGTGCCCGGAATCGCGGCGCCGGCGCGACTCCCAGCCGTCCATCCATTTGCCGTTCTCATCGTAAACGCCGGCGCGCCAGACCGGTTCGGCCGGATTCAACAGGCGTTGCATCGGCGCGAAAAAATCGTCCGTCGCGGACAACACCGCCGCGCCGAGGCGCTCGTCGGCCACGTTGATGTGGCGGCTCATCGACTCGAGATACCGGGTTGGCTGATCCATGGAGTGTCAATCACCTCGTTGAGGAACCAAATCGAACAGACGATGGCCGGCGATCAAACCGATCTCGACCAGCGCCGTCCGCCGTTCGACTTCGGCCTCGTGCTGCAGACGCCGCTCGCAGGCGGCGATGATCGATTCGGGGGAGTGGCCGCGCACCGCCACGACGAACGGCATTCCGAACTTCGCGGCGTAGGCCTCGTTGAGTTCATCCAGACGCAGCGCTTCCTCGGGGCCGCACAACTCGAGCCCGGCGCCCGTCTGTTCCCGCGCCGAGGCGGGCGTCAACGTCGCCCGCGCACGGCCGCGCAGCCCGAGCCGCGGATGCGCGCGGATGAGCGCGAGCTGCTCCGCAGCGGTGGCTGCATCCACCGCGCCACGCAGGGCCTCGAGCAGCCGTTCGCGGGAGGCGAACGGCCGGGCACCCGCGACGCGTTCCGCCACCCAGGGAGAATGCTCGAATATTCCGGCAAGCCTCCGCACGAAGTCCGCCGCCGGCAGCGAGTTCAATTCCGACAGCGGGATCATGCGCCCTCCCGATACGGGTGCTTCGCGATCCAATGCCGTGCGATGTCGATCCGGCGGCACACCCAGACATCCGGTCGCTCGGCGACGTAATCGAGAAACCGCTCGAGAGCGGCCACCCTCCCCGGCCGTCCCGCCAGACGGCAGTGCAGACCGACCGAGAGCATCTTCGGCGCATCCAGCCCGTCCGGATCCCCCTCGCGATACAGCGTGTCGAAGGCGTCCTTCAGGTAGTCGAAGAATTGCGAACCGGAATTGAAGCCCTGCACCGTGGCGAACCGCATGTCGTTCGTGTCGAGCGCATAGGGGACGACCAGGTGGGGCACGTCGCGCCGGCCTCCCGCCTCGATCGACACCCGGGTCCAATAGGGCAGATCGTCGGCATAGGAATCCGAGTCGTACAGCAGGCCGCCATGTTCGACGACTAATCGACGAGTGCGGGGGCTGTCCCTGCCCGTATACCATCCGAGCGGAGCGCTGCCGAACGTCTCGCGCAGGATCGCCATGGCTTCGGCCATGTGGGCCCGTTCGGTCGCTTCGTCGATCTGCTGATAACTGACCCAGCGCAGCCCATGGCAGGCGATCTCATGGCCGAGTTCCGTGAATGCGGCCGCCGCCTCGGCGTGACGGCGGATCGCCGCCGCGACGGCGAACACCGTGAGCGGCAGCCGTCGCCGCTCGAAGGCGCGCAGCACGCGCCACAAGCCCGCCCGGGACCCATATTCGTACAGGGACTCCATGCTCATGTGGCGCATCGGAAACGCCTGCGCGTTGACGATGTCGGACAGGAAGACCTCGGATGCGGCATCGCCGTCCAGCACGCAATTCTCCGCGCCCTCCTCGAAATTCAGCACGAATTGCAGCGCCAGCCGGGCGCCGCCCGGCCACCCTGCATGCGGCGGGCGGCGGCCGTGGCCCTTGAGGTCTCGCGGATAATCGGGTGTCATGACAATTCCATCGGGTGCGTGAATGCCGGGGAGCCGCCGCGGTCAGCCGGACCCGCCGTCGACCGCCCACAGCAATACCCTAGCACGCTCATCCTCGGTCATTCCCGTCAAATTGCCGAGCGGCATCGAGTGAGTCGACAGCTGCTGCCGAACCTCGGGCAGATGCGCCCGCACCTGCTCGAGCCGCTCGAACCGCAGCCCGTTCGGCGCGGCCGCGAATCCCGGTTGCGTGGGAGCCGCCGCATGACACG
>JBBIKV010000079.1:0-18542 GCA_037445285.1 Nevskiaceae bacterium | reverse complement strand
AGTTGGAGTAGAGATGATCATTTCTGACCACCCCCTCCGCAGATCCGGACGAGCGGCATTACCGCATCCGGCTCCCACCTTGGGTGATGACGCCCAAGCGCTGCGAAGGATAAGGATGGCAGATGCGAGCGGGCGGGAGCCAGCGATCGAGCAGGGGCCACATGCGTCGCGAGGGCAAGTGATTGCCCTGACTGCGACGCCGCAGTGTGCGCCACCACAGGGTTCCGACCGCACGACGGAAGGCGCAGATTGCGGGGCCGTTCCGAGGCACGCCGTAGTAACGGACATGACCGAGAACGACCGAGCGCAAGTAGGCGCCAACTATCGGGACGGGATCGTGCATGCGAGAGCGCAGTTCGGCTTTCACCGCTTGCAGCTTCGCCTGCCACCTCGACCGCATCGTCTGCCGCAGCACCGTGAACCCACCCTTGCGCATCTTCCCGCAGCTATGCGTGAAGCCCAAGAAGTTGAAGGTCTCCGGTGCACCCCCGTCGCCGCGATCTCCCCGGTTTCGTCGCGCTTGGCGACCGAACTCGATGAGCCGTGTCTTCTCCGGGTGCAGTTCAAGGCCAAAGCGCGTGAAGCGTTCACGCAACTCGGTCAAGAACCGCTCAGCCTCGACGCGATGTTCGAACCCAACGACAAAATCGTCAGCAAAACGGACGACGATCACATCGCCGCGCGCCTGCTTCTGTCTCCATCGTTGAACCCACAGGTCGAACACATAGTGCAGGTAAATATTGGCCAGCAGCGGACTAATACTACCGCCCTGAACCGTACCGACCTCACTCTGGGTTCGCTTCCCATCCTCAAGCACACCGGCGCTGAGCCATTTCTGGATCAACCGCACGATGCGTTTATCTGCCACACGATGCTCGATGAACTGCACGAGCCACGCATGCTTCAACGTATCGAAGAAGTTGCGCAGATCCGCATCGAGCACCCAGTTCACCTTCTTCCTTTCGATTCCAACCGTCAACGCATCCAGCGCTTGATGCGGGTTGCGTTTAGCTCGGAAGCCGTAGGAGAACCCGAGAAAGTCCTGTTCGTAAACCGCATTCAGCGCCTCGACGACGGCGCGCTGGACTATCTTATCCTCCAGCGCCGGCACGCCCAAAGGGCGCTGCCGTCCGTCATTCTTGGGTATGAACACCCGACGCACAGGTCTTGCTCGGTACGCGCCCCGCTTTACGCGGGCCGACAGGTCCTGAAGATTCTCCTCCAGGGCCTCCCGGTAGTGCTGCCACGTCTCGCCATCGACTCCTGCCGCGGCGTCTCGCTTCAGCGCGAGAAAGGCCGTACGCAGTCGTTCAATGTCGTACACATGGTGCAAGAGCGCGGTGAACCGCTGTTTCTTATCCTCCTTAGCTACTTGACGTACCCGCTCAAGCGCACTTGGCGCACCTTCCCGGCCCTGTGTCCGGAGTGCGTTTTGCTCAAGCAAGTTCCCCTTGGTCCGCCCGCTTCCCTCCACCCCCTCCGCAGCCGTTCTCTCGGCCTTGTTCGAGGGCTTCTCAGGTACTACCAAGCGGTCCGACTTCCCACCTCCGTTCGTCATCGGCGTGTGCCTTGCGGCTTCCCGATGCGGCCTGTCAGCCCGGCGGCCACAGACAAAAGTGGGATCTCCCGGTTCCCAGACGAGTTGCATCCGTACATGCGTGGGGTCTCTGACCGCGCAGGGTCCCGAAGCGTCTTGCCAAAGCGACGCCTCGGATGTGGCCTTCCGTTGTTCTCCAACACGTCGGCACCCCGAAGTAACCCACCTTGCGGTGGGGCATTTATTTCGCAGCTCAATACCCAGCCTGCACGTACCCCTGTCAACGCTTCGCCGTCGGCCTTACGACCGCCAACGCATGACTCGGGGCCATCGTGGATGGCTAATCCTTCAATGTATAAATCTTTCATTTACAACAACTCGCCGGTTTGACCGGCGCACGGAGAGACCCATGTCAGTTGAATCCAAGTGCCCGTTCTCGGGAGACCCTCGCAAACACACGCTGGCGGGAGCCCCGTCGAATGCCGACTGGTGGCCCAATCAACTGAACCTCGACCTCCTGCACCGGCATTCCTCCAAGTCGGACCCCATGGGCGGGGAGTTCAACTACGCCGAGGCGTTCAAGAGCCTCGACCTCGACGCCGTGATCAGGGACCTCAACGCCCTGATGACCGACTCGCAGGATTGGTGGCCGGCGGACTTCGGCCACTACGGACCATTGTTCATCCGCATGGCATGGCACAGCGCAGGCACCTACCGTACGGGCGACGGTCGCGGCGGCGCCGGACGGGGCAGTCAGCGCTTCGCTCCGCTCAACAGCTGGCCCGACAACGTCAATCTCGACAAGGCCCGACGCCTGCTTTGGCCGGTGAAGCAGAAGTACGGCCGGAAAATTTCGTGGGCCGACCTGATGGTTCTTGCCGGCACCGTCGCGTTGCAGTCGATGGGGCTCAAGACCTTCGGCTTCGGCGGCGGGCGCGAAGACATCTGGGAGCCGGAGGAGGGGATCTATTGGGGCTCCGAGAGCACCTGGCTGGGCGACGAACGTCACTCGGGAGACCGCGACCTCGAAAATCCGCTGGCCGCCGTGCAAATGGGCCTGATCTACGTCAATCCGGAGGGCCCCAACGGCAACCCGGATCCATTGGCGGCGGCGCGGGACATCCGCGAAACGTTCGCCCGCATGGCCATGAACGACGAAGAGACGGTGGCGCTCATCGCCGGTGGTCACACGTTCGGCAAGACGCACGGCGCCGGCGATGCGGCCCTGGTGGGGCCCGCGCCCGAGGCGGCCGGCATCGAGGCTCAGGGTCTCGGTTGGGCGGGCGGCTTTGGCACCGGCCATGGTGACGACACGATCGGCAGCGGCTTGGAAGTCACGTGGACGAGCACGCCCACGAGGTGGAGCGGCCACTTCCTGCGGAACTTGTTCGCCTACGAATGGCAATTGACGAAGAGCCCGGCCGGCGCGCACCAATGGACACCGAAGGATGGCGCGGGCGCCGGTACCGTTCCGGATGCTCACGATCCGTCGAAGCGTCACGCGCCGGCCATGTTGACCACCGACCTTGCATTGCGTTTCGACCCGGCATACGAAAAGATCTCCCGGCACTTCAACGAGAATCCGCAACAATTCGAAGACGCATTCGCGCGGGCTTGGTTCAAGCTGACTCACCGCGACATGGGTCCGCTGCCGCGTTATCTCGGCCCGCTCGTACCCACTGAGCCGCTGTTGTGGCAGGACCCCATTCCGGCGGCGGATCACCCCTTGATAGACGAGCAGGGCATTGCCGCGTTGAAGGGGGTCATCCTCGCGTCCGGACTGTCCAACTCCCAACTGGTCGCCACGGCCTGGGCATCTGCAGCGACTTTCCGCGGCAGCGACAAGCGCGGAGGCGCGAACGGTGCACGCCTCCGCCTGGCACCATTGAGGGATTGGGACGTCAATGAGCCGGCGTACCTGGCCATGGTGCTGCAGAAGCTGGAGGCGATCCGCGGGCAGTTCAACGGCGGCCAGTCGCGCGGAAAGAAGCTTTCACTCGCGGATCTGATCGTTCTGGGAGGCTGCGCGGCCGTCGAGGCCGCCGCCCGATCGGCCGGCCACGATGTGAAGGTCCCCTTCATTCCGGGCCGCATGGATGCATCCCAGGAGATGACGGATGTGGACTCGTTCGCGGTTCTGGAGCCGGCAGCCGACGGGTTCCGCAACTATGCCCGTCGGGGACTCGAGGGATCGGCAGCCGAACTGCTCGTCGACAAGGCGCAGTTGCTGACGCTGACCGCGCCCGAAATGACGGTGCTGATCGGCGGCCTGCGCGTGCTGAATGCGAACGTCGGCGGGTCCAAGCACGGAGTGTTCACCAAACGCCCCGGGCGCCTGACCAACGACTTCTTCGTGAATCTCCTCGACATGAGCACGACGTGGCGCAAATCGTCCGACACCGAGGGCGTGTTGGAGGGGCGCGACCGCGCTTCCGGCGAACTCAAGTGGACCGGCACCGTGGTCGACCTCGTCTTCGGCTCGAACTCACAACTTCGAGCCATCGCCGAGGTATATGCGTGCAGCGACTCGCAGGGGAAGTTCGTTAATGACTTTGTGGCGGCATGGAACAAGGTGATGAACCTCGACCGCTTCGACCTGGCGTGACACCGGCGGCAGGATTCAAGGGGTTCAGTACGGCGCAGCCGGTCATGGGCGGAGTTCAAAGGCAGGTTGCGCACACCTCATTGCGTGCGACTTTCATGCATCACGGCTGCCCCGACGATCGCCTCCATGCTGCCGGGCAACGACGTCATTATCGACGGTGAGGGGGGATTCGTCGCGGACCGAAATCACTTGGTGAGGGGCAATATGTCCGGAATGCCGAGGCGGCCCTGAATTCATCCGGCGGCCATTCCCGCGTCCGGCGAGGAGGGAATCCCTGAATCGAACCGCCGACATGCCGTCGCGATCAGGGGATCCCCTTAATTATCGCCAGCCCCGGCCGACAAGGGGATGAAGACGACCGACCCGCTGCGATGAGGAACCGTCGCAGAGGCGTCCGTACCCACGCCCAAAACGTAGAGGCTCCGATATGCGCACCAATCTTCCCATCACGCAAGAAGAGTACATTCTCGCGGACGGTGCGATGCTGGTATCGAAGACGGATCTCAAGGGGCACATCACGTTCGCCAATGAGGCCTTCATCGAGGCGAGCGGCTTCAGCCTGACGGAACTCCTGGGAAAAGCGCACAACATCGTCCGGCATCCGGACATGCCGGAAGAGGCCTTTCAGGATCTCTGGGACACCCTGAGGGCAGGCAAGCCCTGGACCGCAATGGTGAAGAACCGGCGCAAGAACGGCGACTGCTATTGGGTGCTCGCCAACGCGACGCCGATCGGCGAGGCCGGCGCCATAGCGGGCTACATGTCGGTGAGATCCAAGCCGACCCGGGAGCAGGTGGAAGCGGCGGAATCCCTGTATCGCCTCTTTCGAGAACAGCGTGCCGGGACTCGGGTCATCCGCGAAGGCAGGGTGGTGCGACATGGCGTGACGCAGCGCCTGAACTTCCTGGCGCGCGCCTCGCTGAGCGTCAAGGCTTCGTGCGTCTCGCTTTTGATAGCCGCTCCGGCCGCGGCACTCATGGCGTTGTCGCTTCTGCCCATCGGCGAGGGCCGTCTTCGAACGGCGATCGTCTCGACGGCCTTCTTCCTGGGGACATTGGGCCTCGCCGCGTGGGCACACTGGATTCGACGACTTGCGGCCACGCTCCGCATGTCGTCCGCCCATATCGAAGAATTGACACAGGGGCGCTTCGAGCGGATCTTCGAGGCTCATGGCGAGGACGAATTGGCCGCGCTGCAGCGTTCTCTGCAGTCGCTTCGGACCAAGGTGGGCTTCGAACTCGCGGACAGCCGCCGTCTTGCCATCGAGTGCGCCAGGATTCGCCAGGCATTGGACGTCGCCGCAGCCAACGTGATGGTGGCGGACCAAAGTCACGACATCATTTATGCCAATCGTTCGCTCATGCGCATGCTCGAGTCCGCACAGGCCGATATCCGACTGAGTCTTCCGTCATTCAACGCGGCTGGTGTATTGGGGACCAACATCGATCAGTTCCACGCCAGGCCCGCACATCAACGCGACATGCTCGCCCGGATCACGGGCACACATCAGACGCGTCTGCGCCTGGGCGGGCGCACGATCGATCTGCTGGTCACACCGGTGCACGACACCGACGATCGACGTGTCGGCACCGTCGTCGAGTGGAACGATCGAACCCAAGAACTCGCCTTGTCGGCGAAGGCGGAGGCCTTGCATGAACAGGAGATCGCCACCGTGCGTCAGATCGACACGATCGTCGCGGCGGCCATTGAAGGTGATCTGTCCGGGCGCGTCGAGGCGGAAGGCATGACCGGCTTTTTCGCCTCCGTCGCGGCCGGTTTGAATGCATTGCTGGAAAACATGGCGGGCCTGGTTTCATCGGTCAAGGCCGCGGCCGCGGAAGTCCGGGGCGGGGCGGACGAGATAGCACGCGGCAACATGGACTTGAGCAGCCGGACAGAAGAGCAGGCCTCCGCGTTGGAGGAGACGGCCTCATCGATGGAGCAAATGGCCTCTTCGGCGCATTTGAGTTCCGGAAACGCCGCGCAGGCCGATCAACTGGCGAGCGAAGCACGGGCCCAGGCGGAGGCCGGCGGCGGAATCGTCGCGGAAACCGTCGTTGCGATGCAGGGCATCAGCGCATCGAGCGACCGGATCGCGAGCATCATCGGAGTGATCGATGCGATCGCGTTTCAGACCAATCTCCTCGCGCTCAATGCGGCGGTCGAAGCTGCACGGGCCGGAGAGCAGGGCCGAGGTTTCGCCGTGGTCGCTTCCGAGGTGCGTAATCTCGCGTCCCGAAGCGCGGCGGCGGCGCGCGAAATCAAGACCCTGATCGAAGACAGCTCGAACAAGGTGGCGCACGGCACCAATCTGGTCGGCCGATCCGGGAAGGCGTTGGAGGACATCGTGCGGGCCGTGACGAAGGTCACGAGCGTCGTCGCCGAGATGTCGGGGGCCAGCAAGGAACAGGCCGCCGGAATCGAACAGGTGAACAAGGCCGTCATGTCCCTCGACGCGGTGACCCAGCAAAATGCAGCGCTCGTCGAGCAGGCCGCCGCCGCGGCCGAGTCGCTCCTGGAACAGGCCGGACGACTGGATGTCATCATGGCGAAATATGTCCTCGGCGAGGGCTCCCGGGCCCCAATGGATTCGCGGGTCGACAAACAGGACGATCAGGCGCCCACGAGACGGCGGGCCGCATAAGCCTCCAAGCATCGTGCCATTACACCCAATATTTGACATAATATACATTATGCGAAGCAGAAACTTACAGGTCACTTCGTTTGATTTCGAAAGCGGTTCGTCCAGCGTTGCGAGCGGGAGCTCGAGCGCCTCGGCAATATCGACTTACCCTTTAACGCCGCACGGGCGGCCAGTTCGTCTGCGCGCCAACAAAGCGGCCAATGCCTGCGAAGGCAGCGTCGAGTTGCCGGGCTGACGGCGCCCCACCGCGCGTGTATACGCAAACAACGACCGCGAGTTTGGCGTCGGGCCAGGCGACGGCAATGTCACCCGCGGCATCCTTGCCGTTGTTCCCGGTCTTGTCCCCGATGACCCAACTGGCGGGCAGCCCGGCGCGCAACCGATTATCCCCGGTCTTGCAACCGACCAACCACTTGGTGAAAGTCGTACGGGAAGGCTCTGAAAGGACCCTGCCAAGGACGAAGCGGCGCAGTGTGCGCGCCATCGCCGCCGGGGTGGTCGTGTTCCTCGGATCGCCAGGGGGTGTCCTGTTGAGGAAGGGCTCCGGGTCGTCAAGGCGGCTTACCTGATCTCCGCTCCTGCGCCAGAACGCGGTCAACGCCGAGGGGCCTCCGATGCGGGAGAGCAGAAGGTTGGCGCAGGTATTGTCACTTTCCTCAACCGCCGCCCGGCACATTTCCCCCACCGAAAGGGAACCCTTGGACAGGTTCGCTTTCGCCACGGGAGCGTACCAATCTTGGATGTCGGTGGCGCCGTAGGAGATGAGCGTCTCAAGATTGTCCTGACCACGATCGACCCGCGAGAGCATGCAGGCGGCGAGCGACGCCTTGAATGTGCTGCACATGACGAAACGCTCATCCGCTCTCCAGGACAGTGTCGCACCGGTTCGAATGTTCTCTGCGTAAACACCGATGTGGCTTCCGCTGCCTGTTTCATAGTCGGCGATCGCGGCGATCGGGGCCCCTCGAGCGTGGGCGGGAGCGATCAGGAAAGCCGAGCCCCCCCACAAAAAATCACGCCTGTTCAATGCGCACCCACCGATGGGTCGTGACACTGGCGGGAGAAAATGACACGAAATGTCGTACCGGCACCCGGCGAGGTTTCGAGCTCCAGGCTGGCATCGAGCAACTCGCACAACCGTTTGACGATGGACAGCCCTATTCCCTCGCCGCCGAGATGAGGCGGCCGCTCGTGTGCGGTCCTGGAACGCAGGGTCGGAGCCGGATCGAGTTTCCCCGACTCCGCTCCATCGCCGGGGGCCGATTGTTCCTCGACCTGCCGGGCCTCCTCCGTGGCATGTCTCAGCGCCTGTTGAAGGGGCGCGGCGGATCCCGTATCGAGGCCGGGACCGGTATCTTGCACGCACAACATCCACTGTGCATGGTCTCCGACGGCGCGTTCGGCCCAGGTCACCCTAACCCCCCCTCTCGACGTGGCCTTGAGCGCGTTCGTGACGAGGTTTTGAGCGATGCGTTGCACCTTTACGGGATCCCCCACGACGACCAGCGGTACGACTCCTTCCGTTTCAAAGAAGAGATTGCGCTCCGCTGCAATTGCCCGAAAGGGCTCGCAAAAGGCGGCAAGCATCTGCCCCGCGTCGAATGACACCAGCTTCCGCTGCTCCTGACCCGCTTCCAGACGCGCCAGGTCCATGAGGTCCGTGAGCAGTTCGCGCAGCGACGTGGTGCCGCGGTGAAGCGCCTGCGACATCCGTTCGCGCGCCGGTTCCTCGATGCCTTCTCGATTGAGCACGGCGGCCGCTGCGGTCACCACGTGCACGGTGCTGCGCAAATCGTGCGCCGCCTCCCGCCACCGCTCCGCACGCTCCCGGTCGATGCTTTGAAGATCCTGCACCGCCTGTTCCAAGTCTCGCAGACGACTGGCGGCCTCGACCTGCTGCAGCCTCGCATATCGGGCAGTGCTCTCACATACCCCATCGCCACACAACCGGACCACCGCGCGCCTGGCCCGGTGCATGACGGCGGGCGTGGCCGAAGCATTGGCCTCGGCATAACGCTCCAGTTCGTCGAGCAGGCATATATGCAAATGCGCCCATTCGCGCATGGTCTGCAATTGGTTGTAGCCCTGCTGCCAGCGCTGCAAACCGTGTTCCGCGGCACTTTTTTTCTGGTCGGCGTTGGCCTCCCTTTTTTCGAAGGAATCCTCCGCACACAGCAGGTGCGCGAAGGCATCCAGCAGCTGCGGAATATGATCGTAAAATTGGGCGCGGGAAATGGAAGACGCGGTCGTCAAATCCGGATCCGCGTCCACCATTTGGTGCCACGCCCGCAGAATCAGCGGTCGTCTGGCCGTCAGGTGGTCGCCCAGCTGTCGCAGTTGTTCGGTGTTCGAGGAAGTCATTAAGGTCATCAGCTAAGCCGCCTCCCAGCATTACGCGGGCAGATTTCGCGAGAGTATCGCCGATAAAATAGCCCAGGTGTGCATCGATTGAGCGCTCCCCCGGGCGCCTTCGCGCCTTTCTGCGGCAATGCACCCAACTGCGCCGCGTCAGGCGCCGCGCGCCGCCGAGCGCAACGCCCGCACGAAGTGTTCCCGCAACGGATTCTCGGAGTCGCGCAACCTGAGGATGCCAAGTTCTATCAGGGCCGCCGCGCCGCGCAGCCGGCGATATTGCACGCCGGTGCGCTTGAGATTGCGCACCGAGGAAGGCACGAGCGCCACGCCCATCCCGGATGCCACCAGGCCGATGACCGTTTGCATCTGCCGCGCATGTTGTGTGATGCGCGGGGCAAAGCCCGACCCGCGGCAAAGACTCATCGCGGTGTCGAACAGCCCCGGGGCGTTGTCGCGCGGCGGAACGATGAAGCTCTCCTTCGACATCGTCCGCAGATCGATCGGGCCGCCCCCCCTGGCGCCCGGATGGCCGGTCGGCGTGGCCAGGATCAGTTCCTCCTGCATCACCGGTTCGAACTCGACATCCGCTTCGTCCACGGGACCGAGCCCGACGCCAAGATCCAGCCGCAACGCCCGCAGTTCCCGCAGCTGCGCATCCGTCGTGAGTTCGTGCAATTGGACTTCCGCCAGGGGAAACCCCGCCCGGAAGCGCTTCAACGCCGGCGGCAAGATGCCGTAGTCGGCAATCGATACGAATCCGACCGAGAGCAGGCCGATGTCGCCGCTGCCCGCCCGCAACGCCTTGCGCTTTGCATGCTCAAGTCTGGCAAGCACCGCGCGCGTCTCCTCATAGAACACCGAGCCGGCCGCGGTGAGCGTCACGCCGCGATTGGTCCGATCGAACAGCCGCACTCCGAGTTCGTCCTCCAATCCCTGGATCTGGGTCGACAACGGCGGCTGCGATATATGGAGCCGTTCGGCGGCACGCGAGAAGCTGCCCGCCTCCGCGATCGCGGCGAAATACCGAAGCTGTCGAAGTTCCACTATTCGTCAACCGTAAGGATACCAATCAAATATTGTATTATCGAATATAGGTCATCGCGGGGCAGAATGTGCCATCTCGACGACGATTCAGCAAGGAAAAACCCGTCATGCCCGTCCATCGATCCCGCACCAGCACCGCAGGCCGCAACATGGCCGGTGCCCGCTCCCTCTGGCGTGCCACCGGCATGAAGGATGGCGACTTCGACAAGCCGATCATCGCCGTCGCCAACTCCTTCACCCAATTCGTCCCGGGCCACGTCCATCTGAAGGATCTGGGACAGCTCGTCATCCAGGAAATCGAACGCGCCGGGGGCGTCGGCAAGGAGTTCAACACCATTGCGGTGGACGACGGCATCGCCATGGGCCACGACGGCATGCTCTACAGTCTGCCATCGCGGGACATCATCGCCGACAGCGTGGAGTACATGTGCAACGCCCACACCGCCGACGCGCTGGTGTGCATTTCGAACTGCGACAAGATCACCCCGGGCATGCTAATGGCGGCGCTGCGCCTCAACATTCCCGTGGTGTTCGTGTCGGGAGGACCGATGGAGGCCGGCAAGACCCGCCTGGCCGGCAAAGAAATCGCCTTGGACCTCATCGATGCGATGGTCGCCGCCGCCGACGAGACGATGTCCGATGCCGACGTGCAGTCGATCGAACGCTCCGCCTGCCCGACCTGCGGATCCTGCTCGGGCATGTTCACGGCGAACTCCATGAACTGCCTCACCGAGGCGTTGGGCCTGGCGCTGCCAGGCAACGGATCGCTGGTCGCGACGCATGCCGACCGTGAGCAATTGTTCCGCAAGGCCGGTCGCACGATCGTCGAGTTGGCCAGGAGATACTACGTCGACGACGACGTTCGTGCCCTGCCGCGCAACATCGCGGGCAAAGCCGCGTTCGAGAACGCCATGTCGCTGGACATTGCGATGGGCGGATCGACCAACACGGTGCTGCACCTGCTGGCCGCGGCGCAGGAGGGTGAAATCGACTTCAAGATGGGCGATATCGACCGCTTGTCGCGCCGCGTACCCAACCTGTGCAAGGTGGCCCCGTCGAGCCATTTTCATCTGGAGGACGTGCATCGCGCGGGCGGCGTCATGTCGATCCTCGGCGAATTGGATCGCGCACGACTGCTCGACACCTCGGTGCCCACGGTTCATTCCACGTCATTGGCAGAGGCGCTCGGCCGCTGGGATGTCACCCGCACGCAGGATCCGGAGGTGCACGAGTTCTTCCGCGCGGGGCCGGCCGGCGTTCGAACCCAGACCGCCTTCTCGCAAAGCTGCCGGTACGCGGCGCTGGATGTCGACCGCCAATCCGGCTGCATTCGCAGGCAGGAACATGCATACAGTCAGGACGGGGGCCTCGCCGTCCTCTACGGCAACCTGGCGCAGCGCGGGTGCATCGTAAAGACGGCCGGCGTCGACAAGAGCATATTGACCTTCAGCGGTCCGGCCGTCGTCATCGAGAGCCAGGACGCAGCCGTCGAGATGATTCTCACCGGGCGGGTCAAGGCCGGCGATGTGGTGGTCATACGCTACGAAGGGCCCCGTGGCGGTCCGGGCATGCAGGAAATGTTGTATCCCACGAGCTATCTGAAGTCGAAGGGACTCGGAAAAGCATGCGCCCTCATCACCGACGGCCGCTTTTCCGGCGGCACCGCCGGTCTGTCGATAGGCCACGTTTCGCCGGAAGCCGCCGAAGGGGGGAATATCGGACTCGTGGAGAACGGCGACATCATCATCATCGACATCCCCAATCGCAGCGTGCGTTTCGCGGTGAGCGACGAGGAAATCGCCCGCCGTCGCGCGGCTCAGACGGCAAAGGGCTGGAAGCCCGATCAGCCGCGCAAGCGCAAGGTCAGCGCGGCGCTCAGGGCATATGCGAAACTGGTGACCAGCGCCGACATGGGCGCGGTGCGCAATCTGGAGCTCCTCGGGGACGGCTGACCGCGCGGCGCAGCGCTTTCGCGTGGCGGCGTCAGACCGTGGCTATGCGCATCAGGTTGGTCGTCGCGGCACTTCCAAACGGCATCCCGGCAATCGCGACAATGATCTGGCCGGGCTGGGCGAACCCCTCGCGCCGGGCGGCCTCACAAGCGAGATCGCTCATTTCGTTCACATTGGACACGCCCTCGATGCGCACCGAATGAATTCCCCAAACCACGGCCAGCCGGCGGGCCGTCGCCTCGACCGGCGTCAGGCTCAAGACGGCGCATTCGGGCCGTTCCCTCGCGGCGTGCAGGCTGGTTTGACCGGAACGTGTGTAGCAGACGATGGCCGAGGCATGCACCATCGAGACCGCACAGCGCATGGCGCTGCAAACGGCGTCGGCGATACCGGCGCGTCCCGGTGACGGCGCCGCGTACGACGCGTTGATGACCTGACGGTAGGCCGGATCCACCTCCACCTGCTCGATGATGCGGCTCATCATGCTGACCGCTTCGACCGGATGCTTGCCCGAGGCCGATTCGGCCGACAGCATGACGGCATCGGCACCGTCGTAGACCGCGGTCGCCACGTCGGAGGCTTCGGCACGCGTGGGCACGGGACTTTCGATCATCGACTCGAGCATTTGCGTGGCGACCACGACGGGCTTTCCATGCTGACGGCACGCCCGAATGATCCGCTTCTGGATGGCCGGCACCCGCTCCGCGGGCATTTCCACACCGAGATCGCCGCGCGCCACCATCACCGCATCGGACACGGCCACGATGTCCTCGAGTTGGGCGATCGCGGCGGGTTTCTCGAGCTTGGACATGACGGCCGCGCGGTCGCCGATGATCGCGCGTGCATCCAGGACGTCCTGCGGGCGCTGCACGAACGACAAGGCGATCCAGTCCACGCCGAGCGCCAGCGCGACGTCGAGGTCGCGCCGATCCTTGTTCGTCAGCGCGGTCAGCGGCAGGACCACGTCGGGTACGTTGACCCCCTTGTTGGCCGACAATTTTCCACCCACCGCCACGCGCGTGTCGGCATGGTCGGGTCCACACCGCTCGACCACGAGGCGCAGGCGGCCGTCGTCCAGCAGCAATTGGGAACCCGGGGTCAAAACGGCGAAGATTTCTGGATGCGGCATGCCCGCACGCTGCTCATTCCCGGGCGCGGGGTCCAGGTCGAGCCGGAAGGACTGACCCTCGGCAAGCATGACCTGGCCGTTCATGAAACCGCCGACGCGCAGTTTGGGCCCCTGCAAATCGGCGAGGATGCCGATGGGTCGGTCGGTCTCGCGTTCCAATTCACGCAACAAGGCGCAGCGCGCGCGGTGATCGTCCGCACTGCCGTGACTGAAATTGAGCCGGAATACGTCGACGCCGGCGAAGAACAGCCGCCGCACCATGTCCCGATCGGAGCTGGCCGGACCCAAGGTGGCCACGATCTTGGCGTTGCGGGTTCTGCGTAAGTTCATGTGGTCTCGCCCTGGACTGGAAATAACATGTTCGTCTACCTGGTCGGCTCGCCGATTCTGAGATCCCGACGCGGCACGAGGGGCTGCGCATCGCCCTTGTAGGGACTGATCTTGACGATCTTCCGTTGCCGGGTCGGATGCCAAGGGAACCCCTCGGGCTCCCGAACGGCGGCGCCGCCTTTTATATAGCAGATCTTCACGGCCACCGGATGTTCGAGGTGCAGCCACAAGGCGCTCAGCACCTGTTCTCCATCCCGCAACAGGCTCACGTCCGACCCGTAGGCGCGCAATCGCCCATGCGGCACGGTGCCGTCGGCAATCAACAAGGTCACGTCGGGGTGCGGCGTACCGCCTGCCACGGCCTCGGAAAATGACGCCAAATCCATGGGCACCTTGTCCGCCAGCAGCCTGCCGCCGAGGAGGTTCACGAAATGCAATTGCACCTTCACAGCGGACGCGCCCGCCTCCCGCGCAAACGGCTTCGACAGATCGAAACTTCCGCGGTCGATGATGGCCCCCCAATGGTCGCGCAGGTGCCGGGACAGCCGTCGCCAGGCGTCGCCGTAGGCATTCACGCGCCCCTGCATTTCATCGGTCGTCATGGGTCGAATTGCGACGTGCTTCTCCGCAGCGGTGCCGCCACCGGTGTCAACATAATACCCGACGATATGGTAGACGCTCAAAAGGGTGGTCCGAATAATGCGACGGTGGATACGGGTATCCGATGTTTTCTGGGGCCGTCCTTCGGACGCCGAACTGGCCGGCGCCGTGGACGATCTGATCCGCCGCCACGGGACGGTGAACGGCGTCGTGGAACGCATGGAGCGGATGGGGCTGGGCAGCGTGGCCGATTCGTGGATCGGCAGCAATGTCCGAGAGCCCATTTTCAGCGACCAGCTTCACACCCTGTTCGGCACGGGCGTGTTGCGCGCGATGGCGGCGAAACTGGACCTCCAACCGCGCGACTTGGTGCGCCAGCTCTCGCAGGCGCTGCCCCGCGCGATCCATCAAATGGCGGCGTCGACGCCTTGCGCGAATGCGATGCAATGAGCCTAGATGAATCGCGCCTCGCGGGAACCGTTTGCCGATCGCGACGCGCCGCCAACCGGATCGACGTCGATATCCAAGATGACGCGGGTGACGCCGCCGACGCGCCGGGCGGCGTCGCCGGACCTGTCCTTCATCGTTTGGTCGCTGACTTTCCCCGCCAGCTTGAAGACGCCGTGATGCACCTCGACGCCGACCGCGCCTGGCACCAATGAACCGTCTCGACCGAGTTCGGCCAGGACCTCTTGCTGCATTTCCATGTCGTTTTTCATCGGATTGATCCTTGTCGTGTAGATCAGGCACTTCGCGGCGGCGCGCAGAGTATGGGCCGCCGCCCCACCCTTCGCGCTATCGATTCGTGCGACCCTCCGACAGCGGCCGACGGCGCAGTCGCCTGTCGGAGAATCACCCGACTTCGGCCATCGATGCTCGCGGATCCGCCGTCCTGAGGGTCCTGCCCCGTCATTTCATCTCGTCGTCGGGCAAGGGGGAGGTGGTATGAACGATCTTCTCGTCGCGGAAGAGGAATGAATAGGTTTTGAAGCCGACATAGGCCCCGCGGGAGTTCTTCGCATCGATCGTCGCCTTGACGATCCAACCCAGCAATTGCGTTTTTCGAACCAGGAGCGTCCCGGTCACCGATGCGGCGGACCCCCTCTCCGGCCGGGTGATCTCCCGGTAGCGCACGGAGTCCGGATACTTCAAATATTTGTGGAAGTATTCCCGGATCGCCGCTTCATACTGCGTCGGCATTTCGCCATATTCAGAGCTGATGCCCGACCCGCCGGGTCGCGGGCTGGGCACGGCGTCGACGCCCGGCTGGAGCGCAACCGGTGCCGCTGTATCGGGTCCGTCCGAGTTCCAGGTGTCGACGCTGCATCGCCAATCGCCGCCGGGCTGCTTTCGCCAGATCTCGAGGAGTTTGCCGCGATCGGAAACGGAACGCCCGAGCGCATCGTCGTAGCGCAGTGCGTACTCGCCGATCAGATATGCCAGATCTCCCGAGGCCGCCACCTCCACTTTGACGGGATGCCAGGAGAGGGACAGATGAGGCAGCGCCAGGAGTTGCGTCACGGTCTGACGCACGAGTCGGGGGTCGTTCGTGAGCGGCACTTCGGGCGCCATGACCATGGAATCCGGGGTGTAAAATGTCATCCACCCGTCGACGCTGCCGGCTCCCGCGGCGGCAGCCCAATCCGCATCGGCCTGGCGAATCGCCGCTTCGGCGGCGTTCGTCTCGGCGATGCGCGTGGCGGACCAGCCGGATTGAGCCGAGAGCAGGTACAGAAGGGCCAAAGCGGCCGGGCGTATCAGCAGGCTGTCGTGCATTCTTCGTCCTTGCCCAAGTTCCGCCGCGTTGGCTCGTCTCGCGCGCATCATAGCGCTTAGTCATTCGGGTGGACACTCGACCGGCACCCCGTCCGCGTGCGCAATGCCGACGGAGGGCACCAGCAACGCCAGCAGAACGGTTGCAAGCGACAGCATCAGCATGGCCCAAAAAGTGAGGTTCAGCGCATGCTGGAGGCCCAGCCGGATGGCCGCCTCCCCGCGGATGGCTCCGGTATGCGGGCCGAGCATCTGGCGGAGTTGATCCGACGTGAGGGCCCTGCCGCCGACCTCGTGGGCGAGGCCGTAGTTGAGGACTGCGGCCAACACGGTGGCCCCCAACGTGCTGCCGAGGTTGCGCGCAAAAATGATCGACGCGGTGACACTGCCGCGTTGGGTCCGGTCGACGACCTCCTGGATCAGCACCAGGGAGCTCACGCTGGACAGTCCCATGCCGAAACCCATCACCAGGGAACCGACTCCGGCGAGGTGGGGAGAGCTCTCCGGGCCCAGGAGCACGAATACCGCCGCTCCGATGGGCATCAGCGCCGTACCCGCGAGCATGATTCGACGCAGCGCGAAGCGGTGGAAGGAGCGGGCGCCGAGGGTCGCGCCGGCCGGCCAGCCCAGCAGCATCATCGTCAGCGCCAGACCCGCAACGACGGGGGATCGTCGCAGCACGACCTGCACATAGATGGGCAGAAAAGTGGTGAGCCCCATGAGGGCCATGCTCGAGAACACCGCGACGCCGTTGGTGGCGGCGATCGGCCGCCGACTCCATAGGGCGAATGAAATCATCGGGTGGGACGCACGGCGTTCTTGCCGCACGAAGGCGGCGGACGCCACGCAGAACACGGCACCGGTCGCCCAGAGGACGCGCTGATCGGCGGTTCCGAGTTCGGTGAGCGCCACCAGCAGGGCCGTCACCGCCATGGTGAACGACGTCGCCCCGGCCACGTCGATCGAGCGGACCTCGTGTTCCGAGGTTTCGTGAAGGAAGGCGGTGAAGCCGGCCGCCGCGGCGAGGCCGATCGGGATGTTGATCCAAAACACCCACGGCCAGGACCACTCGCGGACGATGAGACTGCCGACGATGGGTCCAAGAACGGCCGAAATCGCCCAGACACTGGCCAGATATCCCTGGATCTTGCCTCTCTCGCGGGCGGGATACAGATCGGCAACGATCGTCATGGCGACCGTTTGCATCGCACCGGCGCCCGCCCCCTGAATCAGTCGAAACACGATCATCGCGGGCATCGACCCCGCGAATCCCGCCAGGATCGATGCGATGAGGAAGATCGCTATACCGAGGAGCATGATCGGCTTGCGGCCGACAATGTCGGCGAGATTTCCGAACACCACGGTCATCGCGGTCTGTGCCAGCAAAAAGGAGGAGAAGACCCAACTGTAGAGCGGCAGGCCGCCCAGCTGCGCGACGATCTGGGGCATCGCGGTCGCTATGATCGTCGCTTCGATGGCAACCATGAACATCGCCGTCATGACGGACGCGATGACCAGCGCCCGCCCGGTACTCACACTGTGCGACAACCTACCGATCTCTCTCGACTGCGAACGCAGAGGCGCCCTGGGCCGTCAAGGATAGTCGATTACGCGGTAGCCCGGCGACATTACTCCAACAGCGGATGACCCGGCGGCAATTGGTGTGCATACCAGGTCGCAAGCCGGTGCCTGACGGTCTTCTCCGCGACCTGGCTTTCCGGCATCGGCGCGATCACCTTGTCATGCACCAGAAGGCGGTAGACGTACAGCGCCTTCTCGCTGGCCGAGTCGGTCGGTTCGAATTCGACCGCCCCCCGCCCCTCGGCGTAGCGCACACCGGCCAGCAGCGCGGCCTTGAACAACTCCGCCTCGTGCCTCAGCTTTTTCATCGGCCCCACCCGTTCCCCGATGCACCCGCGTTTCGCGACCTGCGCCGGCGCGGCCGCTCCGCGCCGCGATCGCTCATCGATTTCCGGCTTGAATGGACTGCAAATAGCCGACCAGTTGATCGATCAACTCGGCCACGCGCTGCCGGCGGACGGCATCTTCCCCCTCGAAGCCGTAAAACTCCCAACCCCAGACGGGCATGTCGGCCGAACCATGGACTCGCGGCGTCGAGCGGCCGTCGATGATCCGATGAATCTCCTCTCTCGGGAATGTTCCGCCGTGCCGCCGGGTGAGCAACGTCAGGTCCGGCACCTTCTGTTTCAGACTCGGAGCGACCGGACCGTCGCCGTGGGCATTGGCGCCGTGGCAGGTGGCACAGAACTCCCGATAGAGATCGGCACCGGACGACACGGTCGCCTCACCGGCTTGACAGACCGCGACGGTCGTGAATGCCGCGACGGACGCGATGGCCAAGACACCGAGACCTTTCAGCCGCCGCTTCATCGTTCACCGCCTTGGGCAATGTAGGGAGCAATATGATGGAGATAATCGCGCTTGCCGACGTCGACGCCACCGTGGCGCAAAATGTCGTAGCAGGTGACCACGTGGAAATAAAAATTCGGAATCGACCCGGTTTCCTCGAGCAGGAGCCGAGGCTCGATCCCGGTAAGACGGTCCTCGAGGTC
>JBBIKV010000078.1:0-19406 GCA_037445285.1 Nevskiaceae bacterium | reverse complement strand
CGGGGCCAGTGCCGCCGCGCCGAGGGGCCGTCGGAAGTCGATTCGTCGGCCTTCCTGGGGGCGAAGCAGCGCATCGGAGGTCCGTTCGAGGCTGTGCTGCAGCCGGGATGGCAGCCAGATGACCGGGAGCACGGTCATCGGAACCGAGCCCCGGCGAAGGATGCCCCGTCGCGCGCGTAGAGCGGATTCCGGCGTCGGACGGCATATGTCATGCCGGGTACTATAGCGGAGTCCGGACGACCTGGCCGGGTCCCCGAACCCGTTGGTATACTCAGCCGGCCTTCCCGAGTGCCCTGCGAGCCGGGTGCCCTGCGAAGCGGCGGACTTCGAGGTCGACATGTTCAAGCGTGTGTTGCTCTGCTTCGACGGGTCGGATCCGGGCCGCCGCGCCTTGCGGCGCGGCGCCGAACTCGCAATCCAGTTGAACGCCCAAGCGTACGTGCTGTCGATCGTGCCTGAGGGCATGCGCGATCCTTACCTGGCGGCCGGCGCCGCCGGGCACGCCTGCATCGTGGACGTCGCGGAAAACCGCAACCAGCAGGCGCTGCAGGAATCGGTCGCCTGGCTGCGCTCGCGCGGCGTGACCGCGGAAGGGTATCTCGCGAGCGGCAACAGCATCGACCAGATCGCCGCGTTCACCAAGCGGCTCAACATCGATCTAATCGTGCTGGGCCACTACCCGCAGCCGTCCGGCGGCTTCTGGTGGACGGGCGCCCAGAGGACTTCGCTCGCCGAGCGGGCGAACTGTTGTGTCTTCGTCGCCGTCGACACCGGGCCCGGATCGGGTTAGAGGCCGCCCTGCCGCGCCGCCCGGGATCTCAGGACCGAGCCCGTCGTCAGTTCTTCCCGGGTGTATTTGAGATTCTTCGAGAATTCTTCGGGTCTGCCTAGCATCCACGAGGCGAGACCGGCGGACCGGGAAATTTCCCGGGCGCAGCGCCGCGCCACGCGTTGACCGATTTCCGCGGCGGGCTTGGTCCGGTCATCCAGGATGACCGCGTACTTCGCGATGCAGGTCCCGGACGCCACGACCGCCTCGCCGGACATGGCGACGGCCGGATTCGAAAAATCGGGGTTGGTCGCGGCGTGGGCCGCTCCGGAGGCGACGAGGCCGGCGGCAGTGAGGGCCGCGACGGCGACCGACGCCGCAATCTTGAATCGAGCCTGTGTGATTCGCATGTAAATCTCCCGCTGAGCGATGCGTAAAGTGCTTCTTGAGTTCGCGGGGCCACGTTATTCCGGGGCCGCCGCGCGGGCAAACGAGAAAATTCGCACGTCGACGCAATTTCGTTCATGTGTGCCGGAACCGCGACAGATCCGCAGGACGCGGCGAACCCATGCCGCTGCGCCCGCGGCTCACAGCACCATGACTAGCGCGCCCAGCGCGACCAGCGAGGCGCCGAGGCCCACCTTCCACGTCAATGGTTCGCCGAGAAAGATGACGGCGAAAACGACGACGAAGACGACGCTCAGCTTGTCCACGGGCGCGACCCGGGATGCCGGAGCGAGCTGCAGCGCGCGGTAGTAGCACAGCCACGACATCCCTGTAGCCAGGCCCGAGGCGATGAGGAAAATCACACCCTTCGACGACGATGAGTCCGGCCACCGCCATTCTCCTCGCAGCGAGACCAACAAGGCGGTCACCATCAGGATGACGATGGTGCGGATGAATGTGGCCAGATTGGAATTCAGTTCGGTGACCCCCAATTTGCCGAAGATGGCGGTCAGCGCGGCAAATCCGGCGGACCCCAGCGCGAACACTCTCCAATCCCACGTCATGACCCATCTCCCGGTAAGGCAATGCGATAGAACTAATACAATATTGCACAATACAATAATTTAATATAAAGTGCCTCGATGGACATGAGCCACCGACGTCTCTGCGGCATGATACCGGCGATCGCGTTGGCGCTCGTGCTTCCGGGATGTGCGCGGATGTCGGCGCTCAAGCCGCACGCGGTGCCGGTGCAGGCGAATTCGCTGGCGGCCGGCTCGGACATCGCCGCCGCGCAATCCTCCGCCTGGCCGGAGGCTGAGTGGTGGAAACAATACGGCGACCCGCAGCTCGACGATCTGGTGCGGCGCGCCATGGCCGGTAATCCACGGATGGCGGCGGCGCAGTCCCGCGTCGACATTGCCCGCGACATGGCCCGTATCAGCGGCGCGGCGCGCAAGGCCTCGGTCGACGCGGGCGCCGAGTTCGACCGCACGCGATTCAGCCACGACAACATTTTTCCCGAGGAGATCAACGGCTATCACCTGTTCGATCCCATTTGGAACAATTCGGTGGGATTGACGTTCGCCTACGATCCCGATGTGTGGGGCCGGGACCGCGCCGCGCTCGAGGCGGCGCTCGACCAGGTCAAGGTGAGCGAGTTCGAGGCTCAGAACGCGCGCCTCGTGTTGGCGACCGCGGTGATCCGTGCCTACGCGCAGCTCGGATATTTCTACGAGATTCAAGACCACGAACGGGCCATTCTCGGCGCCGAGAGCCGCACCTTGGATCTCTCGCAGCGACGCCTGAAAGCCGGTCTGGGAACGGAACTCGAGATTCAACAGGCGAAGAACGCGGTCGCCGCCACCCAGGCTCGCTTGGAGGATCTGGCCGGGCAGATGGTGCTGCTGCGCCATCAACTCGCCGCGCTGATCGGCGAGGGCCCCGCGGCCGGTGATGTGCTCGGCCGGCCGGCGCTGCAGCCGTCCAGGCCCGTGGGTCTGCCGAGCGACATTCCCGCGGAACTCGTCGGACGCCGGCCGGACGTGCAAGCGGAGCGCTGGCGCGTGGAGAGTGCCGCCAAAGGAGTCGCCATCGCCAGGACGGCGTTTTACCCGAACGTCAATTTGAAGGCGGCCGTCGGCCTCGTCGGCTTCGGGTTCGGCCGGTTGTTCACCGACCGGGCACTGAATGTTTCCGCCGGACCGGCCATCACGCTGCCGATTTTCGACGGTGGCCGGCTGCGCGCGGGACTCGCCGTGCGGACCTCGCAATACGACATGGCCGTGGACGCCTACGACGCGGCGGTCATCGAGGCGCTGCGCGAAGTGTCCGACCAGATCAGCCGCTTCGAATCGTTGCGGAAATTGCGGGCGCGCAGGGAGGAGACTCTGGCGTTTGCCACGCGGGCGAACGAACTGGCGTTGATCTCGTTTCGCGCCGGACTCGCCGACTACAACGACGTCCTGAGCACGGAGGACTCGCTGAATCGTGCGCTGATCTCGGTCGCCGATGTCGGCCTGCAGCAGGTGACGACCATCGCGGCGTTGAATCAGGCGCTTGGCGGGGGATTGGCTCCCGCGGACGGCTCCGGCATGGCGGGCGTCCGATGACCCGGCAGACCGGCGGCACCGAAGCGCTGGAGCGGCTGGTGCGGCGCCTCGCGGACAAGGTCCCGGGGTATCCCTACGATCTCGCCCTGTGCGCGCGGCTGTCGAGTCAGTTGGAGAAGCGCATGGCGGAAGCGGCCAATGCCGCGCTCAAGCCGCTGCAGCTCACCTACGTGCTCTATCAGGCGATGATGATCATCTTCGGCGGTGAGAACGGCGCGATCGCGCCGGGCGAAATCGCCCAGCTGACCGGCGAGAAGCCGAACAACGTCACGCACATCTGCAACGAACTCGCCGAACGGGATCTCATCACCCGCAGCCCTGACAGCGCGGATCGCCGGCGTGTCGAGGTCGCGCTGACCGCATCGGGCCGCCGCCTCCTGTCCAAGGCGCAGCCGCTGATCTGGGCCAGGTGGCGGCAGCGGTTCGAGGGCATCGGCGAGCGGGAACTCGCGGCCCTGCCGCATCTGCTGCGTCGGCAAATCGACAACCTCGACCGCTCGGCGGGCGCCGATGCGGAATCGGAATGAACCTGACGTCGCGGCTTCGCGGGGAACTGGGGGCCGCACTGTTCGTCCTGCGCACCGTTCTCGGCATGCTGCTCGCGTTGTGGGTCGCGTTCCGCTTCGATCTGAGCTCTCCGGGAAGCGCCGCCGTCACGGTGTCGATCATCGCCCTGCCGCAGGCCGGCATGGTGCTCGAGAAGAGCTTCTACCGGGTGCTCGGCACCCTGCTGGGCGCGGCGGTGACGCTGGTGATTCTCGCCGTGCTCGTTCAGCATCGCAACGCATTCATCGTCTGCGTCGCGCTGTGGATCGGATTCTGTACTGCGGCCGCCTCCTGGTTCCGCGGCTTTCAGGCCTACGGCTGGCTGCTCTGCGGCTACACCACCTGCCTCGTCGGCTTTCCGGCCTTCATGGACGCCGGGCACGCCCTTGATATCGCGGTCGACCGCGTCACCATCGTCGGCGTCGGCATTCTCTGCGCAGGCGTGGTCAATGCGGCGATACTGCCCGAGCGCTCTGCCGACACGCTCGTCAGGCTGATTCGCCGCAGTTTCGCCGACTTCGTCGCCTATGCCGACGCCGCGACGCGGGCCGGAGGCGGACCCGCGGTGGGCTCCGCCCAGCATCGGTTCTCCCGCGATCTGGCGGAGCTCGAGGCACTGCGCGCATCCAGCGTGTTCGAGGATCCCGTCCAGCGGATTCGCAGCGAACGCCTCTCTGGCTTTCTCGGAAGCCTGATGTTCGCCAGCAGCCGGCTGCACCTTCTTCACCGGCAACTCGACGACCTCGAACGTCGGGGATGCGCGGCGGTCCTCTCGGTGCTCGAGCCGCTGCTCGGTTCGTTCCGTGCGGCGCTGCGGACCGGCACCCATGTTCCGGCGTCCGCAATCGAGGCTCGGCCGATCCCCGGCCAATTGCAGGAATTTCTGCGGGAGTGGCCGGGCCGGGACCGGGCCGCCGCCGCAGCCCTGGAAGGCGGCCGGGACCTGCGATCGGCGCTGGCCGCAACGAGCCTGCTCCTGCAGGAGGCGGCGGAGGAGGCGCTCTCGCTCGGCGCCGTCTATGCGGACATGCCTCACGCGCAGAGCCGGCAAGCCGGAGTGCCGCGCGCTCGATTTCACGTCGCGTCCGATTGGTTTCTGGCCGTCATGGGGGGTGCGCGCGCGATGGTCGTCATGCTCATCACGTGCGCATTTTGGATCGTCAGCGCCGGCCCCGAAGGATTCTCGGCGACGTTGCTGAGCGCGGTGGGATGCGCGCTGTTCGCCTCGATGCCCAATCCCAGCCGCGCCGCGCGACAGATGTGCGAAGGCTTCGTGCTCGGCTTTCCCGCGCTCCTCGTCTGCTATACGTGGGTGCTCCCCGCCGCGGACGGTTTCGGCATGCTGGCCCTCGGGTTGACGCCGTTCCTCGTCCTGGGCGCCTGGCTGATGAGCCGCCCGGACCGTATGATTTTCGGCAGCGGCTATTTCCTGATGTTCCTGACCGGGCTGAACCTTTCGGCGTCGATGAGCTACGATTTCATCGGCATGTTCAACAACGCGCTCGCGCTGCTGGTCGGTATCGGTGTCGCCGGGTTGAGCCTCGCGGTGCTGGTTCCCGCGGACCCCGACTGGCGGCGCCACCGGGCCGTTCGCGTGCTGCTGCGCAGCCTCGAGTTGGCCCGGGACGGCGGCGCCCGCGACTTGCGGGCGAGGTTCGAGAGCCGCGTGCGCGGTTTGAGCGTGCAGTTGATGGCGCTGCAGGCCTCGTCCCGGACCGCACCGGAGGACGAGTCTCTCGGGCTCGTCGTGCTGGAGGTCGGGGATGCCATCCTGCGCCTGCGCGGCATCGACGGGTATGGCGGCATCATCGACGCGGCGGTGCGCGCCGTGGGCAGACGCGACGGGGCGGCGCTGGAGGCGCTCGATCGACAATTGGACGGCCTCGACGCCATCGCCGCAGTTCCCCTCGGCGACGTCGTCGGCGACGCGGATGCGCGGTCGACCGCGATCCGCACGCTGGTGGCGCTGCGCACGATGCGGGCGGCGCTGGCGGATTTCGCGGAGTTGCCGCATGCCGCGTGAAGTCGACGTGCTCGGCGTCTATTTTCCGTCGTTGGTGCTGCTGTTCCTGGCTCTGATGCCTCTGTTCTGGCTGATCGACGGGGCGCTCGCCCGCATCGGATGCTACCGCTGGGTGTGGCACGTCGACCTGTTCCGTCTGTGCCTGTTCTTCGTCACGTTCTGCTCACTCGGCATCTATTGGTACCGGTAAACTCCCATGCTTCAGCGACTGATCCGACTCACCTTGACCCTGGGGCTCATCACTGCCGCGGGCGTTGCCGGCCATGCGCTTTGGATCCGGTACATGGATGCCCCCTGGACCCGGGATGGCCGCGTGCGCGCCGACGTGATCGCCGTCGCGCCCGACGTGGCGGGGATCGTGACCCAGGTCGGCGTCGTCGACAATCAGGAGGTGCGCAAAGGGGCCATGCTGTTCACCGTCGATGAGGCCCGTTACCGGCTCGCCGTCGAGCAGGCGCAGTCCGCGCTCGAAGCCGCCCGCATCGAGTCGTCGCTGAAACGTGCCGAGGCGCTGCGTCGCGCCTCCCTGGAGGCGGTGGTCATCTCGAGTGAAAACCAGGAGGCCGCGATGTCCGCCGCGGGTTCCGCCGGCGCCAGGCTGCGCGCGGCACAGAGCGCCCTGGCCGCGGCGCGGTTGAATCTCGAACGCGCCAAGGTCCTCGCGCCCGCCGATGGCTTCGTGGTCAATCTCAATGTGCATCCCGGCGACTATGCGCTGGTGGGACGTCCGCTGATCGCCATCGTCGATCGGCACTCGTTCCGGGTGGAGGCGTACTTCGAGGAGACCAAGCTGCCGGGCGTGCATTCGGGCGATGCCGCCGAGGTCCGATTGCTCGCCGGCAACGCGCCGCTGCGTGGGCATGTGGAGGGTCTCGCCCGCGCGATATCCGAACCGGATGTCGCCGGACTGCTGTCCAGCGTCAATCCCACCTTCCATTGGGTGCGGCTCGCGCAGCGCATCCCGGTGCGGATCGCCATTGACGCCATGCCGGCCGGAGTCGTGCTGGCGTCCGGCATGACGTGTACCGTGATCCTCCGGCCGGCGTCGCGCTGACCCCACTCGATCCGAGGTTCACCATGTCGATGCTCGAACAATTTGGCTACCGGGAACAGCTGCGGCGCACGCTTTCCACCGGTGATCTGGTGGTCTACGGCATGATTTTCATGGTCCCCATCGCACCGTATTCCGTATTCGGCTTCGTCTGGGCGGACGCCAAGGGCATGGTGCCCCTCGCGTATCTCGTCGGCCTCGTGGGCATGGTGTTCACGGCGCTGAGCTACGCCGAGATGTCGCGCGCCTTCCCGCTGGCGGGTTCGGTGTACACGTATGCCCAGCGGGGTTTGCACGAGATGGCAGGATTTTTCGCCGGCTGGCTCATACTGCTCGACTATATCTTGGTGCCGGCGCTGCTCTATCTGTTCAGCGCCGTGGCGCTGCGGCCGCTGTTTCCGGCCGTGCCCGGCTGGATGTGGCTGACGGGATTCATCGCCTTCAACGCCGCCGTCAACCTCCTCGGCATCGAGTTCACCGCGCGCCTGAATCGGCTCATGTTGATGATGGAACTGGCGGTGCTCGGGATGTTCCTCGCGCTGGCCCTTCTGGCGCTGTACCGGGGGGGCGGGGCGGGCGGACTGACGCTCAAGCCCCTGTACGATCCCGCGGTGTTCTCGCCCGGTACCGTGGTCGGGGCGACCTCGATCGCGGTGTTGTCGTTCCTCGGTTTCGACGGGATCTCGACCCTCGCGGAGGAAAGCCGCGGCGACCGGACGGCGGTCGGCCGGGCGGCCCTCCTGTCGTTGTTGCTCGTGGGCTCGCTGTTCATGCTGCAGACGTGGGTCGCGGCCGACCTCGCGCGCGGCATGCGATTCACGTCGCCGGAGACGGCGTTCTACGAGATCGCCGAGCGGGCAGGGGGGGCGTGGTTGCGCCTCGTCACCATCGTTGCCGTGGTGCTGGCATCGGCGATCGCCAATGCCATCGCGGCGCAGGCCGCAGTGTCGCGAATCTTGTTCGCCATGGCGCGCGACGGCAAACTGCCCGCCGTGCTGGCACGGATCCATCCGCGCTACCGGACGCCGTACGTCAGCACCCTGACCGTGGCGGTCATCTCCCTCATGGTCGGATTGTTCTTTGCGGCGCGCGTCGACGATCTCAGCCGGATAGTCAATTTCGGTGCGCTCAGCGGCTTCATGCTGCTGCACCTGTCCGTCATCCATCATTTTTTCATTCGCCGGCGCAGCGGCGACTGGCTGCGTCATCTGGTGTTCCCGTTCGTCGGCGCCTCCGTCATCGGATTCGTTCTGTACGAGATGGATGAGTCCGCAAAAATCATGGGTGCCTGCTGGCTCGCCCTCGGCGGCGCCTATTACGGCGTGATGGCGCTGGTGCTGAAGAAGCCCGTCGGCCTCGATGTATGAGGCCGGCGGGTGATCAGGGCGATGATGCGGCGACGGGATGCGGCAGCGCCGCCACCTGCCGGGCGGTGATGACGCCCCTGAAGCGGTTGCCGAAGGTTCCCCGCACGTAATTGACGACGTCGGCGACCTGCGCGTCGCTCAAGCGGACTCCGTGCATTTCGAACCGGTCCTCGCCCCCCTCGCCGAAGGCGGGCATGCCGTTTCTCCCGTTGAGCACGGTGATCGCCACGTAGCGCCAGGAGATCAGCGCCGGGTCGCCCGCCAATGCCGGATAGTGCCCGGCGCCGGTCGCCCCGACACCGCCCGGCATATGGCATCCCTGGCAGATGTGATCGTAGATCCCGGCGCCCTTCAGCGTGCCGAGGCCGGTTCCCGGGGTGAACGACGAATCGTCCGCGCGTGCCGCCAGCGTGCCGAGCGCCAGCGCCAGCGCCGCCGCCGCGGCGAGCAGACCGCGATGCGCGGGGCGAAACCTCATGCCGACGCGCCCAGCGCGACCGCCCGTTGATGCAGTCGGCCGATGGCGTCGAGCGCCGAGGTGACCGCGCCCTCCTGCCAGCCGCCGATGTAGGACGCATGTTCCCCCGCCAGCACGATGCGCTGATCGATGGCGCACAGGGCATCGTAATGCTGCCTGCGGGTGTCCGTGCTCCAGCTGCCGAAGCAGCCCATCGTGAACGGCGAGCGATGCCACGCCACCGCGACCCCGTTGTCGAACTCGTCGTGGTACTGCGGATGGATCTGGCTGCCGTAGTCGACGGCCCTGCGGACCCTCTCTTCGGGGGACATCGCCGTAAACTCCATCGCGTTCGCCGCCCAGATGTAGGCGCCCAGCAGCACGCCCTTGCCGGAACCGTGGTAGCCCGTGTTCGGATACCCGATGTTCGTGATCGGCAGATCGGTGTAGGTGATCCCGCCGTAGATGTGATCGTCCTCCTCCCAGAACCGGCGTTTGAACTGCAAGCCGATCTTCACCGCGGAGGCGTAGGGCACGGCTGAGATTGCCGCCGCCATGGCCGGCCCGACGTTGATCGGAATCTGCGCCAGGATGGGCAGCGGAATCGTGCACACGCACCAGTCGGCCCGTGCGCTCTGCCGGGGGCCCGATTTGGCGGCATCCTCGTACGTGACGGTGACCCCCGAGGCGTCCTGGCGGATGTCGACGACCCGAGAGTTGTAGCGGATGAGAGGTCCGAGCTCGCGGCCGAAGGCCTCGCCCACCCGGCCCATGCCGCCGACGGGTTGGAACAGCGCCGTTTGCATGTCGAAGACGTCGCCGCTCGGGATGGCCTGCCACAGGTCCGACCGCAGGATGTCGGTCAGTCCGATGGGGTCCGATGGAATGGGGCGCGCCGTGAGGCCCCCTCCGGGTTCCTTGGCGAAGCCCCGTCGTTCGCTGGCGCCGATGTGGGCTCCGTACGCGAAATCCTTGTCGAGTGCGCCCCACTCGCGCAGCGACTCGAGCAGCTTTTCCCGGTCCTCCTTGCCGACCTCCGCATTCAACGCCTCCTGGCGGGTGGCCTTCGCCAGCAGTTCGGCGACATGGCCC
The DNA here is from genome assembly GCA_037445285.1 of Nevskiaceae bacterium. Classification (GTDB taxonomy): domain Bacteria; phylum Pseudomonadota; class Gammaproteobacteria; order Steroidobacterales; family Steroidobacteraceae; genus Bog-1198. The sequence goes on along the minus strand of JBBIKV010000078.1, from coordinate 9,543 downwards.
TGATAGTCGGCCTTGATCGCCCGGAAGCGCTGCGGTTTGCCGCCGAAGGCACTCGCGCTGTGCAGGTAGGCGTTGTAATTGACCTGCACGAAGGCCTCGAGCGGCACTCCCAGGCGTTTGCAGTAACCGAGCATGCCGCGATGGTGATAGGGGATCCGCCAGGGCCCTGGATTGACGTACAAATCCTGGTCGAACCGGCATTCCTGGGTGGCGCCGCCGAGTTCCGTGTAGCGGTCGCCGCCGCGCAAGCTCCAATTTCGCCCGCCGGAGCGGTTGTTGTATTCGAGCACTTGAACGCGGTAGCCGGCATTGCGCAACTCGTAGGCGGCCGTCATGCCCGCCATTCCCGCGCCTAGGATCAACACCGACGCGCCTTTCGGCGCGCCCTGCAAATCGATCGGTCCCCGATAGGGCGAATCGGCGGCGACGCCGAGGGCGCTCATCGCCTGATACATGGCGGCGGCTCCGGCGGTGACGCCGATCATGCGCAGCAGTTCGCGGCGATTCACCGGATTCTCGTCGGCATCGGCGTGCATTCTTGCCTCAATGGTCACCAACAAACGTGCGTGATAGGTATCACATGCCCGGATGACGAACAAGCAATCCGCAGGGGCGCGAGGATCTTTCGGTGTTCCGCTCACGCCGCATCGATTTCATGACCCTCGGCGGTGCGCGGTCCGCGTCCGCGCGCACTGCGGCAGTGCGGAGAATCGCGCGACGCAGGCGACACGCCGGGAGGCCCGAAAGCGTCCCATGTGGTGCACACGCAACGGCCGGGAGTGAGCGGTGCCGGTCCGAAATGGGCCGCGCGAGGCGCGGCCAAGCGGAAAACCGCGGTTTTCGACCCGGATAGGGGGGCGAATTGGCCCCCGGCAGCGATTTTTTTCGACACACCCCCGGTGTCGTGTCAAACTCTGCGCCCGTTGGCAGCCCGCGTTGACGCAAATCGATCACGTGATCGTCCGAAGATTGCGCGGCAGAGCCGTTGCCACCAATACCGTTTGACCCGATTTACCCTGAAACTGTCATGGAAGTTTGATATGGCCCGTACAACCCCACTTTCCGATATTCGCAATATCGGCATCATCGCCCACGTCGACGCCGGCAAGACGACGACGACCGAGCGCATCCTGTACTACACGGGGCGTAAGCACACGATCATCGACATCCACGACACCAAGGATCTGAAGACGTCGACGACCACGGATTACCTGGAACAGGAACAGAAGCGGGGCATCACGATTCAGAGCGCGGCCGTGTCGGCGTTCTGGCGCGACAAGAAGATCAACCTCATCGACACCCCGGGGCACGTCGATTTCACCATCGAGGTGAATCGCAGTTTGCGCGTGCTGGACGGCGCGGTCGTGGTGTTCGACGGCGTCGCCGGTGTGGAGCCGCAGTCGGAGACCAACTGGCGCCTCGCCGACAACTACGGCGTGCCGCGCATGTGCTACGTGAACAAGATGGACCGCAGCGGCGCCAATTTCCTGCGCTGCGTCGACATGATCAAGATGCGCCTTGGCGCCCGCCCCCTGCCGGTCCAGCTGCCGATCGGTTCCGAGGATAATTTCAAGGGCATGATCGACCTGGTCGAGATGAAGGCGCTGGTCTGGGACTCGGACGACAAGGACGCGCAGTGGCAGGTGCTCGAGATCACCCCGGACATCGCCGACAGGCTCAAGATCACAGTGCCGAGCGACCGTGCCATCCTCGCATCCATCGACCAATACCGCACCGAACTGATCGACACCTGCCTGGAGCAGGACGACGCGGCGATGGAGGCCTACCTCACGGACGGAGCGGTTCCTTCCGCCGACGTGCTGCGCAAGGCGCTGCGCAAGGGCACGCTCAACTCGGCGTTCACCATCGTGATGTGCGGCTCCTCGTACAAGAACAAGGGTGTGCAGCAGGTGCTCGACGCCGTCGTCGACTACCTGCCGGCCCCCACCGACGTGCCCGCCATCAAGACGGTGGACGCCGACGGCGAACCCATCGGCGAGCGCAAATGCTCCGACGACGAGCCGTTCTCCGCCCTGGCGTTCAAGGTGATCAACGACGCCTACGGGGCGCTCACGTTCGTCCGCGTTTATTCCGGCGTGCTGACCAAGGGCGCCTCGGTGCAGAACTCCACGCGCGGCAAGCGCGAGAAGATCGGCCGCATGGTGGAGATGTTCGCCAAGGAGGCAAATCCCATCGAGGAGGCGCGCGCCGGCGACATCATCGCCCTCGTGTCGCTGTCGGATACGGAGACCGGCGACACGCTGTGCGACTCCACGGCCCCGGTCGTGCTGGAACGCATGCGTTTCCCCGATCCCGTCATCAGCGTGTCCGTGAAATCCAAGCTCAAGGCGGAACAGGAAAAGTTCAACGCCGCCCTCGGCAAGATGGTCCGCGCCGATCCCTCGCTGCACCTCGAGACGGATCGCGAGACCGGACAGACCATCCTGCGCGGCATGGGTGAACTGCATCTGGAGGTGACCCTGGACCGCATGCGAACGGAGTTCGGGGTCGAGGGCATCATGGGCGAGCCGCAGGTCGCGTACCGCGAGACGATCACCAAGAAGATCGACGAGCAGTACATCCACAAGAAGCAGACCGGCGGATCCGGCCAGTTCGCAGAGGTCTGGATCACGTTCGAACCGCTCGAGCGCAGCGCCGGGTTCGAGTTCGTCGACAAGACCGTGGGCGGCTCGGTGCCCAAGGAATTCGTGCCCGCCGTCGAGAAGGGATTGAAGATCCAGAAGGAGGATGGTGTGCTGGCGAAGTACCCGACCGTGGACTTCCGCGCCACCCTCACGGACGGCAGCTATCACGACGTCGACTCCAACGCCCTGACCTTCGAAATCGCCGCCAAGGCGGCCTTTCGCGAGGGCATCCGCAAGGCCGGACCGATCCTTCTCGAGCCCGTGATGAAGGTCGAGACCGTCACCCCGGGAGACTATCTCGGCGACGTGATCGGCGACATCAACCGCCGCCGCGGCATGATCCAGGACCAGTTGGAGCGCGGCACCAACATCGCCGTCGTGGCGACGGTGCCGCTGTCGGAGATGTTCGGCTACATCGGGCAGCTGCGCGGCATGACGAGCGGCCGGGCCTCCTACACCATGGAGTTCTCGCACTACGAGCCCGTGCCGCGCAACGTCGCGGACGAGGTGATCGCGGAAGCCGCCAAACCGGCCGCGGCAAGCGGCTGAGCCCCGCGGGGTCGGACTGTGGGCGGTTTCCGGCGTGGAGGCCGCCCTCAGACCGCGCAGAGGCGTCGCGCCCCCTCCCGCAGGGTGGCGTCGTCCTTGGCGAAGCTCAGGCGGATCAGGCCATGGTCGGTGCGGTCGCTGTAGAAGGCGGACAGCGGAATGGTCGCCACCCGGTGCTCGCGGATAAGGCGCAGCACGAATTCACCGTCGCTTTCGGTCGAGAAGCCCCGGAACCGGGCCAGCATGAAGAACGAGCCTGCGCTCGGCAGCAGCTGGAACCGCGATGCCGCCAGACCTTCGGCCAGCAGGTCGCGCTTCCTCTGATAGAACGCGGACAGACCGAGATACGTGGCTTCGTCGGCGAGCATTTCCGCGAACGCGTACTGCATCGGTGTATCGGCGGCAAACATCATGAACTGATGAACCTTGCGGATTTCCCGCATCAGCGGCGACGGTGCCAGGCAGTAGCCCACGCGCCATCCGGTCACGTGGAAGGATTTGCCGAAGGACGATACGACGACGCTGCGTGCCGCCAGCTCCGGACTGCCCGCCATGCTTTGATGGGAGGCTCCGTCGAAGACCACGTGCTCATAGACCTCGTCCGAGAGGATGACGATTCCGGTGCCGCGCGTCAGGTCGGCAAGCCGCTCGAGATCGCCGGGGCCCAAGACCGTGGCGGTGGGATTGTGGGGGGTGTTGACGATGATCATGCTGGTTCGCGGCGTCAACGCGCCGCTCACCCGGCTCCAATCCACGCCGAAGCCGTCCGGCGAGAGTTTCACCGCGACCGGCGTCGCGCCCTGCAGGCGGACGATCGGCGCATAACTGTCGAACGACGGCTCGAAGTAGATCACCTCGTCGCCCGGGTGGACCAGGGCGCTGATGGCGGCGTACAGCCCCTGGCTCGCGCTGCCGACCACCGTCACCTCGTCCTCGGCGTCGTAGCGCGCGCCCGTGAGCCGCGCACACTTCGCCACGATGGCCGCGCGCAGGGACTCGAGTCCGGACATCGGCGCGTATTGATTGTGGCCGGCCCGCATGGCGCGCGCGGCTGCGTCCACCAGGCGCGGATCGCATGCGAAGTTGGGCGCGCCTTGGGAGAGGTTGAGCGCCTCGTGGCGCGCGGCAAGCTCTCCGATGACCGTGAAGATGTTGGTGCCGACATCGGTCAGCTTGGAGCGTGGAGAGGGGGGGGCGATCATCGTCCACCGCGGCTCATTGCGCCGGTCTCGTCGGATTTGAGGCGAAACACGCGCTCCGCATTGGTCTGCATGAGCATTTTCTTGTGGGCCGGAGGGAGGTCGAACGCATCGTAGGCGGCGACCTCGTTGGCCGACTGCTGGTACGGATAGTCCATCGCATAGAGCACGCGGTCGGGACCGAGTACGTCCATGCAGAATTTGATGGACGGTTCCCAGCCCTGGCCGCTGGTCGTGATCCAGATGTTCTTCTTGAAGTAATACGACACCGGATGGCGCAGCTTGACCGGCGCCGCGCCCCCGCGAAGTCCCGGCTTGCCGTCGGCATTGCTCTGCATCCAGTCGAACCGATACAGCAGCAGCGGCATCGCCTCGCCCATGTGACCGATCACCAGCCGAAAGTCGGGAAAGCGGTCGAACGCGCCGGAGAAAATCAGTCCCATGGTGTGCATCCACACCTCGTGGGTGAAGCCGGCGAGCGCGCCGCCGAAACCGCGAAATTCGTAGGGCTGTGACCACGCCTTCGGAGGTATCGTCGGATGGATGTACAGCGCGGCGTCGTTCGCCTCCAGAGCCTCGAGGATCGGCCAGAATTCCAATTCATCGAGGTACCGGCCGCGAAAGTGCGAATTGAGCACGGCGCCGTTGAGCCCGAGCGTCTGCATGCCGCGCTCTATTTCGGCGACCGCGCCCTTGACGTCCTGCGGTGCGAACACGGTGAGCCCCGCGTAGCGGTCCGGGTGGCGGCGGCAGGCCTCGGCCAGCCGGTCGTTGGCGAGCCGGGCCAGTGCGGTTCCCTCGCCGGGTTCGAGGACCTGAACGCCCGGCGCGGTCAGCAGCAACAACTGTTGGTCGATGCCGAGTTCATCCATGCGGGCGATGCGCCGCCCTCCCAGGTCCATGAGCTGATCCTGCAGGTCCGTGAGCTTCGAGAACATGCCCGCCATGCGCAGCGATGGATCGTCCGGGGCACTCGGACCGGCGAGCAGCCGTACCTGCGCCTCGAGGATCTCCGGAATGTTCCAAGCTTCCTCGGTGGCGATTCGCCGGTAGGGCGGGTTGCGGTCGATCGGGCGGGGCGGCGGTGCCAGGCCCCGTTTCGCATCGGCGTCATCGACAACCTCGACGTTCCACATGAGCGGCTCTCCCGGGCGGGGGTGTTCTATGGGATCCGGACGGTATCAGTCTGGTTCATTGACGTACAGCTTCGCTGCCTCGTGAAGGAAGCGGTGTCCGTCCATCAGCGAACTGGCCCGCAGGAGCCGTATTTGCGCAGGGCGTCGATGAACTGTTCCCCGTACTTCGCAAGCTTGCCCTGACCCACGCCGCGAATCCCGGCGAACTGGTGCAGGGTCTGCGGCCGCTGTGCCACCATCTCGCGCAGCGTCGCATCGTGGAAGATGACATACGGGGGCAGCCCCTGCGAGTCCGCCAGGCTCTTGCGCAGGGCCCGCAGGCGTTCGAACAGGGCATCGCCGTCCCCAGTTGCCGCCGCGGGCGCGGCCTGGGCCTGGGCCTGGGCCCGTGTCCGCCGGGTGCGGGCGCTCCCGGCGTCGCGCGCGATGTTGACCGTCAGTTCGCTGCGCAGAACCTGCCAGCTCGCGTCGTTCAGCGACAGTACCGAGTAGCCGTCCTGGGACTCCGCGAGCAGACGCTGATGCGTGAGCGAGCGCGCCAGGGCACGCCATTCCTCCATGGAACGATGCTTGCCGATGCCGTACACGCTCAGGGCGTCGTGACCCAGGCGCAGCAGCCGTTCGGTGCGCGCTCCGCGCAGGATCTCGATGATGTGGCCGGCGCCGTATCGTTCCCCGCGCTGCCCCAGCCGCGCGATGCAGGAGAGGAATTGCCGTGCCTCCATGCTGTAGTCGTGAACGGCGCGCGGCTCGCAGCAGTTGTCGCAGGCGCCGCAGGGGGGCGCAAACACCTCGTCGAAATATCGCAATTGGATCGCGCGGCGGCAATCGGCCGACTGCGCATAATTCAGCACCTGCCGCAGCTGCTGCCTGGCGACCCGTTGTTCCGCCTCCAGCGGCTCCCCCGTCGCCGGATCGACTTTCTGCTGGACGAGAAACTCGGCCGTCCGGATGTCCGCCGCACCGAAAAACAACGTGCAGCGTGCGGGGTCGCCGTCGCGCCCGGCGCGCCCGGATTCTTGATAGTAGCTCTCCAGGCTCTTGGGCAGATCGTAGTGCATGACCCATCGGACGTCCGGCTTGTTGATCCCCATGCCGAACGCGATCGTCGCGACGACGACCTGCACGTCGTCGCGGATGAAGGACTCCTGATTCTCGCGCCGGGTCTGCGCGTCGAGCCCGGCATGATAGGGACGAACCGCAATGCCGTCCGCGCGCAACTGCAGCGTGAGCTCGTCGACGCGGCGGCGGGACAGGCAGTAGACGATGCCCGCGCCGCCTTCGCGGGCCTGCGACAACAGTTCCGGGTAGCTGAACTTGCCCTTGGGACGCACGCGGTAGAACAGATTCGGCCGGTTGAAACTCGTCAGGTGAACCGCGGGATCGCGCAGCGCGAGCTGCGCCACGATGTCCTCGCGCACGCGCGGCGTCGCGGTCGCGGTGAACGCCAGGATCGGTGTGCCGGGATGGCGTCGGCGCAGCGCCGACAACTGGCGATACTCAGGTCGAAAATCGTGACCCCATTCCGATACGCAGTGGGCCTCGTCGATCACGAAGGCGTTGATTCCGGGGCCTGCGCCCAGGCGGTTCAAGGGGCCGTCCAGAAACTCGTCGAGCACCAGGCGTTCGGGCGCCAGGTACACGAGCTTGTAGTCGCCGCGCAAGAGTCCCGCGGTGCGCCGCGCGATCTCCCGGGGCTCGATGCTGGAATTGATGTAGGTGGCCGGAATGTCGTTGTCATGCAGTTGCCGCACCTGATCCTGCATCAACGCGATCAGGGGCGAAACGACCAGACTGACGCCGGACTGGAGCAGCGCGGGAAGCTGGTAGCACAACGACTTCCCGCCGCCGGTGGGCATCAACGCGAGGACGTCGCGGCCCGTCAGCACGTCCCGCACCACGGCTTCCTGGCCGGGCCGAAAAGCGTCGAATCCAAAAGTGCGCTTCAGCGCCTCGTCCAAGTCGGCCGTCATGGCACGCATTCTAGCGGTCCACAGGGGTCCCCTGCATGAGGTATCATGGGGTCCGAGAGGTGCCCATGAACAGACCCCTGCCGTCGTTGACAATTTGGACGATGTTGCTCGCTCTGGCATGGACGACGCTGCCCGCGGCGGCGCCGACCGTCTCGCATCTTCAGGTCCGCATCACCACCGGCGCCGCGGAGCTGACCGCCGGCAGTGTGGTCGAACTGCGCATTTACGAATCTGGTAGGAGCGTCCGCCGGTTTCCCCTGACGCACGGGGAGTCCTGGCCCCGCGACTCCACCCGGGTCATTCCTCTGACGCTCTCCGAAGGGCTCGATCCTCACGCGGTCGCCCGAATTGCGCTCTATTTTCGCGCGGCCGGCCCCTCGAGCCCGCCGTGGGAGATCGGCGCCGCGGAAGTCGATGTCGAGCCGGACAATGCCCCGCCCGAGCGCCTGTTGAACGCCACCCTGTCCGGCGTCATCGCGCAGCGCGGAGAGCTGACCACGGAGGAGCGGGACGCGAGCGCCATGCGGTGCGCCAGCGACGCGGATTGCGATGATCATCGCAGCTGCAACGGTCGCGAGCGCTGCGCGCCGCGCAATCGTGCGGCCGACTCGCGTGGTTGCGTCAAGGGCTTGCCGCTGGTCTGTCCGGTGAACCAGGTGTGCAGCGAGGATCGCGGCTGTCACGGTCTCGACAATGCCGTGACGGGTCCGGCGGCGGCGCCCGTCGGCCCGTCGCCCTGACCCTCGGGGTTGCGCGGACGGCGTGAGCCGCGATGCCTACGGCGTGAGTTCGAGGGCGTGCGCCCGCGGGCCCGGCAGGAACGGGGTCGCGCGCCCCTGCGCCCAATCCTCGAATCCCCTGCGATAGAACGGCGACGCCGGGTTGCCCGATTGCGCACCGGGCATGTGGAAGTAGCCGTCCGCCTCGTCGCCGGGCGCCACGCTGAAGCGTTCGGACGCGCCGTAATCCGGTCCTTGAATCCTCGGCATGTCTTCGCGTCCGCCGGCCACCATGACGGTGGGCATGTCGAGCAGCGGGGCAAGCAGCGGCACGGCCCGGGCGAGGGGATGCTCGACATGCACGGCGTTGACGCGGCCCCAGGTGCAGGAGGGAAGATCGTGGCAGACGGGGGGCAGCCGCTCCGCAGCCAGCAGCGCCTCGGTGAAGAAGGCATCCCAGTCCGCGAACCGCGCCGCCAGCAGATGCGGTGGGCGAGCCTGCACGAGGCGCCACAGCGGTCCTTCGAAACTGCTGGGAATCGAGAACTCGAAGAGGTCGGCGCGTTGGCGGGCCGGCGCGATGAGCATGAAAAAAGCGCGCGCCTCGACCTCCTCGCGAAACCGGCTCACCAGGCGGTAGGCGGCATCCTGCGGGGCCGCATGTCCGCTCCACGTGCGCAGCGTGGCGAGCGCGGCATCCTGGTCGGCGCCTGCGGGCGGCCGCGGATCTGCGGCTCGTGCCCGCTCGACGACCTGTGCGAGCAGGGCACGCCAACGTTCCAGAAACAGCGCCCGATCGTCGAGTTGCACGGCGAGGCTGGCTGCCGGCGTCATCGGCAGCGCCGCCCTCTGCAGGTCAGCGTGGATCTGCGCCGCGCGGGCGCCGCGGTTCATGTCGTCGTCGCCGATCAGCGCGGCGGCGGCGCCGCCCACCACGCGTGCATTCGCGGACCACAACAAACCATCGGCGGGATCGGTGATCCGAGGTTGTTCCTCCACCGGCAACCAGCCGGAATTGCCCACCACCGGTGCGGTGGATTCCTGAGGTATGCCGCCCTCGGCCGGCCCCCGCTTCGGCAGGCGTCCGCTGATGGTCCAGCCGATGTGTCCATCCTTGTCGGCCACCATGAAGTTCTGTCCGGGGATGCCGAACGAGGCGGCCGCACGCAATGCCTGCGCGGTCGAGTGCACCTGTTCCAACTCGAGAAGGTTGAGATTCGTCGCCTGCGGATCCTGTGCGGTCCACTGCAGCACGTACGGACGGCCTTCCCAGTCCTGTCCGACGACGGGACCCCAGGGCGTGAGCCCGATCGTCAATTGTT
>JBBIKV010000077.1:0-19546 GCA_037445285.1 Nevskiaceae bacterium | reverse complement strand
GGCAACCGGAGCCATTTGGTGGTCGTACCAGCCATCCGAGTCGTCATACGAGATCACCACCGCGGTCGACTTCCAATCGGGCGATTGCATGATCGCGTTGAGGGTCTGGACCAGGAACGCCTGCTCGAGCAGCGGATCGGAATAGCCGGCATGGCCGTCGGCATAGGCGGGCGCCTTCAGAAAACTCACCGCCGGCAGATTTCCGGCCGTCAACGCGTCGAAGAAGTCATGCAGATCGTAGTTGTGATTGGCCGGACCGTCGTTGCCGATCTCGGCGGGCGACGTCGGCCGGGTGTGGTTCGGGTTCGCCGTCGAGGCCCAATACTGGAAGAAGGCATGATGCGGAATGTAGTCATGCGTGGGTCCGCCGTTCGCCGCGGTCGCCTGGCTGGCCCGAGAGCAGCCGGTGCTGGAGTCCGCATTCTTCACGGTGAGATCGAAGCCTCCCATGAAGGAACCCCAGGTGACGCGTTGCGCGCTCAACAGATCGCCGATGTTCTTGCCGCCGAGCAGGACGGTGGCCCCCTGCGAGCACACATCACCCGTCGGATCCAGGTCGCCGACGAGCGTCCCGGTGCCGTTCGCGCTGACCGCGCCGCCGGCCGTCACCACCTTGGGCGATGAGCCCGTGAGCGTCGCAGGATAGGTGTTGCCGGCCACCAGGTTCAGCACGCCGGGGGTCGACGGGCCGAAGGTCGTGCCGTAGGAATTGTCGCTCATCGCAAAATGCTGGGCGTAATTCCACATCGCGGTGACTGTGTTGCCGTCGAAATATCCCATGACGAGACCCTTGTCCTTGCCCCAGGCATAGGTCGCCGCGCAGTAGGAGCTCGAGCCCACGCCCACGCTGCCGGGGAAGAAGTCCATCAAGCCTTGGTCGAAGGCGAGCTGCTCGTGACCGTAGTTGTGGTCCTGATCGCAGGTCGAGGCCTGGCTGCGGTCGAGGCGGAACGGGTTGATCGCGTTGCTGACGCCATTCGCCGGGTTGCCGGCATTGGGATTGTGGGTCAGCAGCACGCCTGCCGGCGCACCGCCCACCAGGGTTCCGAGGCCATTGACCGCCGGAGTTCCGGCGGAAGGACGGAACGCGGGTTCACCGGCCGGATTCATCGCAAACGGGTAGGTCGCGAAGTAGTGATCGAACGACACGTTCTCCTGAAAGATGACGACCACATGCTTGATCGGCGTCGTGGTGGACGGGCCGGCGGCTCCGGCGAGCGCGCCGGCGGGATGAACCGCCGCGGCGCCGAGGACGGCGGCGATGGCGATGGAAATCAGCGGGCGACGGGGGGTCATTGGCTACCTCTTGGTTGGAGACGGATGGGGCGCCATTGCAGCGTGCGTCGGTTTCGCGCTGATGTATCGGTCATGACGGTTTCGTGACGTCGAACCGGGCCGAATCGATGCTGCAGCCGCGGAATCTGCGCCAACCCCTTATTCCCCCTGCGTCCCCGGGCGCGCTACGCTGCGTCGCAGAGGCGGTACGTGGGGTACCGCACGATCGGCACAACAATCCAAGGTGCACAATGAATTCGAAACACATCGCGAAAGCCGTCCTGTCGGGCTGGATCGCTTCGCTGGTCCTGTCCGGGATCGCTCTGGCGGCGGATCCGGCGTCCGCCGTTGCGCCCGAGCCCACCAAGGACATGCGCGCGCAGATGGCGACCTTGCATGAACAGATGGCCGCGTGCCTGCGTTCCGACAAACCGTTCAATGACTGTCGCAACGAGATGATGACGGGCTGCAAGTCCATGATGGGCAAGAACGGCTGCCCCATGATGGGCATGGGTCGGCGCGGCGCGATGATGCGAGGCCCGAGGGCGCCCGCACCCAGTCCTTGAATCCGCCCCGGTGGCGATGCGAGGCGTGGCGCCCTGAGCGCATCGCCGCCCGGGTGCACCCGCCATGGGCTTTGACGCGAAGCCGCCTCCGTCGCGCGAGCGGAGGGCCGCGGATTCGGGTAGGCTGGCTTGGTGAGCGCCGTGGGACACGCTGCGGGAAAGCGCTACGCCACGACCGCCCGAGCGCATCCGGCGTGGCGCCGGCTGCCCGCGCTCGTGTTGATCGCCGCGCTGGCGGCCGGCGGGACCGGGCGGGCGTTCGCCAGCTGTCTGCCGGAAACCGACGCCGTCGCATCGCCGGCCGATCGACTCGTCGACACGGACCCCGCACGGGCCGAAGCCCTGGCACGGTCGGAGCTGGCGCGGCACGACCGCACTTATCCACCGTCGACCTTGGCCCGCCTGAACTTGGTCGCCGCCGCCGTGGAAAGCGGCGAGGGCCGCTCCGGCGAGGCGCTCGCGACGCTGACCCACGCGGTCGAACAGATCAATTTGCTGACCGGACCCCAGCGCACCCTGGGTCTGCAGATCCGCTTGTTGGAGGTCAACGCCGCCGCCGCCACGGAGCGCGCGGACTTCGAGCGGATCGCCGGCGAGGCGCGGCGCATGGCGGCGGGCGCCGCGCAGGATTCGCGCGAACGGGCCTGCCTCCTGCTGGTGAGCGGCGATGCGCAAACCGAGTTGGACCGGCCGGATTTCGCGGTGACGGACCTGTTCACCGCGTATCAGTCCGCGGAGCATCACGGCTGGTCGGACACCCAACTGCAGGCCGCGCTCCGACTGGCGACCACCTATCGCCGAGGCGGGCTCGTGGAGGATGCCGAGCACATGGCCGACACCGCGACCTCACTCGCCCTCAGAGGGGGCTACCGTCGACTGCTGTGGGTGGCGTACTTCACGAGCGGTCAAATTGCCGTCGACGAGCGTCGCTGGGACGCGGCGCTCGACGTTCTCCGGAAGGGGCGCGAACTGGCGATCGATCTCGGCGACCGGCTAGATGCCGCCTTCACCACCCTGCCCATGTGCGCCGCCCTGATCGGAGCGGGCCGGCTCGACGACGCGCAACTGCAATGCCGCGCGGGGGATGCGACGTTCGATGCGCTGGGCCGCATCGACCTCGCCACCGATGCATTGATGTACCGGTCGCGGATCATGCTGGTGCGGCAACAATTCGACCGGGCGCTCGAGGGCTTCGACACCATCCTCGGTGCGCGCCTCGAGTATGAACCCGTGCGCTATCTGGCGGGGCTGTACCGCGACCGGGCGACCGCGCTCGTCGGGATCGGCCGGTATCGGGAGGCCGCGGCCGACTTCCAGCGTTCGATTGCGAGCGCCGCACAGGCGGACCTCGCCGAGCACGCGCGGCGGCTCGCGGTTCTGACCGGACGGAGCCGGGCACGCGCCCTGGAAGCGACCAATCTGGCGTTTCAGCACGAGAACCAACGCCAGCGCGAGCAGCTTCTCACCCAGAGCGCCCGGCGACGGCTCAGCCTGGCCCTCGCGGCAGCCGCGGCCTTTGCCTGTGCCGTGCTGGCCGCCTTTCTCATCATCGAAAGGCGCCATCGACGGGCGTTGGCGCGCGGCTCAGCCGTGCTGCGCACCCTCACGGACAATCTGCCCGACACGGTCATGCTGTTGGACCGCACCGGCCGGCTGCAATTCGCGAATCGGGCGCTCCCCGGTCGCGACGCGGCGGCGACCGGAACGCAGGTCGCCGACGTGGTACCCGCCCAGGTGCGCCCGCTGTGGAACGATTTCATCGAGGAGGTTCTGCGCAGCGGGGCGACCCGGATGTTGCAGCTGGGTTGGGACGACGCGCGGGGGTCGCCCCGCTGGACCGAGAATTGCGCCGCCCCGGTGGTGGCGGACGGCAGCCTGCTCGGGATCGCGCTGCGCTCGAGCGACGTGACGGCGCGGCAGGCGCTGGAGGGCCGGCTGCAGCTGCAGGCGAGCGTGCTGGATGCGATGAGCGACGGCGTCCTCGTGATCGATGATGAGGGATGTCCCCTCTTTGCCAATTCGCGCATGTACGATCTGCTCGGGATGCAGGCCGATGAGCGAGCGGCCAGGGGCTTGGCCGCGCTTGGGCCGGCCGCCGCCCGGCTGCAGCGTGCGGCGGCCGATTCGGCCGATCGGTCCGCAGCCTATGTCGAAGCCGCGCTGCGTGCGGCCGACGGCGCGGACCGCCTTGCCGGCGTGGCGATCTCGCGCCTCACCCTGACGGGTCGACGCGTGTTGATTTGCGTCTGCCACGACATTTCCGTCCAGCGGCGCACCGAACGTGCGCTGGCAAGCGCGACGCGCCTGGAGGCACTGGCGATCAGTGCACGCCTGCACGAGGATCTCGCGCAGGATCTCACCGGAATCGCGCTGCTCGCCAAACGCGCCGCGGAGCCGGCGGCGCGCGACATCTCCACGCATCTAAGCCGCGTGATCGGCACGGCACGGGAGCTGGCCGCGCTTCTGTCGCCGACGACGGTGGTCAGCGGCTCGATCAACATCGCACTGGGCTCGCTGGCACGCGAGGAGCAGCGGCGAATTGGCGTGCCGATCCTCTGCACCACGCCCGCCGCCGAACTCGAGATCGACGACCTCGTCGCGGATCAACTGTATACGATCGCCAAGAGTGCATTGGAATTCGCGGACCGTCAAAATGTCTGTGCGTCGATGCACATGGCACTGACGGGCGACGGTGATCATTTGAAGCTGCGGGTCGGGTGGGACGGCGCCCCGCGCGATGCCCGCCAGGAGGGGCAGACGTCACACGATCTCGAAGCGATGAGTTATCGCAGCCGCCTGCTCGGAGGATCGCTCGACCGGACGGCGGCGGAGCAGCCCGCCGGATCGATTCTCGTCACCCTGCCGATGCGGGTGACCGAATCGTAGATCGGCTGGGGCCGAAGGGCCGTGCCTCGCCGATATCCTACCGGGCGCGGATTCATGCGCCGCCCTGAGCCTTCACCAGATCGGCGTCGATCTGCGCCACCCTTGCCACCGAGGGACGCGCATTCCATCGATCGATGTACGGCTTGATGGGTGCGACGGCTTCGACCAGGCCGAAGCTCGTCATCCAGGTGAGCGCGGTGCCCCAGAGGACGTCGACTGCGGTGAATCGATCCCCCAGCAGCCACGGACCCTTGCCGAGCTGCGCCGTCAGTGTCCCGAGCGTCCTCGCCAGATCGCCGTAGGGAACCATGCCGACGGCACCCGGTTCGCGCTTCATCGCCTTGTCGACCATCGCGGGTTCGAAGCATGCCGCGTAAAACACGTACCACCGCAAATAAGGTCCACGCAACGGGTCCCCGATCGCCGGCGTGATGCCCGCCTCCGGGAACAGGTCCGCGACATAGATGCCGATGGCCACCTGCTCGGTGACCAGGACATCGCCGTGCAGGATGGCCGGAACCTTGCCCATGGGATTGACCGCAAGATAGGCCGGTTGCCGCTGTTCTCCGGACTTCATGTTGAGAACGTGCAGCGTGTAGGGCGCCTGGAGCTCCTCCAAGAGCGCCAACGTGCCCGAGGACCGGGTGTGGGGCGAGTGGAACAGCGTTATCGGTTGCGTGATGGACATGGCGGCTCTCCCGGTTTTCAATCAATGGTGACCGACGTCGGGCGCGGCGTCCAGGCCGGCTCCCGGAGGTCGCGCCGCAGAAGCGCGGCCTCGCTGTAGACGCTGTCGCGCGTCAGGTAACAGCCGCGGAAATGCCGGGGGTGACGCGCCGAGGAGAACGCCGTGCGGCCGTGCAATACGCGCTGGTTGTCGAAGAGCACGAGATCGCCGTCCCGGAGCCTGAAGCGCAACTGGAAGCGGGGCTCGCGCAGCAGGGCGGCAAAGCGTCGATAGGCGGCATAGAACGGACCCATCGCGGCGCTGCCGAGCGGCAGGGGCGCGATCGAGCGGCTGTTGTAATGCACGGCGGTCACCGCGCCGCTGCACGACAATTGAATCAGCGGCCGCTCGGCATGGAGTTCCGCATCCTTGGAGCGGTAGGCGAACGGCACCGGCGTCCGGGTCAGGTGCTCGAAGGCATCCGGCGCCACGGCACGCAGGTGTTCGGCGATCGCGAGACCGTCGCCAAACAGGCTCTCGCCGCCATCGGGCGAGGTGACCAAGGCATGCAGGGCCTGGAAGCCCGGCACGGGTTCGCGGTAGGGATTGTCGGTGTGCAACCCCAGACCCAAATCCGAATAGGCGAGATTCTCCGGCTGCGGGACGGAGCGCACGTCGAACACCAATCCGTAGTTGGTCTCCATGACCCGGCCCGCCCAGGCGACCGCCCGCACCAGGCCGCCCGACTCGCGCGGCACGTCGCGGAGGAAGGCGATCCCGTCGTCCAACAGCCGGGCGAGCCACTGCGCACGCACCGCCGGGTCCCGCTCGAACTCGGGGAAGGCCGCCCAGCGAAAATCCTCGGTGGCGTCGAGGAGCGAGCCCTCGAGCCAGCGCCGTCGCGAACCTTCCAGCGCGCCGGGCGCCGCGTCCGCCGCCCGGGCCCTGAGCCACGCCGGATCGTATGACGCGCTCAGCGGTTCGCCCTCCCATTCGACCGTCACCGCACCGGCGTCGGCAACGGCCGACCGGATCAGCGGATCCTCCGGCAGATCCGCGGCATCGGTGAAGCGCTGTCCGCTGTGGGGATCACGGTCCTGGGGCCGATTGTCGCGCAGCCAAAGGCTCGGAAACTCGTACGCCGTGCCGTCCGTCCATTCGACGCGCAGCAGGCCGGGTTCCGACCATACCCGCCTCACGGGTACCGGATCGTTCATGGCAGTCGCCGCCCGCGCCTCGCGGACCGCGCGCCGAGGACATGCAGCCATCCCGCCGCCAGGGCCGCCAACCCACTTACCGCCGCGAGCGCCATGAATACGCCGTGCCAGCCATGGGCGACCGAGAGGCGCGCCATCCCATCGCCGGCAACCACCGCCCCCATGTAGCCGACGCCGTCAATGATGCCCGAGGACAACGCGCCCGCACGCTTGCCGCCGAAATCCAGCGCCATGGCCCCGCCCAGAAACGAATAGGGTCCCAGCAGGCAGAATGCGATGGCGCCGATGGCCAACGGCGGCAGCAGCGAGCCCGCGCCGACGGCCCGCAGCGACATCAGCGCGAGCAGCGCCACGGCGGTCGCGCTCAAACCGAGGAACAGGATGAGCGCGCGGCCGTTCACACCGAGACGATCGCTGAGCCAACCGGACAGCAACACCGAAACCGCACCGACCCCCGGAAAGACCGCGCTCATGCGCGCCGCATTGCTCATGCTGTAGCCCATGGTGTCGCGCAGGTAGACCGGTATCCACAGATTCAGGGTCTCGCGGACGATGGTGCAGCCCAACGACAGCAGGCACACCAGCAGAAAGGCGCGGCTGCGCACCAGGGGCAGCAGCCAATCCCGCATCGAGCGGGGCCGGGACTCGGAATTCGTGAACAGATTGAGCGGATTCGGCGTGGCCTCGGCAAATCCAGCATCCACCCTCGACTCGCGCAGAATCAGCAGGTTGACCAGCAGGAAAAAGCCAGCCACCGCCGCCGCGAAGTAGAAGAGCGTCTGCCAGCCGAAACCGAGCTCGATGAGCATACCCATCCATTGGCGCGCCATCGCGTCCCCCACGAGATAACTGATGCTCAGGATGCCGATGATCATGCCGTAGGAAGAATAGTCGAACCATTTGGAGGACACTTTGATGAGGCCCGCCCACGACAGCGATTGCGTGAGCCGGTTGCCGATCCACGCCAGACTGAACAACGGCATTCCCCAGCCGGAGGCGAACATGAGGGTGAACGCGGTCGCGCCGCACAAACCGATGAGAAAACTGGTGCGGCCGCCCCACAAATCACCGAGCCCGCCGAGCAGGAGCTTGCCGAGTCCGTAGGCCAGCACGCCCAGCGAGGCGATCTGACCGATCCTTATGATCGCATCGCCGTGGCCGACGCCGTGCCGCCCGAGCGCCTCGACCAGGAGCGGTGTGGCCACCGCCAGATCGGCGCGGCAAAAATAGAGCGAACCGTACCCGCCGAACAGCGACAGCACCACGACGGCCTGCCGCCAGCGCAGCGCGCGATCGCGGACGGAGTCCGCCGGGATGACCGTATCGACGGCTGCAGGTAGCATGAGGGATTCCCGAACGCCAAGGAGGATGCCGAAACGCCGCCGATCTTATCATCGACGCGTTGCGGGTCGATGACGGCGGGACCGGGTCGGCAGCCGGCGTCGCCGCCCGCGATCAGGCGCCTGCCGGGCTGCGGCTCAGGAGCCTGCCGACGTCCGGGCTCATCATGGGCCGGCCGGTGAGATAGCCCTGCACGGCGCCGCAGCCCAGGGAACTGAGGAAGTCGAACTGGCCCTGGTGTTCGACCCCCTCGGCCACCACCTCTTTTTTCAAGGCGACGCACATCCGAATGATCGACTCCACCAATCGGCAGGCCCCGTCATTGCCCGGCAGATCGAGCATGAAGGAGCGGTCGATCTTGAGCGTGCTGATCGGGAAAGTGCGCAGGTAATTGAGCGACGAATACCCGGTCCCGAAATCATCCAGCGCCAGCTTCGCCCCGAGCGCCGACAATTTGCGCAAGTTTCGGTCCGTCGCGCCGCCTTCGGCCAATACGCTCTCGGTGATTTCGATCTGCAACTCGGCGGGCTCGATCGCATGGCGCGCGAGCGTCGCCAGGATGGTATCGAGCAGCGCTCCGTCCTTCAATTGACGGGCGGACACATTGATGGAAATGTAGCGCAGCCCCAGGCCGCGCTGTTTCCAGGCCGCGAATTGACGGCACGCCGTCGCCAACACCCAGGCCCCCAAATCGAGGATGGCATCGCTCTCCTCCGCGATCGGCACGAATATCGAGGGCGACCGCCCCTCCCCCTCAGGTCCGTTGGGCCACCGCAGCAATGCCTCCACTCCGAGCACGGCCTGCGACCGGCAGCACACGATGGGCTGGAACGCGAGATCGAAGTCCCGGTTCTGCACCGCCTGCCGCACTGACGCCCCGAGCGCCGTGCGCGCGATCATCCGATCCTGGATTTCCGCCGAAAAGAACACCACCCGCCCGCGGCCGGATTCCTTGGCGCGATACAGCGCGATGTCGCTGCATTTCATGAGCGCTTCGATCGAGTCCCCGTCCTCCGGAACCCGCGCGAGCCCGATGCTCGCGCCGAGCTGGTGGATGCGCCCATCGATCTTGACCGGCCGGCTCAGACAGTCGAGGATGCGGACGGCGACCTGCCGCGCCGCATCGTCGTTCGGCACCTGCGCCAGGAACACCGCGAATTCATCACCGCCCAGCCGGGCCACCGTGTCCGTCGCCTTCACACAGTGAACGATGCGGCTCGCCACCAGGCGCAGCACCGCGTCGCCGGCACTGTGGCCCTCGACGTCGTTGATGCGCTTGAAGTGGTCGAGATCGATGTACAGAAGGGCGGCGCGGCCGCCGGACTCCTGGAGTTTCCGGCGTTCGCACTCCAGGCGATCGAGGAACAGGCTGCGGTTCGGCAGATCGGTCAATGCATCGAAATTCGCATGCCGGTGAAGCTGCGCCATGCGCTCGTGATTGGCCAGCACCACCGACAGCCGCTCGGCGAATTCCGTGACGCCGATCCCGCGGCTCACAGACGCCTTGAGCGGCTGCGCATGTCCGACACACAGGAATCCCGAGACCTTCTGATCGTGGTGCAGGGAGCAGAGTTGAAACACCGTGGCCCCGGATTCCGCCAACGGCGCCAGAAACGAGGCGAAGTGAACATCGTCCGGCGTGGTCCACCAGCACATCGTCTGCCGGCAGGCCTCGGTCAAATGCCGGACGTCCACCTCCAGCCGGCGCAGCGGACGTTTGGTCGCGGCATCGGTGAAGAAATCGTAGGCTCGCGCATGGTCCTGGCAGTCGCCGTCCACGAGAATGACGGACGCCGACTTGCAGCGGAGCACGGAGCCGATGCTGGGCAGGACCCGGTCGAGGATCGGCTCGAGCGCCGAACTCTGGAGCAGCAGCCGGTCGATCTCCGACAACGCCTCGATGATGGAGCGATGCTGGTCGAGATTAGCCGTCAACGATGCCACGGTCATCGGCGCCGCCCCTGATGGTTTTTATTCGATTACGACGCGAGTATAGCGGCACACCGGGGGTTGGACGCCTGTCGTCGGACGACGACAACCGCTCGCCTGCGCGCTCCGGAATATGCAATATTGTCACCGAACAGGGTGGACCCGGATGGACCCACGTAAAGAGCGGCGCCTATGCCGATGGACGATTCTCCTCGCCGGGTTGGCCGCTCTTGGCGTCGCCCGCGCCGACGGGGCGGCGGGCGGCTTCGTCGCGGTCGCCTCCGATTACCTGTATCACGGCTTGTCGCAAAGCCAGGGCAATTCGGCCGCCTTGATCGACGGCCACTACCGCAGCGACGCGAATCTCTTCGCCGGCGTCACCCTCGCGACGGTCAAGCTCAATCCGGGCCCGAGCGCCCCGCTCGAGGTCGGGGTCTACGGCGGGGCGTCCCGCGATCTGAGCGATGACTGGGTGGCCCGAGCCACTCTGGCCCGCTACTTCTATCCGGGCAACCCCGCGGACCTGTCCTACGCCTACACCGAACTGTCGGCCTCCTTGGAGTGGCGCGAACTTCTCTCAGGCACGCTCTACGTGTCGCCGGATACATCCCGCTATGCGACGCAGGGAGTGAACCGGCAGCGTCCGGCGCAGGCATTGGAAATCGAGGCGCGCTGGCCGCTCGGCGCCCACTGCACCTTCTCGACCGGCGTGGGTTACAGGCACCTGGCGGCGCCGATCGACGCCGGCTATGGGTACGGCAGCGCCGGGATTGCGATGACCCTTGCGCGATGGCGTCTGGACCTGTCGGCCGTAGCCGCCGACCATCATGCTCGGGTCCTCTTCGGCGGGCAGGCGGCCGAGCGGCGGCTGGTGGTCTCCGCGCTGCGGAGCTTCGGCGGACCGGCATCCCGGTGACGGGGCGCGTAGAACCGAAGAGGCGTCACGGGGTACTCACCTGCCAAATGCACCACATCCGGCACCTGTGGAACCGTTGATCCGGAGCGCGGGCGGCGCTGCGCCGTGCCAGCTGCCGGTGGGCGGCCCGTTCGGTGCGCAGCACGAAGCGGCGCTAATCGAGCGCGTCGCGCGGCGCGACCGCGCGGCGTTCCGCGAACTGTATGAGCATTATCACCGGCGGATCACGGCGTTCCTGCGGCGATTCGTGCGCCGCGAGGATTGGGCCGAGGAGATCGTCAACGACACGCTGTACGTGGTGTGGTGCAAGGCGCCGGAATTCCGCGGCGCGTCGCGGCTCTCCACCTGGATCATGGGCATCGCCTATCGTCGCGCGCTGAAGGCACTGAACTCGACCGCACACCGCACGGTGGCGGCGTCGGTCGAACTCGACTCCGTCGAGGCGGGGTCGCCCGATTTCGTTCTGCCCTCGCCCGAAGAGTCGCGCGAGCAACGCGACTGGCTCGATACGGCACTCGCCGAATTGCCGCTCGAACAGCGCATGGTGCTCGAGCTGACCTACTACCTTGGACATTCCTGCGAGGAAATCGCCGCCATCATGGATTGTCCCGTGAATACAGTCAAAACCCGCATGTTCAATGCCCGCGCCAAGCTGCGCTCACGTCTACCGGTGCTCGCCGGAACGGCCGGTGCAGGCGGGCAAGGAGAACGACCGTGACGAATGATTCCTCGGCGACGGGGCAGCTGCATCGGGAGACTTTCGACCTCCTGCCCTGGTTCCTGACGGGCCGGCTGGATCCCTCGGCCATGACGCGGACGGCGGCGCATCTCGAAGCGTGCGCCGAGTGCCGCGGCGAACTCGCCGCGCAGCGCAGCCTGCAGGCCGCGATGGCCGCGGTGCAGCCGCGCGAGTGCGCGCCCCAGCCGACGTTCGCACGCCTCATGGCGCGGCTGGATGCGCCCGAACCGGCGCCGACGCCCGCCGCGCCACTCGGCCGTGACCGGCGCACTTCCCGCCGGGGGCTGGCGCTCGGCATGGCGGCGGCAGTGCTACTCGGCATCGGCGCCATGATGAACCACTACACCGCGCCGCGCTTCGTCACGGCGACATCCCCTGCCGCGCCCCCCGACCTGGGTCACGCGCTGCGTCTGGTCGTCGTGCCCGACCTGAGTCTGCGCGCCTTCGAGTCGCTGCTTCGGGTCCGGAACCTGCGCATCGTCGATGGGCCCACCCCGCAGCATGCATGGACCGTGGCGGCGCCCGCGGGCGTCGACGGCGCACAGTTGCAGCGCCTGGTCACGGACATGCGCACCGACCCGCGCGTGCGGCTGCTCGAGCCGCTGCCGCCCAGCCCGCCGCGATGAGCCTCGGGGCACGGACGGCGGGGTTCCTGCTGCTGATCCTCGGCGGCTGCGCCGATCTGCCGCTCGAGAACGCGAAGCTGCCGCGCGAAGTCAGCGAGAACCCGCAACGGTACGTGGTGGTGGCGGTTCACAACGAGGCCGCCGGCGTGGCGAGCCGCCCCGGGGCCACGGTGCGCGGCTACGATGCCGTCGGCCGCTACGGTCCGTCGGCCCGCAGCAAGCGCCTCATCGCCACGCTGCAGCGTGAGTACGACCTGCATACCGTTGCCGGTTGGCCCATCGATCCGCTGCAGCTCGAGTGCGTGGTGTTCCAGATCGGTACGGGCACCCTGACCGACCTGCTGCCGCGGCTGATGCGCGATCCGCGCGTGCGCATCGCCGAGCCTTTGCAGAATTTTCGCACGCTCGGCGATGCGGGCACCCTCGGCGATGCAGGCGATCCCTACCGTTCGCTGCAGAAGAACCTGGCGCTCCTCGGTCTCGACCGCGCGCACCGGGTGGCCCGCGGCAGCGGCGTGCGCATCGCACTGATCGATACCGGAGTGAGCATCGAGCATCCGGATCTGGCGGGCGCCGTGGCGGAATGGCGCGACTTCACCGGCGGCGGTGCGCGGGCGTTCAAATCCGACGTGCACGGCACCGAAGTGGCGGGCGTGATCGCGGCGCGCGAGGGCAATGGCATCGGCATCGCCGGCGTCGCACCGGAGGCGCAGCTCAGCGCGTTGAAGGCCTGCTGGGAGGAGTCCGGCGAACCGCATGCGGTGTGCAACACCTTCACACTCGCCCAGTCGATCACCTACGCCATCGGGACTCATGCCCGAATCGTCAACCTGAGTCTCACCGGGCCCGCCGACCCCTTGCTGGCCCAACTGGTCACCTGGGGCGTGGCGCATGGCGTCATCTTCGTCGGCGCGGTGGCCGCCGACGGCACGCCGGCCGGTTTCCCCGCCGGCGTGCCCGGTGTGCTCGCGGTCGACCGGGCCGAAAATGCCACGCACCTGGCGCAGGTACTGTATGCGCCGGGCGAGGGACTTCTCACGCTCACGCCGGACGCCCACTACGACTTCGCCTCCGGCAGTTCCCTGGCCGCCGCCGAAGTGAGCGGACTGGTGGCATTGCTGCTCGAACAGCATCCGCTCGATGCCGGCACCGCACGCCGATTGCTCCTGAACAGCGAGCGCAATGCGGCCGGCTCGATCGCCTCGGTCGACGTGTGCGCGGCGTTCGACGCGGTGGCTCAGCCGGCCTGCTCCACGGCCGTGGCCGCGAGCACCTCCCTCGAGCACGCCCGGCGAATCCACACGCGCGATTGAACCCGCGGCGCGCCCGCCGGTACATACCCTGCGTCGAGTGACATCACACGCGCGGTCGTGTGGCTCGACACGCCTTCTCGCTACAACACCACTTCTTGGAGAGCAAGGACATGCATATCTCGACCCTCAGGACATGGACGCAGGTCGGCGCCGCGGTGCTGCTGATCGCGCCCATCGGCATGGCGCACGCCGCGGATCGCGGCGAGGACGCCGGCGGCCGCAATGCCTACGCCGTCACACCGTTGGTGACCGACACCGGCGCCGGCGGCACGCATGCGGACGCGAATCTCGTGAACGGTTGGGGCGTGGCGTTCAATCCGACCGGCCCGGTCTGGATGGCGGACAACGGCAGCGGCAAGTCGACCCTGTACGACGGCACCGGCAATCCGATTCCACTGGTGGTCGGCATTCCCGCGGCACCCTCGAGCGGCGCGGCATGGGGATCGCCGACCGGCATCGTGTTCAATGCCTCGTCTCAGTTCGTGGTGTCCTCGGGCACGGGCAAGACGCTCACGGCGGCCCCCGCCAAGTTTCTGTTCGCGAGCGAAGACGGCATCATCAGCGGTTGGGCGCCGAGCGTCGACCTGCACAATGCGCGCATTGCGGTCGACAACTCCGCCCGCGCCGCGGTGTACAAGGGGCTCGCCCAGAGCGGCAGCGGCGCCACCCTCCAGCTGTACGCCACGGACTTTCACAACCGGCGCGTCGACGTGTTCGACGGCAACTTTCAGCCCGTCGACCTGCCCGGTGCCTTTCACGATCCGGACGTGCCGGCCGACTATGCACCGTTCGGAATCCAGAACATCAACGGCGACCTGTACGTCACCTACGCCAAACAGGATTCGGCACAGCACGACGACGTCGCGGGTGCCGGCCTCGGCTTCGTCGACGTGTACGATCCGATGGGACGGCTGATAACGCATTTCGCCGCGCATGGCGCATTGAACGCACCCTGGGGACTGGCGCTCGCGCCTCGATCCTTCGGCCGCTTCGGCGGAGCGCTGCTGGTCGGCAACTTCGGCGACGGAGTCGTCAACGCCTACGACGCCCGCACCGGAGAACCGCTCGGCAAGCTGCGCCGCAAGGACGGCCAGGTGATCCACATCGACGGTCTGTGGGGGCTCGCGTTCGGCAACGGGGTCGACGCGCAGCCGGTCGATACGCTGTTCTACGCGGCCGGGCCCGGCGGCGAGCAGCACGGAGCTTACGGTGCGATCACGAACGTCGCCGCGGAGTATGAACGATGATTGCCAATCGAACCGCGGCGGGCGTGCTGACCGGGCTGGCGTGCGCGCTCATGCAGACAGGTTGCGGCGGCGGCGGCATGGGTTACGGCGGCAGCTATTCGGCCATGATGCCGGCGGGCAGCACGACGACCCCGTATGCCAAGTCGGAGCTGGTCGCCAACACCGCGGGCAGCATGGCCCTGACGGTGGACACGAATCTCGTGAATCCCTGGGGGCTGTCGATTCCGGGCGGCACCACCGATCCCGCCTGGGTGGCGAACAATGCCACCTGGGCGTCGACCTTGTACGACGGC
This sequence comes from Nevskiaceae bacterium, assembly GCA_037445285.1. Classification (GTDB taxonomy): domain Bacteria; phylum Pseudomonadota; class Gammaproteobacteria; order Steroidobacterales; family Steroidobacteraceae; genus Bog-1198. Next base: position 4,531 of record JBBIKV010000077.1, on the reverse strand, counting down.
AAGGGAGTCGCGCAGCCTGCCACGGGCCCCTTGGCGGTGAGCCTGCCGCCCAACGCCGCCGGCACGGAGTTCGGGCCGACCGGCATCGTCTACAACGCCCGCGCATCGGATTTCGTGGTGAGCGCGGGCGGTGCCGCCGCGGCCGCCTCCTTCCTCTACGACGGCGAGGCCGGTTTGATCGCCGGTTGGTCGCCCGGCGTGAACAAGACCCAGGCCATCACCGCGTACGCGGATGCCGGCGGAGCGGTGTACAAGGGGCTGGCCATCGCCATGAATGGCGGCAATCAATACCTCTACGCCACCGATTTTCACAATGCCAAGGTCGATGTGTTCGACGTGCATTTCGCGAAACAGGCGAGTACGGCGGCCGCCTTCACCTTCAGCGACCCGGCGATTCCCCCGGGTTTCGCGCCGTTCGGGATCCAGGCGTTGAACAGCGGTGCGAACGGCGCGACGCAGATCTTCGTGACGTACGCGCAACAGGCGGCGCCGGCGAACCAGGACAACCTCAGCGGCGCCGGCCTCGGGTTCGTGGACGTCTACGACACCAATGGTCAACTCATCAAACAGTTGATCGCCCGGGGACCGCTGAACGCGCCGTGGGGATTGGCGCTCGCACCGGCGGATTTTGGAACGTTCAGCAACGCCCTGCTGGTGGGAAACTTCGGCGACGGCTGGGTGAACGCCTTCGATCCGCAGTCGGGCATGTTCCTCGGCACCTTGAGCGATGCGCAGATGACGCCGATCGCCACGCCGGGCCTCTGGGGCATCGCCTTCGGCAACGACGCCGCCCACCAGCCGCACAACACCTTGTTCTTCGTGGCCGGCACCAACAACCAGACGGGCGGCCTGTACGGACGCATCGATCTCGGAGCCATGGCGCCGCCCGGATACTGAGCTCGCGGCGATCGGCCCCGGCTGCCGGCGTGATGGCGACGCGTGGTATAACTGGACGATGCCGCTTCACGACACGGTTTTCCGCGCGTCACTCGTCATCCTGTTCGCGATTGCGCCGCAGGCGCCCGGGGCCGTCGGCAGCCCGGCCCCCGCCGCGCCGGCGTTCACCGCCGTGCGCGGCGATCGTACCAGCGGCTGGCTGCCGCAGACCCGCTCGGAGGTGCTCGCACGCAACGGCGTGGTCGCCACCAGCCAACCGCTGGCGGCGCAGGCCGGCCTGCGCATTCTTCAGGAGGGCGGCAACGCCTTCGACGCCGCGGTCGCGACCGCGGCAGTCATGAACGTCGTCGAACCGGAGAGCGCGGGCATCGGCGGCGACGTGTTCGTCATCGCCTGGCTGGCGAAGGAGGGCCGGCTGATTGCGCTGAATGCCAGCGGCCGCGCCCCGTCGGGCGCCACGCCGGATCATCTGGCGGAGCGCGGCTATGCCGCCCGGATGCCGGAGCACGGCATCGACTCCGTCACGGTGCCGGCGGCCGTCGACGGCTGGAGCATGCTGCTCGAACGTGCGGGCACGATGACGTTCAAACAAACCCTGGAGCCGGCCGCACAGCTCGCCGAACAGGGGTTCGGCCTGACCGAGCGAATCCGCAACGACTGGATCTATGGCGCCGGGATCCTGGCCCGCGACCCGGATTCCGTCGCCACGTTCCTCGCCGACGGCAAGGTGCCCCCGGTGTATGCCCTGGTGCGCAATCCTGGGCTGGCGCGCGCCTTCAGGCTGCTCGAGGCCGGGGGCCGCGACGCCTTTTACAAGGGCGACATCGCGCGAGCCCTCGTGGCGAAGTCGCGCGCCGCCGGCGGAACGATGACCGCGGAGGACCTTGCCGCCACGCATGCGGACTGGGTGGAGCCCATCCACACGAACTATCACGGCTATGACGTGTACGAGATGCCGCCCAGTACGCAAGGATTCGCCGTGCTGGAAATGCTCAACATCCTCGAGGTGTGCGCACCGCGGCTCGGCGTGAACCTGCGCACGCTCGGCCCGCGCTCCCCGGCCTACTGGCACCTGTTGGTCGAAGCGAAGAAACTCGCCTATGCCGACCTCTACGCCTTCGACGCCGACCCGGGCTTCGCGGATGTCCCGGTGGCGCGGCTGACCTCCAAGGAGTACGCCGCCGGATTATGCGGCCGCATCGACCTGCGCAAGGCGGCCGTGCCGGAAGCGCGGGGCGACCCCGTGGGAGGCACCGTGTATCTGACGGTGGCGGACCGCTGGGGCAACATGGTGTCCTTCATTTTCAGCATCTACGACAGCTTCGGTTCCGGGATCACCGTGCCGGGATACGGATTCGTGCTGAACGATCGCGGCGCCCTGTTTTCGCTCCGCGCCGGCAGTCCCAACCTCATCGCCCCGCATAAGCGCCCGTTTCACACGCTGCTGCCCGGCTTCTTGATGCGGGACGGCCATCCCGTGATGAGCTTCGGCCTGATGGGCGGCAGCCAGCAGGCCCAGGGCCATGCCCAGGTGCTCATCGACATGATCGACCTCGGAGCCAATCCACAGGCCGCGAGCGATGCCGCCCGCTTTTCCCATGCGCAGGCCACCAACGAACTGCAGCTGGAATCGAACCTGTTCGATCTCGTGGGTTCGCGCCTGAAGGCCATGGGTCACCGGGTCAAGTCCGTGAACGGGGAGGACATGGGAGGCTTCCAGGGAATCTGGTTCCAGCCGGACGCCACACCGAACGCCGGCGCCGACGCGGGGCAACCGGTTCGCGGCCTGTATCGCGCGGCATCGGATCATCGCAAGGACGGAGAGGCAGTGGGCTGGTGACGGCCGTCCGGATCGCGCGCAGCTCGGCTGACATCATGAATCGACGCCGGGAGATCCTCGCCGTGCATGCCGCCGGAATGCTCCAAGGCGTGGCGTTGGTGACCTTTCCGGCGGCGGCTCCGGTGCTCACCGATCCTTCCGGCTACGGCATGTCGAGCGGCGGGTACGGCGCCCTGTTCCTACCTCAGGCGCTCATGGCCATCGCAGCCTCCGCACTTGGGGCGGGCCTGCGGCACGGCGGCCTCAGCACCAAACACCGGTACCTGCTCGGGCTGTGCGGCAACTGGCTCGCGATGCTGTTGCTGGTGCTGAACACCCTGGCCGCAGCGTACTTTCCACGGCAGACCGACCGGGCGGTGCTGCGCATGAACGCCCTGCTGGGTCTCGGTACGGCGTTGGCGCCGGTATTCATCGCGGTGTTCGTCGGGTTCGGCATCTGGTGGGGTCTGCCCCTGTTGCTGGTCCTCCTGATCCCGGTGCCGACGATCGCCGCCCATCACCAGCGGCTCGACGACACGGTGCCGCGGGCGCAGGAGACGGCACCGGGGGCCGCGGTGCGCGCGGCGCGCCGCCTCTGGCTTTTCGGCGGGATCGCCCTGCTATACGGCGTGTGCGAGACCGTCAACGGCAGCTGGGCGGCGCCCTACATGCGGGAGCACTTCGGAGCCGCCGCCGCTCTGTCGTCCTGGGCGCTCACCGCGTTCTGGGGCATGATCACGCTGGCTCGGGTGGGATTCGCGGCATCGGAGCGCTGGATTCCGACGGCCCTCGTATGGCGCGCCTCGCCGTGGCTGGTGAGCGCCGCGCTCCTCGGGAACGCTTTCGCCCCGCGTACGCACCCGGCGCTCGGCCTGGCGTTGTTCGCGGCGGCGGGCGTGGGCTGTGCAGCGCTGCTGCCGCTCGCCATCAGTTTCGCGCAGCGCGAATCGGCGGGCCTGGTCGGCCGGGTGGCGGGTGGCCTGCTCGCCGCCTATCAGGCAGGCTACGGCCTGGCGGCATTCGGCGTGGGCCGCCTGCAGGCGACGGCCGGCCTGCCGCTCGGCGAGATCTATGCCGGGGCGGCGGTGGTCGGCGTGGCGCTCGGCGGCCTTGCGCTCGCCTGCGCACCGGCGCCCGCCTCCACGAGGCGTCAATTGAAAAAAGGAGGAGCGACAGCATGACATTGCGTGACAAAGTGGCGATCGTGACCGGCGGCAACAGCGGCATCGGCATGGCCGTGACCCTGGAACTCGCCCGCCAGGGGGCGAACGTCGTCATCGACTACGTGGTCCACCCGGAGACGGCCGAGGATCTCGAAAAACAGGTGCGCGCCCTGGGCGACCGCGCCATCGGGGTGCAGGCGGATGTCAGCCAGTACACGGAACTGCAGAAGCTCCTAGCGGCGGCGGTGACCGAATTCGGGCGCGTCGACATCATGGTCAACAATGCCGGCATCGAAACCCGCACCTCCATTCTGGAAACCACGGAACAGCAGTACGACCGGGTGATGAACGTCAACCTCAAGAGCGCGTTCTTCGGAACGCAGCTCGCCGCGCAGCAGATGATCAAGCAGGGCGGCGGCGGAAGGATCATCAACATCACGTCGGTGCACGAGGACTGGCCCATGCCGGGCAACACGGCCTATTGTCTGTCGAAGGGCGGCATGCGCATGCTGACGCGCACCGCGGGCGTCGAACTGGCCGCGCACGGCATCCTGGTGGTGGGCGTCGGCCCCGGCGCGGTGGCGACCCCGATCAACACGTCGACGATGACGGACCCGGCGCTGTTGAAAAAACTCAACGACGCCATCCCGCT
>JBBIKV010000076.1:7753-20017 GCA_037445285.1 Nevskiaceae bacterium | reverse complement strand
GCATCGCGGATGACGGCACTGGAGTCGACCACCGCTCGACCGATTTCTCCGGGTTGGGCTTGAAACTCATGGAGTACCGGGCCCGGCTGTTGGGCGGGGCGTTCCGCATTGAACAGTTGTCAGACGCCGGAACCCACATCATCATCACGCTCCCCGCGCGGACCGGCGGCGGTGAGGGACGATCCGCTCCGCGGGATCGGGACGGAGGTCGGGAGGATGCAATGATCGGGGAACATCGTGGCCAGTGAAGTGGAAGAGCGGATTCACAAGGCGTTGAGCACCCATCCGCTGGAGCGCATCGACCAGGGGTACCGTCTGGTGCATCCGGGCGGGGCGGGCGTCAGCACCCTGCGCCTCGTGCCGGTGGACCGCGATGCCAATGCCACGCAGACGGTCGCCGTGGCGCACATCGTCGCGCAATACAATCCCGCGCGGGTCCCGAGGTTCCATGCGGCCGGGGTGCAGCGGCTCAACGCCATGGCGGTCCATGGCGCCTATCATCTGGAAAATGGCACGCTCCGCCAAACCGCGCAATTCGCCATTCACGCCAACGAGTCCGCGGTGCATCTGACGGTGCAGACGATCCTGAACGCCTTCGGAGCCCAGTTGCCCCTCGGCATGTCCGTCGCGTTGGCCACGGCCTCCGCCGCCGCATTGGAGCAGCAACGCAGGCATCATGCGATGCCGGGAAAGTGGCAAAACCCGGTGGACCCGGAGGACTTGAACGCCGCGACGAAAATGCTCCGGGAGCGCGGCTTGGTCGCGTCCAACGACACCGCGGCGGTATGGGCGGAGTTGCCGCTGAGCGGCGACTGTCCCTCGCGCTCGATCGATCCGCAGGCCGAAACGGCGTTGCTGCAGGTCGACACGGGCGTGCCGCATCCCATCGCGGGCGCGGGGTATCTTGCCACGATTTCCCTGCCGCTTGCCGTTCCCGCCGACGCCGCCGAGGTCTGCCGGCGCCTCAATGCCCTGGAACTCGAGACCGTGGATTTCGTGCCCCGGCTCGGCGCCTGGGGACTGCACGGGCGCGACGCGGTGCCCGTGCACAGTTGCTTCATTCCGTCGGCCGGTCCGCTTCCCGGCATGCACATGACGCTGATGTGGTGGTCGGCCATCCGGGCATCGTGGCTGCGCGAGCGGGCCTGGGTTGCCGGACGAGGTTTGTCGCTCGAGTCGCTCGAGGCGCGGAGGCCCGGCTGAAATTCACGGTCGCCGTCCGCTCCGATGATCGCATGAACTCAATGGATGCCGTATTGCCCGTCCGCCGCCCGCTCGACGGCAGAGCGGCCGTCCTGGTCGTCTTGCTGTGCGTGACCTGGGGATTCCAACAGGTGGCGATGAAGGGCGTGGCGGCCAGCGCCCCGCCGGTGATGCAGCTGGCGATCCGCTTTGCCGGCGCATCGGTGCTCTTCGGGTGTTGGGTGTTGAAGAAGGAAGGTCGACGGGCGTTCGCCGACGGCACGTTCCCGAGCGGCGTGCTGCTCGGGATCATGTTCTCGCTCGAATTCATTTTTGCGGGCCAGGCGCTCCTGCACACCACTGCCGCGCATTCGGTCGTGTTCCTGTACACGGCGCCGATCTTTTCGGCGCTCGGATTGCAATTCATCCCGGAGGAGCGGCTGAGCGCGGTCCAATGGTTGGGCGTGGGAGTTGCGTTCTCGGGAATCGTGGTGGCGTTCCTGGGCTGGGGCGGACGACCTGCCGGGGAAATCCTCACCGGCGACCTGCTGGCGCTGATGGGCGGCGTGAGCTGGGGCCTCGCCAACGTCGTGTTGCGGCGGGGTCGCATCGGGAGGGCCGCCACCGCGAAGACCGTGCTGTATCAAGTGGGGATGGCGGCACTGCTTCTGGGCGGCTTCGCCGCGGCAAGCGGGCAGGCACGGGTCGAATGGACGACGCTTACGGCGCTGTCGCTGACGTATCAGACCCTGTTGGTCGCGATCACGAGTTATCTCGTCTGGTTTTGGCTGTTGCGTCACTATCTGACCTCGCGTCTCATGCTGCTGTCATTGTTGACGCCCTTGTTCGGCGTGGGGTTCGGCGCGGCGCTTCTCGGCGATGCCGTCGACCTTCGCTTCGGCCTGGGCGCACTCTTCGTGCTCGCGGGGGTGCTGGTCGTCAATCTGCCCGGTCTTCTGCAACGCGGTCGCTAGCGCCGGTACTTTGCCAGCACCACCGTTTCGAACAATACGTAATCGGACGTGGGCACCCCGTCCGCACCGGGGGCGTGGTAATAGCGGATTGTGATCGACGTCTTGCCGTGCGGAACACCGGGATCGAGATCGAACACGGCCAGACCGTAGCCCGTCTCGGTATCTCGGCGAGCGGACCAGATCGCATCTTCCACCGCATCGGCGCCGGGCCGTATGTAGGTGCCGGGCGTCGGACCCGGCACCGGCCGGTTTGCCCGCGTGATGACCTTCGCCTGCGGCAGGCCGTTGGCGGGATTCACCCCATAGGCATCGAGCGGCGCGCTGGTGCCGCCACCGCCCAGAATCAGATGCACCGTTCCTTGTCGTGTGTCGAATCCACCTTCCGCCGGCGGACTCGTGACCACGGGCCTGGGCTGGCGGGTGTCCACCGCGGCTCCGGTGATCACATCGCGGCCCGTATGGTGGTTGCACCCCCGCACCGGCCAACTACGTTCATAGTCGTGATCGTGGCCGCAGAGCACCAGGTCGACGCCGTGGCGATCGAAGAGGGGCAGCCAGGTCTCACGTATCCCCTTGTCCGATCCGTTGCCGTTCTTGGACGAACTGAGTGCATCCTGATGCATCTGCACGATGATCCAATCGATTCCGCTGTCGTTTGCGGCGGTCGCGAGCGTCCGCTCGAGCCAACGTGTTTGCTCGCCGCCGCTGAAGCCGCGGTTGTAGAGCGATGTGCCGGGTGGGATGGATGCGTTTCCCGTGATGGGGGCCGGCGTCAACGGCGCGGGCCCGGGGACGAAGGCGCCGCTGTCCTGATAGATCACATCGTCGGCCGAGAGTGAAATGAACAGCGCGGAGCCGACCCGAAACCGGTACCACAGGCCGGGGAAACGGGTGCCGTTGTTCGGCAGCGAGTAACGGGCGAGATAGGAGTCGAAACCCTGTGCGCCGTTGCCGAACTCGATCTCGTGATTTCCCGGACAGGGCATCCAGGGGCGGAATGCGGCGGAGCGTTGCGTGTTGGCCCCGAAATCCGCCCACACCGCCGGTTGTGCAGAGGGGTTCAGGTTGGCGTAGCAGAGGTCGCCGTTCAGCAGATGAAACAGCGGATTGAAGCGTTCGACTGCCTGCACCGCGTGCCGGCTTTGCGGGGATGAAAGCACCCAGGCCGTCTCCGGCGTCGCAAGATCGCCGTAGCTCGTGAAGCGGAAGGCCGCACGACCCCTCGGTGCGGTGGTGAACGACGCGCTTAACGGTGACTGTCCATTCTGATCGTTGTCCGCAGTGACGGAGTAACGGTACGTCGCCCCGGGATGCAGGCCGTCGACTTTGGCGTGGTAGGTGAACACCGTCTGTCCATTTATTCCGTCGGTATAGGTCCGCTGGATCGCATGGATCACGTCGTCCGCGGGGCCGTCGCGGCGGATCAGCACGCGCGGATTGACGGCCTGCGACGGTGACACCCAGGACACGAATACGGCCTGCGCGGTGTCCTCCCCCCAGGTGAGGTGAATTTGCTCCGGAGTGCCACCGGCGGGCACGGCTGCGGCCCCTCCGGCAAGGGTCCGCAGTGGCGTGGTGGCGGCGGCCAACCCGATCGTGCCTGCCCCTTTGACGAAACCGCGCCGCGAAAGCGCGGACGCGGGCGTCCCCGGTTCGGGTAAATTCTCCACTGGGCGGACAGTTCGACGATCGGCGCTCACGGTAAGACCTCCGGTTTCCGGTCCGGAGTATAGGGCCGGGGCGGGCCATGCGACCGGCGCGGATTTTTCGCGGCAAAGGGGGCACGGGTCTTGAAAGTGTCTTCTCGAGAGTTCATTAATGGCGGGGATGAGATTCCGATGAGGCGCTTTGAGGAGCAAATCGATGGCGACCGGTTGGGCAGGCGATGGCGCGGTACAGGACCAGATCGACGCGACCGTGAAGGACGGCATCAACCGCGCGCGCAGCCAATTGCCGCAGGGACCGTCGTTGACGCACTGTGCCGAGTGCGACGCCGAAATCCCCGAGGCCCGCCGGCTGGCCTTCAGCGGGGTGCGTTTGTGCGTGGCCTGCCAGGACGCGCACGATCGGGAATTGGCCAGGTTCAGCGGCTACAACCGGCGCGGCAGCAAGGACAGTCAGCTGCGATGATTGCCCGCAAGGGCCGGATGGCCGCGGTACCATGGAGGGCATCTAGGGCTACACCGGACACCCGCGGATCATGAGCACATCGTTACGGGACCAGCTGCTGAAGGCCGGTCTCATCAACAAGAAGCAGGCCAACGAGGCGGAACGTCAACTTCAGCGGCAGGAGCGGCAGGGCGCTCCGAAGCGCGCCGCCGCGGATGCCCACGAGCGTCGGCCGGCCCCGCCGTCGGCCAAGGTTGCCCGCGACCAAGCGCTGAACCGGCAGCAACAGGAGAAGGCGGAGCGGAAGGCCCGGCTCGCCCAGATAAAACAGCTGATCGAGCAGAATCGGCTGACGGCGGTCGAGGGCGAGCCGGCGTACAACTTCGTCGATGGTTCGAAGATTCGCCGCATCGCGATCGATGCGGCGATTCGCGGGCGGCTGGCCCGCGGGGATGTTGCCATCGTCCGCCACGAGGGGCATTACGACTGGGTGCCCGTGGCGATCGCCGCCCGCATTCGCGAGCGAGACGACCGGGCGGTCGTGCCGCTGGTCCCGGCGGCGGAAGCTGCGCCCGTGGAGGATGCGTATGCTGGCTTTGCCGTGCCTGACGATCTGATTTGGTGACCGGATTGGCGCGCAGCCGACGTGCTTAGAACCCATGTCGCCCCCGGCGAAGCGCCCTCGACGGCATTGCCGCCGTTCTGGAGCGATTTGTTCGATCCCTCCCCGGAGGAGACCGCCCGGGTGGCGCTGCAGTCCGGAGTCCGGGTCCCCTCGCGCGACTCGCTGCAGGAAATCGAGAGTTCGAGCCGCCTCAGGGCCGACGGGCAGTTTCTCTATGCCAGCATGCCCCTGGCCAATCAAACGGAGGCGACGGGTTTTCTCCCGGTGCCGCTCGGATTCATCCTCTCCCCACAATCGCTGGTCACCGTGCGGTTCTCGGAAATACACGCCTTTGCGGTGGTGCAGGCCGAGGTCGAAGCAGGGCGGCTCGGCGGCAGCGCCGGCGTGTTCGCCGCGCTCATCGATGGCATGGTCGATTACGCGGCCGACATGCTCGAAAAACGCAGTGCAGAGCTCGCGACCATCTCGGCGGCGGTGTTCCGGCCCTCCAACGGCGGGGCGGCGCGCGATCGGCGCGGTGCGCAGGCATTGCGTGACACGCTGAGCGCGGTGGGAAGCGCGGGCGATCAGCTCTCCCTCATCCGCGAGAGCTTGCTGGGATTGCAGCGCATCGTGGGCTTCGTGCAGGACAGGGCGGCCGAATGGCCGGCACCGGACCTCAAGGCTCATCTGGGCGTCGCCCGCCAGGATCTCGCCTCATTGGTCGACTTTGAAGGCCACTTGTCGGGCAAGACCCAATTCTTGCTGGATGCCATCCTCGGATTCATTAGCACCGAACAGAACGACATCTTCAAGGTCTTGACGATCGTGTCGGTCGTCGGCATCCCGCCGACCTTGATCGCCAGCATGTACGGCATGAACTTTCACGACATGCCGGAGTTGGGCTGGCGATGGGGTTACCCCTATGGGCTGACCCTCATCGCGCTCAGCACGGTGTTGCCGATCCTGTGGTTCAAACGGCGGGGATGGTGGTGATCGGGTCGGCCCCGTCGGGGCGTCACAGGGACACCATGCCCACCTTCCTGCAGGCCGGGCATTTCACGAAGGTCGGCAGCTCCAACGCAAACCATGAGCGGCCACATTCACAGTGCAGCTGATAGAGGAGCTGTGCAGAGACGACTCTCAGCACCTCCTCCTCGACGGTCATTCCGCTGCCGCCGTCGGCGGACTTCGGCTGAGCATGGTTCGCGGGCGGATCCGCCGGTCCTTCAGCAGGAAGTTGCAATGTCTCCAGCCCGTCCGCCATGATCCCGCCTCGCGCCCTGGATGCAGGTTGTGTGTGGGGTTGAGCCAACCTTCGCACAACGAATCGGCTTAGGCAATCCCGGCCGTCGGACGTCGAGCGCGGCTCCGCCGCGGCGGAGCCGATGCCGGTGCCCGGATCCTGTAGAATTGCGCCCATAAGGCACTGCCAAAGGCTGCTCGAGGGCGCCCACATCAATCAGGAGACCAACCCGTGACGGCACTGCTACCGCAACCCGACCCCCAAGGCCTGCTCGAATACTCCGTGGTGTACACGGACCGCGCGCTGAATCACATGTCCCTGAGATTCCAGGGGGTGATGAAGGACATTTCCCGCGTGCTCAAGACCGTCTACCGGGCCAGATCGGCGGTCGTCGTGCCGGGCAGCGGAACCTTCGGCATGGAGGCCGTGGCGCGTCAGTTCGCGACGGACAAGCGGTGCATGGTCCTGCGCAACGGTTGGTTCAGCTTCCGTTGGTCGCAGATCTTCGAGACGGGGCGGATCCCCTCCGACAGCACGGTCTTGAAGGCGCGCCGGATTCGAGAGGGGAGTCAGGCGCCGTTCGCACCGGTGCCGCTCGACGAGGCGGTCGCCGCGATTCGACGCTACAAGCCCGACGTGCTCTTCGCACCGCATGTGGAAACCGCCTCCGGCATCATGCTGCCCGACGCGTATCTTCGCGCGATCGGTGCGGCGGTGCGCGAGGTCGGGGGGCTGTTCGTGCTCGATTGCGTGGCCTCCGGCACCGTGTGGGTCGACATGCCGGCAAATCATGTCGATGTGCTGATTAGCGCACCACAGAAGGGCTGGAGCGCACCCTCGTGCTGCGCCCTGGTTGCGTTCGGCGAGCGCGCCCGGGAACGGATCGACGGGACCGTCAGCACCAGCTTTGCGTGTGACCTGAAGAAATGGCTGCAGATCATGGAGACTTACGAGAACGGCGGTCACGCCTACCACGCGACCATGCCGACCGATGCCCTGGCGGTGCTGCGCGACGTGATGCTCGAGACCGAACGCTACGGCTTCGAGAAAGTGCGCGCCGAACAACTGGAGCTCGGCCGCCGCGTGCGCGCCCTCCTGCTCGAGCGGGGATTCGCGAGCGTCGCGGCGGAGGGCTTCGAGGCTCCGGGCGTGGTGGTCAGCTTCACCACGGACCCTGAGATCCAATCCGGACGGAAATTCGCCGCCGCCGGTCTGCAGAGCGCCGCCGGCGTTCCCCTGCAGTGCGACGAAGGCGCCGACTATCGCAGTTTTCGCATCGGCCTGTTCGGTCTGGAGAAGTTGCACGATCCGCTGCGCACGGTCGCCCGCCTGGAAGCCGCACTGACCTCGATCGCGACGGCCGGGACCGGCCCGGTGAGTCCAGGCGCCGCACGATGAAGCTCTTCGAGCGCTTCTTCGCCAAAACCCCCACTGCGCCGGCGACCCGGGATGAGCGGATCGAACCCGACGCGCGGGCCGGCCGCGCGGCGGCCGCTCCGGCGGCTGACCCGGCGGCCATGGCGGCGGCGCAGGCGCGCGAACTCGACGCACTCGAGGATCCCGCGCAGATTGCCCGGTTCGTCATCGAAGGATCCACCAGTCAATTGCGGCAACTGGCCGCGCAGCGGGTCGAGGATCCGGAACAACTGCGGCGGCTGCTGAGCCAGGTCCGCGGCAAGGACAAATCGGTATACAAAATCATCAGGGAAAAGTGCGATGCGTTGACCGCCGCGGAGCGCAGGGCGGCGCAGTACGCGAGCGAGGTGGAAGCCGTGTGCGCATCGCTCGAGCGGCATGCGCGGCGGAGCCATGAGCCCCTGTATGTCGCCACCCTGGAACACCTGATCGGCCGCTGGCAGGCGCTGTCTCCGGCGCCGGATGCCTCGAGCGCACAGCGCTGTCAGGAGGCCGTCGATCGCTGCCGTGAAGTGATTGCCGGACACGTGCGTCTGGTCGCGCAGGAGGCTTTGCGGCAGGCCGCGGCGCAGGCGGCCCAGGAGGCGCGCGAACGTGAGCAAATGGCCGCCCGTGAGGCGGCAGCGGCACGGGCCGACGCCGATGCGCGGGTTCGCGAAGCAGCCGCCGCCGTCGAGCGGGCCGAAGCCGCCTTACAGTCCGAGATGCGCGCAGCGCGGGAGCGGATCGTGCGCCAGATCGGCGGCCTGATTCGAAAGGCCGGAGAAGCGCTGAGCGGCGGCAAGACCCAGCAGGCGGCCGGCTTGCGTCGCGCGATCGAGGAGAAGCTGCCGTCCCTGGCGTCGAAGCCGCCTCATCTGACCCGACAATTGCACGAACTCGACTCCAATTTGAACGAACTGAAGCAATGGAAGGACTATGCAGTCGCTCCCAAGCGCGCAGCATTGATCGGGGAGATGGAGTCGCTGATCGGATCGAGCGAGGAGCCGCAGGCGCTCTCGCGCCGCATCAAAAGTTTGCAGGACGAATGGCGAACCATCAGCAAGGGGATCGTGAGCGACACGCCGGCGGAGTGGGAGCGGTTTCACCAGGCCTCGCAGGCGGCGTATCAGCCCTGCCGTGAATATTTCGCCGCCCAGGCACGGCGGCGCGAGGAAAATCTCGTCCATCGGCAGACATTGCTCGAGCGGCTGACGGCATTCGAGGCATCCCAGGGCGGGGAGCAAACCGACTGGCGCCTCCTCGCCAGTGTGTTGCGTGAGGCGCCGCAGGAATGGCGCCGGTTCTTCCCGGTGGACCGAGGGGCCAGCCGGGCAGTTCAGGCAGGTTTCGAGGCCTCTCTGGCGCGGTTGCAGGCGCGGCTCGATGGGTGGTACGAACGCAATGTGGCGGACAAGCAATCCCTCATCAAGCGGGCGCGACATCTGCTCGCACAGGAAGATACCCGCGAGGCCATCGACGCCGTCAAGCGGCTGCAGATTCTGTGGAAGGAGACGGGTCAGGCGCCGCGCGACCAGGACCAGTCGCTGTGGAGCGAGTTTCGGGAGGTGTGCGACGCCGTGTATTCGCGCCGCGACCAGGCGCACTCGGATTACACCGCCGGGCTGGAGGCCGCCAAGCTGAAGGCGGTGGAGTTGTGCGAGGAGGTCGAGCGCATGTCCGGCTCGTCGGGACCGGAGTTGGCGGCGGCGGCGGCGCGCATTCCTGAATGGCAGTCCGCCTTCGAAGCGCTCGATGAGATGCCCAGGGCCGAGGCGCGCGGATTGCACGACCGTTTCAAACGTGCGCTTGCCGGGTTCGAAACCCAGCTGACCCGTGAACGGCGGCGCGACGACGAGCGCTCCCGCGAGAATCTGCTCGAAGCGGTCCGCCGCGTGCGCACCTACGAATGGGCGGTGTTGCGGGGCGCGGAGGATCGCGAGGCGTTGAAACAGGGGGTCGTGACGTTCATGGCCGGGATTCCGCGCTGGCCGAAGGGGGCGCTTAACGCCCTGAAGGAGGCTCTTGCGGCGGCCGATTCGATCGCGGCCGGGAACGGCGATGCCGCGGAGAAGGCGTTGCGACTTCTGTGCATTCGCGCCGAGATTCTCGGCGACGCATCGTCGCCCGCCGAGGATGAGTCATTGCGCCGGGATTATCAGGTGCAACGCTTGATGTCCGGAATGGGGCAGGGTGCGCAGGCCGCGGGAGATTGGGACGCGCTGCTGCTCGAGTGGATCCGCATCGGCGGCCTCCCGCCGGCCGTGCACGACGCCCTGCAGAAGCGATTCATCGCGTGCCTGGCCCGCAAACCGGCACTCCTCCCGGAGAGGCCGGGGTTTCTGATGCAGAGCGCGCCCGACGACCGGGGCGATCGTCGGCACCGCACGGAGCCCAGGCCGGTCAGGGCCCGCTGAGGATCAGGACCCACGCTTGAATGCCTGGGCCAGGGCATCGGCCATCGCGCCGCCGCCGCGCGGTGGCGCGGGGTTGCGGGCGGGGACCGGCCGAGGGTCCCGTGTCGGAGGTGCGGCCCCGCCGCGCGGTCTTGCGGTCGGCTCCTCGAGCCGCATCGTCAGGGCGATCCGCTTGCGCTTCTCGTCGATCTCCAGAACCTTCACCTTGACGACCTCGCCCGCCTTGACGACCTCGTGCGGGTCCTTGACGAACTTGTTGGACAGCATCGAGATGTGCACCAAACCGTCCTGGTGCACGCCCACGTCGACGAACGCACCGAAGTTCGTCACGTTGGTGACGGTGCCCTGGAGCAGCATGCCGGGCCGCAGATCCTTGATCTCTTCGATGCCGTCCTTGAATTCCGCGGTCTTGAATTCGGGCCGCGGATCGCGTGCGGGTTTTTCGAGTTCGACGAGGATGTCACGCACCGTCGGCAGGCCGAAGCGCTCATCGATGTAGTGCGACGGGTCCAGCCTTTTCAACGTCGCCACGTCGCCGATCAGTTCACGCGCCGGCCGCTCGATGTCGGCGAGGATTCGCTCGACGACAGGATAGGCCTCGGGATGCACGGCCGATGCGTCCAACGGGTTGTCGCCGTTCATCACGCGCAGGAATCCGGCGGCCTGCTCGAAGGTCTTGGCACCCAGGCGGGGGACCTTCTTCAGCTGTTCGCGCGATGCGAAGGCGCCGTTTTGGTCACGATGGCTCACGATGTGGTCGGCCAGCGATGCCGACAGTCCCGAAATGCGCGCCAGCAGGGCCGGCGAGGCCGTGTTGACGTCGACGCCGACGGCGTTGACGCAGTCCTCGACCACGGCGTCGAGGCTGCGGGCCAGGCGCGTTTGCATCACGTCATGCTGATATTGACCGACGCCGATCGACTTCGGGTCGATTTTCACCAGTTCGGCGAGTGGATCCTGCAGGCGGCGGGCGATCGACACGGCACCCCGCAGCGTCACGTCGAGCGACGGGAACTCGTTCGCGGCGAGTTGCGAGGCGGAGTACACCGAGGCGCCGGCCTCGGAAACCACGACCTTCGTGAGCTTCAGTTCGGGGCGCCTCTTCATCAGTTCGCCGGCCAGCTTGTCGGTCTCGCGCGAAGCGGTGCCGTTGCCGATGCTGATGAGATCCACCGCGTGCCTGCGCGCGAGCAGCGCCAGCGTCGCGAGGGTGCCTTCCCAGTCGTTGCGGGGAACGTGGGGAAAGACCGTGGCGGTGTCGAGCAGCTTGCCCGTGCGGTCGACGATCGCCACCTTGACGCCCGTGCGCAGCCCCGGATCGAGCCCCATGGTGACGCGGGGTCCCGCGGGAGCCGCCAGCAGCAGATCGTGGAGGTTGTGGGCGAACACCCGGATGGCCTCCTCCTCGGCGCGTTCGCGCAGTTCCGTCAGAAGCTCGGTTTCCATCTGCCAGGACAGCTTGACCTGCCATGTCCAGCGCGCGGTTTGCAGCAACCAGGGATCGGCGGGTTGTCTGCGGTCCGCGATGCCGAACCGGTCCGCGATACGCTGTTCGCAGGCATTGAACCGGGCGGTGGCGCTGCCCTCCGTCTCCGCCTGGATGTCTTCGGGCAGCCTCAGGGCGACTTTCAACAGGGTCTCGCGCCGGCCGCGAAACAGTGCCAGGGCGCGGTGGGGCGGCACGGATCGCAGCGGCTCATGATAGGCGAAGTAATCGCGAAACTTCGCGGCGGCCTCCTCCTTGCCTTCCGCGACCACGGAGGTCAGCACACCCTGATCCTGCAGGTGGCCACGCAGGTTCGCGAGCAGCTCGGCGTCCTCCGCGAATTGTTCCATCAGGACCTGACGCGCGCCGTCGAGGGCCGCCTTGACGTCGGGGACTCCGGGGTTTTCTCCCTGCTCGCTCGAAAATGGCGGCGCGAGATACCGGGCCGCCTCCAATTCCGGCACGAGCGAGTGATCGCCGAGCAGCGCGACGGCCAGGCCGTCCAGTCCCGCTTCGCGTGCCATTTGTGCCTTGGTGCGGCGTTTCACCTTGTACGGCAGATACAGGTCTTCGAGCCGCTGCTTGGCATCCGCCGCCCCGATCGACGCGCGCAGGGCGGGCGTGAGTTTGCCCTGTTCCTCGATGCTCGAGAGGATCGCCGTGCGTCGATCCTCCAGTTCGCGCAGATAAATCAGCCGCTCCTGCAGATTGCGCAGCTGCGTGTCGTCGAGACCTCCGGTGGCCTCCTTGCGATAGCGTGAGATGAACGGCACGGTGGCGCCGTCATCGAGCAGCGCAAGCGCGTCGGGACCGGCGGCCCCGCTCAGGTAGCCCTTGCTCAGATTGGGCCG
>JBBIKV010000076.1:0-7743 GCA_037445285.1 Nevskiaceae bacterium | reverse complement strand
CGAGCAGCGCAATCGCCGCGACGACTTGATGGACGTGCGCGGACAGTTCCTGGGCGATTCTGGATTCGATTGTCGAGGCCATGGGGATGTCGCAGTGAGGGGTTCGAGGGGGCGCACTATGCAGAATCACGGCGCGCGGAACAAGCCAGGAATGCGGAAAGTCGCGCCCGACCCGCTACAATCGCCGGTCGCGGGGTGAGATCGGCACGGGATGGGGCGCATGATGATCGGAGTGGGAGTGGATTTTGGGACGTCAAACTCCACCGTGGCCTGGTTCGACGGAACCGAACTGCGGTTCGTGCGCATGGAAGCACAGGGTCCCATCCTGCCGACGGCGATCCACCTCAGCAAGGAATTCACGGGGACGACGGGGACCGAGGCGATCGACCGCTACGTCCAGGAGAACTCGGCCCGCCTCGTGCAGATGGTGCCGGAGATTCTCGGTCAGGCGGCGGGGTCGATCGATGACCGAAGCACGGACACCGAGCTGACCGAGTTGGAGACGTCGCGCAACGTGGTCTTCGGGCCGCTCGCCGATGCCGGACTGCCCGGCCGGCTGTTCCTCGGTCTCAAGCGTCTGCTCGGCAATCCCGCCATCGAACGGCTGCTGGTGTTCCAGCGACCGTTTCGACTGGTGGCGCTCCTCACGCCCATATTGCTGCGCATGCGCGAACGGGTTGAACTCGAATTGCATGATGCGGTCGGCGGCACGCATGTCGGGCGGCCGGTGGAGTTCGAGGGAAGAGGTCCGGCCCACAATGAACTCGCGCTGCGGCGCCTCGCGGAGGCTTGTGAGCACGCCGGATTTCACCGGGTGCAGTTCTATCCGGAGCCCCTGGCCGCGACGCTCAGCTTCCTGTGGCAGCGGCGGCAACCGGCGGGGGGTACGGTTTTGACGGTCGATTTCGGCGGTGGCACCCTCGACTTGAGCGTCGTCCGCCATTCGGACGCCGAATTCGACGTGCTCGCAACCGCCGGAGCGGGACTGGGCGGCGATCGCATCGACCAACTGATCTTCAAGCGCCTGGTATTTCCGTTGTTGGGCGAGGGCGAGACCTGGGTGCGCCGTGTCGAAGGCCGGTTGATCGAAACGCTGTTTCCCTTCGACGAGTACGAGGAGGGACTGTTGAACTGGGCGATCACGCACACCCTCAACCAGAACAGGTACAAGACCAAGCTCACCGAGGCGATCGCCCGCGGTGGACCGGCGGCGGTGAAGTTCGCGCGCTTGAAGGACCTCATCAACTTCAACTACAGCTATCAGGTGTTCGCGGCGATCAAGAAGGCCAAGGCGGAGTTGTCCGAGGCGCAGACGGCCGTCATCGACATTCCCGAGCTCAATTTGACCGTGGCGTTCACGCGGGAGGAGCTGAATCGCATGCTGGCCGGCATGATCGCCCAGCTCGAAGAGCTCGTCGCTCTCGTGTTGGCCCGCGCCCGCCTGCAGCCCGCTGCCGTGGATTTGGTCGTGCGCACCGGCGGGTCCTCGCAGATCGTCGCCGTTCGCGAGACGCTGGAGAGGGTGTTTCCAGGAAGGGTGACCGAGCACGACCCCTTTACGAGCGTTGCGGGCGGACTCGCGATCGCCAGCTATAACGGCTTGGCGGGCAAGGATTCCGCGCGACGGACGTCGGATGCCGAATCTGCCCGCGCCGCGAGGGACGGACTATAATCTCTGCCCCATGTCCGGCATAGAAACTGCGAGAGAGACCGGGGAGGCGCCGGGGGCTCCCGGGATATCTCCCACCTGGAGTAGCAGCGACAAGGAGATGGTCGGCTGTTCGCTGGGCGAGTCGCGCCTCTGGTTCACGATCGGCGGCGGAATCATCAACGAGGTGTATTACCCGCGCGTCGACATTCCGCAAATTCGCGATCTCGGCTTTCTGGTGGCCGATGGCCGCGGATTTTGGGTGGAGGTGAAGAGGCTGTGGCGCCATTCGCTCGAACTCCTGGCGCCGGGGATCCCTGCGGTGAGGATCGTCCACCGGCATGAGCGTTTCGAACTTGCGCTGCGGGTGGTGGCGTGCGTCGAGCGCGACGCACTGCTCATCGACGTGACGCTCAACGGAGATGAGGGTTTGCGTCCCTATGCCCTGGTCTCGCCCCACTTGGGCGGCACGGGCATGAACAACCATGCGGGGATCCTCGAACAGGGTGGTCACCGGCTCCTGAGTGCGCAGCAGGGACCCTTCTCGATGGCCCTCGGCGCGATTACCGACGGGCAGGGCGATGCCTTCGCGCGCGTGAGCGCCGGATATGTCGGAACGAGCGACGGGTGGCAGGACTTCGCGCGTCATCAAGCCATGACCTGGGAATACCGGTCCGCGGGCCCGGGCAACGTGGCGCTGATCGGCGAGCTGCCCTGCACGGCGGTGCTCGCGCTGGCCTTCGGGAGCAGCGTCGAGTCGGCCGCGACCCTGGCGCTGAGCGCGCTGTTCGAACCCTTCGAACACACCCGGGACCACCAGATCAGACGCTGGAAGGCGTGGTATGCGAAGGCCCGGGTGCCCCCGGAATACACGCGCTCGCTGCCGGCGGTGTGCACCGATCAATTCCACATTTCATCCATGGTGCTGCGCGCCCATCAGGACAAGACGTATCCGGGAGCGATGGTCGCGAGCCTGAGCGTTCCGTGGGGCAACACCAAGGAGGAGCGCGAGGGCTATCATCTCGTCTGGCCCAGGGACCTGGTGGAATGCGCCGGCGGATTGCTGGCCGTCGGAGCCGAACGCGAAGCAGGCAATACCTTGCGCTACTTGCGGGCGACCCAATTGGCGGACGGACATTGGAATCAGAACCAATGGCTCGGCGGCAAGCCCTATTGGACGGGAATCCAGTTGGACGAGACGGCGCTGCCGGTGCTGCTCGTGGCCCTGCTCGCCGAACGCAATGCGCTTGCCGGCACCGAAGTGGCCGACATGGTGCGCCGTGCCTTGTCGTTCATCGTGCGCAACGGCCCCTCGAGCGCGCAGGATCGATGGGAGGAGGATGCCGGCATCAACACCTTCACCCTCGCGGCGTGCATCGCGGCGCTCGTCAGCGGCGCGCAATACCTGGATGCCGATGCGCGCGGATTGGCGCTCGACATCGCGGATTATTGGAATTCACGGCTCGATGCGTGGACGGCGGTGCAGGACACGCCCCTGGCGCGGCAATTCGGCATTCCCGGCTACTACGTTCGCGTGGCGCCCCCACAGGCGATCGATGATCGAGGCGCCTTCGACCGGATCTTGACGATCAAGAACCACGCTTTCGATCCGGGCCTGCCGGCCGCGGCTCAATTCGGTGTGGACTTCCTGCAGCTTGTCCGTTTCGGGTTGCGCAGCTTCGACGATCCCCTGATCCAGGGCAGCGTGCGGCTGGCCGACGCGTTGCTCAAGGTCGAGACGCCCTTCGGTCCCAGTTGGCGCCGGTACAACGATGACGGCTACGGCGAACACGACGATGGCGAGGCATTCGATGGTCAGGGCCGCGGCCGGGCCTGGCCGTTGCTTACCGGCGAACGCGGTCATTACGAGATTGCCGCCGGTCGCGATCCGCTGCCGTTCCTCGAGGCCATGGCGCGCATGGCCTCGCCCGGAGGCATGCTGCCCGAGCAGGTTTGGGATGGACCGACCATCGCCAAGCGGGGACTCAGCCTCGGCCGGCCGACCGGGTCGGCGATGCCGCTCGCGTGGGCTCATGCGGAATACCTCAAGCTCGTCGCGTCCCGGGCCCTGGGTCGCCCCTTCGACCGTCCGGAGGCGGTGTGGCAGCGCTATCGCGGTAGGCGCTGCGCCGTGACCCGCTCATTCTGGACCGAGCAGGCACCGATCACGGCGGTGACGGCGGGTGATTCCCTGTCGATCGCTCTCGGTGCTCCCGGGCACGTGCGGTGGGGATTCAACGGCTGGCAGAGCATCATGGACCAGCCGACCATGCCGAACAGCCTGGGATTGCACATGCTCGACATCGACACCTCCCGCCTGACCGCCGGCGAGACGGTGGATTTCACCTTCCGCTTCGCGCCGGACGATCGATGGGTCGGCATCGACTTCCATGTGGCGGTGACATCCTGAGCGGGATCGGAATGCGATCCGTCATCGGCATCGACATCGGCGGCACGAAACTGGCCTGCGTGGAAGGCGCCGCCGGCGGCAGGGTGCTGCAGCGTCTGGAGATCCCGACCCGGGCATCCGAGCCGTTCGAATCGCGACTGCCAGCGATCGTGCGGATGATCGATTCCCTGCGGGCGGTGGGCCGTGCCGCGGGTCGCGAGATCGTCGCGCTCAGCGTCTCCGTCGGCGGCCCGCTCAGGATTCGCGACGGGGTGCTCCTCGATCCACCCCATCTTCCCGGCTGGCACCACGTCCGGCTGAAGGAGCGACTCGGGGCCGAATTCCCGCGGTTGCCCGTCCTGGTGGAGCACGACGGCAATGCGGGTGCTCTGGCCGAGTTCCACTTCGGCGCCGGAGCAGTCCGTGCCGATTTGGAACATTTGATCTTCCTGACGTGCGGAACCGGGATCGGAGCGGGACTCATCGTCAACGGACGGATCGTGCACGGGGCCACCGATACCGCGGGCGAGGTTGGACACTGGCGGCTGTCGCGGGACGGTCCCGAGGGATTCGGCAAGCGCGGCTCCTGGGAGGCATTTTCGTCCGGGGCCGGACTGGTATCGCTGGCCAATCGGATGTTCCCCGCGCGTTGGCCTGCCGGAACGGCGATCCGTGCCCTGGTCGATGAGGTGCTGACCGGCGACCCCGACGCGTTGACCGTGGCGGCCGCGGCCGGCCGCCGGCTGGGACAGGGGCTGGCCTTGCTGATCGACGCATTGAATCCGCAGATGATTGTCCTCGGGTCGTTGGCCGCAATACTCGGCGAGCGGTTCTTGGCGCCCGCCCGCGAGGTCGTGGCCGATGAAGCGCTGCCGCAGGCGGCCTCCGCGTGCGAGATCGTTCCGGCGCGCCTCGGCAGGGCGATCGGCGACGTGGCCTCGTTGATGGCGGCGTTGACCGATCGGGCCGTGGCCGGGCTCATCGGTGCGCCGCCCACCCTGCGACCTTGAATGCGTCATCCCGATGGACCGGCCCGGCGGATCGGGTTACAGCTCGTCGTATCCCAGGGGCTCGGCGGCGACCGTCGCGATGTCGGGCTGCTTGCCGAAGTACAGGCGGACCGGAAACGCCAGCAACAAGACTGCCACGCTGATGATCCCAAAGACGAGTGGCGTTCGCTGCCCGGGTATGAACGCCATGGCGAGGACGATGCCAAGCATGCCGGCAATGGTGAGGTAGGTCAGGTACGGATACCCCCACATTCGCACGCTGAGCCGCCACGGAGCTTCCAGTTCCAGCTGCGCACGGATCCGCAGTTGCGAGACGGCGATCATCACGTAGACGAAGATGGCCACCGTGCCGTAAGAGTTCACCAGGAACGCAAACACCGTGTCGGGCGACACGTACGACATGATGACGGCGACATAGCCGAAGATCGTCGCGAGCAGGATGGCGCGTACCGGCACGCCGTTTCGACTGAGTTTGGCGAGCGCCCTGGGGGCGTCCCCCCGCGTGGTGAGGGCGAACAACATGCGCGACGAGGCATACAGCCCCGAATTGAGCGCCGACAGCACCGCCGTGAGGACCACGGCGTTCATGATCTGCGCACCCCCCGCAATGCCCATCACGCCGAGCGCGCTCACGTAGGGTGCGGCAATACCCGCGGAGTTCCACGGTACCAGGCAGACGACCAAGAATATCGAGCCGAGATAAAAGAACAGCACCCGTGAAATGACCGAGTTGATCGCCTTGGCGACGGCCTTGGCGGGTTCGGCCGTTTCGGCGGCGGCGATCGGCACGATCTCGGCCCCGAAGTAGAAGCCGGTCGCCGCGACGGCACCGGTGAGCACGGGAAGGAAGCCGTTCGGCGCAAATCCACCATGCGCGGTGAGATTCGCGACGCTGAGCGACGCGTGCGGCCACAGCCCCACGACAAAAGCCGTCCCGAGCATCAGGAATACCACGATGGCGGCCACCTTGATGGAGGCAAACCAGAACTCGAATTCGCCGAACACCTTGACCGAGATCAGGTTCGTCACGGTCAGCGCGAGCAGCAGCATGAGGCTGATGAGCCAGGAGGGTTCGCCGGGAAACCAGAAGCGCAGCAGACCGGCCCCCGCGACCGCCTCCTGTGCGACGACGATCACCCAGAAATACCAGTACATCCAACCTGTGACGAATCCGGCGAGTTCGCCGACTACGGGCCGGTCACTGAACGCCAGGCGCGCGTATTCATAGAACGAGCCCACCGTCGGCAGCGCAATGGCCATTTCACCGAGCATGCGCATCACCAGCAGCACGATCAGGCCCGTGATGGCGAAGGACAGCACAGCGGCGGGACCTGCCGCCTTGATGACCACGCCGCTGCCGACGAACAAGCCGGCACCAATGACGCCGCCCAAGGCAATCATGGTCATGTGCCGCTGTTTCAACGCATGGCGCAGGCCGGAGGCGAGGTTCGATGAAGCCATCATGGAATCCTGCGGCGCTTCGTATGGGCTCGATTCATCCGGCCTGTCTATCACAACCCGCAGGCCCCTGCCCGTGGATTTTCCGGAAACTCCATCGAGCGCCGCCGTGGCCCAGGATCCACGGACTTGCTCCGACCCACGAACGCATGCACCATATGCCGACCATCCTCAAGAGGCATCCCCCAGGAGTGACATTGACCGCCATGCTGCTTCCCGACGGCTACAGCGATGTTCCCGACGGCAAACTGGCTTCGGTCGTCACGTGTCTCGAGATGCGCACGAGGCCGGCGTCGCGCGACGGCGGTGCGGACGGTTCCTGGCAACTACGGCGTATCGATCGTCCGCAACCCGCCTGGTACCGCGAATTGTTCGAGCGTATCGGAGCCGAGTGGTTGTGGTACTCAAGGCTCATGATGCCGGTGGACCGGCTCGCCGCCATCCTCGAAAGCCCCGGTGTCGAAGTCCACGCGCTCCAATACGAGGGACGCGATGAGGGGCTGCTGGAACTCGATTTTCGGGAGGAGGGCGAGTGCGAGCTCGCGTTCTTCGGGCTGACCGATGCCGTCCAGGGCCGGGGCGCCGGGCGCTGGCTGATGAATCGCGCCATCGAGCGGGCATGGAGCCGGTCGATCGGGCGCTTTTGGGTGCATACCTGCACGCTGGATCATCCCGCCGCGCTCGAGTTTTACCTGCGCTCCGGATTTCTCGCGTATGCACGACGGGTGGAGGTGGCGGACGATCCGCGGCTGACGGGTGTGCTGCCATCCACCGCGGGCGCCGGGATACCCATCATCGAACCGCGACACCCTGTTCGCCGCAATCCGCGGTGAGCCCGGCGGGAAGCGAGACGGGGCGGGCGGGAGTCCGGGCGGGCGGGTGAGCGAGCGCGGCGCATTTCCGCTTTTTGCGCGCTGGAACGGGAAGGTGTAGGTTGCAGGCATGACCCGAGTCATCATCGCGGAGTGGGAGGGAAACCGATGACCCTGTCGGTGTACCAGCTTGCGATCGGAACCTTTCCCCCCATGCTGAGAACTCTCGCGACCTTGCTCGAGAAGGGCGCGCAGTACGAGCGAAGCGCGGGCGCCTCGACCGGCAGCCTGGTCGATGCGCGCCTCGCCGCGGATGTGTTTCCGCTGTCGACCCAGGTTCAACTCGCGTGCCATCATGCCCGGGATGCGATGGCGCGCCTCACAGGCAAGGTGCCACCCGCGATCCACACCCAGGACCTGACCCTG
>JBBIKV010000075.1:0-20097 GCA_037445285.1 Nevskiaceae bacterium | reverse complement strand
GCTCAAATCCGCGCACCGTCCCCAATCTGCCGCGCTTTTAGACCACCGCTAACACCGGCATCTGTACGTCCACGAGGGCCAGATCGTACCGGGTCTCCCGCATCAGATCCAAGGCCAGCCGGCCATTGGCCGCCAGAGTGACGTCGTAGCCGCGCTTCTCCAGCAGACGCTTCGCCAGCATTTGATTGACCGGATGGTCCTCGGCCACGAGGATGCGAAACGAGCCCGGCCGCGGCGCGCCCGCGGTGCCAGCCGGGTCTCGGGCGGCCGCGGACGCGGCCCCGCCGCCCGACGCCGACGGTGCGGCGGCCGCCGCCTGCTGGGCCGTGCTGGATGACTCCCTGCCGAGGACGCGCGCGATCGACTCGCGCAAATCGAGTTGCCTGACCGGCTTGGAGAGGTAGGCGGACACGCGAAGCCCGCTGCAACGTTCGAGATCGGACGCCTGGCCGCCGGAGGTCAACATCATGATGTGGGCCGGCTGGTCGGTGCTGCCACGGATGCGTTCGATGAGACTGAAGCCGTCCATTTCCGGCATGTGCATGTCGGTGATGACGAGAATGAACGGATCGCGCGAGCGTTGCGCCGCGGCGAGCGCCCGCAGCGCGTCGTTGCCGCGTTCCACCGCCTCCGGCCGCATGTTCCACAGCTTGAGCTGGCCCATGAGGATGCGGCGATTGTTGGCATTGTCATCGACGATCAGCGTCTTCACTCCGCGCAGCGATTCCGGCGCCGTGAATGAGGAGGGTTCCGCGTGACGGCCCGCGACGCGCGGCAGCCGGGCGGTGAAGTGGAATGCGGCTCCGCGTCCGGGGTCGCTTTCGACCCACAGGGATCCTCCCATCATGCGCACGAGGCGCATGGAGATCGCCAGTCCGAGTCCCGTGCCCCCGAAGGTCCGGGTCGTGCTGCTGTCCGCCTGGGTGAAGGCATCGAAGATGATCTGCTGTTTGGCGCGCTCGATGCCGATGCCGGTGTCCGCCACGGTGAACTGCAGCGTGGCGTCATCTGCGCCGGTCCGGGACAGGACTTTCAACGCCACCTCTCCGTGGGGGGTGAATTTGATGGCGTTGTCCACCAGATTGACCACGATCTGACGCAGGCGATGGGGATCGCCGCGCACGATTTCCGGCACGTGCTGATCCACTTCACACAACAGCTCCAGGCCCAGCTGATTAGCCCGCACCGCGAACGTCTTCAGCGTGGTGTCGAGGATGTCCCGCAGGTTGAAGTCCGTGAGGTCGAGTTCGCACTTTCCGGCCTCGATCTTGGAGAAGTCGAGCACATCGTTGATGACGTTGAGCAGCGCGTCCGCCGACAGTTTGACGTTGCCCAGCAGTTCGCGCTGCTCCTCCCCCAGGGGAGTCTCGAGCACCAGGTCGGTCAAGCCGATGATGCCGTTAAGGGGAGTACGGATTTCATGGCTCATGTTGGCGAGGAACTCGCTCTTGGCGCGGCTGGCCTGCTCGGCGGCATCCTTCGCGTCGCGCAGGGCGGCTTCCGCCTTTTTGCGTTCCGTGTTGTCGACGAAGGTGACGACAGACCCGATGATGACGCCACCGATCTGGATGGGCCGCGACCAGCATTCTGCGGAAAAATTCGATCCGTCCCTGCGCCACAGGATTTCATCGTCCGCATGGGTGGCCTCGCCGCTGCGCAGCGCGAGGTATATGGGGCAATCCGGTGCAGGGTAGGCCGTGCCGTCCGGCTTCGTATGATGCATGATCTCGTGCATGTTCCTGCCGAGGAGCTGGTCGCTCGAGTCGAAGCCGAGAATGCGCACGCAGGCATCGTTGCAGAACGTGGCGTTGCCTGCCAGGTCGATGCCGTAAATCGCTTCCGGTGCACCCTCGAGAAGCAGTTTCACCAGTTCGCTTTCGGTGCGCCGCACATTCCGGGCCTGAAGTGTCAGGGAGGTGTCGGTCCGACGGGCGGCAGCGCCATGGTCAGGCTCGATAAGCTCTTTCATTCTCATCCTTGCGTGGAGCGGCGCTCGATCGATTCTCAGTCGGGCGGCGACGGAAGCAGGGCGCCCTTCGCTCCCGGCGTATCGGCCGGCGGCTGACCTTCTTGATGGGCACGCGCCGGACCGCGTGGCTTGTGTGCGGTAGAGCGACCTGTTAGAATTAAAAATTAGCCGATAATCCAATGAGTTAGACTGAGAAACCGCGCTGCCCCCCAAAGCATGGTTTGGGGCTCGAAGGTCGTTTCATTCGCTGGTTTTTGAGGAACCCCGGCACGCCCGGGGTTCACTGTTTTTGACGATGGCTCGGTGGCAGAGTGGTCATGCAGCGGCCTGCAAAGCCGTGTACGCCGGTTCGATTCCGACCCGAGCCTCCAATCGTCTCCAAGCCGCCGCAAGTGCGCTACTCGCGCGCTCGTGCATCCGAATCGGCGCTCATCGCGAAACAAGAATGTTGGGTGTCCCATGGCCCGTTGGTCGATTCACCTGCATTGGAGAGTGTCCTGATGAAGCTATGGTTGCTGATCGCCGTGGGCTGCGGCGTGTTTTGTGCTTCGGCCCGAGCGGAACTGAAGCCGGGCGCCCCGGCGCCGGACTTCACCACGCAGGCCACGCTGGGCGGTAAGCCCTTCACGTTCTCGCTGGCCGGGGCCCTGAAGTCGGGTCCGGTCGTGCTGTATTTCTATCCGGCGGCATTCACGCACGGGTGCACGATCGAGGCTCATGATTTCGCGGAGGCCACCGAGCGGTTCAAGGCCCTGGGAGCAACCGTGATCGGTGTGTCGCATGATTCCATCGACACGCTCAACAAGTTCTCGGTGAGCGAGTGCCGCAGCAAATTTGCGGTGGCCTCCGATGCGGACCAGAAGATTTCGAAGGCCTACGATGCGACGTTGTTCTTCACGTCTTACTCCAGCAGAACGTCGTATGTGATCGCGCCCGACGGCAAGATCCTCTATGCGTACTCCGCCCTGGATCCGGACAAGCACGTCGAGAACACCATGGCTGCGGTGGCGCGGTGGCGCGCCGACCACAAGGCTCCGGGCGGGTCGCCCTGACGGTTGCGGCGGGGCCGAATTGAGGCGGACCGAAGGTCCGACTACGGAAACGCGAGGATTGCGGGTATTCTTGGGGATTGGACGATCCGCACCTTGGAGCCCCCATGGCCGACGACAACTCGAATCTGGTGACCCTGCGACCCGCAAATTCGCCCAACGGCTTCGATTTGCGGCGGGTCGGCGCGCATCCCGACTACTGGTATCCGGTTGCCTGGTCGGATGAACTGAAACCGGGCAAGGCCCTGGGCCGCCGCTTCGCCGCCGAGCCCATCGTGATCTATCGCGGCAGGAACGGCCAGGTCTTCGCCCTCGAGGACCGCTGCGCGCACCGCCAGGTGCCCCTGCATCTCGGCGTGGTCACGGGCGACGAGATCAAGTGCCACTACCACGGTTGGACGTACAACTGCAGCGGCAAGTGCGTGGGCGTGCCGTACGCGGGAGTGGATCGGTTGCCGAACGGGGTGAAGAGCTATCCCGCACGTGAAGTGGACGGCTTGATCTTCGTGTTTCCCGGCGATAAGAGCCTCGCCGAGAGCCGGTTGCCCGCCGCCCTCGGATCGTCGCAGCGCAAGGATTACAAGACCCGCCGCCTGAACCGGGAAGTCGCCTGTCACTACACGTTCATGCACGAGAATCTCTTCGACATGAACCACCAGTTCATGCACCGCAAGCAAATGGGCTCGATCAGGGCCCGCTGTCTCGACCGCAATCATGGGGAGGATTGGGCCGAAGTCGAGTACAGCTTTTCACGCACCGAGGGCAGGCAATCCGTGGGCGAGCACGTCATCGTCGACTTGATGCGCAAACGCGGCGAACCCAAAAAGGATTTTGGGGATTACATGCGCATCCGCACCGACTATCCCACCCAGAGCCTGAAGGTGTGGGTGGGCCGGGACATCAAGACGACGGACGAGCCGGTGCTGGACGTGTGGCTGGGCTACACGCCGCTGGATGCGGAACAGCGGACCAACCGCACCTACGGCTATCTGTCGATCAAGCGCCCGGGGATTCCCCTGCTCATCGACGCGGTATGGCCTTTCGTCACGTGGTTCACGGAGAATATCTTCCGCGAGGACAAGGAAATCGTGGAATATGAACAACGTGCTCATGATGTCCAGGGAACGGATTGGAACAACGAAGTGTTCCCGCCACTGCGCGACCTGCGATCGGTGCTGGCCCGCTGCGGCCAGCCGATGAAGGCATAGGTCGGCACCATTCTTGCGACTCATGGTGCGCGGCGTCTTATCGATGATCGAGGTGCCTGCGTGCCGTTCTCATCGCCGCCCGGCGCCCGCGCCCCAGCCGGGCGCGCGCCGGTGAGCCTACCGCGCCGGACGGCCGTTCGATTCATGACCGGCGTCCTCACGGTGCTGATCGGCGTGACGATGGCGCGCGCGGACGAGGTTCCGGGAGCCGATGCGGGCGGATCGCTGCCCGACCAGCCGCCCGGATCACTCAGCCGATTCTTCAACCCCGCGACGGCGCCGTTCATACCCGTGCCTCTCATCGGCACGGATCCGAACAGCGGCACGACGCTCGGCGTGTTGCCTGTGTGGCTCAAGACCGACGACAATCATGAGATTCGGCGTATTTTCGCCCCGGATATTCTGCACAACCCGTACTTCGGCTACGGAGTCGATGCCCGCCTGTACGCCTATTCATCCGATGACAAGCAATGGTCGATCGACACAGGCGTCATGCAGCGCGTCGAACGCTCCTTCGATGCCGAATACCAGATCGGACGATTGCGCGATCAACGCTGGTCGGTCAATTTCAGTCTGGTCTACGACCGCAGCGGTACGCCGCGATTTTACGGAATCGGCAATCAAACGCCGCGGTTCGACATGACCAACTATACCAACGGGCAGGAACTGGGCCAGGTCCAGGTCGGGTTCAATCTGAGCCATGCCTGGCAGGTCCTGTATACGGGGATGTTCAGGTCGGTCCACGTCACCCCCGGGACGCTCGCCAACGTGGCGAGCATCGAGACGCGATTCGGGCACATCCTGGGCGTGGGTACCAACGACTTGACGCTCAATCGGATCTCGATCATCTACGACACCCGCGACGATCTGACCGTGCCGAGCCGTGGCACCGAGTTGGTGGCCTACGGGGGCGTGGCCGCACGGCACGGTCTGGTGAACGATTCCATGTTCAGCGAGGCGGGATTCGACGGACGGAATTTCTGGTCGGTTGGCTCGGGAATGGTGCTCGCCGCGCACGTGGCGGTACGGTATATGCCGACCACACACGATGTGCCGTTCTGGGCGCTCAGCAGCCTGGGCGGGGGCAACAGCCAGATCGGCGGCGAACAGGCTCTGCGAGGGTATGGAGAGGGCCGGTTCTACGATCGTGATTCGTTTGCGGCAAGCGCAGAACTACGCCGTAACATCCTGTCATTCGATGCGGTATCGACGCATGTGGACGTCGAAGTGGCGCCCTTCATCGACGTGGGACGAGTGTTCAGCCGCACCAGCACGCTGCCGTTCACGCAGTTGCATCATGTCTTCGGCGTCGGCTTTCGGGGCATCGCGCGACCCTTCGTGGTCGGCAAGGTGGACATCGGCTATGGCAGCGAGGGCCTCGCGCTGTTCACGGGCCTCAATTATCCGTTCTGACCGAACCCCGCGGGCGTCGGCTGTGCCGGTGGTCGGGTTGGTGCATAATGCCCGCTTGAACAGTACAATCCTCCACGACGTCAGCGCATCCCGTCCTTACCGCCAGTCCCTCGTCCGGGCGCAGGCGTGAGGCAAACCCGCATGCCCGAGAGCCCCCCCAGATTGCGCGCCGCGGGTCTACTGACCGTCAAACGAGGCACCCGCCCCGCACCGGCCCGCACCCTTCGGGCCACCGTCCTCTTCGCCGACCTTCGGGGCTACACCGGCCTCGCGGAACGCCTTCCGGCGACGCATCTCGTGCCGCTGCTGGACGAATTTTTCGGCGTGCTCGCAAGCGCCACGGTTTTGCATGGCGGGACGGTATTCCACATGGCGGGGGACGGCATGATGGCGGGTTTCGGCGGTGCCGACGGGGCGCACGACGGGGCCCGGGAGGCGCTCGCCGCCGGTCATGCGATGTTGCGGCGCATCGGCGTGCTCGCCGCCCGCTGGCGCGACGACCTGGCGATCGAGACCGGCATCGGCGTGGGTCTGCACCTGGGTGAAGTCGCCATGGGGTTGCTGGGTCCTCCGGGTCAGAAGGCGCCGACGTTGGTGGGCGACACGGTGAACGTCGCCGCCCGACTCTGCAGCCGCGCCCGGGCGGGCGAAGTCTTGTTGTCGTGCACGGTCGCCGCAGCGCTGCAAATCGGTGGAGCGACGCGCGAGAGTTACGTGGGTCCCATCCCGGTCCTGCATCTGCCCCAGTTCGCCCTCCGTGGGCGCACCGCACCGCTCGACATCTGGTGCGTTCCAGCGCTGGAGCGCGTCGCGTTTTGACGGGTCTCTGCTAGACTTCGCGGCCTTTGCCCTCGTGGCGGAATCGGTAGACGCAACGGACTTAAAATCCGTCGACTAACCATGTCATCCCGGTTCGAGTCCGGGCGAGGGCACCACCATCATGACCCGGCCCGACCCGTGGCAAACTGCGAATTCTCGTCCCGATTGAAGCTGGCGCCGGACGATCTGTTGCGCGACGCCACTTATCGTCGCCTGTGGACGTCGATATTGATCTCCTCGTTCGGCGGTCAGGTCACGCTGCTCGCGCTCCCCCTCTCCGCCGCGGTTCTGCTGCATGCGGCGCCCACGCAGATGGGCTTCTTGACGGCGATGGAGATCGCACCGTTCGCGCTGTTTTCCCTGCCCGCCGGCGTGTGGCTCGACCGTGTACGCAAGCTTCCCGTGTACGTGGTGGGGGAGCTGCTGATTGCGCTCACCGTCGCCTCCGTGCCGTTGGCATGGCGGTTCGGTGACCTGTCGATGGTCTGGTTGTATGTGGTCGCCTTCGTCATCGGCGCGGTGAACACCACCGCCGGAAGCGCCGCGCAGATCGTGCTGACGCAGATCGTACCCCGGGAGCGGCTGGTCGAAGCGCACGCGAAGAACGCCCTTGCGTCGTCGACCGCGGAGGTGACGGGCCCGGGCGCGGCGGGTGCGCTCATCAAGCTGACCGGCGCCCCGGCGGCCCTCCTGGCGGATGCCGTGCTGCTGTTGATCTCCGCGTCGATATTGCGCGGCGTCGCAGTCAAGGAGACTCCGGCCAGGACGAACCCGCCATTCTGGCCCGCGATGCGCGAGGGTCTGGATTTCGTACGGACACACCGTTTGCTGCTGTCGATGGCCGTCTGTGTCGGGCTGTGGCAGATGTGCAACCAAGCCGCGATGGTCGTGCAGATCCTGTTCGCCACGAGGCAATTGGGGCTCACGGAGCGGGGCGTGGGACTGAGTTACGTGGCACTCGGCGTCGGCACGGTGGTCGCGAGCGCGATCGGCTACCGGGTCGTCCGCCGGGTCGGCAACGGACCGACTCTGGTGCTGGGGTTTGCCGTCAGCGGCCTGGGGTGGCTGGCGCTGGCTGTGGCGCCCCTCAATGGCTTCGGCGTGGCCGCTTACGTTTACATGCTGATGTCGTTCGGTGTCGGCGCGGTTTTCATATTCATCAATTTTCTCTCGCTCCGCCAATCGGTGACTCCGGCGCGAATGTTGGGTCGAATGACGAGCACGATGCGCTGGTTGATCCTGCTGCCGGCCGGCCCCGGCGCGCTGCTCGGCGGTTGGTTGGGTGAACATTGGGGGTTGCGGGTGGCCCTGGGGTTTGCGGGCTGCTCGGCGCTCGTGCTCGCGCTCGCGGCGCGGCGCATACCGGCGATTCGCAACGTCAAGACCTTGCCGACGTTGAGTGCCGAGGCGGTCACGCCGTACTCGGTCGCGGGCGGGACGCCCTCCTTGGACGGATGAAGGGCGGGGGGATTCCGGTCTGTCGGGAAAAACCGATTCAGAGCGATCTGTCAAATTTCACCCCTGTTGTCTCCAAATTGCGAAATCAGGGTGAATTGGTGGCTTCAACTCTTTGATTTGGCTAAACTTGCGCTCCGATGACTACTGCCCCGGAAGGTCTGTGTATCGACAAGGTCCATATTTGGCGCGGGGATCGCCACGTCCTGCGGGGCGTGAGCTGCGAAGTGCGGCCCGGGGAATTGATGCATGTCTCGGGGCCGAACGGGACGGGCAAGACCACCTTGTTGCGGGTGGTGAGCGGCCTGCTGCGGCCCGAACAGGGGACGGTGTCGTGGCGCGGCCGCTCGATCGTCGCCGCCCGAGCCGACTATCAGCATGATCTCGCCTATGCTTCGCACGAGCCGGCCCTCAAGAGCGACCTCACTGCGCTGGAAAATCTCCGCTTTACGGTCGGTCTGAGGCGCCGGGTGACGCAGGGCGAGCTGCGCGCCGGGCTCGAGCGCACCGGCGTCGCCCACTGCGCGGACTTGCCCGCCCGTGTCTTGTCGGCGGGGCAAAGGCGCCGGGTCGCCATGGCGCGGGTACTCGCGTGCCGCGCCTCCATCTGGCTGCTCGATGAACCCTATACCAATCTGGATGCGGCGGGCTCCGAATTGTTGTCGGTACTCCTCGAGGAACACGTCCAGGGCGGCGGCCTTGCCCTCGTCGTGGCGCACCATGATCTCGCGATTGCGGCGCAAACACGTCACCTGAGGCTCCAGGCGTGAGGGTGGGACTCTGGGAGGCCCTGATCCTGGTGATGCACCGGGAATTGCGGCTGAGCTTCCGACGGCCCGATCAGCTGCTCCAGCCGCTGGTATTCTTCCTCATCGTGACGACCTTGTTCCCGCTCGGTCTGAGCGTGCAGTTGTCGCTCTTGAGGGACATGGCGCCGGGTGTGCTTTGGGTGGCCGCGCTGCTATCGTCGCTGCTCTCGCTCGACGCCTTGTTCAAGAGCGATTCGGAAGACGGGACGTTGGAACAGCTGGCTTTGTCCGGCCAGGGTCTCACGGTGATCGTGGTTGCGAAAACCTTGTCGCACTGGCTCGTGAGCGGTGCGGCACTGGTGTTGGTGTCACCGGTGGTGGCCACCGCGCTGGCGATTCCGCAGACGGCCTTCGGCGTCATGATGCTCAGTTTGGCCTTGGGCACGTTGACGCTGAGCTGGTTGGGCGCAATCGGCGCCGGGCTCACGGTGGGGCTGAAGCGCGGCAACGTGCTGCTGTCCCTCATCGTCCTGCCGCTGGCGATGCCGCTGCTGATTTTCGGTGCGGGAGCGACCGACAGGGCCATCGCCGGAACGAGCCCGGCGGGTGCGTTGTATCTGTTGGCGGCCCTGGGTGTCCTGACCTGCACGCTGGCGCCGCTTGCGGCAACGGCGGCGCTCGAGATCACGCTCGAATAGCGGACGGAAACTATTTATGTGGACATGGTTTTACAGATTGGCATCACCGCCCCACGTGTACCGCATGGCAGCGGCGCTGACTCCTTGGTTCCTGTCGCTGGCGGTGGCCGCCATAGGCTACGGACTGATCGACGGATTGGTGTTTGCGCCGCCGGATTACCAACAGGGCGACGCCTTCCGCATCATCTACGTGCACGCTCCAAGCGCCTGGGTGTCGTTGTTCTCCTACACCAGCATGGCCGTGGCGGGCGCGGTCGCGCTCATCTGGCGCATCAAGATTGGGCATGCGGTGGCGGCCGCGTCCGCGCCGATCGGGGCATCCTTCACTCTGGTGGCGCTCGTCACCGGTTCGCTCTGGGGGAAGCCCATGTGGGGAACTTATTGGGCCTGGGACCCTCGATTGACATCGGAGTTGATCCTCATGTTCCTGTACGTCGGAGTGATGTCATTGCGGCCCGCTTTCGAGGATCCGGCTCGGGGCGACCGCGCCGCCGCGCTGCTGGCCGTCGTCGGGGTCGTCAACGTGCCGATCATTCATTATTCGGTATTGTGGTGGAACTCCCTGCATCAGGGGGCAACGGTTGCTAAACTGGGCAAGCCGGCCATGCCCGGCAGCATGCTGTGGCCGTTGTTGTCGATGTTCCTGGGCTTCATGTTGTTCTACGGGGCGGTACTATGTATACGGTTACGCGGCGAGGTGCTCAATCGGGAGCGCCAGGCCACGTGGATCCGGGAGGCGGTGGCGACATGAGCAGCAGTTTTTGGTCGATGGGCGGGTACGCCCGCTTCGTCTGGCCGTGCATCGGTCTTTCCCTGTCCGTGCTCGCATGGAATTGGTGGTCGGCCACGCGCTTTCTGGCGGCGGCGCGGGTGCGCGCGGCGCGGGCCCTGGCGATGGCGCGGAGCGATGCAGCATGACGCCGCGCCGCAAGCGTCTTTTCGTCGTCCTCGGGATTCTCGCCGGCGTGACCGCCTCGGTGGCGCTGGCGGTCATGGCGTCCCGGGAGAACATCATGTTCTATTACGACCCCACCCAGATCGCCATGGGCAAGGCCCCGGCGTCCAAGCGTTTTCGCGTGGGCGGCATGGTCGTCAAGGGCAGCGTCAAGCGCAAACCCGGCGACCTGGAGGTGCGTTTCGTGCTGACGGACTTCGCTCATCAAGTGCCCGTGGAATATACGGGGGTCCTGCCCGATCTCTTCCGCGAGGGACAAGGCATCATCGCCCATGGAACCATGGGCCCGGACGGCGCCTTCGTGGCCGACGAGGTGCTCGCCAAGCACGATGAGAAATACATGCCGCCGGAGGTTGCGGCGTCCTTGAAGCGGAAGACCGCCGTGAATCAATCCGGCACTGCGCCGATCGGCTGACGGGAGTATCGATGGCACCTGAACTCGGCGTATTCGCGCTCATCCTGGCTTTCATTCTCAGCCTGGCCCAGGCGTTCTTCGGTCTGGCCGGCGCCTGGCGCGCCAAGCCGGTGTGGATGTCGGTGGCACGGCCCGCCGTGACCGGTCAGTTCGTGTTCGTGGCCATGGCGTTCGCCTGTCTGGTCTACTCGTTCGTGATCGAGGATTTTTCGGTGCTGTACGTCGCCCGAAACTCGAATTCGCATCTGCCGTTGTTCTATCGCGTCGCGGCAGTCTGGGGGGCGCATGAAGGTTCGCTCATGCTGTGGATCCTCATCCTGTCGATTTGGAGCGTGGCGGTTGCCGCCTTCAGCCGCCAGTTGCCGATGAGTTTTTCGAGCCGGGTGCTCGGCGTGATGGGCTTGGTGAGCGGCGGATTCATGTTGTTCACCCTGTGGACGTCGAGCCCCTTCCAGCGGCTGATTCCCGCGGCTCAGGATGGCGCGGACTTGAATCCGGTGCTGCAGGACTTTGCGCTCGCGATTCATCCCCCCATGCTCTACATGGGTTACGTCGGATTCTCGGTCGCCTTCGCCTTTGCCTGTGCGGCCATGTTGGAAGGGCGTCTCGACCAGACCTGGGCCAAATGGACGCGTCCATGGACCATTTTCGCCTGGTTGTTCCAGACCATCGGCATTGCGCTCGGCAGCTGGTGGGCCTACTACGAATTGGGATGGGGCGGCTGGTGGTTTTGGGACCCGGTCGAAAACGCGTCCTTCATGCCCTGGCTCGTCGGCACCGCCCTCATTCACTCCCTGAGCGTCACCGAGAAACGCGGCATCTTCAAGAGCTGGACGCTGCTGCTGGCGATCTTCGCGTTTTCGCTGAGCCTGGTGGGTACTTTCCTGGTGCGCTCCGGCGTGATCGTCTCGGTGCATTCGTTCGCGACCGACCCGACCCGCGGCCTTTACATCCTGGCATTTCTGGTGCTGACGATCGGCGGCTCCCTGACGCTCTATGCGTGGCGTGCGCCGAAACTGTACGTTCCCGGCGGCTTCGAGGTGTTCTCCCGCGAGTTCTTCCTGCTGGTCAACAACGTGATTTTGGTCTGCGTCGCGGGTCTCGTGCTGTGGGGGACGCTGTCACCGCTCCTCTACGAACTGCTCGGGATCGGCAAGATCTCGGTGGGGCCGCCGGTGTTCGCCCTGATGTTCATGGTGCCCATGCTGCCTTTGCTGGCCTTCATGGCGGTGGGCATGCATTCGGCCTGGCGGCGCGGCAAGCTGACGGTTTCGGCGAAGCCTCTATGGTGGATGCTCGGCCTCGCGTTGGCGCTCGCCTCGATGGTCCAAGGGCTCGCATTTGGATCGTTCCATTGGGTGGGACTGGTGGGCTTCACCTTCGGATTCTGGATCATCTTCTCGGCGCTCATAGATCCGGTGCGCCGGTTGCGGCAGCATCAGCCGCTCACGGCGGGTTTGCTCGGCATGGCGATCGCGCATCTCGGCGTGGGCATGTTCGCCATCGGTGCGAGCGGCGTCGAGAGCTATAAAGTGGAAAAAGACGTCGCGCTCAAGCCCGGCAGCAGCTTCGTCATCGCCGGCTACGATTTCCGCTTCGTCAATTCGGTTGACGTGCGCGGGCCGAATTACGATGCGGTGCAGGCGTTGGTGGAGGTCACGCGCAACGGCCGGCCGGTGGCCATCCTCAAGCCGCAGAAACGGCACTTTTGGGTGCAACAGACGGACAACAGCCAGGCGGCGATCTCCGTGGGCTGGTCGCGCGATCTGTTCGTCGCCATGGGAGAATCCCTGGGTGAGGGCGCCTGGAGCATGCGCATTCAATACAAACCGCTGGTCCGCTACATCTGGCTCGGTGCGCTGGTGATGGCGCTCGGTGGACTGATCGCAGCGACCGACCGCCGCTATCGGGTGCGGGCGGCGGCGCCGGTTCGCGAGTCGGTGGCGCCACCTCCGCCGACCCCGGAGCCGGGGCTCGGAGCCGCCTGATGTGGAAATTTCTCCTGCCGTTCGCCGCCTTCGTGGGTCTCGTGGTGATGTTCGCCTTCGGCCTCAACCCGAAGCGCGACATCCATGCATTGCCCTCGCCACTGATCGGCAAACCGGCGCCCGCCTTTGCGCTCACCGATGTGTTGGATCCGGCCCGATCGGTGACCAACGCGACCTATGCGGGACAGGTGTACGTGGTCAACGTCTGGGGGACATGGTGCGAAGCGTGCCGGCAGGAACAGGAGGCGCTGCTCGCCATCTCGCAGCAGCACGAAGTGCCCATCATCGGCCTGGTCTACCAGGACCAGCGCGAGAAGGCGAAGCAATGGCTGGAACAGCTCGGCAACCCCTATACTGCCGTGGCGTTCGACAGCGATGGGCGCACGGCCATCAATTGGGGGGTGTATGGGGCTCCTGAGACCTTCCTCGTGGATGGCCGCGGCCGGATCATCTTCAAGTTCATTTCGCCCATGACCCCAGAAGTGTGGCAGCACGAATTCCTGCCGCGCATCGCGGCGGCCCGTCGAGCCGGCGCGTGAAGTCGCAAGGACTCGCCTTGATCTTCGGACTGTGCCTCGCGGCCCTGATCCCCGGGGCGCGGGCGCTCGACGCCCACGGTCAGATCGAAGATCCCGCATTGCAGGCCCGCTTCGAGAGCATCACGAAGGAACTGCGGTGTCTGGTGTGTCAGAACGAATCGATCGCCGATTCCAACGTGGAGTTGGCGAGCGATTTGCGGCGCCAGGTGCGTGAGATGCTCGTGACGGGCAAGAGCGATGACGCGATCTTCGAATTCATGACCGATCGGTACGGCGAGTTCGTGCGTTTCAGTCCCCCGGTGGAACGCAAAACTCTGTTGATCTGGGGCGCGCCCTTCATCGCGCTGGTGCTGGGCATCGGCATCATCATTCGCATCGTACGCCGCCGCTCGCGCATGCCGCTCGACGACGAGCCCTCCGCGGGGTCTGTTTAATCCATGACGACTTTCATCGTGCTCGCGGCCCTCATGGCTGCGCTGGCCGCCACCACCGTGGTGGTCCCGTTGTTCCGCGATCGACACAGCCGCATCGTCGGCACGATCGCCGGCTGCCTGATGATCGGCGCGGCCGCCGGCCTGTATCCCCTGTGGTCGACTTGGAACTGGCATGCGCCGGCCGCAGAGCAACAGGCTGCGGGTCCCGACGTCAAGGCCATGGTTGAGAAGCTCGAGGCACACCTGAAGGGCGATCCGAACGACCTGGCCGGCTGGCTGATGCTGGGCCGGTCATACATGGCGCTCGAACGCCTCGACGATGCGATCCTGGCGTTCGATCACGCGCACCGTCTGGACGCGGGCAACACGGAGGCGGCGCTCGGACTCGGCGAGGCCATGAGTCTGCGAGCGGGCGGCAACATCACGCCCGCCGCCGCGCAATTGTTCGAACAGGCCGTGACGGCCGAGCCCGGAAATCCCAAGGCGCTTCTGTACGGCGGCTTCGCGGCCGCCACTCGCGGCGACACCGCGTCGGCCCGGGCACGCTGGCAGGCCTTGAAGGATCTGCACCCGCCCGCCCAAATCGAGCAGCTCCTGGATGCCCGGATCGCGGAGCTGGGGCCGGGCGCCGCGCCGGCCGATGCGGGTGCCGCGGCCGCCGCAGGCAGCGGTTCCGCGACGGCGACGGCGACGGCGGCGGCGGAAGCCATCGTGAACATCAGCATTGCGCCCGCATTGAAATCGCGACTGACGGCGGCCGCGCCTCTGTTCGTGTTCGCCCGCGAACCGGGCGTCCAGGGGCCGCCATTGGCGGCGAAGCGCCTGACGAGCGCCGCCATCGGTACACAGATTCATCTGTCCGCGGCGGACTCGATGATGCCGAGCCGGGTCCTCGTCAGCGGCCAGAAAGTCTCGATCACGGCTCGCGTTTCATTCAGCGGACAGCCTTTGCCGGCTGCGGGGGATTTGTACGGCGAACTGACCTATGATGTGGGCCACGATGGCGTGCGCAATCTCGTGATCGATCGGGTCGCTGAATAAGGATGTTGCCCTTTGTTGCAGGAATCGTCGGCCGTTCCTGATTCCCGGCGGACCGCGCGTCGCGGTGTGTGGTTGCTGCTGGCGGTCGTCCTGGCGATCGTTTCCCTGCTGGGTTTGCGCCTGGCCCAGTCATTGTCCCTGAAGAAGGCGGTGACCAACCAGGTCGCCATTCCCACGGTGTCCGTGACCGAAGTGGGGGTCAGCACGACACCGACCACGATCGAGATCGTCGGAGCCATTGCCGCCCGTTACGACATGCCCATCGGCGTCGAAGGCGACGCGGGCAGGATCGAGGCCATCTATGTGGAGGCGGGGGATCACGTCAAGCGCGGCCAGGTGCTGGCGCGCCTCGACGTCTCGGTGCTGGCGCCGCAGGTCGCGAATCTGGAGGCTGCGCTCGAACAGGCACGAGCCGAGGCCGAACTCGCGGATGCGGAGTATCGTCGAGCCTTGGCCGTGGGGGCATCCGGTGCCCTGTCGGTCGAGGAGACGCAGCGGCGCAAGTCGACGTCGGTGACGGCGGCGGCCAAGGTCAAGTTCGCCGCCGCCCAACTCGCCGAGGCGCGGGCGAGGCTGGCGCGGGCGCAGATCCGCGCGCCGGCGGACGGCATCATCCTGACCCGCAACGTGGAGGTCGGCCAGACCGCATCTCCCGGCGGCGAAGCATTGTTCCGGTTGTCCCAGGGCGGGGAAGTGGAATTGCGCGGCCAGGTCGCCGAGCAGGATCTGCCCTCGTTGAAGGTCGGCCAAGACGTGTCGGTCCGCCTCACCGGCACTTCGCACGTCTACCCTGGACGGGTCCGGCTGCTGGGAGCCGTGATCGATCCGCAGACCCGCCTGGGTACCGTGCGCGTCGCCCTCGACCCGGACCCGAATTTGCGACCCGGCGCGTTCGCCCGTGCGCAAGTCACGGTGAGCCGTGCCGAGCGGACCATTCTGCCGCAGACCACGGTACTGACCGACGAGAAGGGAAACTTCGTGTTCGTTGTCGATGCGAATCACAGGCTCGAGCGCCGCGCCATCCGCGTCTCAGGCATCGTGGGCAACGGGGTCAGCATCGCGGATGGACTGAAGGGCGAGGAACGGGTGGTGGCGACGGCAGGCGCCTTCCTGCAGGCGGGCGAGGAGGTCATACCGGTGTCGAGGGACTCGGGCATCCCATGAAGAACATGTCGGCCTGGGCCATCCGCCACCCCATCATTCCCCTGGTGTTGTTCGTGGTGCTCTTCTTCCTGGGAGTGACTGCCTTTGTACGGCTGCCGATCAATCTGGGGCCGGACATTTCGTTTCCCCTGGTCAGCGTCATCATCACCCAGCCGGGCGCCGCGCCGACGGAAATGGAGCCGCAGATCGCGCAAAAAGTGGAGGG
Source organism: Nevskiaceae bacterium (assembly GCA_037445285.1). Taxonomy (GTDB): domain Bacteria; phylum Pseudomonadota; class Gammaproteobacteria; order Steroidobacterales; family Steroidobacteraceae; genus Bog-1198. Next base: position 3,996 of record JBBIKV010000075.1, on the reverse strand, counting down.
CTCGATCGCCAGCATCGGCAACGTCCGCAACATCGTCACCTACATCATCGAGGGAAGCGTCGAAATCGACGTGGAATTCCAGATCGGAACACCGGTCGACCGCGCCGTGACCGACGTTCGTGACGCCGTGGCGAAGGTTCGCAACGACCTGCCGCAGGGCATCATGGAACCCCTGGTCCAGCGCGTCAACATCGATGCGGATGCCATCGTGTATTACGCCGTCACCACCACGACGCTCACGCCCGAGCAGCTCAGCTGGTCGATCGACAACGGCGTGACCAAGCGGCTCCTGGCCGTGTCCGGCGTGGCGCAGGTATCCCGCAGCGGCGGAGTCCGGCGCGAAATCCGCGTGGAACTCGATCCCGGCCGGCTGCAGGCCCTGGGTTTGACCGCCTTCGAAGTGAATGAGCAGGTGCGCGCGCTCAATCTCGATGCCCCGGGAGGCAGGGCCCAGGTGGGCGGCGGCGAACAGTCGATCCGGGTGCTGGGCAGCGCCAAAACGGCCGCGGCCCTGGGGGATGCGCGCATCATGACGGGTGGCGGAAAGTCCGTCCGACTGCGCGACATTGCCGATGTGCATGACGGCATCGAGGAGGTCCGCAGCATCGCTCGATTGAACGGCCGGCCCGCCACGGCGTTCGGCGTGTTCAAGGCGAAGGGCGCTTCGGACGTCACCGTGTACCGGGCCGTGCAGGCGGAACTCGCGAAGATCCACGACGAAAACCCGGCTCTGCACTTCACCATGATATCGAACACCGTCGATCATACGGTGAGCATCTACGACTCCTCGCTGAGTTCGCTGATCGAGGGGTCGGTGCTCGCCGTGGCCGTCGTCTGGTTCTTCCTGCGCAACTGGCGCGCGACCTTGATCTCGGCGCTCGCGATACCGCTCTCCGCGGTGCCCACGTTCGCCTTCATGCAATGGATGGATTTCACTCTCAACCAGATCACCTTGCTCGCGCTGTCGCTGGTGGCGGGTGTACTGGTCGACGATGCCATCGTCGAGATCGAAAACATCGTCCGCCACATGCGCATGGGCAAGTCCGCGTACCGTGCCGCGATGGATGCGGCCGACGAAATCGGCCTCGCCGTCGTCGCGACGTCGTGCACGATCATCGCGGTGTTCCTTCCGGTGAGCTTCATGAGCGGAGTGTCGGGGCAGTATTTCCGCCAGTTCGGACTGACCGTGGCCGTCGCGGTGTTCATATCCCTCTTGGTGGCGCGCCTGGTCACCCCGGTTCTCGCCGCCTATTCGTTGCGTCGCGACGTCATGCGCAGCGCCGATCACGCCGACGGACCGATCATGGCGCAATACCTCGTGTGGTTGGCATGGTGCACGGGCAATCGCTGGAAGACCATCGCCGGCGGCGCGGTGTTCTTCGGGCTCTCCGTGTTCGCATTGTCGATCATTCCGCAGTCGTTCATCCCGCCGGAGGATTTCGCGAGTTCGATGCTCAACATCGAGGTGCCTCCGGGGGGCACGCTCGAGGATACCGCCCGGGTGTCGGCCGCCGCGGCGAAGCTGCTGCGAAAATCACCCGAGGTCACCGACGTGATCGAGTTCGTCGGCAATGATTCGGGCGAGATTCGCAATGCCACGATCTATGTCAGCCTGGTGCCGCGCTCCGAACGGCGGCAGAGCCAGAAGGAATGGGAACAATCCATGATGCCCATCCTGAGCCGGGTGCCGGACGGCCATCTGAATTTTTCCGGCCAGGGTGCCGGCGGCGGGCGCGACATCGAATTCTACCTGGTCGGCGACGACCCGCCGTTGGTGGAGAAGACCGGCCACCGGCTGCTCGCGGAAATGCAGGGGCTCAATGAAATTCGCGGAGCGCAGATTCGCGGCGATCTTCCCCGCCCGGAAATCGTGGTCAAGCCGCGACTCGATGTGGCGGCCCAGCTGGGCGTGAGCGTCGAAAGCATGAGCCAGACGATCCGGATCGCCACACTCGGCGATCTTCCGCAAAACGGCGCCAAGTTCTCCCTCGGCGACCGACAAATTCCGATACGCGTCAGCCTGGCCGAGAGTGCGAGGCGCGATCTGTCCACGCTGGAGAACCTTCCGGTGCCGACCGCCGCCGGCGTCGCAGTGCCGCTCAAATCGGTGGCCGAACTGAGCTTCGGCGAGGGCCCTGCGGTGGTCCGGCGGTACAATCAAACCCGCCGGTTGCGATTCGAGGCCGACCTGAGCCCGGGGGTCGAGCTGGGCGCAGGCACGAGTAAGATCTACGAACTGCCGACCATGAAGCACCTGCCGCCGGGGGTGCGCATGGTCAAGACGGGCAACACCGAGTTCTTCCAGGAGATGATGCAGAACTTCGCGCTCGCCATCGGCGCCGGCATCCTCATGGTGTTGGCGGTCCTGGTCCTGCTGTTTGCGCGGCTGTTCCAGCCGATCACGATCCTCTCGGCACTGCCGCTCTCCATCGGAGGCGCGGCGCTCGCCCTATTGCTCACCAACCGGCCGTTTTCGATCGCCGTCATCATCGGCATCCTCATGCTCATGGGCATCGTCGCCAAGAACTCCATTCTCCTCGTGGATTTCGCGATCGAAGAGATGCGGGCGGGCAAACCGCGGCTCGAATCCATCCTCGAGGCCGGCCACAAGCGTGCCCGGCCCATCGTGATGACCACCGTGGCCATGGTCGCCGGCATGCTGCCCGTGGCGATGGGATGGGGAGGAGACAGCGACTTTCGATCACCCATGGCGATCGCCGTCATCGGCGGGTTGGTCACGTCAACCTTGCTCACATTGGTCATCGTGCCCGCCGTGTTCACGGTGTTCGATGACATCGAGCGCTGGATCGCGCCCAAGGCGGGCAGGCTGCTGGGCGAACCCGTCGGTCAGGGGGCGCAAGGCGCGCCCGGTGCTTCTAGTCCATGACCGCATGCGATCCGGCCGGTGCGCCGCTCTGGCGGGGCGGGCGGATCAGCAGGAGCAGCGGGATCACCGCCATTGTCAGGTACAACATCAGGCGAAAGTCGTTGACGTAGGCGATCATCGACGCCTGCTGAAAGATCATCGCATCCAGTGCGGCGGCGCCGCCGGGACGCGACAGGTCGTAAACCCTTGCGACGGCCGGGTTGCTCCACGCGGGGGCGGACTGGGTGATCTTCTCGACCAGACTCGCATGCACGGCCACCGTGTTCCGCACCAGCACCGTCTGCACCAGCGATATCCCGATGCTGCTGCCGATGTTGCGAATCAGCGAGAAGATGGCCGTCCCCTGGGCGCGCATCTGCGGACTCAAGGTGGCGAACGTCGCCGCGCTCAACGGCACGAACACCAGTCCCGTGCCGATGCCCTGAAGCACGCCCGGCCAGACGATGTCGCCCTGCGACAGATCGAGCGAGTAGCGGGTCATCTGCCAGAGGGCGAGCAGGGTGACGGCGAATCCGGCGAGCAGCAGCAGCCGAAGGTCGACCCGGCCGATGAGCCGCCCCACGATCAGCATCGCCAGCATGGTTCCGAGGCCGGACGGGGCGGTGACCAGACCCGTGGTGGCGACGGGATAATCGAGCAGATTCTCGAGCATCGTCGGGGTCAGTGCACGCGTTGCGTATAGCACCAGACCAACGATGAAGATGAACAGCAGGCCGGTCACGTAGTTGCCGTTCTTGAGCAGCCGGTAGTCGAAAAATGAGCGGTCGGCGCGCGTGAGCGCGGTGTGTGCGACGAAATACGTGAATGCGACGACCAGGATGATGGCCTCGCTCCAGGTCTCCGCAGATGAGAACCAATCGTTCTGCTGCCCGCGATCCAGGAGCATTTGCAGGGCACCCACGGCCAGACTCAGTGAGGCGAATCCGAACAGGTCGAATTGCATGCGGCGCGTGCCGGGTGCCGGGCGGATATAGCGCCAGATGCCGTAGGTTGCCAGCGCTCCGATGGGGATGTTGATGAAAAACACCCAGCGCCAGCTGTAGCTGTCGGTGAGCCAGCCGCCCAACGTCGGTCCGAGGATGGGCCCGACCATGACCCCCATGCCCCAG
>JBBIKV010000074.1:0-20180 GCA_037445285.1 Nevskiaceae bacterium | reverse complement strand
GGTCATTCGTGCAAATAGCCGCTTAAGTTCTAAACAGAATGAAGCACTACACTAGCATACCCTCGGTGTCGCACGGTATCGGTGGGCATGCCGATCCGCGCGCCCACCGGGGCCGCCCCAAGGCAATCGCGACCGATGGACGCAAGCCTGATATTCTCGGGGCTCGAGCGATGCGCGCAAGGTTTCGATGAACTCCGCACTCCTATTCGACGACAAGGCTTCCGAACGGCTTCTCGCCGTGTATGTCACGCCCGACGTGGTGGCGCAGCGCCGACAAATCGTCGCCGCGCTTCGGCTTCAATCCGGCGAGAAAATCCTCGACGTGGGATCCGGGCCCGGGTTCCTCGCGGCAGCGATGGCCGATCTCGTGGGGCCACAGGGGGCGGTGCAGGGGATCGACATCAGCGAGCCCATGCGCGCCATCGCGGCCGCGCATTGCGCCGACCGTCCGTCGGTGCGATTCCATGCAGCGTCGGCGACCTCGCTGCCGTTCGGCGATGGCGCGTTCGACGTGGCAACCGTCACCCAGGTCATGGAGTATGTCGCCGACGTCGGCGCGGCGCTCGGCGAACTGGCACGCGTGCTCCGACCCGGGGGCCGGATGCTCATCCTGGACACCGACTGGGACTCGATCGTGTGGCACACGACGAACCGGCCCCGCATGATCCGAATATTGGAGGCCTGGGATGAGCATCTGGCCGATCCTTACCTGCCGAGGACCCTGGCTTCGCGGCTGAGCGCCGCGGGATTCGAGGTGACTGCGCAAACCGTCCTGCCGATTTTCAATCCGCGGTTCGAAGAGGCCACGTACAGCAACCGCATGATCGACCTGATCGCCGCGTTCGTCGTCGGCCGGCGGGGGATCACCGCCGAGGAAGCCGGCGCGTGGGCCGCCGAGCTGCGCCAACTCGGCGGCGATCAGCGATACTTTTTCAGTCTCAACCGTTATCTGTTCACGGCAACGAAGCCGGCGGCGCCGAAGCCGTAGGCCCGCGTTCCCTCCACGAGGAGTTCCACTCATGTCGGGCATCGATACCTCCGGCTCCTTCAATCTCGGCAACCGCAGCGTCAGGCGCCTTGGCTACGGCGCCATGCAACTCGCCGGACCCGGTGTTTTCGGTCCGCCCAAGGATCATGGCGCCGCATTGGCCGTCCTGCGCGAGGCCGTGGCGGACGGCGTGAACCACATCGACACCGCCGATTTCTACGGGCCGCATGTCACCAATCGAATCATTCGCGAGGCGCTGGCACCGTATCGCGACGACCTCGTCCTCGTCACCAAGATCAGCGCCCGGCGGGGGGCGGACGGATCATGGATTCCGGCCATGTCGCGTGCGGAATTGACCCAGGCGGTCCACGACAATCTGCGCAATCTGGGCCTGGAGGCGCTCGACGTGGTCAACCTGCGCAGCATGTACAACGTCCACCATCCCGCCGAGGGTTCGCTCGAGGAACCGTTGACCGTGCTGGCCGACCTCCGGCGACAGGGTTTGGTGCGCCATGTCGGGCTGAGCAACGTCACCCGCGCGCAAGTCGCGGAGGGACGCCGGATCTGCGAAATCGCCTGTGTGCAGAACCATTACAATCTCGCGCATCGGGCGGACGACGCCCTGATCGACGAATTGGCAGGGGAAGGCATTCCGTACGTGCCGTTCTTTCCGCTCAGCGGCTTCACACCCCTGCAGTCATCGACGCTGTCGGAAATCGCCGCCCGCCTTGGGAGCACGCCGATGCAAGTCGCGCTGGCGTGGCTGCTGCACCGGTCGCCCAACATCCTGTTGATCCCCGGCACTTCGTCCGTGGCGCACCTGCGCGAGAACTTGGCGGCCGGCCGGTTGATCCTGTCGCCGGCAACCTTGGCCCAATTAAATGGAATCGCCGCGTGACCCCGCAGCCGGCGCCCGCGGCCCCGGGCGTCAATCCGTCTGGCGCCGCGTGAGGGACACTCGGCGTTCTTGATCGGCCCGGCGCAGTTGCCTCATTCCGGTGAGTTCATCCTTGCGGCGAGGAGGTCCGCGCCGGTCGGCGTGGTGCTTGTAGGAACAGCTACAAAACTGTCCCATCGTGCAACCGGCAAGCGGCAGACGGGGTGCCAAGGAGTGCTCCGGTGTGATACCGGGGCGGCGGCCGTCGGTGCCGGCGATTGCCGCCGCCGGGTCAAATTCGGCGCGCGGTTGATGAATTTCATGCAGGTGCTCCCGCGAACTACACAGTGGTCCCGCACAGGTAGGCGTAATCCGGGGGAAAAATGACTCACGACCCGCGGAGGCGGGGGCCGCGGCCTCCCACGGGCGTCGCGGCACCTCGCTAACGAATCCGCGGCACCTCGAAGGCGAGCAGCAAATTCCCGGCGCTGGCGCCATTGCCCACGGCGTATCCCGAGCCGACGTACAGCATCCCGTCGACCGCGACGGCGCCGGAGACGGCGATGGCTCCCCCATGGGCGGCCACCCGGTTGACCGTCTCGCTGGGACGCGCGGTGTCGAAACGCCACAGCACGCGGCCGTCGGCGGCGGACAACGCGTACAGCACACCGCGGCTCGAACCTTCGAACACCACGCCGGGTATCACCGTCGGGGCGGCGCTCAACGAGTCGCCGGAGCCGCCGGCGTCGGGCCGGAACCGCCACACCACCCCTCCGCTGGCAGGGTCGAGCGCGGCGAGGCCGCCGGTCCCGAGCGCGTAGTAGGCCTGTGCGGCGTCCGCGGCGCCGCCCCACATGATCGCGGGCGCGCCGGGATGAAAGTTGCCGCCCGGCGCGATGCCCGTCGGGTTCACCCGATATCGCAAGGCGCCGCCGTCGTCGGGATCGAGTGCGAACACGTCCGCCGATTTCGTTCCCGCGAGCAGCAGGCGCTTGCCGTTGGGCAGGACGACCAGAATCGGCGAATTGCCGATGTCCATGTCGGGACCATTGTTCTTGGGGCAGGCCGCGCTCTGCTGCGGCCCGGTGCAGCCGCCGAGGCGCACGTCGTCCGCGGTCGCCTGGTACGACCAGAGCGTGCGGCCGGTGTCGATGTCGACGGCCATCACCGCATCGGTGGTGGGCGGCGACGGCGCGGTGGTGGCGTCGCCCGTGCCGAAGACCACGGCATGGCGCAGCGGATCGACGCTCGGCGTATTCCACACGCCGCCGCCCGCCGGCCGGTACAGCCAGACACCGTTCGCCTGTTTCAGATAAGGCTGCGGCGTCCCGGCGACCACCCAGGCCTTCCAGATCTCGCGCCCGGAGTTCGCATCGAGTGCGACCACGCTGCCGCGCGAGGTGCAGCACGGATAGTCGGCGGTGCCGGCTCCGTATTCCTCGGAGGAGGACACCGGGACGAACAATTTGCCGCCAAAGAGCCGCGGGCCCGCGGTGATGCGCGCGACGAAGTGATCGTCGACGCGTACCTTCCACAACAGGGCGCCCGACCGCGCGTCGAGCGCGAAGACGTTGGCGTGGCCGTCACCGAAGTAGACGGCCGTGCGGGCGGGCGCGTGCCCCGCGATGGGTCCCACCACGCTCGTACCGCGGATGATCGACCCCGCCTCGAACGACCAATGCACGCAGCCGGTCTTCGCATCGAGCGAGTAGAAGTAGCCGTTGTCGCTGCCGACATAGAGCCGTCCGGCGACGATGGTGGGCTCGGCGTTCGACGACACGCCCGCGGGGTAACCGAACGCCCACTTGAGCCTCAGGCGCGGTACGTCGCGGGCGGCGATGCGGGCCATCGCCGCCGGCTGGAAGCGCCGATTCGCGCCGTCGGTGCTCCAACCGTTCCACATCGGGCCGGATGCCGGATCCGCGAGGGGCGGATTGCGCCGGCACGGGTTGGCCATGGCCGCCGCCGCGCCGAGCGCGGCGCTGCCCAAGGGACGGCCGCTCATGAACTCGGCGATGCTTCGACGCTGCGGCTCGGAGAGCGCTTCGCCCTGCGCGGCCATGGGGCCTCCCGACGCCAATGCGGCATGGATCCGCTCGGGCTGCATGGCGCGGATCGTGTCGGGCGACGGCGCGCGCTCGACCGCGGGGTTGCCGTGACAGCCGGTGCAGTGCGCCTGGAACAGGGCAAAGCCGGACTCGGTGCCCGGTGTACGCATCGCGGGCGCAGCGGGTTCAGCGAGCGCAGCGGGCACCGGCGGGGCCGCGTCCGCCCGGGGCGCGGTGCACGCGAGGACGGCCACGCCGAGGGCCGCGACGACCCGCATCACCCGGCTACTTGCCGGAGCCGGCCGGGGCGTCGGCGAGCGGGACGACCGCGGCGATGTGATCGACGGTTCCCACGGTGCGCGTCTGATGTCCCTTGCCGGTGATGTCGTCGAGCAGCACGATGGCCCCTGGCCCGAATCGGCGCTTTTCACCGTCCGAGGTGGTCACCTCCGACATGCCCTGGAGGACGATCAGGTACCAAGGGCGCGGCGCGTTGTGCCAGTCCTCCACCGCGCCCGGCTTGAGACGCAGCAACATGGCGCCCGGTCCCGTCCCGAGTGCGTGGCTCACGGGGCCGCCGGGGCGGCTCGCGTGAAAGTCGAAACTCTCCTCGCGGAAATGCGATATTCCGGCGCCGTCCGCATACACATGGGTGTAGCCGAACGGCGGAGCAGCGTCGGCCGCGCCGGCGCTGTGCGCCGGCGGCAGAAAGCACGCCATCAGGGCGATGGTTCGGATGATGTGACGCATAGTCGTCCCTCGGAGCGGTGTGGCAATGATGAAAGTTCGATGACTTCGTTGGCCCGGTACTCTATCCCTCGCGGCAGGTGAGGACCAGCGCCGCCCGAACCCGCGATTTCCCGACGTCGACTCCCCGGATTTAGTACATTCGATGTCTGGCGCTCCCGCCTCGGAGGTTGTCCGACATCGTCAAGTTTTTGCGCTGTCTGCGCCGCATTGCCGGGACTGCGCTCGCCGCGGCGCTGCCGTTGGCGGCCGCGCTGCTCGCGGGCTGCGGCGGCGACCAAGGGCCCGATGCCGTCCCCGCGGCCTCGAGCATTCGCGTCGGCACCGCCCTCGCCGCGGATCAGACCCTGCGCCGGGCGCTCGACGCCATGCCGCGCTCGCTCGATCCCTCCCTCCTCAACGACGTCGATGGTCAGAAGGTCACGGATGACCTGTTCGAAGGGCTGACCACCCTCGATCTCGACGGCAGCCCGGTGCCGGGGGTGGCGAGCGCATGGCAGGTGAGTGCGGACGGCAGGCAGTGGGTGTTTCACCTGCGGCCGGAGGCGCGCTGGTCGACCGGCGAGCCCGTGACAGCCGCCGACTTCCTGTACGCCTGGCGGCGGCTGGTCGACCCGAAGACCGGCGCCGAGTACGCCCAGGCGCTCGCCCCCATCGTCGGCGCCATGGACATCGCCACCGGTCATGCGCCTGTGTCGAGCCTCGGGGTCGATGCGCCGGATCCGCTCACGGTGCGCATCGCGCTGAAATCGCCGACCCCGTATCTGTTGTCCCTGCTGGCCGACAGTTTCATGCAGCCGCTGCACCGCGCGACGCTCGAGCGCTGGGGCGATGACTGGACCCGTCCCGAACACTGGGTGTCGAACGGACCCTTCGTGCTTCGGGAGGTGGTGATCGGCAACCGCCTCACCTTGGAGAAGAATCCGCGGTACTGGAACGCGGCGAGCGTGCGGGCGACCCGCGTCATCTATTTTCCGCTCGACACCCTGACGCAGGTGGGACGCTTCATGGCGGGGGACATTCAGTTCGCGAGCATCTTCCCCAATTCGCAGTTCAAATGGCTGAAGTCCCGGCTCGGCGACCAGGTGGTGACCGGCCCGTATCTCGGCACCGCGCAGCTCTCGCTGAACATGCTCGGGCCGCCCTTCGGCGCGAACCGCGATCTGCGTCTCGCCCTGAACCTGGCGCTCGATCGCACGGTGCTCACGAACAAGGTGGGCGCCGGGCTGCAGCAGCCCGCATTCTCGTTGGTGCCGCCGCTGCCGGGCTACCGGCAGCAGGTCCCCGACTGGGCGTCCTGGAGCGATGAGCGCCGGCACGCGGAGGCGCGGCGCCTGTACGCGGCGGCGGGCTATTCCGCCGCGCATCCGCTGCGCGTGCAGCTCGATTATCCGACGGGGGAGGACAATCGCGATTTGTACGATGCCATCACGGCCATGTGGCATGCCAACCTCGGCGCGGAGGTGGAGCCCTACAACGAGGAGTTCCGGGTGCTGCTCCAGAATCTGGCCTTGCACAAGTCGGCATTTTTCCAGAACAACTGGATCGGCGACTACCCCGATCCCTTCACGTTCCTGCAGCTCTTCCAGACGGGTTTCGATCAGAATTTCGGCGGGTATTCGGATCCGGCCTACGACACGCTGCTCGCGGCGGCGGCGCAGGAACCGGATTCGGCGCGCCGCCTCGGATTCCTCGAACGGGCCGAGCGGCGTCTCGACGAGGAGGGGGTGACCATTCCGGTCACGAATTACGTCTCGCGCCATCTCGTGAAGCCCTACGTGAAGGGCTGGCGGCTCAACATCGTGGATCGCAACCCGTCGCGCTACATGTACCTGCTCGAACACGAGGGAGGATGAGACGATGTGGAAATTCCTCGGCCGCCGGTTGCTGGTCGCCATCCCGACCATGCTGGTGATCGCTACCCTCGCGTTCGCCCTGCTGCACGCGACGCCGGGCGGTCCGTTCGACACGGCGAAGCGCATGCCGCCTGCAATCCAGCGCAGCATCGAGGCGAAATATCACCTCGATGAGCCCCTCTGGAGGCAATACCTGCGCTATCTCGGCGATCTGGCGCACGGCGACCTGGGGCCCTCGTTCCAGTACCGCAATACCTCCGTGAGCGAGCTCATTCGCGCCGGCCTGCCGGTGGATGCGGTGGTGGGCAGCCTCGCGCTGCTCACCGCGCTGCTGGTCGGCGGTCTCGCCGGCACCGTGGCCGCCCTCGAACAGAACCGGCTGGCGGACTACGGGCCGATGTTCCTCGCGGTGCTCGGCATCTCGATCCCGGTGTTCGTGACCGGGCCGCTCCTCATCCTGGTGTTCGCGGTGCAGCTTCACTGGCTGCCGAGCGGCGACTGGCGGGGGGGCCAGATCCGCTACCTGGTCCTGCCGGTCATCGCCCTCGCCCTGCCGTATACCGCCTACATCGCGCGCATGGTGCGCGGCGCAGCGGTCGAGGTGTTCACGAGTCCCTTCATCCTCACGGCACGCGCCAAGGGGCTGCCTACCCGCACCGTCGTGCTGCGGCATGCGCTGCGTCCGGTGCTGATCCCCCTGGTGTCGTTTCTCGGGCCCGCGTTCGCGAGCGTGCTCACCGGTTCGATCATCATCGAATCGGTGTTCGGTCTGCCCGGCATCGGCCGCTACTTTCTCACCGGCGCGATCAACCGCGACTACACCCTGGTGGTGGGCATCACGGTGCTCTACGGCGGGCTCATCATCGCCTTCAACCTCATCGCCGATCTGTGCTACGCCTGGCTCGATCCGCGCGTCAGGCTGCAATCATGAACCCCGCCTCCGTGTCCGGTGCGGCGCCCAACCCTGGACAGTGGCGCCGGTCCTGGGAGCGGCTGTGCCGCCACCGCGGGGCGCTCGTCGCCCTGAGCGCACTCGGGCTGGTCGTGCTGCTCGCGCTCGTGGTGCCGCTCGTCTCGCCGTACGACTACGCCACGCCGAACTGGGACGAGCTCTATCGGCCGCCGGGCGCGGAACATTGGCTCGGCACCGACGGGCTCGGCCGCGACCTCCTGGTGCGGGTCATGTGGGGCTGCCGGATATCGCTGCTCGTCGGCATCACCGCGAGCCTCGTGAGCGTGCTGATCGGCGTGCTCTGGGGCGCCACCGCGGGCTACACGGGCGGCGGCGCCGACTCGCTCATGATGCGCATCGTCGACGTCCTCTACACGGTGCCCTTCATCCCGCTCGTGATCGTCCTCACCGTGCTCTTCGGACGCAGTTTTCTGCTGGTGTTCGTCGCCATCGGCGCGGTCTCGTGGCTCGACATCGCGCGCATCGTGCGCGGCCAGACGCTGTCGCTCAAACACCGTGAATTCATCGACGCGGCGCGGGCGCTCGGCCTGTCCGACGCGACCATGATCGTGCGCCACATCGTCCCGAACCTGCTGGGCGTGGTCATCATCTATGCGACGCTCACCGTGCCGACCGTGATCCTGTTCGAGGCCTTCCTGAGCTTCCTCGGTCTCGGCGTGCACGCCCCCCTCGCCTCCCTGGGGACGCTGATCTCCGACGGCGCGAACCACATGAAGGCCCATCCTTATATGTTGACGGTACCGGCGGTGTTCCTGACGCTGATCGTCTGCAGCTTCAGCTACCTGGGCGACGGCCTGCGCGATGCGCTCGACCCGCGGGAGCGGCGCTAAGTGGGCGCGGCGCTGCTCCAGATCGACGGCCTGCGCGTCAGCTATCGCACCGCGTCCGGACCGCTCAACGCCGTCGACGGCGTGAGCCTGGAACTCGCGCCCGGCGAGTTCCTCGGCGTGGTGGGTGAGTCGGGTTCCGGCAAATCCCAGCTGCTGCTCGCCATCCTCGGCCTCAACGCGCCGAACGCGCGCATCGAGGGCAGCATCCGCTACCGCGGACAGGAACTCGTCGGCGCCGGCGAGCGGACGCTGCGGGGCCTGCGCGGCGCGCGCATCGGCATGATATTCCAGGATCCGATGACGGCCCTGAATCCCTACCTCTCCATCGGCACGCAGCTCACCGAAGGGCTGCGCCACCATCAGGGCGCGAGCCGCGCCGCCGCGCGCCGCCGCGCGCTCGAACTGCTCGACGCCGTGCACATTCCGGAGCCCGAACGCCGCTTCGCCCAGCATCCGCATGAACTGTCCGGCGGCATGCGCCAGCGCATCGTCATCGCCATGGCGCTCATCTGCGAGCCGGACATTCTGTTGGCCGACGAACCGACCACCGCGCTCGACGTGACCGTGCAGGCGCAGATCCTCGCGCTGCTGCGCGAACTGCGCACGCGCACGCGCGCCGCCATCGTGCTGGTCACCCACGATCTCGGCGTCATCGCCGAAGTCGCCGACCGGGTGCTCGTGATGTACGCCGGCAGATCGGTCGAACAGGCCGGCGTGCAGCGCCTGTTCGAGCACGCGCGCCACCCCTACACCGAGGGCCTGCGCCGCTCGATCGTGCCGCTGACAGGGCCGCTGCCCTCGCGTCTGCCCGCCATCGGCGGCAATCCGCCGAATCCGGCCGCGCTGCCGGCCGGGTGCGCGTTCGCACCGCGCTGCGCCTACGCGGGCGTACGCTGCGCGACCGCGCCGCCGCCGCTCGCGCCCGTGGCGGACGGGCATCTGTGCGCCTGCTATCACTCAGGACCGCTCGGGAGAACCCGGTGAGCGCGCCGGCCGACGCTGAAATTCCGACCGCCGCACCGGTGCTCGACGTGTCGGGACTGTCGGTGCGCTTTGCCGTCGCCGGATCGAAGCGCTGGCTGCAGGCGGTCGACGACGTGAGCTTCCGCGTAGAGCGCGGCGAGACGCTCGGCGTCGTGGGGGAATCCGGGTCCGGCAAATCGACGATCGCGCGGGCGCTGCTGCGGCTGGTGCCGGCGTCGGCCGGCGCCGCGCAGTTTCGCGGCACCGATCTCCTGGCGCTCGAGGGCGGTGCGCTGCGCGCGATGCGCGAGCACGTGCAGATCATTTTCCAGGACCCGCTGGCCTCGCTCGATCCGCGCATGAGCGTGGTCGAGATCCTCGAAGAGCCGCTGCGTGAGTTCCGGCCCGCACTGGACCGCGCGGCGCGGCGCGCCCGGATCATCGCAATGCTCGACCGGGTCGGCCTGCTGCCGGCGCATTTGAACCGCTATCCGCACGAGTTCTCGGGCGGACAGGCACAGCGCATCGGCATCGCCCGCGCCCTGCTGCTGCAGCCCGAGTTCCTGGTGTGCGACGAGCCGATCTCCGCACTCGACGTCTCGATCAAGTCGCAGATCGCGAATCTGCTGAAGGACCTGCAGCTCGAATTCGGCCTGTCGATGCTGTTCATCGCCCACGACATGGCGGCGGTGCGCTTCTCGTGCGACCGCGTGCTCGTGCTCTACCTCGGCCGCGTGATGGAGGTCGCCCCGCGCACGACGCTGTTCGACTGCGCCCGTCACCCCTACACCCGGGCGCTGCTGCAGTCGGTGCCGGTCGCCGACCCGGTGCTCGCGCGGGCACGCCGCACGGTGCCCCTGAGCGGGGAGATCCCGTCGCCGCTCGCGCCGCCGTCGGGCTGCGTGTTCCGCACCCGCTGCGCCTTCGCGGCGTCGCGATGTGCCGCCGAGCGACCGCTCCTTCGCGCGGTGGGCGACTCCCTCGTCGCCTGCCACCGCGCCGAAGAACTCGCCGGCGGGGCCGATGCCGTGGCGCCCGGCCGCCCCTGATTTGTGCCCCGCCGCAATCGCGCCCGTCCGCGCCGATTCGGGTAACGCGAACCAGTTCCGGTCAAGTCTCGACGCGCCCGCCGATAGCCTGTCCATGGATCTTCAATCCCTCGTAAGGACGCTCAACGGAGACTGCGCGATGAGCCACGACATCGAGCGGGTGCTGCGGGACATCCGCAGAAGGGACGGCGAGATCGGCGCATTGGCCACGCGCTCGCAGGCCGAAGCCGCGCTGAACGACTGCCGTACCCTGCTGGCGATCATCGACGAGTTGCAGGGCCGCCTCACGGCGCGATGACGCCGGCCGCCCGCTAGTCGATCCGCCGGCGCCTCCACACCCCCACCGCCAGCAAGACCAGCGCCCCCTGCACCACGGGAAGGTTGCCCCACCGTGCATAGGGAGTCAGTCCCGTCATCGGCTGCACCTCGGCGCGCAGCACCGCCTGCCGGAATTGCGGCAGCCTTGCCGCCACGATGCCGCCCGCATCGATGACGGCCGTGATGCCGTCGTTCGCCGCGACGATCATGTAGCGTCCGGCCTCGAGCGCGCGCATCCGGGCGATCTGCAGATGCTGATGCGAGGCGGTGGAGTCGCCGAACCACGCATCGTTGGTCACGTTGAGGAGCAGGGTGGCCTCCTTGAGCACCGCGAGCTGCTTGCTGCCGAAGGCATCCTCATAGCAGATGGTCAGGCCGAGGGCCTGCCCCGCGGCGCGCAGCGTCGGCTGACGGGGCGCGCCGGCGGAGATGTCGTCGTAGGGCAGACTCATGAGGCGCATCCAGGAACGGACGAAGGCGGGCACCGGGAAGTACTCGCCGAAGGGCACCAAGTGGCGTTTGTAGTACCAGCCGCCGCCCGACCCGCTCATGACCAGCAGGCCGTTGAAGTACTGGTGGGTCTCCGGTTTGTAGGTGACGAGCCCCAGCGCCAGGTCGGCATCATGGGCGCGGACGGTTTCCGCCAGCCGGTGCAGGTACTCCGGGATGTCGGTGGCGAGCACCGGCAGCGCCGATTCCGGCCACACGATCAGACGCGCGCCCCATGCCTGCGTGGTGAGGTTCGCGTAACGCGCCAGCGTCGCATCGAGATTGTTGCGCTGCCATTTCTGGTCCTGCGGAACGTTGCCCTGCACGGCGGCGATCGGAATCGGCCCGTCGACCGCGCGGGTCCACGCATGCTGCGACAAACCGAAAGGCAGGAGGAACAGGGCCGCGAGCACGCCGCCCGCGACCGCAACCGCCGAGGGTCGTACCGGACGGGCAAACAGGATGTTCACCGCCACGGCGGCCAGCGCCGCGGCCCACGACACGCCATAGACGCCGAGGACGGGCGCCCACCCGGCCAGCGGCGAATCGATGACGGCATAGCCCAGCGACAACCACGGGAAGCCGGTGAGCACCCAGCCGCGCAGCCATTCGAGCAAAACCCACAAGGCGGGCAACGCCAGCCAGTCGCGCGTGATCCCCGGTTTCAGCCAGAACCGGTTGGCGAGATAGCACAGCGCCGCCGGATAGGCGGCCATGATCGCGACCAACGAGGTTTGCAGCACGACCGTCAGCCACACGGGCACGCCGCCGTAACCATGCAGCGATGTGTAGAGCCAGTAGGTGCCGCACGCGAACAGACCCGCGCCGAAGGCGGCTCCCGCCCCGGCGGCGCGGCGCGGCGGAAGCCCGCGGATGAGGCCGAACAAGCCCGCCGGTGCGAGCACGGCCATGGGCCACCAGCCGAACGGGGCAAAGGCGAGATTCAGCACCGCCCCGGCCGCGAACGCCGCCCCGAGGCGCGGGATGGCGCAGCGTTGAAACGCGGCACCGCTGCCGCGCCACGCGGCACTCAAGGGCTCGACTCGTCGGCTGCCGGCGGCGCGATGGCGGTGGGCGTGATGACACGCAGGAGATCGATGCGGCGCCGGTCGGCGCGCACGACGCGGAACTCGAGTTCGCCCACCTGGATGGTCTCGCCGCGGCGCGGCAGGCGCCCGAATTCCTGCATGAGCAGACCGCCGATGGTGTCGTATTCCTCGTCCGAGAATGCGGTGCCGAAATACTCGTTGAAATCCGCGATCGGCGTGAGCGCCCGCACGGTGAATTCCCGTTCGCTCTCGCGGCGGATCGTCTGATCGTCCTCGACGTCGTGCTCGTCGTCGATCTCTCCGACGATCTGCTCGATGACATCCTCGATGGTCACGAGACCGCACACGCCGCCGTACTCGTCCACCACCATGGCGATGTGGTTGTGGCTCAGGCGAAACTCCTTCAGGAGCACGTTGAGCCGCTTGCTTTCCGGCACGAAGATGACCGGACGCATGTACTCGCGGATCTCGAACGGTTCATCGCCCGCCGTCTGCAGCCGCAGCAGATCCTTGGCGAGCAGGATGCCGAGTATCTGATCGCGATCCTCGCCGATGACGGGGAAACGCGAGTGTCCCGACTCCACCGCCAGTTCGACCAGCTTTTGCGGGGATTCATCCCGCTCGACGAACACCATTTGCGAGCGCGGCACCATGATGTCGCGGACCTGCATGTCCGCCACCGCGAGCACCCCCTCGAGCATCACCAGCGCATCGCCGTCGAACAACCCCCGGGAACTCGCCTCGCGCAGATCCTCGATGAGTTCGGCCAGATCACGCGGCTCACCGGACATCGACTGCGTAATGCGCTTCAACCAGCGGCCGGTGCTTCCTTGGGGCGATTCGGACATAAGCGGTCAGGATACTCGATCAGGCGTACGGGTCGGAAAATCCAAGCCGATCAAGGATTTGAACCTCGCGTGCCGCCATCTTGCGGGCCTCGTCGCCGCGCTCGTGGTCGAATCCCAGGAGGTGCAGCACGCCGTGCACCGTCATGTGAGCCCAGTGCGATTCGGCGGACTTGCCCTGGGAGCGGGCCTCGCGGGCCACGACGGGCGCACAAATCACGAGTTCGCCCAGGTAGTTGCGGCCATCCGCGGACCGCCCGGGGCCGCCGAACGACAGGACGTTCGTGGGCTTGTCCTTCTGCCGGTAGCGGGCATTCAAACTGCGGCTGAGGGCCAGCCCGACCACCCGGATGGACAACACCGGCGAGCGGGATCTTGCGGACAGCGCCGCGCCGGCCCAGGTGACGAACTGCGCGCGACGCGGCGCCCAGGGGCGGCGGGCGCCATAGGTCACATCGAGTTCGAGGATCGCCGCCATGACTCACGCGCCGTCATCGGGCGTCTTCGCTTCGTAGGCCTGCACGATCCGCTGCACCAGGGGATGGCGCACCACATCGCGCGACGTGAAGAAGGTGAACGCGATGCCGCGCACGCCGCGCAGAATGTCGATGACGGTTCGCAGGCCCGATTGCTTGGCGATCGGCAGGTCGACCTGCGTGATGTCTCCGGTGACCACCGCCTTCGAGCCGAAGCCGATGCGGGTCAGGAACATCTTCATCTGTTCGTTGGTCGTGTTCTGCGCCTCGTCGAGGATCACGAATGAATCGTTGAGCGAGCGGCCGCGCATGAACGCGAGCGGCGCCACCTCGATGACGTTGCGCTCGATCAATTTGGCGACGCGCTCGAATCCCATCATCTCGTAGAGCGCGTCGTACATCGGTCGCAGGTACGGGTCGACCTTCTGCGACAGATCCCCGGGCAGGAACCCCAATCGCTCGCCCGCCTCCACCGCCGGCCGCACCAGGATGATCCGACGCACGCTTTCCGATTGCAGCGCCTCGACGGCGCAGGCGACGGCCAGGTAGGTCTTGCCCGTGCCGGCCGGACCGATGCCGAACGTCAGGTCGTGGCCGCGTACATTGGTGAGGTATTCCGTTTGATTGGAGCCGCGTGCGCGCACCGCGCCACGCGACGTGCGCACCTTGAGCTCGTCCGCGGCTCCGTCGGGCGCGGTCTCGGCGGCCGCGGTCTCGGTGCCGCCCGGGTCCATGCCCAGTTCCTGCAGCGCGATGTGCACGCGCTCGGAGTCGACCGGTTCGCGCTGCGCCCGGCTGTACAGGTCCTGCAGCACGGTTTCCGCACGCTTGATGGCCGCCGGCATGCCGATGATCTGGAATCGATTGCCCCGGCGCTTCACCTCGACGCCGAGCCGCGACTCGATCTGATGCAGATGCTCGTCGAGCGGTCCGCACAGCTCGACCAGGCGTATGTTGTCCACCGGCGCGAGCACCAGATCGCGGGTCATGGGGACGGAATTCACGAGACGGTTTCTTCCACGAGCCGGCCGCGCAGCGAATTGGGCATCGCCTCGGTGATGACGACGTCGGTGAATTGATTGATGAGGCTCATGGGGCGTCCGGCGGGGCCGTCGAAATTGACCCAGCGATTGTTGTCGGTGCGGCCCGCGATCTGCCGCGGATCCCGTTTGGCGGGTCGTTCGACGAGGACCCTCTGGGTCGTCCCCACCATCCGCTGTGAAATGGCCCGCGCCTGACCGTTCAGCCGCTGTTGCAGGCGTTCGAGCCGATGCAGCTTCACCTCGTGCGGGACTTCGTCGGGCAGCGCGGCGGCCGGCGTGCCGGGACGGCGGCTGTAGAGGAAGCTGAATGATTGATCGAAGCCCACCTCCGCGATCAGGTTCATGGTGGCCATGAAGTCATCGTCCGTCTCGCCGGGAAACCCGACGATGAGGTCGGTCGATATGCAGATGTCCGGCCTCACCGCCCGCAACCGACGGAGCTTCTGCTTGTATTCGATCACCGTGTGCCCGCGCTTCATCGCGGCGAGAATGCGGTCGGAACCGCTCTGCACCGGCAGATGCAGGAAATTATTGAGCTTCGGTACGTTGGCGTACGCCTCGATCAGGCTGTCGTTGAAATCGAGCGGATGCGAAGTTGTGAACCGGATCCGCTCGACCCCGTCGATGGCGGCCACGAAATGGATCAAGGTCGCAAGATCGGCCGCCGTGCCGTCCTCCATGGGACCGGCATAGGCGTTGACGTTCTGACCGAGCAGCGTCACCTCGCGCACGCCCTGGCGCGACAGCGAACGGACTTCGTGCAGCACCTGCTCGAACGGACGGCTGATTTCCTCGCCGCGGGTGTAGGGCACGACGCAGAAGGTGCAGTACTTGCTGCAGCCCTCCATGATGGACACGAAGGCCGTCGCTCCGCCGGCCCGCGGCAGCGGCAGCCTGTCGAATTTCTCGATCTCGGGAAAGCTGATGTCGATCTGCGGGCGGCCGCAATGCCGGACGCCGCTCAAGAGTTCCGGCAGTCGATGCAGGGTCTGGGGCCCGAACACGAGGTCGACGAAGGGCGCGCGCGCCGTGATGCCGTCGCCCTCCTGGCTGGCGACGCAACCGCCGACCCCGATCACCACGTGCGGTCGCCGCTGCTTGAGGAGGCGCCATTCCCCGAGCAGCGAGAAGACCTTTTCCTGAGCCTTTTCGCGCACGGAACACGTGTTGACCAGAAGCACGTCCGCCTGCGCCGGATCGTCGGTGACGGTCATTCCATCGGCCGCTTCGAGCACGTCCCGCATCTTGCCGGAATCGTATTCGTTCATCTGACAGCCGAATGTTTTGATGTAGAGAAGACCGGGCATAGGCGCTCGTGGAAAAGGCCGTTAAGATACTAGCAATCATGGCAATACGCGAAGTTCTGAAAATGGGCGACCCCCGCCTGCTGGCGGTCGCCGACCCGGTGCGCGAATTCGGCACACCGGACCTGGAAAATCTGCTCGTGGATATGCGGGACACCATGCGGGATCTCAATGGGGCGGGGCTCGCGGCGCCGCAAATCGGCGTCGGGCTGCGGGTGGTCATTTTCGGCACGGATGCGAACCCCCGCTATCCCGAGGCCGAGACGGTGCCGTATACGGTGCTCATCAACCCCCGCTTGACGCCGGTGGGCGAGGAGATGGCGGACGGCTGGGAGGGCTGCCTGTCGGTGCCCGGCCTGCGGGGTGTCGTACCGCGCTACCGCCAACTTCGCTACGTCGGCTGGGACGCCCAAGGCCAGGAAATTGACCGCACAGTGAACGACTTTCACGCTCGGGTGGTCCAGCACGAGGTGGACCACCTGGACGGCATCCTCTATCCCCGGCGCATCCGCGACTTGACCCAGTTCGGCTTCAGCGACGCCCTGTTCCCGGGACAGGCGCTCTCCGACGATTGAAGGCATCAGAGGCCGGAATCGGGTTCCCCTTCAGGGGTGCCGCGCCGCAGCACGTCGGCCAAGGCCGTCCCGGTCTGGGTAAAGCTCAGCGCCACGGAATTGAGGCAGTGGCGTTCGCCGGTGGGCGGCGGGCCGTCCGGAAACACGTGGCCGAGATGACTGCCGCAGCGGGCGCAAACTTCCTCGACCCGCACCATCCCATAGCTCGTATCGCGGATGCGCCTGATGTGCGCTTCCGCATAGGGCCTGAAAAAGCTCGGCCAGCCCGTCCCCGAGTCGAATTTCGCATTGGAGCGGAACAGCGGCAAACCGCAAAACCGGCAGGTGTAGACGCCGTCCTTCTTGTTGTCGAGGAACACGCCGCAAAAAGCCGCCTCGGTGCCGTGTTCCAACAACACCCGGCGCTCGTCGAGCGTGAGGCCCGACGTGAGTTCGCGGCGTTGGGTCTCGGTGGGCGGGGTCAGGTCGAATGAGGTCATGGCGGCTCCTGGCGGGTATCGCCCCCATCTTACGGGTTTCCGGCGGGCGCACTTAAGTCAAGTTTGCGCGTCGAAGCCCGATAATCGTGAGAGTATCGATCGGCGCCGTGGTTCCATCCCGGACGCGGTCAGTGCCAGGCGTATGCGCAAGACTCTATTGAATCGCAGGCAATCGCATCGAGTGACCGGCATTCTGCTGGCCCTGCTGCTGTTCCGCGCCTATGTCCCGGTCGGGTACATGCCGGCCGCCGGGATGCCCTTCCTGGTCGAGCTATGCCCTGCCGCCGGCGCCATGCCGATGTCCATGGACATGCGCATGGACATGTCGAAGCCCATGGACATGTCACTCTCGGGGCATATCCATCACCACTCCGGAATCCACGGCCACTTCGACAACTGCCCGTTTGGCAGCGCGTCGGCCGGCGGCCCGCTCTCGGAACTGCTCGCCTGGGCGTCGGCCGGACCCGTTTCTCCCCCGCCACTCGCGCCCATTCAACCGCTCCCTCCGCGGGAGCCTTCCCAGCGCGCGCACCAGCCGCGCGGTCCTCCCCTGTCCGCTTGACTTGAGTTCGGACACGGCTCGCCGGCGGCGCGATGGGCGCCATCTTGCTGCGTCGCATCAATTTCTGTTGGGAGGCGCCTGCCATGGCGGGCGCGGGAGTACATCGCATGAATTGCTCACTCGGAGCCCGGGGACTGGCGGCGCTCTGGCTGGCCGCCGCGCCCGTGCTTTCATGGGGGTGCGCCACCTGTGGCTGCAGCGTCGATACGGAGGCCGCGATGGGTTATGCAGCCACCACGGGATTGCGCGTCAATCTTGAGTACACCTATCTCGACCAGAGTCAGCTGCGTGAAGGCACCGGTCCGGCGGCCGCGGCGGCCGTCGTGAACAATCCGTCGAACCCCTCGCTCGGCGGCGGAGAAATCGAGCGGCAAACCGTCAACCGCTTCTACACGGCGGGCGTGAGCTACCGCCCCAGTTTGGATTGGAACATCAATCTCCTGATCCCCTACATCTCCCGCAGCCACACAACCTATGGCAGCCAGACTGCACCCTACACGCCGGCGGAGTCGGCGCCCGACCAGATCAGCGGCGCAAGCGTTTCGAGCCTCGGCGACGTCAAGCTGATCGCCAACTATCAGGGGCTGCTGCCCGACCACAACTTGGGGATTCAATGGGGCATCAAAGTGCCCACCGGTCCATACGGGACGGCGGTCGATTTCAATTCCGGACCGGCCACCGGCAAACCCCTCGACGTGAACCTGCAGGCGGGCACCGGCAGCACCGACCTCATCATCGGCGCGTACTTCTTCCGCTCGGTGAGCGACGATTACAACGTGTTCGCCAGCGTCCAATTTCAATCCGCGGTGGCGCACGCACTGCGCCAACCCGGCAACGATTTCCGACCCGGCAACTCCGTCAACGGCAGCGTCGGCGTGCGCTACGAGGCTGATCCTCGGTGGATCCCGCAATTGCAACTGAACGTCACGCGCCGCGGCGCCGACCAGGGCGCCTTGGCCGACACCACCGACACCGCGGGCACCGTCGCCTACCTAAGCCCCGGGATCACCGCGCGGCTGTCGAACCCATGGAACGTCTATGCGGTGCTGCAGGTCCCGGTGTACAGCAATTTGAGCGGCTATCAACTGTTCCCGCGCTGGACCGCGACCGCGGGGCTGAGCTACACGTTCTGACGACGCTAGAACGGAATGTCGTCGTCAAAATCCTCCTTTCCGCCGCCCGCCGGCGCACTCGACTGGTCGTAGTCGTCACGCGGTGGCGCGCTCGAGGCACTGCGTTCCCCGCCACCCATGCCCCCGCCCGCCCCGCCGCCGGCACGTCCGCCCAACATTTGCATGTTGTCGGCGATGATCTCGGTCGTGAACCGGTCGTTGCCGGTCTTGTCCTGCCACTTGCGGGTGCGCAGCTTGCCCTCGACGAACACCTGCGAACCCTTGCGCAGATACTCGGCGGCGATTTCGCCCAGCCGGCCGAACAGCGCCACGCTGTGCCACTCGGTGCGCTCCTGTTGGGCACCCGACGCCTTGTCCTTCCAGGACTCGCTGGTCGCAATGCGAATGTTGGTCACCGTCATGCCGCTCGGCATGGACCGGGTTTCAGGGTCCGCGCCGAGATTTCCGACCAAAATCACTTTATTTACACCGCGCGCCATGATTAACCCCCAAAACTGACGATTCGGCCATTGTACACGGGCGGACAAAACCCACTCACCCGCCGGGCGGTGCGTTGGTCGAGAAATCCGCGCCCCGACCGGCGGCGGCGGCCGGTCCCGGGGGCTTGACGGCGGGCGTATAGTGTCCGGTTACATGCAAAATATCCGCATCCGGGGCGCCCGGACCCACAATCTCAAGAACATCGACCTAGACCTGCCGCGGGACCGGCTGATCGTGCTCACCGGGCTGTCCGGGTCGGGCAAGTCCTCCCTAGCCTTCGACACGATCTATGCCGAGGGCCAGCGGCGCTACGTCGAGTCATTGTCGACCTATGCCCGCCAATTCCTGTCGATGATGGAGAAACCCGACCTCGATACGATCGAGGGACTCTCGCCGGCCATTTCCATCGAACAGAAATCCACCTCGCACAATCCGCGCTCCACGGTGGGGACGGTCACCGAGATTTACGACTATCTGCGCCTGCTGTACGCACGGGCCGGCACGCCGCGTTGTCCCGATCACCACATCGACCTCGCCGCTCAGACCGTGAGCCAGATGGTCGACGCCGTGCTGCAACAGCCGGAGGGGACGGCGATGATGCTCCTGGCCCCGTCCATCGCCGAACGCAAGGGCGAGCACGCCGAATTGCTGGAGGAACTGCAGGCGGGTGGTTTCGTGCGTGCGCGCATCGACGGCAAGGTCGTGGAATTGGACCAGGCTCCGAAGCTCGACGTACGGCGCAAGCACACGGTCGAGGCGGTCGTCGACCGCTTCAAGGTCCGGCCGGACTTGACCCAGCGTCTGGCCGAAAGCTTTGAAACGGCGCTGCGCCTCGGCCAGGGGGTCGCACGGGTGGCCTTCATGGACGATGCCGGCCGGCCCGAACTCGTGTTCTCCAACAAGTTCGCCTGCCCCATCTGCAACTATTCGCTGAGCGAACTCGAACCGCGGCTGTTCTCGTTCAACAGCCCGATCGGCGCCTGTCCGACGTGCGACGGCCTGGGCACGCAGGAGTTTTTCGACCCCGAAAAGATCGTCGCCAACCCACATCTGTCGCTCGCGGGCGGCGCCGTGCGCGGTTGGGACCGGCGCACCG
>JBBIKV010000073.1:0-20318 GCA_037445285.1 Nevskiaceae bacterium | reverse complement strand
CAAAGAACCTGGCTAGAAATTTGCCTGGCACAAGAGAGATTGGCTGGTGCGGCCGATGGCAGCCCGCGATACATGGGCATGTCGCTGATCAAAGGATAGAAATACCGGCGCGCATGCACACCTGCCTCCCGCAGGCGCAGATAGAGCGCATCCCGGCTCAGCGGGTAGGATGAGTCCACAAGAATTGGGAAGTATCCGTAGTTCTGTTGCGTATCGGCCGCCACCGCAGGTACCGTGATTCCAGGGGTGTCGTTGAGCGCATGGCGATACCTCATCCCCACGGCCTGTCGGCTTCGAAGTACACGGTCGATATGCTGCAACTGCAAGAGGCCTAACGCAGCCTGGAACTCGTTCATCTTCCCGTTGATTCCGGTCGCCATGACGGTGACCTCGTCGGCAAAGCCGAAGTTCTTCAGATAGTCAATTCTTTGCTTGGTCTTCCGGTCGCGGCAGACGATGGCGCCGCCCTCGAAGGTATTGAACACCTTGGTTGCGTGGAAGCTCAGGATCGCCAAATCGCCGTGACGGACCAGGCTATCCTCCTTGTACTTCGCACCGAAGGTGTGCGAGGCGTCGTAGATGAGTTTCAGTCCGTACGTGTCAGCGATCGACTGGATGCGTTCGATGTCGCAGGGGTGGCCGTAGCAGTGGACGGGCATGATGGCCGTCGTTTTCGGCGTGATCGCCGCCTCGATGCGCTCGGGGTCCAGGTTCATGGTTGCCGGATCGATGTCCACGAACACGGGCTCTATGCTGTTCCAGGCCAGGGCATGAGTGGTGGCGACGAAGGAATACGGGGTTGTGATGACCTCGCCAGTGATCCTCAGTGTTTGGAGCGCCGTGATGAGACCGATCGTCGCATTCGTGACGAGCGAAAGATGCGGGACGCCGAGGTACTCACTCAGGGCCTCCTCGAAGCGCAGGTGAAACGGGCCATTGTTGGTAAGCAACCGGTTGTCCCAAATTTGACGCAGGTAGGGGATGAACTCGTCCAGCGGCGGCAGGTACGGGCGGGTTACCGTTATGGGGTTGTCCTCGATGGCCGTATTCCTCCGTAATATTTCGTGGGCGGATCGAGGCAGACGGCGATTGACCGGAGGCTATAGACCGGATGCTGTCACCACGAAGGATTCCGCCCCAAGACCAATGCACCATCTATGCCACGCCATGCGCAGCGCACGCTCGAACGCCGCTGGAATGAGATTCGGGTCACGGCTCGCTGAGTTTTGCAGGCGGCCGCGGATCTCGGACCGCAATTTGGCGAGCTCATCGAGGCGGCCGGCCCAGTCGCGGCCCTTGGTGATGAAGTCCGCGGCATCGGCGGCCACGAACTCATCGAGTCCGGCCATGCATAGGATGGCGGCGCCTTGCCGCCCGGCCGGCATTTTGCCGCCGAGCGACAGCGTCGGAACACCCATCCATAACGCATGCGTCGTCGTGGTCCCGCCGTTATAAGGGTGTGTATCGAGGCAGATGTCCACTTCATGGTGCATCGCCAGATAATCTTCCATGTTGCCGAGACGGCGAAACATCAATCTGGTGGGTGCGATGCCGTGTGCGGTGAATAATGCGAGGAGCCGAGATTGTTGCGCGCCGGAAGCGATGGCCGCCACCAGCATCTTGGCCGTGGGCACGGCGAGCAGCAGCGTGGACCACAGGCGCACTGTCGAGGCGTTGACCTTTCCGATTCGGTTGAAACTACCGAAGGTCAACATCCCCGTCCGGAGCGCCGGCAGGTCATTCACCGGCGGCGAGGCCGGAGGCGGCTGGTACGGTGCAGTGGCGGGCAGATAGATCAGCTTCTCGGTGAACTGAGCATCGAACTGTCCGGGCGGTAACCACTGGGGGTCGGTGAGGTAGTAATCCATGGCGGCCAGCCCCGTGGTGCCGGGATAGCCTATCCAACTGAGCTGGACTGGGGCGGGCTTGCGGGCGAATGCCCGCAACCGGTTGCGCGACGTGTGCCCCGACAGATCGATCAAGATGTCGATGCCATCGTCCACGATTTGCCGTTCCAATTGTTCATCGGAGAGCGCAAATATAGGGCGCCAATGGTCAAAACACCGGCGCAGGCGGTCCGTAACGACGTCCTCCGTCACGTGATTGTAATACGCGGTCAGTTCCATGCAGTCCTTGCCGCCGATCGCTTCCAAAACGGGTTCAATGAACGTTGCGACCGGGTGGTTGAACAGATCGCCGGACACCATGCCGACGTTCAGCCGGCGTCCCGGGTCCGGCGTATTGAGTCTCTCCCTTCTCGAGTGCGCAATTCCCTCCAGGCTTTTCCCAAACTTGCAGTGTTCCGCAAACAGAGTATCGGCGTCGATCGCCGGATTGTGGCTCAGCATGAACAGAAAACTCGTGTGACGCATGTCTTCATGCCAATCTGCCCGCGGGTAGGGCAGAGACACCGCCCGCCGAAATGCCGCTTCGGCCTCAGCATAGCGTCCCTGGATCTGGTAGGCATCACCCAGGGGTACGTATGCCATCGCCAGATCAGGCGCGATCTGCAGCGCCTTCTTGAGATGGACTTCCGCCTCCTCGGCACGTTCCAGTTTGGTCAGCAATGCACCCAGATTGGCCAGGGCTTCGGGATCCTGCGGCAACAAGGCAACAGCCGTTTCCATGGCGGCGAGCGCGAGGTCCGTGCGACCATCCGCCCACTGCAACGCCCCCAGGGCCTTCCAGCCGAGGCCCCGGTCGGAGAAGCGCTCGGTCAAGCGACGGGCCGCAGGGCGGGCATCCGCGAAGTTGCCCGCGGTCAGCATATCCAGTAGCTCACGCTCCAACTTCCCGGCCTTTCGGCTCTCGCGGCGCCTGGCGGCGCGGTCGGATGTGGCCGGCGGCCCGGAGGGGGCACGCGGCTTCTTTGGGGTCTCAGGCAGAATCCGCGCAGTCAGCCGCCGGTCGAATTCTTCTACCGCCGCGCCATCGAGTCCATGCCTCCTGCCGAGCGAGAGGGCGCTCGTGGCATCGTCTAGTTGACCGTTCGCAAACAACGCCTCGAGATATCCCAGCCAATAGTCCGGGTTCTGCAGATTCGCTTCCAGCGAGGCGAGCAGGTGCGGCAAACCGGCTGCCGGCCGCTGCAACTGCACATACAGCATGCCGAGGCAATGGTTGGCGGCGGCGTGCCCGGGCTGCGTCTGCAGTATTTCCCGGTAGAGGAACTCAGCCTGCTCCAAGCGGCCTGAGATCTGATGGCTCATCGCCTCCATACATCGATCGTCGAGGCTGGTTGGAGAGGAACGCACGGGTGTTTCGCTTTTCGTCACTTGTTCCACATTATCACGCATGCCTTGCCGCTTCAGGTTGGCTGGCGGTCGCCGATAGCTGCGTCTTGACGGGTCCGAAAGTCCAAATTTGTCAAATGGGTTTTTCGGCAAGTGTGATGAAGGACGGAAATACGGCAACTGGCAATGACTCTGTTCCCTAAAGAATCCCCTAGTCCTTCCGATAAACAACCTGAGTGTGTCACCGGTCCGCCCGTCAGGGGTGAAGTGAACACGCCGTAGCAGGGCCTAAGACGGGCCGGTGTCAAAACATTCAGGAGACTCACACATGTCATTGGTACTCAATACAAACATCAATTCGCTCAACGCGCAGCGTAATTTGACGAGTTCACAAGCCTCGTTGTCCCAGGCTCTGCAGCGCCTGTCGTCGGGTTTGCGCATCAACAGCGCAGCCGACGACGCCGCCGGCCTCGCGATCAGCCAGCAATTCACCACTCAGATCAACGGCACGAACCAGGCGATCAACAACGCCAACGACGCCGTGTCGGAAGCACAGACGGCCGGCGGCGCGCTCGCGACGTTGACCAACAACCTGCAGAGCATCCGCACGCTGGCGGTCGAAGCCGCCAACGGGTCCAACAGCGCTTCGGATCGTGCGGCCCTCGACCAGCAGGTCCAGCAGCAGATCGCGGAAATCACGCAGATTGCCTCCCAGACCACGTTCAACGGCGCAAACGTTCTCGACGGCAGCAGCGGTGTGACCACCTACCAGGTGGGCGCCAACGTCGGCAATACGATCGCGGTCAACCTGAGCCAGGGCGTGCGCGCCGACCAGATCGGCCAGGTTGCGTCGCAATCGACCGCGGTTACCACCACGGCCCTCACGGGCGGCCTCCTCATCGCCGTCGGCAATGGCACTCCGCTCGCCGTGGGCGCCAGCAATTCGACCGCCGTGACGGGCACCGCCTCGGCCGGACAGACCGCCGGCTCCGCGTATGCAAAAGCCGCGGCCATCAACAGCGCCGGCATCGCCGGTTTGACCGCCAGTGCCGCAACGACCGTCAGCGCCGGGTTCACTACGATTACCGCCGCGACGGCAGGAACGGGCGTTCCCACGACCGCGGCCACGGCCTCGACGTACAACCTGACGATCAACGGCACCTCGATCTACTCCGGCAGCGGCAACATTGCGGTTGGTAGTTCGTTGAATGTGCAGCAGGTCGCCGCCCAGATCAATTTGTATTCCTCGCAGGACGGCAACGTCACCGCCTCGGTGACCAACAACCAGTTGACCCTGACGGCTTCCGACGGGCAGGACATCAACATCACGCAGAACTACGTGGCTGGAGCCGCTGCCGCAGGCGGCACGACCGCTGGCAGCACCGCGGGAACCGCCGCGACCCCTGGCGCGACTCAGGCTGGCATCAGCTCGACGGCGGCTGGTACCTATTCGGGTGGTGGTGCGGCTGCGCAAGTCAATTCCGGACAGTTGACTCTCTCGGCGGATAGCAACATCACCCTGGGTGGAACCGCCGCGGACCTCGCGGCGATTGGCCAGTCGGCAGGCACGATTTCCTTGTCCGGCAGTAAGACTCTGGCCAGCCAGAACGTGCTGACGGTCGCGGGTGCCAATGCCACCATCGCTGCGGTCGACTCGGCGCTTGCGACGGTCAGCTCCTTCAACAGTCAATTGGGTGCCATCCAGAACCGCTTCACGGCAGCGGTCAGCAACCTCACGTCCACGAGCCAGAACCTGACCCAGTCGCGCAGCACCCTCCAGGATACGAACTTCGCGGCGGAAACGGCCAACCTGACCCAGTCGAACGTGTTGGAGCAGGCCGGCATCTCGGTGCTGGCGCAGGCCAATCAGCAGCCCCAGCTGATCCTCAAGTTGTTGCAGTAAGGGTCGATAAACAGGAATGGACCAGTAGACGCAATGCCCGGGCGCGAAAGCGCCCGGGCATGGCTCGCACGGAGCGGGATCACCGAGTAGGAGTAACGGACCAAAGTTCTTAATCCAACGCAGGTGTCATCATGGCGAGCGATGCAGTTATGGGGCCGGTACCGGCCAATGTGCCGCAGGGTAGCCAGGCGCCCAAACCGGCCGCGGTCCCCACCGCGAGCGGCAATTCCTTGCCGCCGGGCGGCAAAGATTCGGCCCCACGCGGCCATGGCGGAATATCACTCTCCGATGCACCCATCCTCGCCTCCGCGCAGGTGCAGGGCGGTGCGTCGAATCTGCCAACCAAGACCAGCCAGGCGGAACTGCCCGCGTTGGTGGGCAAATTGAACAAATATTTGAACGATTCCGGCCGACCTACCCAGTTTCGGGTCGATCCGGCGTCGAGCGGAAAGACCATTCAAGAGATTAATCCGGCCACCGGGGAGGTCGTCGGCGAGTTTTCCGCGATCGAATTTCCGGAGTTGGCGAAGAGCCTGGGGGTTTCCGGGGTGCTCGTCAACAGCCGGGCCTGACTCTTGGTACACGTCTTGCTTAAGTCCTGATCGGATTTGCCGTTAAGCCTCACATGGTCCAACGAGGATGTAGAAATCCATGAGTTCCGTACTACCGTCCAGCAGCACGGCGTCGACCGCATCGCCGTCGAGCTCATTGGCATCGGCCACCGCCGCAGGCGGCAGCTTGGTGACGTCGACTGGAATCGGGTCGGGCCTCGACATCGGGAGCATCGTGTCGTCGCTCACGACCGCCGAGGGCGCGGCTCAGAACAATCAGCTTGCCGCCCAAAAAAGCAGCCTGAACGCACAGGTGTCGGCTTACGGCACGTTCAGCAGCGCATTGGCAACGCTGCAGGCCGCGCTGACACCGCTTGAGACCACATCGACTTTGGCCGGCCGAACCGCCGCCCTCGCGGACACGACCATAGCCACGGCGACGGCGACCGGCGTGGCCGTTCCCGCTCAGTATTCGCTCCAGGTGCAAAATCTGGCGACGGCGGCGAGCCTGTCCTCGCAGCCGCTGGCGACGGCCGATACCACGGTGGGGACCGGAACCCTGACGATTTCGGTCGGTGGCAATTCGAGCTCGATCAACGTCGATACGACCAACAACAGCCTTTCGGGCATCGCGAATGCCATCAATAGCGCGCCGGACAATCCTGGCGTCACGGCCACCATTCTGACCACGACGGCCGGCGCGCGCTTGGTGCTGTCCGGCTCTGCGACCGGCGCGTCCAATGCCATCACCGTGGCACAATCGGGCGGAGACGGCGGCCTCGCCGCGCTGGCCTATAATCCGACGAGCGGTACCGCCGTCAGCACCACCGCGCTTACGGAAACGCAGGCCGCACAGGACGCGAATTTCACCCTGAACGGTTTCGCCGCAACCAGCGCGGGGAATCAGGTCACCACCGCCATCACCGGCGTGACGCTGAACCTGCTCAAGCCGACGGCTGCGAATACGCCGACCACACTGACGATCGGCAACGACACCGCGGGAGCGCAGACCTCCATCGGTACCTTCGTCACAGCGCTCAACGGTCTCATCACCAGCGTTCAAACTCTGACCGGCTATAACGCAACCACCCAAACGGCGGGACCGCTGCAAGGCAATGCAACCTTGCAGTCATTCCAGAACCAACTGGAAAAGATCCTGGGTCAGGTGACGTCTGGGAACCCGGGCGGGTTGAATTCTCTATCCTCGCTTGGCATCACAGCGAACCCCGACGGCAGCTACGCGTCCGACACGACGAAACTCGGCAACGCGCTGACCTCGAGCGTGAGCTCCGTTGCCGCAGTGCTCGGCGGTACCGGGGGCATCGCGACGCAGCTCAACAAGCTCATCAACCAATATACACAGGCTGGCGGCCTGTTGAGCACAATCAATCAGGGTCTGCAAAGCGGTCTCAAAAACGTCGCTACCGAGCAGACCGCGCTCAACGCGCGGCTCTCGACCTATTCTGCTACGCTCACGCAGCAGTACAACGCGATGGACACGGCGGTGGCGTTGCTCAAGCAGACGCAGAATTTCTTGACGGCGCAGTTCACAGCCGCGTCGACAAGCAGTGCCTCAAGCACCACCAGCCTGAGCAGCGGCACCTTGAGCACGGGCGGCTGAGACAAAACAAGATGATGCACTCGCGAAATGGAGCTGCTCAATATCGGGCAGTGCGCAGCCACGGCCTCGTTGCAAACGCCAGTCCCACCCGGCTGGTGCAGATTCTGTTTGAGAACATCCTCTTGAACCTCGCGGTCGCTACGGGCTGCATGGCCCGCATTCAGAACAATCTGCCGCTCAATGATGTGGTGACCAAGTGCGCCGCCGTTCGCAAGGCTCTACAGATGATCGGTCATCTCGAAGGTACACTCGACAAGGACAAGGGCGGAAAGATCGCCGAAAATCTGGGGTCGCTTTACGCCTACATGCAGCGCCGCCTGGTTCTGGCGAACGCGACCAACGACGCCGGCATCGTGGAAGAGGTGTCCGGACTTATCAAGACAATCAAGCACGGCTGGGATCAGATCGTCCGGGAAGATCGATGAACCTCGAGGCCCCAACCGCTTCCCTGGAGCGTGCGCTGCATCTGTCTCGAGAGTTGCTGACTGCCGCGGACGACGGCGACCTCAGTATGTTGGCACGGATCGACGCTGAACGGCTGCAGCTGCTGCAGTCGTTTCGAACCAGCAATGGACAACCGGCTGCCGACGCACTATCGTTAATCAGGGAAATTTCCCAATTGAACGACAGGGCCCTCGGATTGCTCGAACACCGGCGCCGGCGCACCGAGCGACTGATGGACACCGCCGCGGCCGGGCGCCGCGCATTGGTCGCGTACTCGGCCACGGGGCTGCCGCGTTAGCGCGACGGCCGTCGGCCGCAGGGCTGACGTTTCCAGGCGGTGACGGGATGACTGACTCCTTTCTGGGCGATGGTTTGACATTCGAGGACTCCCTGCCGCTGGTCTGGACGCCCGGTGCGTTGCCGCAGGATGCCGCGCTCGCGCGCCTGAACGCGGACAATCATCAGTTGTTGGGGGCCGAGGCGTCGTTGGACGAAGTGCGCGTGCACGAGGCGCTCAAGGATGAGTCGCCCGCGCTGCTGCACGAACTGCAGCGGTTGGAATTCAAGCTGAACGTGTTGTTGCGCCTGACCGCCGAGCTCGCGCGGCGCACGGTGGCGGGTCCCCCACCGCGCCGCATCAGGCTTTCCGCCGTCGGTCTGGAGTTGCCGGGGGAAAATTCTCTGTCGGCGGGCAGTACCGGTATGCTCGATCTGTACATCAATCCCACTTTGCCCCAGCCCTTGAAGCTCCCGGCTATCGTCGTCGGCAACCGCGACCGGGCCGACGCGGAACCGGCCGCTCGGATGCAGTTCTCAGGATTGAGCGATCAAGTTGTGGACCTCATCGAGAAATTGATTTTTCGTCGCCATCGGCGTCTCGTCGCCGGTTCCCGCGGGCCGGCTGCGGCGCGCCCTTAAGGTAAGGTCGCTACCCCTCCTTGCGAGTTGCCCCTACACTCATTACGGGTGTTTGCCAACTGCTTCTCTCTCAAGTTCCTAAGTTAGTATCAACTCCAGATCGACATTGACTGAACAATGTCAATGAGTTAGCGGTAATGCTTGAGACGGAACGAGAGATAGTGAGCGCTCCGTCACACTTTTTCACGGGAAGGAGCCCCGAACAGTGCCTGACGCCAAAGTAATTGTGATCGAACCCTCGGATTCACAGGCTCGTGCTCTCGAGACCCTGCTGCGCTTCCTGGATCTCGAACCGGTCCACGTTCACGACCTGGCGGAATTCCGTCGCCACGTCGCCCGGTCGCACGAGATGCTGGCGGTCATCCTCGGCAAGGAGATGGTGGCCGCCGAGGGCAGCGAACTCGTTGCCGAACTGCGCACCCTGCCGGTCCCGGTCCCTCTGATCTTCCTGAGCGGCGACGGCCTGCCGAAGATTGCCGAGAGCAGCGGCGACCTCGCCTGGTTCCATCTGGACTATCCCGTCAAGCAGCGGCGCCTGTCTGCCGTGCTGGACCAGGTGCGCAACGTGCGCAATGGCCATCCCACCCAGCCCGGCGCGCACCGTTTCCGCCCCAGCGGCACCTCCCGCGCGATGCGCGACGTGCACCGGCTGATCGAACAGGTCGCGCCGTTCGACACCAACGTGTTGATCCTCGGGGAGTCGGGCACCGGCAAGGAGATGGTGGCGCGCCACATCCACGAGTTGTCCGGCCGGTCCGGTCATCCGTTCGTGCCCGTGAACTGCGGCGCGATTCCCGCGGACCTCCTGGAAAGCGAACTGTTCGGGCATGAAAAAGGCGCCTTCACCGGCGCGATCTCGACCCGCCTCGGACGGTTCGAATTCGCCGAGGGGGGCACCCTGTTCCTGGACGAGATCGGCGACATGTCGCTGCAGATGCAGGTCAAGTTGCTGCGCGTGCTCCAGGAGCGCAGCTTCGAACGCGTCGGCAGCAACCGCACCATTCGCTGCAACGTCAGGATCATCGCGGCAACCCATCGCGATCTCGACGCGGCCATCGGCGCCGGGCGCTTTCGCGAGGATCTGTTCTACCGGCTGAACGTATTCCCCATTCAAATGCCGCCGCTGCGCGACCGGCTCGAGGATCTGCCGGTGCTGATCGAGCACCTCGTCGAGCGTCAGGGACAGGTCGCGGGCCGTTACATCCGTCTGGACAAACAGGCGATGAACTGCCTCGCGCGCAATCCCTGGCCCGGCAACGTGCGGGAATTGTCGAACCTGCTGGAACGGCTCGCGATTCTGTATCCGGAACACACCATCACCGGCGACGATCTGCCGGAACGCTATCGTGGCCGCGGAACGGAAGGCTGGGTGGGGAGCGGCGTGCGCATCATGCCGCCGCCCGAGCCGTCCGCGCCGCCGCCCCGCGCCGAACCGATCGCCCGCCTGCAGGAAGCGATCGGCTCGTCGGATCTCGCCGAGGCGATGGAAAATCCGGAAACCGCCGAAGAGATGCGGCACGCGCTGCCGCGCGGCGGCATCGATCTGAAGGACCATATGTCCGCGATCGAGATCGGGTTGATCCGCCGCGCCCTGGTGGAAGCCGACGGCACCGTGGCCGAGGCCGCGCGCCTGCTGAAGATCCGCCGCACGACCCTCGTCGAGAAGCTGCGCAAATATCGTCTGAGCGCCTGACAATTTATTGACGCCGGCCCTCTATGCCGGCCGATTATTTGCGCAACTAATTGATCCAAAGACAAAAAAGCGCGAAGGCACGGAAGTTGCTTAATCTTCCAGCATGTCAGCCACGAACCCCGATTCCATCGACGCCCGGCGCAGCGAACTGCAGGCGGCATTTCGCGCCTTCGGGTCCGTGTCGACGCAGCTCTCCGGCGCCTTCGATGCGTTGCGCGGCCAGGTTGCGCAATTGCGCGGCGAACTCGGCGAGGCGAACGCCGGCCGGGAACATCTCGCAGCGCGCTTGTCGGCGCTGGTCCGCAGCCTGCCGGGCGGCGTCCTGGTGCTCGAGGATGGCGGACAGGTCGCCGAGGTCAATCCCGCCGCGACGGAGTTGCTGGGTGAACCGTTGATCGGGCAGGGCTTCGCGCAGGTTCTGGCACGGGCCGGCGCCAACCTGGACGCTTCGCCGGATCACGCTGAATTGCGCAGCGGGCGGTTCGTCAACATCTCGCGCCGGGCGATGGGACAGGGCGGTGAAGTGGTGCTGCTCACGGATGTGACCGAATCGCATCTGATGCGAGAATACCTTGCGCGGCAGCAGCGCCTCCTGACGCTCGGCGAACTCGCCGCCGGCCTTGCGCACCAAATCCGCACGCCCCTCGCCACCGCCCTGCTGTATGCCTCGCAAATGACGCTGCCCGGGCGGTCCATCGACGATTTGAACCGCTGCGCAGACAAGACGGTCGACAGTTTGAAGCAGCTCGATCGGCTGGTGAACGACATGCTCGCCTTTGCGCACGGAGGCGCTGCGCGCGAGATCGTCAGCGTGAGCGCACTGCTCGAGCAGGTCGCGCAATGGGTGCGACCCGCCATGCGGCGCGGCGTCCGCCTGACCATCCGGACGCAGGCCCCGGAGCTGCTGGTACGCGCCAATGCGTCGTCGCTGGTATCGGTCGTGCTCAATCTGGCGACCAATGCCCTGCAGGCCGCCGTGGCGGATCTCGATCTCGAACTGCTGGCGCGCCGCGGTGACCC
Organism: Nevskiaceae bacterium; assembly: GCA_037445285.1. Taxonomy (GTDB): domain Bacteria; phylum Pseudomonadota; class Gammaproteobacteria; order Steroidobacterales; family Steroidobacteraceae; genus Bog-1198. The sequence goes on along the minus strand of JBBIKV010000073.1, from coordinate 8,935 downwards.
CGGCCGCGCGCAAATCGTGGTCAGCGACAACGGTCCGGGCATCCCCGCGGCCCTGCGGCAGCGCATCTTCGAACCGTTCTTCACCACCCGCGAACGCGGCAACGGCATCGGACTCTCGATAGTCAAGTCCGTGGTCGAAGCACACCACGGCAGCGTCCGGCTTCTCGAGGGCGGTCCGGGCGCCACCTTCGTCATCGATCTACCCGCAGAGGAAACGGCATGAGCAATTTGCACGAATCGGTACTCGTCGTCGAGGATGACGCCGCGCTCCGCGAAGCCCTGATCGACACCTTGCAGGCGGCGGGCCTGGCGGCGCTGGCGGCGGTGGATGCCCCGTCCGCCCTGCGCCTGCTCGAGACCGAGGAGGTGGCCCTGGTCATTTCGGACGTTCACATGCCGGGGCAGGACGGCTACCAGCTGCTGACGTCGATCCGGCGTCTGCGGCCCGATCTGCCGGTGGTCCTGATGACGGCCTACGGCACCGTGGCGCAGGCCGTCGCCGCCATGCGCGAGGGGGCCACCGACTACATCGTCAAGCCCTTCGATGCCCGGGCCTTGATCGAGATGGCCCGCCGGCAACTTGGCGCAAGGGCGCAATCCTCCGAGATGGTCGCCGTCGACCCCGAATCGAGGCGCAGCGTCGCGCTCGCGCGCAAGATCGCCGAAAACGATGCCACCGTGCTCATCACCGGCGAGAGCGGTACGGGCAAGGAGGTGTACGCACGGTTCATCCGCGACCACTCGGCCCGGGCGGGCAAGCCCTTCGTGGCGATCAACTGCGCCGCGATCCCGGAGAACATGTTGGAGGCGACGCTGTTCGGCTACGAGAAGGGCGCCTTCACGGGCGCTTCGGGCGCGCATGCGGGCAAATTCGAGCAGGCGCAGGGAGGCACGCTCTTGCTGGATGAAATATCCGAGATGGACCTGGGCCTGCAGGCGAAGATCCTGCGGGTCCTGCAGGAGCGCGAGGTCGAACGGCTCGGCAGCACGCGGACGCTCAGCCTCGATGTGCGGCTGATCGCGACCTCCAACCGCAATCTGCCGGAGGAAGTGCGCGCCAACCGGTTTCGGGCGGACCTCTACTACCGCCTCAATGTGATGTCCCTGCGGCTGCCGGCGCTCAGGGAGCGGCGCGGCGACATCCTCCCGCTGGCGCGCCGCGCCATCCAGGCGTGCGCCCGGGGTCCCCAGGTTCCGGTGACGCTGTCGCCGGAGGCCGAGCGCAAGCTCATGCAGCATGAGTGGCCCGGAAACGCGCGCGAACTGACCAACATCGTGCAGCGCGCGGCATGGCTTGCGACGGGCGGCGAGATTCAGGCGGCCGACATCGACGTCGGCATGATCGACCCGAACGTCGACGCCGCGCCGGTCGGCGCCGCTCCGATGCCTGCCGCGGCCCGCAGCGAGGCGCGCGACGGGCTGGATCGTGATCTCAAGGATCGCGAGCGCGAGCTCATCCTGGCAACCCTGGCCTCGACCCGCGGCAGCCGCAAGATCGCCGCGGAACGCCTCGGCATCAGTCCGCGCACGCTGCGCCACAAGCTGCAACAGCTGAAAGCCGCGGGAGTCGCGGTTCCGCACCTCCACGATCCCCAGTACATGACGGCCTGAACCATGAGCAGCATGCAAATCCAGCAGGTGTTGTCCGAAATGCGCGCCCTGCAGGCACGGGCCTCGGGCGTCTCCACGCCGGGCACGGCCGCCGCCGTGCAGCCGACCGATTTCGCCGATCTGATGAAGAATTCGGTCGATCACATCGCCTCCATGCAGAACCAGGCGTCCGCGATGTCGGCGGCCTACGAGGCGGGCGACAAGAGCGTCGACCTGACGCAGGTGATGCTCGAGGTGCAGAAGGCGAGCCTGGCGTTCCACGCCATGACCGAGGTGCGCAACAAGTTGCTCGATGCGTACACCCAAGTGATGAGCATGTCCGTCTGACCGTGGGCGCGGCACACCCCACTCAATTGAGAGGATGGTTTCATGGCTGAACTCGTTCCTTCCGCTCCCCGCAGCCTGCTGGAGACGGTACCCGGGCTCAAACAGGCCGGTCTGCTCGCGGGCGTGGCCGCGGCGGTCGCGGCGGCGATCTGGCTGGTGATCTGGTCGCAGGGCCAGAATTACACGGTGCTCTACGGACAACTCTCGGAACGCGAGAGCGGGCAGGTGATGGATGCCCTCACGGCCGCCGGCATAGAGTTCAAATTGAATCCCTCGGGCGCGGTCTCCGTGCCGGAATCGAAGGTGCAGGAGGCGCGCATCCGCCTCGCGAGCCAGGGGCTGCCGCAAAGCGACTCCATGGGCATCGAGATGATCCAGAAGGAATCCGCCATGGGCAGCAGCTCGATGATGGAAACCGCCCGCTACCAGTCGGTGCTCGAAACGGAGCTGGCCCGGACGATCATCAAGGTGCAGGGCGTGCAGAGTGCGCGCGTGCATCTCGCACTGCCCAAGCCCTCGGTGTTTCTGCGCGACGCCCGAAAGGCCACCGCGTCCGTGATGCTGCAGCTCTATCCCGGCCGGCGATTGGAGCCGGGTCAGGTGGCGGCCATCGTGCACCTGGTCGCCTCGAGCGTCCCGGAACTCGGTCCGAGCGACGTGACCCTCGTCGATCAGGCCGGCTCGCTGCTCAACTCGCCGGACGAGAGCGCCGAGGCGGCCGCCAACACGCGCCAGCTCGAATACACGCGCAAGCTCGAGGAAGGGTATCAGCGGCGCATCATCGAACTCCTGGAACCCATGGTAGGCGCCGGCCGCGTGCGTGCCACGGTCACCGCGGATCTGGATTTCACCCAGACCGAGGAGACGCACGAGAACTACGATCCGCAGAAGACCGCGGTCCGCAGCGAACAGTCAAGCAAGGAACAGCGCCGCGGCGGCGATGGCGCGGAGGGCATACCGGGCGCGCTCAGCAACCAACCGCCGGGGACGTCGGGCGCCCCGGCCATCGCCGGCGCCGCCAATGCCGCGGGCGGCGCCGCGCAGGCCTCGGCGGCCGCCGGGGGGCCCTCGTCGAACGCCGAGCGCAGCACCCGCAATTTCGAGATCGACCGCACCCTGTCGTACGTCAAACAGCCCACCGGCACGTTGAAGCGCCTGAGCGTCGGCGTGGTTCTCGACGATTGGCAGAAGATCGGGGCCGACGGCAAGGTCACGACCGTCGCCATGACCGATACCGACATCAAGCGGTTCACGCAGCTGGTGCGCGAGTCGATCGGACTCAAGGACGAGCGCGGCGACAAGCTCGACGTCCTCAACCAGGCATTCAAGGGCGCCGGGCCCATTCCGCCGGTCGAGGGACTGCCCCTGTGGCAGACGCCCTGGGTCCTCGCGCTCGCCAAACAGGTGGTGGGCGCGGTTCTGGTGCTGGTCGTCGCCCTTCTCGTCCTGCGCCCCCTGATGAAGTCGCTTACCAAGCCCCCCGTGCAGCTGGTGTCGAGCGCCGCGGAGGCAACCGATTTCGCCGGCGATCGCGTGAGTCTGTCGGGCAACGGCGGACCTGCCATCAAGCTGGCGCCGAGCTTCGAGCAGCAGATTGCCGCCGCCCGCACCCTGGTCGGACAGGATCCGAAGCGCGCGGCGCAGGTCGTGAAGGATTGGGTCGCCGCCGATGGCTAGCAAGCCCGACGAACTCGACGGGACCCAGCGCGCCGCCATCCTGCTGATGAGTCTCGGCGAGCAGGATGCCGCCAATCTGCTGAAGCAGCTGGACGCCCGCGACGTGCAGAAGCTCGGTCTCGCCATGGCGGAGCTTAAGGAAGTGTCCCGCGACCAGATGACCTCGGTGCTCGAAAACTTCATCGGCGTCGCCGACGGCAAAGCGGACACCGCCTCCGGCTCGCAGGATTATGTGCGGCGCGTATTGACGCAGGCGGTGGGCAAGCAGAAGACCGACCTCCTGATGGACCGCGTCGCCACGGGTCAAACCGGACAGGGCATCGAAGCGTTGAAATGGATGGATCCGAAGGCCGTGGCGCAGATCATCGGCGGCGAGCATCCGCAGATCGCCGCCATCGTTTTGTCGCATCTCGAACCGGAACAATCCGCGAGTGTCCTGCCGCTGTTGACCGAGGCGATGCGCACCGATGTGCTGCTGCGCATCGCCACGTTGAACGAGGTGCCGCAATCGGCACTCACCGAACTCGACCAGCTGGTGGAAAGACAGGCGGGCACCGCGCAGCCGCCGGGACTGCGGCGCATCGGCGGCGCACGCACGGTGGCGAACATCCTGAACGCGATGGAGAAGGACAAGAGCGGGGAGGAACTCGGCAAGATCGAAAAGGCGGATGGCGAGATGCATCAGACCATCAAGGACCTGCTCTTCATCTTCGACAACCTGCTCGACGTGGACGATCGCGGCATCCAGGCCCTGCTGCGCGAGGTCGGCTCCGAAACGCTGGCGGTCGCGCTGCGCGGGGCAGAGCCTGCGGTGCAGGACAAGATATTGCGCAACATGTCGAAGCGCGCGGCGGAAATCCTCAAGGACGACATGGAGGCGCGCGGCCCGGTGAAGCTGGTCGACGTCGAGGCGGCGCAGAAGGAGATCGTGGTGATCGCGCAGCGCCTGGCCGAGGAGGGAACCATCGTTCTCGGCGGGAAGGGGGCCGGCGACTTTGTCTGACCTATTCACCAAGGAGGCGGCCGCGGACGCCGCCGTGTGGACCGCTCCGGACATGAGCGCGCCTCCGACCCAGGAGAGACGGCCGACCGTCAGCGGTCTCGCCGACCTGCAGGACGAGGCCTACAGGGAGGCCTTCGACCAGGGGCTCGCCGAAGGCCGTGAGGCGGGCCGCGGCGAGGTGCGGGCGCAGGTCGAAAAACTGGCGGGGATGTTCCACGACCTCGCCAAGCCCTTCGAGGAGCTCGACACCGAAGTGGAGCGCGAATTGCTGACGCTCGCGATGGTGCTGGCCCGCCAGATCGTACGCCGCGAGTTGAAGACCGACCCGACGCAGATCATCGGCATCATCCGCGATGCGATCGCCGCGCTGCCGGTGGCCGCGCGCGAAGTGCGCGTGCATCTGCATCCCGAGGACGCCGCGGTGGTGCGGCAGAATCTGGCGCCGACGGAGAGCGAGCGCGCGTGGGCGATCATCGAGGATCCCGTGATGGCGCGCGGCGGCTGCCGGATCACCACGACCACGTCGCGCATCGATGCCCGGCTGGAGACCCGGTTGGCGGCGATCCTGAGCGAACTGATGGGCACCGAGAGGCAGGCCGCGCTGCCCCGCGGCGCGACTGGCTAGCGCGTGACCGCCGCGACCCGCCGGGATTCGACGCAATGGGCCGCGGCGCTGGTGCGGGCACGCGAGCGGATGTCGAACACCCGCGAAATCGTGGTGGAGGGCACGTTGAGCCGCATGGTCGGGATGACGCTCGAGGCGGTCGGCTGCGAGGCGGCGGTGGGCGGCCGCTGCCTGATCGACACCGCGGAGGGAAAGCAGATCGAGGCCGAGGTCGTCGGCTTTTCCGGCGACAAATTGTTTCTCATGCCGACCGGCGACATTCGCGGCATCATGCCCGGGGCCCGCGTGATCCCCACCGACAGCGTGAGCGAGGTCGCCGTCGGCGACGAGCTGTTGGGGCGCGTGTTGGACGGTGCCGGCAGACCGCTCGACGGATTGGGCGAACTGCGCTGCACCGACCGCGTCTCGATGACCGGCGAACCTTTGAATCCGCTCATGCGCCGCGCCATCCGTGATCCGCTCGACGTGGGGGTGCGGTCGATCAATGCCCTGCTGGCGGTGGGCGGGGGCCAGCGGATCGGCCTGTTCGCGGGCTCGGGCGTCGGCAAATCGGTGCTGCTCGGCATGATGACCCGGTATACGAAGGCCGACGTGACCGTCGTCGGACTGATCGGTGAACGTGGCCGGGAAGTGCAGGACTTCGTCAGCAACACGCTGGGACCCGACGGCATGCGCCGGGCGGTGGTGGTCGCGACGCCCGCGGACAACCCGCCGTTGATGCGTCTGCACGGCGCCTGGCTGGCGACCGCCATCGCCGAATACTTCCGGGACCGGGGACTGAAGGTGCTGCTGCTGCTCGACTCCCTGACGAGATTCGCGCAGGCGCAGCGCGAGATCGCGCTGGCCATCGGCGAGCCGCCGGCAACCAAGGGCTACCCGCCCTCCGTTTTCGCCCGGCTCCCACAGTTGGTCGAGCGCGCCGGCAACAGCGACCGGGGCGTCGGATCGATCACCGCGTTCTACACCGTGCTCGCGGAGGGCGACGATCAGAACGACCCGATCGCGGATGCGGCGCGCGCCATTCTCGACGGGCACATCGTGCTCTCGCGCCGGCTCGCCGAGAGCGGCCTCTACCCCGCGATCGACATCGAAGCGTCGATCAGCCGCGCGATGCATCAGATCGCCACCCGGGATCAGCTCGAGCTGGCGAGCCGCTTCAAGCAGGTCTATTCGACCTACCAGCAGAACCGGGATCTCATCACGGTGGGCGCATACCGCCGCGGCTCCGATCCGCGCGTCGATCTGGCCGTCGAGCAATGGCCCAGGATGCTCGATTTTCTGAGGCAGGACATGCACGAACCGGTGGGAATCGAGCGAAGTTACGCCGATCTGAGGCAACTCGTGACGCAGTTCGCGGCGCCGACGGCGGCGATCGCACGATAGTGTACCTCCCATGATGCGATCCAAAAGATTCGAGCCCATCCAGGAGATCGTCTCCACCTCCGCCAAGGATTTGAGCCGGACGATGGGCGAGTCTGCGCGCCAGGTGGCGGATCTCGAGGCGCAGCTCGGACAGCTGCATGCCTACCGGGATGAATACGTCCGCAATTCGACGCAGGCGGCCGGGACGATCGATGCGGTGAAGCTGCAGAACTACCGCTCGTTTCTGGACCGCCTCGGCGAGGCGCTGCGCCAGCATCTGGTCAAACTGGACGCGGCGCGTGCCGAGTATGAACGGCGACGGGTGCTCTGGAGCGAAAAGCGCATCGAGGCGGAGTCGTTGGGAAGGGTCGTCGAGCGCTTTCGCCGGGAGGAGCTGCACGCGGCGGAGCAGCGTGATCAGCGCGAATCGGACGACGCCGCGATGCGCTTTTCGCTCTCGGCCGCCGACGCCGCGAGCCGCTAGCCCCGAACCCGGGCCGCCGGGTATATCATTCGCCCGATGCCGTCGTCGCGGCAGAGGTCGAATGATGGATGAGCCCGCCGAACCGGTCATCGTGCCGCACACCGAACTCTCGGGCGATCTGCTGCGGGCCGTCATCGAGTCCTTCGTGCTGCGCGAGGGCACCGATTACGGCGAGCGGGAGTTCTCGCTCGATCAGAAAGTGGCGCGCGTGCTCCGTCAGCTGGAACGGGGCGAGGTCCAGATCCTGTTCGATCCCGATACGGAGAGCGTCGGCATCACGACCATCAAGACTTCGTCCGCTGCGGTCCCCCGGAGACCGACGTGAGTCGTCCGGTCGATGCCGCGGATTCGCTGCCGTTCGTCGCTCCCTGCCGGACGGTCGCCGCGGGTGCACCCCTGCGCTGGCTCGGTCTCGGGTGGCGCGATCTGACCGCGGCTCCCGTGCAGAGTCTGGCGTTCGGCGCCGGCGTCCTGGCGCTGAGCGCGCTCGTTTCCGGAATCGCGCTGAGATTCGGCACGGCGTGGCTCGTCATCGTCCTGTTGTCCGGGTTCGTGTTCGTGGCGCCCGTGCTGGCGATCGGCGTTTACGCCATCAGCGCCTCGCTGGAGCGCGGCGCACGGCCATCGCTCGGCGAGTGTGTTGCGGCCGCCCGCCGGCACCTCGGCGACGTCTTGGTCTACTCCCTGATACTGATGGTGATCTGCCTGGTCTGGGTGCGCGCCGGCAGCGCGGTGCAAATATTCTTCCCGGATCAGGCCGTCCCATCGCCGCTTGCGTTGGGCGCGTTCTTCGCGATCGGCAGTGCCGTCGGCAGTTTGTTCGCGCTGGTGGTGTTCGCCGCGAGCGCCTTCTCGCTGCCCATGCTGGTCGATCGCCGCACCGATGCGGTGACCGCGGTGGTGACCAGCGTCAATGCGGTGCTGCGCAACAAGCCTGCCATGATCGTGTGGATGCTGTTGATCGTGCTGTCGGTCGCGGTGGGATTCGCGACGGCGCTGATCGGACTCGTCATCACCATGCCGCTCATCGGGCATGCGACGTGGCATGCCTATCGCGAGACGATCGACGCCTCCAGCTGGCCGCCGAATGCCACGTAGCGGCCGTGCCGCCGTCTGGCATGCGGCTTGCAAATTCCCCCGGCATGAACGCAACACTCGTCATTTCGGCGGCCCCTGCTCCGGTCAATCCTGCACCGGCGATTTCGTCGGGTCCGCCTGCGGCGGACCCCCTCAAGGCTGGGCCGGGCGGATCCAGCTTCTCCGGCGCGCTGCATGAGGCGGGCGCCAAGCCCGTGCGCAAACCGGCCTCGTCGAAAACCACCGATGTTCCGCAGGGCGGCGCCGGCGTGCCGGCGACCGGCAACCCGATGCCACCGCCGACGCCGCCATTGCCGGCACCGGCACCGGCACCGGCACCGGCTTCGGCACCGGCTACGGCCGCACCGATCGCGGCGGGCGTTGCCGCGCGCGATCCCGGCGTTGCGGATCTGACGGCCAAAATGGTCACCGACGGCGCCCCCGGACGGCCCGTGCCGGCCGAGGCGGCACCCGTCGGAGCCGCAGGCATGCCCGCCGCGGCTGCGGTCGCGGTCCCGGTCCCGGCAAACCCCACATCACCGTCCGCGCCTGCTCCTGCCGCTGTGGTGGTACCGCCCGCCATGACGTCGACCGTCGCATCGGGATTGGTCCACCCGGCGGGTCCTCGAGCCGTCGCCAAAATCGCGCCGCGAGTGGTCGGCGCCGCCGTCACCGCGGCGACCGCGACCGCGACCGCGACCGCGGCCGCGGCGGCACCCACCGTCGCGGCCGGTGCGGCGCCGGCGGACGGTTCTCGTGCCGCGGCAGC
>JBBIKV010000072.1:0-20399 GCA_037445285.1 Nevskiaceae bacterium | reverse complement strand
TGGTGCGACGCAGCAGAGAAACCGCTACTTTCAGCACGAAAAGTACGCGACCCCCTGGCGGGGAGGCGGCGATGGCGCACGCCACGAAGAGCAGGGGCAAAGAGTGTCGCATGGTTCGATCTCCCCAAAATATGGCAACGGGAACTGGCCGACCGTTGGATTCTAGCGATTTTCTATCATCGACCAGATAACTTGTTTCTATCAAAGCAATAGATGGCGTCTATAATACAATCCGGGAGCTTGATCCATTCCGCACCCGTCGAGCACGGAAATCCTCATGTGGCATTTTCGTCCCGCTCAGCCGTACGCACCGGCACCGGCAACGAAGTTCCCATCCCGGTCTCGAGGCGTTCCCGCCAGTCCTGCTGACGCTCCGCCGGCACCTGGTCGCGAAGGTCCCGATCCTCGCGAGGATCGACGCCCAGATCGAATACCCGGTCGAAATAGCGTCGGCACAGAGCGATGGCCCACCAGTACTCGAGTATTGGGACCGCCGTGAAGCACAGGCGCGGAATCTTCCAGACCTCGGTGACCAGGGAGGTCTTCAGAAAGAACGTCGGTACGACGTTCCATGCGACCCCACCGCCCCAGGAATGTAGGCCGATCAGAACCACCGTGTAACAGACGACGAGCAGCGCCATCGCGCCGGACGTCAGTGTCGAGGTGACCGAGAAATGGACGCCGGGGCCAGCCGAGGAGCGGTCGAGAGCCAGACGGGTGAGGAAGATCGCCAACGGCGGTAGGCCAGCCAACTCGAGGTGCGGTGCAATGGCAGTTGTCGGCGCGGAGTACCCAAGCACGTACACGAGCAGGAATGCGCACGGCACGGAACACCACAATCCGACGTCCAGCGCGACACACCGAATCATCCATGCAACGCCGATGGCGGGCTCCGGACAGTCGACTGGATAATGCGCCCATTAGATCGGCCAGTACGCTCCGTCCATGCCTGTGCCGCGATCAACAGCGGGGATTCGCCCGTGCATACGACGCCAAGTGACCTTGCTCCCGTCGGACGCCGACTTCACACTTGCCGCGCGGCATTGCCCCCTGCGAGTCTATCGCTTTGGCGTTTGTCATGGGTTTGGCGGACCAACCACGACGGGCCCCACAACAAAGGTGCGGACCATCTACCTCACGATGCCCGAGTTCGTCGAAGAATTTGGGCGCCCACTTCCCCAGTTGTCGATTTCTGCTCGCCGCCAGCCATGCGGTCGACTCGGCTAGCGACCCGGGCCGAGCACGAATCCATGTTCGTGATACGGCGTCGCCGGGCCGCCGGCGACATGGTATTTCACGTCGCTCGCACCGTACCAGCCGACGATCTGACCGGGATCGTTAATGGCGCAGGGTACCGTGACGACGCTGACGCCGGGGACGACATGATTGAAATCGATCACAGTCGCGCGGCCCTCACTCCATCGGAATCCGGGACCGTAACCTGACGGATAGTTGAAGTGACCGACCACATGTCCCGCCATGTTGATCCCCGTTGCAAAGGTGCCCCGAGACCCGGGGACATCCAAATTCACGAAATGTTGCTTCGTCAGCATGAATCCATGCGTCCGATAGTTGCGGTCGAGGTAGGTCCCGACGACCTGACCCGCAGCGTCAATGGCGCTGGTCATGGTCTGTTCCCCATGAGCGGCGCCGGGAAAGTCAACGTGGGTGAAGCGGCCGTTCGCGTAGACAAAGCCGTGCCCGTACTCGGTTGAGTAGGGGTAGGGGTGCCCCAAGAGACGGGAAAGGAGGCCGCCGGATTCGGCCCCCGGAATCGCAGACGGCCCTCTCACCGTGTAGACCCCGACGATTTGGCCGCCATCGTTGATTCCGAGGGCCCGGGTCACAACGGCGTGGGGGCCGTCGATGCGAGTGAAACGACCGCCGCTCAACAGGAACCCATGACGCCCCAGTGCCGCGCCTCGATTGTCCCAATAGACTCCGACGATTTGTCCCGCGGTGTTGATGCCGTAGGCCTCGGTACCGACGCCGCCCGGGAAATCGATGGTCGTGAAGTGGCCATTCGCCAGCAAAAACCCGTGACTATGTACAACGACCGCCGGGTCCCGTATTTCATAGGTGCCCACGACATCGCCGGCATCGTTGATCCCATAGACGCGAGTGCCATCGGAGCCAGGGAAATCGACGATTGTCGGCACATCGGTTCCTGCCGGCGCCGCAGTGGCTTCCGCGAGTCCGGCAATCACCATGCAAGCTGCGAATCTGAGAGAAAGACGCGCCATTCGTCGCCTCACCGAGTCCGAACGATGATTCTCAGGCGGCCCAGTCCGACCGCGGCCGCACCGATGACTCCCAAAAACAACAGGCCCCGCCGAAGCGGGGCCTGGCTGACCTCATCAGCAATCGGGGTCTTACGGGGCTGCTATCGCCACCGAGTTCTGCGCCGCTCCGGCCAACCCTGCCGCGGTTCCTATCGGCGTCAAGACCCCCGTTGACGGATTGATACTGTACTCGGAGATGATGTTTCCGCTGCCGCCGTTGTTGACGACGTAAACGGCATCGCCCGCCGCATTGACCATGACCGTGGAGGTGGACGTTCCCGCAGCCGCGGAACCGATCAACGTCAGCGCACCGTTCGAACCTACGCCATATTCCGACACGCCGCTCGCGCCGCCGCTGTTATTCGCTGTATACACGTACTTACCCGTCGGGTCGATGGCGACTCCGAAGGGGTAATTGCCGCTGGTGGCAATCGTACCGTTCGCGGTCAACGTTCCGTTCGGCGCAATGGCGTACTCCGAGATCGTCGCGGAATTGCGATTGCCGACATAGGCGTACGTCCCTGACGGGTTGACCACCATGGTGATCGGGCCGGCGGTCGACACAGGCGACCCCAGAACACTCAACGCCCCGGTCGAGGGATTGATGCCAATCGCCTGCACGGTGTTGCTGCCATACCCGGTCACGTAGAGGACGTTCATGGCCGGATTCAGCGCGAGCCAATACAACTGGCTTGCACCGGTGGCAAACGGACTGCCGGAAACTGCGCTCAGCGTACCGTTGCTGCCGATGCTGTAAACCGCGACCGAACCGCTGCCCGAACCCACGACGTAGGCGAAGGTTCCCGCAGCATTGATTGCAATGTACACGGGCGAAGATACGGTGGATACGGTTCCCAGGGTGGTCAGAGCGCCGGTCGACGGAATGATGCCGTATTCCGTGATGTTGTTGCTGCCGCGATTGACGACATACGCGTAGGCGCTGGAGGGCGTCACGGCGACGTAGAAAGGCGTCGTGCCGGTGTTGAAGGTCGTCACCGGGGTCGCCCCCAGCAGTTTCGTCGAAGGATTCAACGAATATTGGAAGATCAGGTTGTTGTTGTAATCCGGCGAGTAGGCAAACTGCGGGTTCGCCGTGCAGCCGATGCTCACCGAGGCGACGTTTTGTGCTCCCATGGTTCCCGAGCCATTGGTTACGGAACACGTGTAGCCCTGGGGCTGGGTGCCCACGGTGACGGCATAGGATGCCCCATACGCGACGCCGGTCGGCATGCTGAAGGTCGTGGCGTTGGCCGATACGTTGAGCGTGTCGCTCCCGTTGGCGAGCACGAGACCGTTGACGGGCAAGCCGCTGATCGTGCCACCCAGGGTGTAGGAGTTGGCGGCGCAGGTCACCGATACGGAGGTGACCGCATTTGCCGGCATCGTGCCTGTCGCATTGGTCGGGGTGCAGGTCAGTCCCGTGGGTTGAGTTCGCACGCCGACCGCATAGGCGCTGGTATACGCCACCGCGGTGGGCATCGTGAATGTCGTCGCGTTGGTCGCAACCGTGACGGTGTCGCTACCATTGGCGAGCACCAGTCCGCTCGTGGTGAGACCGGTCAGCGTGCCCCCCAGATTGAACGCAAGGTCGGAGCAAGCCACGGCGACGTTGGTGACGTTGGCGGCTGGCATCGCGCCACTGGCGTTGCTCGCGGTGCAGGTAATGCCCGCGGGCTGGGTCTGCACTGAAATGTGGTAGGCGGAGCCAAAATTCACTCCCGTCGGCATCGTGAAGATTGTGGCGTTCGCGGGCACGGTCAGCGTGTCGGCGCCATTGACCAGCACCAGTCCGCTGCCGTTCAAACCCGAAATCGATCCGCCCACCGCAAAAGGTTGATCGGAACAGGTCACCGCAACGTTGGTGACATTCTTGGCCGGCATGGTCCCGGCACCGTTCGCGACCGTGCAGTTCAGGCCGGCCGGCTGGGTCTTGACCGTCACCGTGTAGCTGCTGGTGTAGGCCACCTTGTTGGGCAGGACGAAGGCGGTCGCATTCGCCGCCACATTCACCGTGTCGGTGCCGTTCTGGAGCACGAGGCCGGTCCCGTTCAGGTTGGAAACGCTGCCGCCCACGTTGAACGCCTGATCGGAGCAGGCAACGACGACGTTGCCGATGTTGGCCGTTCCGACGGTACCCGATCCGCTGGCAACGCTGCAGGTCATACCAACCGGCGATGCCTGAACCGTCACCGCATACGCCACCCCCGAGTCGAGGGCGGTGGAGAAGGCAAACGCGGCAGCGCCTCCGTTGATCGGAAGCGACTCGTTGCCGTTCGCCAGCACCAAGCCGCTGGCCGATGACGGCAACCCGCTGATGGAGCCGCCGAGAATGAAGGTCTGCGCCGTGCAAGTGACCGCAATGTTGCCAATGTTGGCCGATGCAATCGTTCCCGAGCCATTGGCGACGTGACAGGAAGTCCCGGCGGGTGCGGATTGCACCGTCACCGAATAAGACTGACCCGTGGCGATGGGCACGGGAAACACAAAAGTGGATGCGCCGCCATTGACCGCCAACGTGGTGCCGCCATTCGCCAAAACCAGTCCATTCGCGGTGGCGGCCAGACCGCTGAGAGAACCGCCAAGCGCATAAGTCGGAGACGCGGACTGGGGGGAAGTGTTGCCATCCCACACACATCCTGCGATCAGTAGTGTCGCACAGAGAGTCAGCGGGCCACCGAGGCTCCCGACAACGCGGGCCGGACGCGCGGCCTGAAGGGGACGCGAAGAAAAAGCATCAGACATGAAATGGCTCCCTGGGTTCGATGAACTTCTTTTGGCCGCCCATGCGGATCGACCGGCCGGCAGCTTATCGACCGGGGGTCCGATGGCTTGCGACATAATTCACGAAACTCCCTATGTAAAATCTTCGTTGTCCGATGTGCATCACACTTCCAGGAGACCGGGCGGGCAACGCCGCGCCATCCTCCGGGCTCGTCCACTCAGGGAGCCGGTCCCCTCGTCGGAAGTGCGCCGCCACCGGCTCGCGTGCGATGATGTGCAGTTGAGTGCGAACTCCTCACCCCGATCACTCACGGGGACCGACCATGCACCGGTGCATCCGCACGCGGTTCAGGGTGCCGGCACCGGCGGTTCCCGCCGGCGAGGCGGAGATTCGCCCCGCGACGGAGGCAACATGAATCTCGAAGTACTCGATCGCCTGGCGATCCGCGATCTGGTGGAAAATTGGGCCGTGTGGCGCGACGCGGGTGACTGGGAGCGGTTCGCCACCGTCTGGCACGATGATGGCGTGATGATGGCCACCTGGTTCCAGGGGCCGGCGAAAGACTTCATTCGTGTGACCCAGGAGGGCTGGGCGAAGGGCGTGAACATCCTTCACTTCCTGGGGGGTACCTCGATCGACCTCGCGGGCAATCGCGCCATCGTCCAGACCAAGATGACGATCTCGCAACGCGGCAATGTGCAAGGGGTGCCCTGCGACGTGGTTTGCACGGGGCGTTTCTACGACTTCATCGAGAAGCGCGGCGGGCGCTGGGCCGTCGTGCTGCGCCAGCCGATTTACGAGAAGGACCGTGTGGATCCCGTCGATCCGGGGATGCGGCTCGAACTGGATCAGACGGCGCTGGCGAAATTCCCGCGGGGTTACCGCCACCTGGCCTATATCCAGACCCTGATTGGCTACACCGTGAAGCTCGACATGCCGCAGCTGACCGGTCCCGAAGTGACCCGGCTTTACGCGCGCGGCCAGGCGTGGTTGTCGGGGGGCCCGTTGGAATACTAGAGTCGCCGCTCCTCCGCCTCGATGCCCGCATTCAGTCGCTGTAGACCGTCAGAAAGACGCAGCCGTTCGGGCTGTGAAAGTGGGTGTCCGTCGTACCGGTGGCTGCGACTGCCGCCCATCCCGGCAGCAGCCGTTGCCCCTCCTGGAACGCGACCCCTTCGAGAAGGTAAATGAATTCCGGTCCCTCATGGCGATGGACGGGAAATGACGTCCCCGGGGAGAACCTGACGAGCTGCGTCGAGCGCCCATTCGCGCGGCCGAGGTCCTGCACCTGCACGCCGTCGGCAATACACGACGCTCGCCACGAAACGGTGTGGGCGTCATTGAACTGGTAGTCACCCATGCATGCCCCGCGTGTTCGTTCCGGCATCACGAATCTACCATGGCACCGGGTGCCCGGGAGAATGCCGGTCCGCCCGCACGGCTCGCGGCTGGGAAGGCAGTCTGAGGTACAATCGTGCCATGGCTGCATTCAAGGGCATTCCCATCGCGCAGGAGCTTTCGCCGGCTCGCAGCGGCGAAAAATACACGACGCCTCAAGGGTTTACGGCAATCAAGGACGGCATCAAGCAGTCCGCCCCGGGTGTTCCGCCGCTGCGCAAGCCACCGTGGCTGCGGGCGCCGATGGCGGACGGCGCCGAATTCCAGGCGGTGCAGGGCATCGTCCGGGAGCACCGTCTGAGCACGGTGTGCGAAGAGGCGAAATGCCCGAACATCGGCGAATGCTGGAATGCCGGCACCGCCACGATCATGTTGATGGGTGCGGTGTGCACGCGCGCGTGCCGCTTCTGCGCCGTCGACACCGGCAATCCGCGCGGCTGGCTGGATGCGGAAGAGCCGGAGAACGTGGCGCGCTCGGTCGAGCTGATGGGTTTGACTTATGTCGTGCTCACCTCTGTCAATCGCGACGATCTGCCGGACGGTGGGGCGGCCCACTACGCCGCCGCCATCCGCGCCGTCAAGCGGCGCAATCCGGGCACGGCGGTCGAGGCGCTGACGCCGGATTTCGGGGGCGTGCCCGGGGACGTGCAAACGGTGCTCGATGCCGGACTCGACGTGTTTGCGCAGAACGTCGAGACCGTGAGCCGTCTCACGCACCCGGTGCGTGATCCGCGCGCCGGCTACGGGCAGACACTCGGCGTGCTGGCCCACGCCAAGGTGCATCGGCCTGCGGTGCTCACCAAGACCAGCCTGATGCTGGGACTCGGCGAGACCGACGCCGAGATCCGCGAGGCCATGGCCGACTTGCGAACGGCGGCCGTCGACATCCTGACGCTGGGCCAGTACCTGCGCCCGACGCCGAATCATCTCCCCATCGAGCGTTTCGTGACGCCGGACGAGTTCGACCGGTACCGGGAGTGGGCCCTTTCCCTGGGATTCCTGGAATGCGTGTCGGGACCGCTGGTGCGCTCGAGCTACCGGGCCGAACAGGCGCTCGCGCGCAACAATGCGGGCCTCGACAACCGCAAGCTCGCCGTATCGCCGGCCCATCTGCGCTGACGGCGCCATGAACCCGGCCCCGCTCATCAGGCACCTGGGGTTGGCGCCGTATGAACCGACCTGGCGGGCGATGCAGCGGTTCACCGACGAACGCACGCCGGAGACCCCCGATGAGTTGTGGATGGTCGAACATCCGCCGACCTTCACCCTGGGTTTGAACGCCAGCCGCGACCATTTGCTCGCACCCGGCGACATTCCGGTGGTCGAGATCGACCGGGGCGGGCAGGTCACCTATCACGGACCCGGCCAACTCGTGGTGTATCCGCTCATCGACCTGCGGCGGCAGGTGCTCGGCGTGCGGCAACTGGTCGTCGCGCTGGAAAACGCCGTCATCGCGTACGTACGGGACCTGGGCGTCGAGGCGACGGGTTCGCGCGCGGCGCCCGGCGTCTATGTGGGCGGCGCGAAACTCGCGAGCATCGGCCTGCGCATCCGCCGCGGCGCGAGCTATCACGGTTTCGCGCTCAACGTGTCGGTCGATCTGCGGGCGTTCGAGCGCATCAACGTGTGCGGCCACGAGGGTCTTGCGGTCACGCGCCTCGCCGATCTGTGCGGGGTGTCGGACGTGTGGGCGGCGGCCGACGGCATCGCGCCGCACGTGGTGCGGGAACTGGGGTTCGCCCCTCAGAGCGCCATCAGCACCGACTTGCAGGCGGTCAGTTCGCGGTAGATGTCGTCGAGTTGTTTGCGGCTCGAGGCGACCACATGATACGTCAGCGCCAGGAAATTGCCGTCCCCGCTGGTGCGCGTGCGCACGCACGATTCGGCCAGGGGCCCGACGTGCCGTTCGATGATGGCCTGCGTCTGCGCCCGCAGATCGCCGTCGTGGCGGCCCATCACCTTGATGGGGAACTCGCTGGGAAACTCTTGTACCGTCGTGCCGCTCACAGGGGCGCAGTTCCGGCCAGGGCCCGGATGGTGTCGAGGAACGCGGCATGCACGCGCCTGAACAACGGTCCGGGCCCGCCGCCGCCGACCGGCCGGCCGTCGAGCAGGGTCACCGGCAGCACGCCGCGGGTCGCGAAGGCGAGCCAGATCTCGTCGGCCGAGCGCAGCAAGGCCTCCGGTATCGGACTCGAGTCGCTGCTCAGGCCGAGACGCGCCGCGATTTCCGTCACCACATCGCGCGTGGTACCGGGAAGGATGTGATGGCCGTTGGGCGGCGTGTGAATGACGCCGTCCGCGATGACGTGCACGGTCGTCGATGAACCCTCCGTGAGTTCGCCGTTCTCGAGCATGATGGTTTCGAAGGCGCTGGCATCGACCGCCAGTTTCTTGAGCAGGATATTCGCGAGCAGCGCGGTCGACTTGATGTCGCGGCGCGCCCAGCGGGTATCGGGGGCGGTCACGGCCGCCACGCCGCTCTCGAGCACATTGGCGGGGATGGCGTCGAGAATCGTCGCATAGGCGAAGATCGTCGGCGTCAGCCCCTCCGGCCACGCATGATTGCGCCCCAATTCCGCACCGCGCGTCACTTGCAGGTAAATGTAGGCATCCCGGCCCCCGCACTGGTCCACGAGGCGCCGGCAGATGGCGGCCCATTCGGCATGCGTGTGCGGCGGGTTCATGCGGATGCCGGCCAAACTGCGGTTCAGCCGCTCGAGATGTTCCCGTAGGCGGAACGGGCGGTCGTCATACACGGGAATGACTTCGTACACGGCGTCGCCGAACAGGAACGCGCGGTCGAGCGGGGACACCTTGGCCTCGGTCAACGGCAGGTAGCCGCCGTTCAAATGGCACAGCGGCAGCGGCGAGCTCATGCGAACCAGAGCCGGATGGTATCGATGAGCCGGCGCCACCAACCACCGGCGGCCACTTCCTGAAGCGGCCGCACCGGCAGCGTCACCAGCGTCTGACCGCCGGCGAGCACCCGCAGTTGACCCACATCGGATCCGGTCGTGAGGGGGGCGATCAGCCGGGGTGTCAGGTCCACCGCGGTCTTGATGTCGTTGGCCTGTCCGCGCGGCACGGTGACATACAGATCGTCCTTGATGCCGACGTCCACGGGCGAGCGGGCCGCCTTCCACACCCGGGCCGAGGCCAGCGCGCTGCCGCCCTTGACCACCAGTTTGGTGTCGTAGAACGTGAAGCCGTAATTCAGCAGCGCGGCGCTGGCGTTCTCACGCCCTTTCATGCTGCCGGAGCCGAGCACCACCGAGATGAGACGCATCCCGTCGCGCAAGGCGGACGTCACCAGGCAGAACCCTGCGGATTCGGTGTGACCGGTCTTCAGGCCGTCGACGCTCGGATCGCGTCCAAGCAGGCCGTTGCGATTCTGCTGTTTGATGCCGTTGTGCTCGAACTCCCGCACCGAGTAGTACTTATAGTATTGAGGGAAGTCGTGGATCATCGCCCGCGCGAGCAACGACATGTCGCGGGCCGTGGTGTAGTGCTGCGCGGAGGGAAGTCCCGAACTGTTCTCGAAATGCGTGCCGACCATCCCCAGGCGCTTGGCGTTGGCATTCATCATCTGCACGAACGTCTCTTCGGTGCCCGCGACGCGCTCCGCGAGCGCGATCGTCGCGTCGTTGCCCGATTGCACGATCATGCCGAGGATCAGCAGTTCGAGGGTCACCGGCTTGCCGAGTTCGATGAAGGTGCGGGAGCCCTCGGACCGCCAGGCGTGTTCGCTGACCATCACCGGCTCGTCGAGCTTCAGTTTGCCGTCCTTGAGTTCCTGGAAAACGATGTAGGCGGTCATCAGCTTCGTGAGGCTGGCCGGTTCCAGGCGTGCGACGGCGTCCTGCGAGGCGAGCACCTTGCCGGTGCGGTAGTCGACGACGATATAGGCGCGCGCATCGACGCTCGGCGCCGTCGGAATGGGAATGTCGGCAAAGCCCTGAGATGCGGCAAATACGGCCAGGAGGACCAAACTCAGCAGGGGACGAAGCATGATGGGCGGATACCTTGATGACGTAGGGATCGAGTTTACCGGTGAATGCGCCGCGACAGTAGCCGCCCTAGTCCATCGCGAGGTGCGCATCGTGCACGCCGGCACTTTCCAGGGCGGTGACCATGCGGTCGAACGCGGGCACGTCGGCGACGGGCCCGATGCGCACACGATACATGCTGCGGCCCGCGATGAAGTCCTTGCGGACGAATATCGTGCCGTAGTTGCCGCCCCGGAGTCTGGCCGCCAGGCGTTCGGCGTTTGCCGGATCGGCGAAGGCGCCCGCCTGCAGGTACAGAACCGCCCGCGCCGTGGCGGCGGGCGCGGTCTGCGCGGGGGCGGCCGCGGTCGCCGGCGGAGCTGACGGCGGGGGTCGCTCGGACTGGCTGAGGTCGATCGCGCGCACCTCCACCATGGCGGTGCCGTTGCGCAGCATGTCGAGACGCGACGCCGCGGTGTATGACAGGTCGATGATGCGATTGCCCACGAACGGGCCGCGGTCGTTCACCCGCACGATCACGCTGCGGCCGTTCTGCAGATTCGTCACGCGCACGTACGCGGGCAGAGGGAGCGTCTTGTGGGCGGCCGTCATGCCGTACATGTCGTAGATTTCGCCGGTCGAGGTGCGAACCTTGTGAAATCCAGGGCCGTACCAGGATGCGACGCCGCGCTCGACATAGTCCGCGCTGCTCGACAGCACGTAATAGCGCTTGCCGAACACTTCGTAGAACGGAGGATTCCCGTAGCGTGAACGGGGCTCGACGCGAGGCACCGCATCTTGTGCGGACGGTGGCGGGACGCCTGCCGGGGGTGCCGGAGTCGGCGGCGTGCGCGGGGGTTCCCGCGACGGGGTGAGGCAGGCGGTCAGCCCGAGCGCGGCGCAGAGGCCGAGCGGGGCCGCGAGTGCGCGGGTGATCCTCACCGTCGCTGACCGCCGCCCGAGGGCGCGGCCGAAGCCGGCGGCGTCACGGCGGGCGGCGCCCCCGCGACCGCCGTCCCGCTGTCGTGCAGGAGGATGCGCTCCTTCACCGCGGCGGCCAGTTCATGGACCGCCATCGCGTACAGGGCACTGTGGTTGTAGCGCGTGATGACGTAGAAATTGTTGTAACCCACGCGCCAGTGCACTCCGTCGGACTCGTCGGCGGCGATCAGCATGACGGGGGCCTCGGGCGGCATCCCGGTGTCGAATGCGACGCCCTTCGCCTTCAGCGACTCGATCGTGTCCGTGAGAGCCAGTTGGCGGCCATCCAGCGCCGCCGCCTGGTCGGCCGGAACGGTGGCTTCGCTGAGCACGGGCTCGCCGGCATTCCAGCCATGTTCCTTGAGATAATTGCCCACGCTCGCGCAGACGTCCGCCCAGTTGTTCCAGAGGTCCACGCGGCCATCCGCGTTGGCATCGACCGCGTAGCGCCGATAATTCGACGGCATGAACTGGGGGGCGCCCATGGCGCCGGCGTAGGATCCCTTGACGGTGAGCGGATCGAAGCCGCGTTCCCTCGTTAGGAGGATGAACTGTTCCAGTTCGTCGCGGAAGAATTTCCCGCGCGCGGGGTAGTCGAACGCGAGCGTCGAGAGCGCATCGAGGACCCGGTACGATCCGGTGAGGCGACCGTAATAGGTTTCCACTCCGACGATCGCCGCCAGATATTCCGGCGCCACGCCGGACCTGACGCTCGCCTGGTCGAGAGCCAGCCGGTGGGCGAGCCAGAAGTCGGTGCCCTCCCGAATGCGCTTCTCGGTGACGAAGATCGGACGGTATTGATACCACGGCTTGGCCTTTTCGGCCGGTCTGTCCATGGCATCGATGATGCTGGGCTGGCTGTTGGCGGCACGCAGCAGCTTGCGCAATTGTCGCTTGTTGAGCGAATCCCGCGCCGCAATTTCATCGATGAAGGCCGCAACGTCGGCGCGATGGGTGTCGAACGCCGCCGCGTGGCGCGGCATGCCGCAGAGCAGTAAGAGCAGGCAGGGCAGCAGCGGCGTGAGCCGCGTCGTCGGGAAGCTGCGCATCGTCATGACCCGATCAATTTGCGGTGCGAATGCAGGGACATCAATATGCCGAAGCCGGCGAGCAATGTCACCATGGACGTGCCGCCGTAGCTTATCAGCGGCAGCGGAACGCCGACCACTGGGAGGATGCCGCTCACCATGCCGGAGTTCACGAACACGTAGACGAAGAAGCTCAAGGCGATCGCGCCCCCGGTCAGGCGCGAGAAGGTGTCCTGGCCTTGATTGGCGAGGTACAGCGCCCGGCCGATCACGACGCCGTACAGCGTGAGGAGCAGCAGCTGCCCGAGCAGACCGAACTCCTCCCCGATCACGGCGAATATGAAATCCGTCGAACGCTCCGGCAGGAATTCCAACTGGGCCTGGCTGCCGTTCATGTAACCCTTGCCGAAGACGCCGCCGGAACCGATCGCGATCTGCGACTGGATGATGTGGTACCCGGCGCCCAGCGGGTCGTTCTCGGGGTTCAGGAACGTCAGGATGCGCTGACGCTGATATTCGTGGATGAAGTGCCAACCGGCCCATGCCGCCCCGCCGATGAGGGGAATGGAAATCAGGATCAGCTGTATCTGCAGTCCCGCCAGCAGCATCACGATCAAACCCGAGGCTGCGATCAACAATGCGGTGCCGAGATCGGGCTGGACGACGATCATCGCGGTCGGAATGCCGATCATGATGGACATCACCACCAGATCCTTGAAGGAGGGCGGCAGGGGCCGCTCGTGCATGTACCACGCGCACATCATCGGCACGGCGAGCTTCATGATCTCGGAGGGCTGGAAACGCATGAAGCCGACGTCCAGCCAGCGTTGCGCACCCTTGCCGATGTGCCCCGTCACCGCGACCACCGCCAGCAGCAGCACCCCGAGCACGTAGGCGATGGGTGCAAACAGCCGCAGATACTGCGGTGTCGCAAGCCGCGCGAGCGCGATCAGAGCGGTGACCGCGATCGCGATGTTCGCCAGGTGATGTTCCACCATCTTGAGGTTCTGGCCGGAGGCGCTGTACACCACCAGTGTGCCGATGCACACGATGATGGCGAGCACGCCGGTCAACGGACCGTCCAACCCCAGGGCCCGCAGGGTCCGGCTCCCCGCGGTCAGGGTGCGGCGGGTGCGAGAGGGCGAAAATTCGTCGAATATCATGCGAGGTGCTTCCGTGAATTCAACGCTCGTGCAGGCGGCTCAGCGCCCCGGCCAGCAGCGGCCAGATCAGGCCCCCGATGATGGGTGCGAGCCAGCGGCTGAACGTCGTGACGGGATTGCCGGTGGCGCCGTCCACCCAAAATAGAATGAACTGGTAGCCGGTCAGCAGCGCGAATATGGTGAGCGACTGGGAGAGCACCGAAAAGACGCGCAGCCGCAGCCGCAGGTGGGTCGCCCAGGCCGCCATCAGCGTCAACGCCAGGGCATGCTGTCCGAGGACCACGCCGCGGATCACATCGAGCGCGAGTCCCGCCGCGAATGCCAGAAAAAGCCCACCGGCCCGGGGCGACTCGATGGACCAATAGAACACCACCAACACCAGGAAATCCGGACGGAATGCGTCGATGGCGGTCGGCAAAGGAATGACGGCGAGCGCCAGCGCGCCAAGCGCGGAGAGCGCCATGGGCAAGCGTCGAACCCGGTCATCGCGCATCATTTCTTGGGCGCTCCCTTGTGCGGGGGCGCCGCGGGTGCCGCCGGAGCGCCGGCCGCCGGAGCGCCGGCCGGACCCTCCGATTTGAGCCACACGAACATCACTTCACGGGCCCGGTCGAGGGCCGCCGCCGGCCGCACGTCGACGTCGGCCAGGGACTGGGCCGGATCACGTTTGACCTCCGCGACCGTGCCCACCGGATAGCCGGCCGGAAAGCCGCCGCCGAGCCCGGAAGTCACCAGGAGATCCCCCGCGACGACGTCGGCGCTGGTCGACAGATACGGCAGCTTCAACCGGCTCATGTCGCCCGTGCCCACCGCGATGGTGCGCAAGCCGTTGCGGTTCACCTGGACCGGAATGGCGTGAGCGGCATCGCTGACGAGGATGACCTCGCTCGTCAATTGCCCCACCCGGGCGACCTGGCCGAATATGCCGCCCGAGTCGAGCACTGCCTGACCGACGAACACGCCGTCGCGCGCGCCCTTGTCGACCAGCACGCGCTGACGGAAGGCATCGATGTCGAGATTCATGATGTCGCCCACCACGAAGCGGGGGGCGACGCCGGCCGTATTGTCCCGCAGCGCCCGCAGCCGCTGGCTCTCGGCCTCGAGCGCTTCGTAGCGCTGCAGGCGGAAATTGTCGAGCCGCAGTTCCGCTTCGAGCTTGGCCTTGTCCGCCCGCAGCGCATCGCGGGTGGTGACGCTCTCGCGAAACCAATCCCAGCCCTCGAACGGGCTGGCGACCGCGACCTGGACCGGATACGCGACGATCGAGAGGAAGCGGCGGATCTGGCCCAGGTGATCATAACGCTTGTCGAGGACGATCAGTCCGAGGGCCAGCAGGCAATACAACACGCAACGGAGCAGGAGCCCCGTCGTTCGCCCGGAAGCGTCGGAATTACGAAATGCGACCATGGGCGGGAGCTTCCCTGATCGCTTGCATTACTCCAGTCCGAAGATGCCCGGTCCGTGCTCCTCGGTGAGTTCGAGGATCCGGCCGCCGCCGCGCGCGACGCAGGTGAGCGGATCGTCCGCCACCACCACGGGCAAACCGGTTTCTTCCATGAGCAATTTGTCCACGTCGCGCAGCAGGGCGCCGCCGCCGGTCAGGACGATGCCGCGCTCCGCCACGTCGGCGCCCAGCTCGGGCGGGGTCTGTTCCAACGCTTGCTTGACCGCGCCGACGATGCCCTGGAGGGGTTCCTGGAGCGCTTCGAGAATCTCGTTGGAGTTCAGGGTGAAGCTGCGCGGGACGCCCTCCGAGAGGTTGCGGCCCTTGACGGAGATCTCCCGCACCTGCTGTCCGGGGTAGGCCGAGCCGATCTCGAGCTTGATGCGCTCCGCCGTCGCCTCGCCGATGAGAATGCCGTAGTTGCGGCGTACGTAATTCGTGATGGCCTCGTCGAACTTGTCGCCGCCGATGCGCACGCTGGCGGCGTAGACGATGCCGTTCAGCGAAATCACCGCCACTTCCGAGGTGCCGCCGCCGATGTCGAGCACCATCGAGCCGCGAGCCTCCTGGACGGGCAGTCCGGCGCCGACCGCGGCGGCCATGGGTTCGGGAACGATGTCCACGCTGCGCGCGCCGGCGCCCTCGGCGGATTCCTTGATGGCCCGGCGTTCGACCTGGGTGGAACCGAACGGCACGCAGACGAGTACGCGCGGGCTCGGGCTCAGGAAGCGGTTGCCGTGCACCTTCTTGATGAAATATTGCAGCATCTTTTCGGTGTAGGTGAAGTCCGCGATGACCCCGTCCTTCATCGGGCGAACCGCGGTGATGTGGCCGGGAGTCCGCCCCAGCATGTTCTTGGCCTCGACGCCGACGGCGACGATGATCTTGCCGCCGCGGGTGGGCTCATCCTGCACCGCAACCACCGAAGGCTCGTTGAGAACGATGCCGCGCTCGCGTACGTAGATCAGCGTATTGGCGGTACCAAGATCGATCGAGAGGTCATTGGAGAAATAACCTCTAAGACGTTTGAACATGGGGTGTTTTTCTGTGCAAAAAGGAGGTTAAAAAAGTTGCGCTAATGTAACAACCGATAAGACATATAACAAGGCAACGTGTATCATGGGCGGCAGCCAAAAGTGCGTAGTCGCACGCATTTTTCGCATCCATATGAGCCTAACCCGTCAAGACGTCGAAAAGATCGCACACCTGGCGCGGCTGTCGATCACCGAGACCGAGCTGCCCGTCTACGTGGCCAGCTTGTCGAGCATCGTCAATTTCGTGGACGAACTGTCCCGTGCCGACACCGGCAGCGTGGGGCCGATGGCGCACCCGCTGGAGGGTCAGCACCAGCGCTTGCGCCCGGACGTGGTATCCGAGACGGATCATCACGAGAAATACCAGTTGAACGCCCCCAGTGTGCAATCCGGCCTGTACGTCGTCCCGCGGGTCATCGAGTAGTTCCGCCAAAGCCCTTCGAATGCTGCATACACTTTCCATCGGCGAACTGGCCGACCGCCTCGCCACCCGCCAGACATCGAGCGTCGAGCTGACCCGGCACTTCCTGACGCGGATCGAGCGCCTGAACCCGTCCCTGAACGCCGTCATCACGCTGACCGCGGATGCCGCGCTCGCGAGCGCGGCGGCGGCCGACCGCCGGCTGGCGGCCGGAGAGAAGGGTGCGTTGCTCGGCATCCCCCTCATTCATAAAGATATTTTCTGCACCGACGGGGTCCGAACCAGCTGCGGCTCGCGCATGTTGGATAATTTCGTCGCGCCCTACGATGCCACCGTCGTCGCCCGGCTGAAGTCCGCCGGCGCCGTCATGTTGGGGAAGGCGAACATGGACGAGTTCGCCATGGGCTCGTCCAACGAAACGAGCTACTACGGCCCGGTGAGAAACCCCTGGGACACGGCAAAAGTGCCGGGCGGCTCGTCGGGCGGCTCGGCCGCCGCCTTGGCGGCGCGGTTCGCCCCCTATGCCACGGGCACCGACACGGGCGGCTCGATCCGCCAGCCGGCGGCGTTGACCGGGGTGACGGGCATCAAGCCGACCTACGGGCGGGTTTCACGCCATGGAATGATCGCTTTTGCGTCGAGTCTCGACCAGGCGGGGGTGTTCGCCCGCTCGGCGGCGGACGCAGCCCTCGTTCTGGCGGTCATGTCCGGATTCGATCCGCTCGATTCCACCAGCGTGGATACGCCGGTCCCGGATTATCCGGCGCTGTTGGATGCGCCGCTCAAGGGTTTGAAGATCGGCCTGTTGCGCGAATTTTTCGACGGCCTGGATGCCCGCAATGCGGCTCTCATCCATGCGGCCATCGGGATCTATCAGGGCCTCGGCGCCACCACCCGCGAGGTGAGCCTGCCGCACCTGCCGCTGTCGGTGCCGACCTACTATGTGGTCGCACCGGCCGAGTGCTCCTCCAACCTGTCGCGATTCGACGGCGTGCGCTTCGGCCATCGTTGCGACGCGCCCAGGGATCTGCTGGATCTATACAAGCGTTCGCGGGGCGAAGGCTTCGGTGCGGAGGTCAAGCGCCGCATCATGACGGGCACCTACGTGCTGTCCGCGGGCTATTTCGACGCTTATTATCTGAAGGCGCAAAAGGTGCGCCGGCTCATCACCGACGATTTCCGGTCGGCCTTCGAGGAGGTGGATCTGCTGATCGGGCCGACCACGCCCACGCCGGCGTTCGACATCGGGGCCAAGATCGACGATCCGGTGACCATGTATCTGAACGACATCTACACCATCGGCGCCAATCTGGCGGGGCTGCCCTGCTTGTCGATGCCCTGCGGTCTCCTCGACGGCTTGCCGATGGGCCTGCAACTCATCGGCCCGCACTTCTCGGAAGGCAGACTGTTGAATGCCGCGCATCAATTTCAGCAGGCGACGGAGTGGCACACCCTGGCGCCGCGAGGGTACGAATGATGGCCGATTGGGAAGTCGTCATCGGACTCGAGATCCACGCCCAGTTGGCGACCCGATCGAAGATCTTCTCCGGGAGCGCCACGGCCTACGGGGCCCCGCCGAACACCCAGGCGAGTCTCGTGGATCTGGCCTATCCTGGCGTGCTGCCCGTGCTCAACGCCGAGGCGGTGCGGATGGCGGTGAAATTCGGCCTCGCCATCGGCGCTACCGTGGCGCCGCGCTCGATTTTCGCGCGCAAGAATTACTTCTATCCCGATCTGCCGAAGGGCTACCAGATCAGCCAGTACGAGGAACCGATCGTGAGCCGTGGCTCCCTGACGGTGATGCTCGAGGAGGGGACCACCAAGACCATCGGGGTGACCCGCGCGCACCTCGAGGAGGATGCCGGCAAGTCGCTGCACGAAGGGCTGGCCAACGCCAGCGGCATCGATTTGAACCGGGCCGGCACACCGCTGCTCGAGATCGTTTCGGAACCGGACATGCGTTCGGCGAAGGAGGCGGTCGCCTACATGAAGAAGATTCACACGCTGGTGCGGTATCTGGAGATCTGCGACGGCAACATGCAGGAAGGTTCGTTCCGCTGCGATGCCAACGTCTCGGTGCGGCCGCGCGGACAGGAAAAATTCGGCACCCGCGCGGAAATCAAGAATCTGAATTCCTTCCGTTTCGTCGAGAAGGCGATCCAATATGAGGTCGCGCGCCAGGTCGAACTGATCGAAGGCGGCGGCCGGGTGGTCCAGGAAACCCGCCTGTACGATTCCGACAAGGACGAGACCCGCTCGATGCGCTCCAAGGAGGAGGCGAACGATTACCGCTACTTCCCGGATCCGGATCTTCTGCCGGTGGAAATCGATCCGGGTTTCATCGCGGCCGTGCGCGCCACGCTGCCGGAGCTGCCGGATCAGAAGGCGGCCCGGTTCGCACGGGAGTTGGGGCTCTCGCCGTACGATGCCGGCGTCTTGAGCGCGAGTCGGGAATTGGGCGCCTATTTCGAGGCGGTCGTGGCCGGAATCGGCGCGTCGCACGCCAAGCTCGCGGCGAACTGGGTCATGGGCGAACTGTCGAGCGCGCTCAATCGCGACAATCTCGACATCACCGCTTCGCGGGTGTCGGCCGTGAACTTGAGCGGATTGCTGGCGCGGATCGTCGATGCGACGATTTCCGGCAAGATCGCGAAGGAGGTGTTCGAGGCGATGTGGGTCGACGGCAAGACGGCCGACGCCCTCATCGAGGACCGGGGCCTCAAACAGATCACCGACTCCGGCGCCATCGAGGGCGTCATCGACGCGGTCATGGCGGCCAATCCGAAACAACTCGCCGATTATCGTGCGGGCAAGGACAAGCTCTTCGGCTTTTTCGTCGGCCAGGTCATGAAGGCCACCGACGGCAAGGCGAATCCCGGGCAGCTGAACGAGCTGCTGAGGACCAAACTGGGCGGTGCCGCGTCAGATGCATGACCGCGATTCGTTGCATCGGTTCCTCTTCGAGCACTTCCCGATTCGCGGTCATTTGGTCCACCTGGATGCGTCCTGGCGCGCATTGATCGAGCATCGGGAGTATCCCGAGGCGATCCGCAACGTGCTGGGTGAGGCGGTGGTGGCTTCGCTGCTGCTCGCCGCCACGATCAAATTCGACGGCGTCCTGTCGCTGCAGCTGCAGGGAGCGGGCCCCATGCATCTGCTGCTGGCCCAATGCACCAGCGGGTTGGGCGTCCGGGGACTCGCCCGCTACCGGGAGGGCGCGGATGAGTCCGCGCGTCCCCTGCCCGCCGGCCTCGCGGACCTGATCGGCGCCGGCAATCTGACGGTGACCCTCGAGAGCGACGATGCCTCGCAACGCTATCAGGGCATCGTGCCCATCACCGGCGCGCGCCTGGCGGAGTCGCTGCAGACTTATTTCGAGAATTCGGAACAATTGCCCACGCGGCTGTGGCTGTATGCGGACGAACATGGCGCGTCGGGCATGCTCATCCAGCGCCTGCCGGGTGCCGGCACCGCGCCGGGCGGCGCTCCGCCGGCCGATGCGGCCGCGGTCGACGACGCCTGGCATCGCGTGCAACTCATCGCGGCGACGCTGACGCCGGAGGAATTGCGCACCTTGGCCGACGCGCAGATCCTGCACCGGCTGTTCAACGAGGACGATGTCCGGTTGTTCGATTCGGCGCCGGTATTCTTCCGCTGCCGCTGTTCGCGTGAGCGGGTGAGCGGCATGCTGCAGGGGTTGGGCGAGTCGGAAACGCGCTCGGTCCTCGCCGAGCGCGGCGAGGTCGAAGTGCGCTGTGATTTCTGCAATCGAGCCTATGTCTTCGATGCCGTGGATGTCGCGCAGTTGTTCAATGCCGGCGTTGCCAGCGACGCGGGCAGTTCCGTTCACTGAGCCCGTGCGGCGCCACCGCGCAAGCCTGACGGCCGGCGTCAGGGCGGCCGTGGCCGTGGCCGCAGCGGGCGTGGCCCTCGCCGC
>JBBIKV010000071.1:0-20705 GCA_037445285.1 Nevskiaceae bacterium | reverse complement strand
CGATTTGCTGCGCCTGCCGGCCGTTCGCTACGTCAAGCTGTCGTCGGAGATCACCGCAAATATGCGTTCCGACAAGCTCTCCCAGGCAGCCATCACCGCCGTCGTGCAGATGGCCCGTGTGCTCGGCATGCACACCGTCGCCAAACGCACGGAAACGGCGGCCGAACAGGAATGGCTCACGGCCCTGGGCGTGGACTTCATCCAATCGAACGCGCTGTCCCCACCGGCCCCGCTGGACTCTCTGCTCAAGACGCCGACGGCCGGTGGCGGGATGCCGAAGGCCTGAAGCCGGCGGCTTACGGATTCCTCCGCGCCGAGGTGCGTGAATGTATGACGGGCGCCTGTTCCCAGCCGCCCCCCAGCGCCTTGACCAGGTAGACCGCCGTCAGGAACTGCTGCCCGTGAATCTGCACCGCCTGCCGCCGGTCGGCGAGCAGCGCCTGTTGTGCGGTCAGGACGTCCAGATAAATCGCCATGCCCCCCTTGTACCGATCGTTGGCGATGTCGAACGCCCGCTGCGCGCTCGCGACGCTGGCGTCCGCCTGCATCGCCGCCTCGCCGAGAGAGGCGAGCCCCGTGATCCCGTTCTCCACCTCCTCCATGGCGCCGAGCACCGACTGCCGGTAGGTGGCGACCGCCGCCGCGTAATCCTGCTCGGCGAAACGCACGTTGGCGCGCGTCCGGCCGGCGTCGAACAGGGTCTGTGTCGCCGACAGACCCGCCGCCCACAATTCGCTGGGGGCGCTCAACAGGCTGGAGACCGCGGCGCTCTGCCAGCCGAGGTTGGGAACCAGCGGTGCGAGCTGGATGGTGGGAAAATAGGCGGCTCGCGCCACGCCGATCCGCGCATTTGCCGCCGCCATCGCACGCTCCGCGGAGGCGACGTCGGGCCGGCGCTGCAGCAGATCGGACGGCAGTCCGACGGGAATCGCCGGTAATTCGTCCGCAAAGTCGGACGGCAGGATCTGAAACGCCGGAGCCGGCGTCCCCACCAAGGTGGCGATGGCGTGTTCGTATTGCGCGCGCTGCACCTGCAGCAACCGCAGCTGCGCCGAACCGTTCTGCACCAGCGCCTGCTGCTGGGCGAGATCCAAGCCGGTGGCGTAACCCAGATCATGTCTCGAGACGATGAAGCCGAGTGCGGCACGCTCGAGATCGAGGCTCCGATTCACGACGTCGATCTCCTCATCGAGTTCGCGCAGCGCGAAGTAGTCGCTGATCAATTGAGCGGCGAGCACCAAACGGGCGTTCTCGAAATCCGCCTCCGCCTGCGCCTCCCCGGCTCGGGAGCTCTCGACCTGTCGCCGCACCCGACCGAACAGGTCCAGTTCATAGTTGACGGTGGCGCCCAGGGTGAAGTCGTTCTGCACGGTCGACTGGCTCGGGAACGAATAGAGCGCCAAAGGCCGGTTGGCGGAGGACTTGCTGCGATCGGCCAGGGCCTGCAGGCCGAGGTCGGGATACAGATAGGACCGGGCCACGGTGACCTGCGAGCGGGCCTGATCGAGACGCGCCGCCGCCACGCGGAGGGTCTGGTTGGCCTGCAGCGACCGCTCGACCAGGGAGTTGAGCGCCTCGTCCTTGAACGACTCCCACCAGTGTCCCTTCAGCGCCGCATCGCCCGGTACGGCTTCATGCCAGGGCGCTGCAGGCTGCCAGTGGGTCGGCAACTCGGCCGCCGGACGGCGATAGTCGGGACCGACCGCGCATGCGGCCGCCGACAGACACGCCGCCCATCCGATAATCCGCACACTGGCGATCGGTGCCCGGGACATCCTCTCAGCCCTTGCGAGGCGACGGGGGCACCAGCGCCACCACGTCCCCATCCGCGATCGAATCGGCCGGGTTGATGATGATCCGGTCGCTGGTGTCGAGTCCCCGCAGTATCTCGACGGACGTTCCATAATCGGTGCCGAGCTTGACCGGCACCAGGCGCACATGACCATCGTTGTCGGCGACGGCCACCCGCGGCCCGTCGGGCCTGAACAGCAGAACGTTGGTCGGCACCACCGTGGCGGCACGATCGCCCTTGATCGGCAACAGCGCCTGGACGTAGGCGCCGGCGAGCAGTTCGCCCTGCGGATTGGGAACGCGGATTTCCACCTGCAAGGTCCGCGTGGCGGGGTCGATGGCGCGCGCGGTGCGCGCGATGGTCCCCCGGAACTGCGCCCCCGCCCGCTCCGCAAGCGACACCTTCACCGCGTCGCCGATCTTCACCTGGTCCGCGTACACCTGCGGGACGTAGACATAAAGCCGCAACGGATCGACCTGCGCCACCGAAAACAGCGCCTGACCGGCACCGCCGTTGCCGGCATTGACCAGATCCCCGATGTCCACGATACGCCGGGTCAACACGCCGTCGAACGGCGCGGTGACCCGGTTGAAGCCCTGCAGGTTGCGCAGCCGCGAAACATTGGCATCCGCCGCCGCGAGATCCGCCTCGGACTGTTTGTAGGCGCTCAGACGTTCATCCAGATCTTGCTGGGTCACCGCATCCTTTTCGCGCAGATTCTGCCAGCGCTCCGCGGTGCTCCTGGCCAGGTCCCGGCTCGCCGCCGCCTGATTCCTCGCCGCCTCCGCCTGGCGCAGCTGCTGGTCGATCTCCGGCGCGGCGATCACGGCCAGAAGTTCGCCCTTCTTCACCGAGGCGCCGATGTCCTTCAACCAGCTGAGCACGTAGCCGCTGCTGCGGGCGTAGAGGGTGGATTCGAAGACGCCCTGCAACGTTCCCGGCAGCGTGACGGGCAGGCCGTCGCCGCCGCTCACCGGATGCGTGGTGGCGACGTACTGCACCGCATGCAACGCCGTGGAATTCTCGAGCGCACGCGCCTGGTAGGCGCGGCTCACGAGAACCACGATGGCACCGGCGACCAAAACGGTCACCAGGGCCGCCGCGACGAATTTCGCGCGCTTCAGAACCGGTGACGGAGGCACATCGTTCATGTCAGAGATTCCCTTGAGCAATCGGTGGCGAATCATCGGGCAATATCACGCCCGTCCGGGAATGCCGTCGCTGTTCCAGGCGCCGATGAACTCCGGCAAAGATGACCGGGACGAACAACAGCGTGGACACCGTCGCGAACAACAGACCGCCGATCACCGCCCGACCGAGCGGGGCATTCTGTTCCGCGCCCTCCCCCCAGCCGAGCGCCATCGGGATCATGCCGATCATCATCGCCAGTGCCGTCATCAGCACCGGGCGGATGCGCGTCGCGCCGGCATCGAGGGCCGCAGCGATGGGATCCAGGCCCTCATCCATGCGCTGGCGCGCAAATGAGACGATCAAAATGCTGTTGGCGGTGGCGACCCCCATGGTCATGATCGCCCCCGTCAACGCCGGCACGCTCAACGTGGTGGCGGTCAACAGCAGCATCCAGCAGATTCCGGCCAGTGCGGCGGGCAGCGCCGTCACGATGATGAACGCGTCGATCCAGGATTGGAAGTTCACCACGATCAGCAGGTACACCATGACGATCGCCATGGCCAGGCCGGCGCCCAGCTGGATGAACGAAGAATGCATGGTCTGCGTCTGGCCCAGGATGGCGACCTGCGAGCCGCGCGGCAGATGCGGGCGCATTTCGTCCACCAAGCCCTGAATATCGCCCGACACGCCGCCCATGTCCCGATCCTGCACGCTGACGTAGATGTCCACCACGGGGGCGAGATTGTAGTGGGACGCGACGGCCGGCTGGGTCGTCGGCGTCACGCCCACCAGGTTGCTCAACAATTGAGTGCCCGCCGCCGCATTGCCGGCTCCCGTTGCGCGAACCGGCGTGCGCAGGAGCGCATCGAGACTGTCGATGGAATATTGAGGCGCCTGCACCGTCACGTTGTAGACGACGCCGTTCGACGAATTGAGCCACAGATTGGGTGAGGTCTGCGAATTGCCGGCGGTCGAGATCAGGAGATTCTGGGTGACGTCGCTCGGACTCAATCCGAGCTGCTGCAATTGGGTCCGGTCCATCGCCAGGGACACCGTCGGCAGGTCGAGCCGCTGATGGATGTGGCTGTCGACCGCTCCCGGGACCCGCCGGATGCGCTTCAGCAGCGTCACGGCCGACTGGTAGTTCGCGTTCTGGTCGGCCCCGACGAACTGCACGTCGATCGCCGCCGGCTGGCCGAAATTCAGGATCTGCGTCACCATGTCGGCGGGCTGAAAAAAGAACTCAACCCCCGGAAACAGCTTGGGCAGGTCCCGCCGCATCCGCTCGACGTAGCGGGCGGTGGGCGCATGACCTGGGTTGAGGGACAGCTGAAACTCGCCCTCCCAGGATCCGAACACCCCCGAATTGCCGTATGTCAGGTTGATGCCGCTGTAGGGCACTCCCAGATTGTCCAGCACCGGTCCGAGGTCGCCCGCCGGCACCATGCGCCGGATTGCCGCCTCGACTTCGTCGGCCACCCGCGCGGTTTCCTCGATGCGTGTACCCGTCGGCAGGCGCATGTGCAGCCGGATCTGACCGGCGTCGACGCTGGGGAAAAAATCGCGTCCCAGGATGAACACCAGGCCGCAGGACACCACGCAGAATCCCAGGAACAGCGAGCCGAACATGCGGCGATTGGCGAGCGCTCCGGCAAGAATGACCGTGTACCCGGCGCGAATCCTCTCGAAACGCGCATCGAAGGCCCGGTAGACGCGTTGCAGCGTGCCCGACTCGCCGGTGTGCGTCGGCGCATGGTCCATCATCAGCATGACCAACGTGGGCACCAGCGTCCGCGACAGCACGTAGGATGCCAGCATGGCGTACACCACGGCTTCGGCCAGGGGTGCGAACAGGAATCGGGCGACACCGGAGAGGAAGAACATCGGTACGAACACGATGCAGATGCACAGCGTCGAGACCAGCGCCGGAACCGCGATTTCCCCTGCGCCGTCCAGAATGGCCTTGTGCAGATCCGAGCCGAGATGCATGTGCCGTTCGATGTTCTCGATGGTCACGGTCGCGTCGTCGACCAGGATGCCCACCGCCAGGGCGAGTCCGCCGAGCGTCATGATGTTGAGCGTCTCACCGGTGATGTAGAGCGCGATGATCGACGACAGGATCGACAGGGGAATGGACACCGCGATGATGCAGGTGCTGCGCCAATTGCCGAGAAACAGCAGGATCAGGACGGCGGTCAGGCCGGCCGCGATCGCCGCCTCGCGGGCCACACCGGAGATGGCCGCCCGCACGAAGGTCGATTGGTCGAACAGCGGCGAGATCTTGAGATCCTTCGGCAGGCTTTGCTGAAGGATGGGCAGTTCCGCCAGGAGGCCGCCGACGATGTCCAGCGTCGAAGAGCCCCCGTTCTTGATGACCGACACCAATACGCCGCGTTGGCCATTCTGGCGCACGATATTCGTCTGCGGCGAAAACCCGTCCCGGACGTGGGCGACTTCGGAGAGGTACGTCGTGGCTCCGTTGCGGGTTGCGACCGGAATCTTGTTCAGCCCGTCGACCGTATCCGGCGATCCATTGGTGGCGAGCGAATATTCGGTGGCGCCCATCTTGGCCGTGCCCGACGGCAGGATCAGATTCTGCGAATTGACGGCGTTGACCACGTCGGTCGGCGTCAATCCCTTGGCAAGCAGGGCAGCCGTGTCGATGTCCACCGAGATGACGCGCTGCTTGCCGCCGAAGGGCCATGGGATGGCCGCCCCGGGGATGGACACCAGGCGCGGTCTCAGAAAATTGACGGCCACATCGAACAACGCCTGTTCCGGCATCGTCGGACTCGACAACCCCAACTGGATGACCGGGATGCTCGACGCGGAGTACTTGAGCACCAGGGGAGGCAGTATGCCGGGCGGCATCTGACGCAGCTGGGTCTGTTCGATGGCGACGACCTGCGCAATGGCGGTCGGGATGTTGGCGCCCGGTTGGAGGAATATCTTGGTGACTGAAATGCCGTTCAAGGACTGCGACTCGATGTGTTCGATGTCGTTGACGGTCGTCGTCAGGCTCCGCTCGTGGACCGACGTGATGCGCTCGCCCACTTCCTGGGCCGACAGGCCCGTGTAGTACCAGACGACGCTGATGACCGGGATGTTGATCTCGGGAAAGATGTCCGTCGGCATCTTGAGCAAAACCAGGGGCGTCGCAAGGAGGATCATCAGCGCCATCACCAAGAACGTGTATGGCCGTCGCAGCGCAACTTGAACGATCCACATTACCTACAGACCCTCTTTGCCGCGCCGGAAACACGGAACTTCGCGAGCAACGACGGCTTGCGCATCAGCCCGAGATCCGCTCGAGACCTGGTAGGCCGACTGGTGAGTGAATTGGCTCGGTCCGGCCGAGGACTTCGGGCGTCCAAGCGTCACGGCGACATTACTGCGGTCACTGGCGCGCCATAGTTGCCGATACCGGCCGCGAAATCAACACGCATGGGCCGCGTGCAGGGTCGTCGCCGCGGCATCCCCCGGAGCGCGGCCGACTACCGCACGCCACCTGCGCGCGAGACGCCCGGTGAAGCGCTTAAGTTTGCGTCATCTGCCACACAGATCTTGCAAACGAAGGCCGCCTCGGCAAACAATAGGACGTCTGGAACGAGACACCGGAACCGAGCTAAGTGTTTTGTTAGTCCCATGAGGTTCGGTTCCGGCTCCCGTAGACCCCCGGCCGGCGGCGCGTCCCACGATCACCCTCACCCCCGCCCGCGCTGAACGGCACCATTTGAGCAGAACTTATCGTTCCCGACGGAATCATTACCCTGTCGGCAAACGGTGTATGAGCGTGTTCCCGCGGTGGAGCTTTCAACGATGGACGGTACGACATGAATAGATTGCCCGGAATCATCGCCTGCGCCTGCGTGCTCGCCGCCTGCGGCAGGACCCCCGGACCGACCCCGCGGCCGGCCGCCGCTCCGGCCGCCGGCGCACCGGTATCCGGCATCGACCTGCGGTACGTCGACGATGCGATCCGTCCGCAGGATGACTTCTACAAACACGTGAACGGCAAGTGGCTGAGCAGCACGGAGATTCCGGCCGACAAGGGCCAGTACGGCACGTTCGACAAGCTGCGCGACGACTCAGAGATGCAGCTTCGCGGAATCATCGACGGCCTGCAGAAATCAGCGGACGTCGAGGATCCCGACGCACGACGAATCAACGATCTTTACTCCGCGTTCATGGACGAGTCCACGATCGAAGCGCTCGGCCTGCACCCGTTGGACGCGGAATTCGCCAGAATAGATGCGCTCAAGGACAAGCGGGACATTGCCGCATTGATCGCGCATTTCAACTCGATCGGCGTCACCGCGCCGTACTCGGCGAACGTGCATCTGGATGCCAAGGACTCCACCAAGTATGTCGTCGATCTGAGCCAGGACGGGTTGGGCATGCCCGACCGCGATTACTATTTGTTGAACGACGAGAAGATGAAGGGCGCGCGCAACCAATATGGTCGCTACGTGCAAGCCATGCTGGACCTGGCCTCCGACCAGGCGGCCGCCAAGGACGCCCGGGACATCCTGGCGCTGGAAACCGCACTCGCGAAGGTACAGTGGACTCAGGTGGCGAACCGAGATCCCGTCAAAACGTACAACAAGGTCCCGACCCGGAATCTGGGCGCCCTCGCCTCGGCGTATGACTGGAACGCGTATCTCGGCGATTCCGGCGTCCAGGGCAGGACCGACTACCTCATCATCAGCCAGCCGAGCTACTTCGGCGGTTTCAACCATTTGCTGCAGGTCACTCCGCTGCCTGTATGGAAGGCCTATTTCCGATGGCACCTGCTGAACGATTTCGCGCCCTACCTCCCCAAGCGGTTCGTCGACGAGCGCTTCGCCTTCTACGGCACCGCACTGCGCGGGATACCCGAAATCCGCCCCCGCTGGAAGCGCGGAATCGGCCTGGTCGAGCTCGCCGTCGGCGAGTCGCTCGGAAAGCTTTATGTCTCCAGGTACTTCCCGCCGGCATCCAAGGCGCGCATGGACCGTCTGGTGCAGAACCTGCTCGCCGCCTACAACGCCGACATCGACACCCTCGATTGGATGAGCCCGGATACGAAGCGGAAAGCCCGGGAAAAGCTGGCGAAACTCACGCCGAAAATAGGCTATCCTCGGAAGTGGCGCGACTTTGGTGCGTTGCAAATATCGAAGGGCGACTTGATCGGCGACGTGATGCGCGCCGAGGCCTTCGAGTTCCACCGAAATGTGGACAAGCTGGGCAAGCCCGTCGACCGTGACGAGTGGGAAATGACCCCGCAAACGGTCAACGCCTACTACAACCCGGAAATGAACGAGATCGTATTTCCGGCCGCCATCCTCCAGCCGCCGTTCTTCGATCTGAAGGCCGACGATGCCGCGATCTACGGCGGCATCGTCGGCATCATCGGGCACGAGATCAGCCACGGCTTCGACGATCAAGGCAGCCAATACGACGGGGACGGCAACCTGTTGAACCCGCCGGGCTGGTTCACACCGGAGGACCTGGCGAAATTCAAGGCCAAGACACATGCGCTGGTGGAGCAATATGCCGCCTACGAGCCGGTGCCCGGCTACCACGTCAACGGCGAATTGACGCTCGGGGAAAACATCGCCGACAACTCGGGACTCGCCATCGCCTACAAGGCCTACAGACTGTCTCTCGGCGGCCGGCCGGCGCCGGTCATCGACGGCATGACCGGGGACCAGCGCTTCTTTGCCGGCTGGGCCCAGGCCTTCCGCGGCAAGTCGCGCGAAAACGCGACGATCGTGCAGCTGAAAGCCGACCCGCATGCGCCCGAATCCGTCCGGGGTACCGTGCCCGAGATGAACCAGGCACCGTTCTATTCCGCCTACGGAGTCAAGGAAGGCGACAGGATGTACCTCCCCCCGCAGAAGCGGGTGACTCTCTGGTAGACTTTTGGGCCAGATTGCCGGCTTAGCACAGTGGTAGTGCAACGGTTTTGTAAACCGTAGGTCGGGGGTTCGAATCCCTCAGCCGGCACCAGGAGCACATTGTCCATTCGACGTAGGTCGCGACCGATCGCTTGACGGCCTCCATTCGAACCCCCGAATGAAACAAGCCGGGTTCGACAACTTCGCCAACGGCGAAGTTGGACGCCGGCGCGCAGCGACGGCGGGCCGCAGCGAAGCGCAGGCCGAGGGGCCGCAGGCCCCGAAGCAATCCCTCAGCCGGCACCAGGAGCATCCGCCCTTTTCAAAACCCGCATGCCCCCGCGGCGCTGACCAACACCGCAATACGTTCCGCGAGGCCGCGCGACACGGCGTACAAGCTGTTCGATGGTCGCGGCCTGTACAACGCGAGGTGACGCCGACCGGCGGCAAGCTGTGGCGCCTGAAGTTTCGCCACGACGGCCGCGAGAACCGCCCGGCGCTGGGTGCGCATCCCGACACGACGTTGAAGCTCGCGCCGGCACCCTACGCCACTACGCCAAGGCCGTCTGGATGGACCCTCGAGACACTGGTGTTCCCGTACATCGGTTCCAGTCCCATCGCCAAACTGGGCCCATCCGATATGCTCAAGGTGCCGCAGCGCATCGAGGCCGTGGGCACGCAGATCTGGATCGCTGTCTCGAACTATGTGCTCGTCGCCATCGTCAAAAAGAGATTAAAGATCCAAGCCAGCCTCTATGAAATGCTACAGATTCTGAGCCCAACCATGTTCGAGAAAACCCCTTTGGATACACTGTTTGCTCAAATTCGCACCGCTCAAAACGATGCCGATCTCGGTAAACAGCTGAATTTGTTCCACTAACGTCCGGACACTACTGGGGGAATACGACAAATCCATAGCCGACTATGATGCGTCCCTTGCCATCGACGCGAAGAATGCCTGGTCGTTGTACGGTCGGGGAATCGACAAACTGCGCAAGCAAAAAGCTTCCGATGCGAATGCGGACATTGCCCAAGCGACGGCCATCTGGCCAACAGTCACGGAGGAGTTCAAGAGACGCGGAATCGTACCTTGACCCTCGTGTCCCCGGTTCTATACGCCTGGTTGGGTCGCCATATGTCCGGCGTTCACCCTCGACTGGATCGGGTCAATACGGGATTCCGGCTGTCAACAGACCGGCAGCTGGCCAGCTCCGGCCATCGGGGCGCTGGACCGCACGA
The DNA here is from genome assembly GCA_037445285.1 of Nevskiaceae bacterium. GTDB lineage: Bacteria > Pseudomonadota > Gammaproteobacteria > Steroidobacterales > Steroidobacteraceae > Bog-1198. The sequence continues at coordinate 10,664 of JBBIKV010000071.1, read as the reverse complement.
AATCCACGATTTGCTGCTCCGGACGCCCAGCCTCGGGAAGAGCCGAGGCCGGGCGTCCGGGCGCTCAACCACTCTTGGGCTGACTGGCCTTCAGGAAATCGTCGATGGATGCCTTGATCTTCGCAAACCAACCTGTTCCAGAGTGGTTGTCGGCGGTTTTATCGCGGATCTCCGTCAATTGTGCGTACATTTTTTCATAGTCCTGTTTCGTGCCATAACCCAGCGCCTGTGCGAATTCCAATTGGCCACGCACCTGGTCCATCGAGGCTTTGAGCCGATCGTTGTCGTCCTTGCCGCGATCCTTCTTGGACGCCAAACTCTCGGCGGTTTTCAAAGCCTCTTGGGCTTTGACGACCGGCAGGGGGATGACGGTGTCCGTCACCACCTGAGTATCCAAGGCCGCTTGCAGGACGCGCTTGGCCTCCTCTTTCTTGTTCTGGTCAATCAGCTTGACTGCCAACTTCATCGCATCCGGATAGGTTGCCAGCGGAATGTTTGACTCGCTGATGACGGTCTCGCTGGCCACATTCTTCAGAATGCGCCGCGCCTCCTGCAAACGCCCCTCGTGAATCAGTTCCTCCGCCTGTTGACGTATTCTCCTCACCGCATCGAGACCCCCTTGTATGTCATAGGTGACTACTCCGACTCCGGCTGGCGCCAAACCGAGCTTTGGATCCCGCGCCAGAATGATATCGAGCTTGCCGGTTGCACGTTCGAGTGCGGCCAGCGCCTCCTTCGTCCTGCCCTCATCCAGATGCTTCAGAGCAGACTATGTTTCCTGGATGGCTCCGGTGGCATCCGCCAACAGGGCCTTGCGCTTTGCTTCGGTCTGACTCTGCGACTGGGGATCCGCTTTCGGGACCGCGGGGCATCCGCGAAGGCGACTGCCGGCAGCGCCACGAGCGAGCCCAAAAGGCAGGTCAACATGGCTTTGGTCGAGAGAGACATATTCCTCCTTTCGTGCGGACATGCGCCGCACCGCGCGGCGCTTACGCCGTGAAAGTAGGGAACCGCCGTCATTTTTCAAGCTGTTCGAATTTTCTGCCCGTCACGGGTCACACCCTGGTGCGGGCCGCAGCGTGAAGTACGAGGGTCACCGCGGCAAGCGTGTCGCGCCGCCGCTGCATCAATCCTTGGGTTTACTCGCGGCCGCCACCAAGGTCAGGCTGAGCGCCGCCGCAGAGACCCAGAGGTGCGGCAGTGTTTGCATGAGATCGCCTGCCATGCTCGGCATTGCCACCCCACACAGCGCGAGGGTGCCGACGAGGCGGCGCCGGCCGGACCACACCGGCGATGTCCGGAGCGACCGCCATCGGGACGGGTTCATCGGCGGGAAACGGGGACGGCGGCCATCCGTGAGCCAACTGGGCAGTTCCAGGTCCAGACTGCGTGCGACGATCGGGTGAACGGGTGAGGTCGTATCGGGCTGTCCCGCGCGCCACCCCTCCGTCGGCGACCCCGCGACCGCGAAGACCGGCAGACGTCCGCAGCGAAACAGGCGAGCCGACGGTCCCGCCACACCATAGGGCCAACCACGCACCGTGCCTGGCCGACGCAAATCGTACACATAGGCATCGGACGGCAGGCTCGACATCCAGCCGCGGATATCATCATCCGAGTGGTAGGCCCGGTAGGGGCGCAACGCCAATGCCCGGCGGTGGATCCATACGGCATGCGCTGCGGCGGTCAAATCCTGCAGCCACGCGAGGGTGCGGCCGCGATGGGCGTGTTCGTGAAATGTGGCGATGAATTCAGGCAGATCGTCGCTGATGTGCACGGCCACCTGTGGGTCGGGGAACACACACCACACCGGTCCCGGCAAGTCCTGGTGACCCACTTCCGCAATCCAGCGCCGCCCGGCGTCGTCAATCGCGAGGGTCAGGCAGGGCCGGAACACGGCGCAAGATTCTTCGGGAAGGCAACAGCCGGTAAAATCGATGTGCCCAAGTTCCGTGTCCGCAAGACCGCAACAGGTCTCGAGTAATACCCGGTTCGCCGGCGTGATGACCCCGGGATAAGTGGATTCGAGTGTCTTGATGAGTTCCGGTCGCAGGCCCGGCAGACTTCGGACCGAGAGTGTTTTGCCGCTGTCATCAACCCACGGCGTCAACAGCAAAGGAGTCGTCGTGTCACGTGTTGACATGCTGAAATCCTCTTTAAAAACTCCAACTAAACGAGTTTTCTCCTATTTGGGTAAAGGCGGTCTTCACGGACCGGAGGGACGCCTCCGTGACCGATGACACCGGAGGAGAATTTAGCGCAACGATGATTTTTTTCAAGGGGTCGCCGTCCGGGGGGCATGAACCGCGGCACAAATGCCGACGGGACCCGGAGTTCCGAACGCGACCTGCCATATTGCACCGCACAAGTTTGCCGGCGCGCCTAGGAGCACTCCGCCCATGACTCGTGCAGAACGCCGTGAGTTCTCGGGCGCTCGAGCGAAGCGTCTTGCGTTGCATTTCACGGCACGACGGGCGCCACGGCGAGGTTCAGATGCAGCTCCTTGCTCCTGTAGGGATTTGCGGCGATGACCTCGTCGTTCAGTTCGAGGCCAAGCCCGGGGGCGGTCGGGGGAATGACATATCCCTCTTCCCACTTGATACCGCCCTTGACGACGGACATGTACGGCCCTTCGAAGGTCCCGATGGTTTCCAGGATCAGGAAATTCGGGCTGCACACCGAGATATGGATGTTGGCCGCGCCTACGATCGGGCCCGAATAGAGGTGCGGCGCAATCTGCGCAGAACAGGTTTCCGCCATGCTCGCGATCTTCTTCGCCTCCAGGAGCCCACCGACCCGCCCCAGGTCCATCTGCAGGATCGACGCGCCCCGCACCTCGAGGAGGCGCGCGAATTCGTGCTTGGTACAAAGCCGCTCGCCGGTGGCGATCGGAATCGACGTGAAGCGCGCGATCTCCGCCATGTCGGCTGCGTTTTCCGGGGGCACGGGCTCCTCGAACCACAGCGGACGATAGGGTTCGAGCATTCGGGCCATACGCTTCGCTCCGGAAACCGTGAACTGACCGTGGGTCCCGAACAGTATATCGGCGCGCTTGCCCACCGCCTCCCGGATGCGCTTCATGAACAGTTCACACCGGTCAAGATCCTCGAGCAACGGCTGGTGGCCATCAAAGATCGTGTAGGGTCCGGCAGGATCGCACTTGACGGCCGTGAACCCCTTGTCGACCATCTGGAGTGCAACCTCGGCCGCGATGTCGGGATCGTTGTAGACGTTCGGCGTCGATGGGTCGGGATACACGTCGCCGGCGGGCGGATAAAGATAGGTGTAGCTGCGAAGCCGATCCTGGACCAGTCCGCCGAGCAGTTCATAGACAGGCACCTCCGCCCTCTTGCCGACGATGTCCCAGCACGCCATTTCCAGACCGCTGAGCACTCCCATCACGGTCACGTCCGGCCGCATCGTGTAACCGGCCCCATAGGTACGACGCCACAGTCTTTCGACGTGGCGGGGATCCGAGCCCTCGAAGTGCCGCTCGAAGATCTCGCGAGCCATCGCGCAGCAGAGTTCCGGCCCGAACGTTGCGTTGTAGATCTCTCCCACACCGGAGATTCCGCAGCGGGTCGTCATCCGCACGAATATGAAATACCGCCCGCCATGTCGGGGAGGCGGGTTGGCGACCACGAAGGTCTCGATTTTTTCAAGCTTCATTCGGCACCCGGTCGCAGATCCCGGTTTAAGGCGGGACGGTACGGTTAACGCAACGACGATTCCGGCGGCCAGACTACAGGTTCGACCCGCCGGATCACAACGCCGAACGCAAACGCCCCGCCGAGGGTGATCGCCGACGCGATGACGAACGCCCAGAAGAAGTGGCCCGTGCGGTCGACGACCATTCCGGTGACGATCGACGCGAGCACTCCGGCCATGTTGGCGCAGAGGTTCTGGATGCCCATCCATTTCCCGGCGGCACGCGGGCCGCCGAGCGTCTGGGAAATGGATCCGAGCGGCGCGCTCTGCACGCCAAAGAACACGCCCGCGGTCAACAGCAGCCAGATCGACAGCGTTGCCTCCGCCGCCGCGCAGCCGGCCATCGCCGCGGCGACACCGCAGAGCCCCACATTGATGGAAACCTTCAGTACGCGATTCGGCGAGACGCCCGCCAGTATCAGGCGGTCGCACAACCAGCCGGTCGCCGGGGCGCTGACGGCCTGGAGGGCATAAACGCAGGCCACGATCGTCGCCATTTGCGCGACGCTGAACCCATGCACCTTCACGAGCAACAGTGGAAGCCACGTCAGCATGAAGTAATAGGCGTAATTCCCGCAGAAATGGCCGAGACTCGTACCCCAGAGGGCGCGCTCCCGGCACAGCTGGCGGTAGCTGACTGGCTGCATGCCGCCGGCCGAGCGTGCCGTCGTGCCGCCCCGCGTCGCGGCCCGCCATGGCAGCAGCCACACCAGCGACGCCAGGCCGAAGACGATGAACGCGGGGCGCCAGCCGAACCGCGCCATGACCAATCCTCCGGCCAGTGTCCGCAGGTCGGGCCGAGGGACTGGCCCATGGCGAGAAGGCCGTTGGCGCGGCCGCGCTCATGTACGGCGGCCCGCTGCCCGAGGTACTTGGCGTTGCACGGATAGGCGACACTCTCACCGACGCCGAGCGTGAGTCGCAGCGCGAGCAAGCCTGCGAATGTCGTCGCGAGCCCGGTAAACGCCGTCGCCAGACCCCACACCGCCAGGCCACCGCCGAGCACGTACCGGACGTCGAATCGCTGCGCGAGCCAGCCGGCGAACGGCTGCAGCGGCGCGTAGGACCAGAAGAACGCTGAGAACAACGCACCCATCTCGACATTGGACAGCCCGAGTTCCCGCTGCAGCAGCGGACTTGCCGTCGCGAGGTTCCCGCGATCGAAGTAGTTGATGAAGGTCGCCGCCGCGAGCAGAAGCACGATGCGATTCGACAGCTCCGACGTCGACCGGGGCGTCGGCGGTGGTTTGGCGCCATGGCCCGGCCACGGGACGATCGGCCGCCTCGGCCGCAGCTCAGGCGCCGCCAAGCCCGCCGGCGCGCAGCACGTCGTCGAGCGCATTCACGAAATAGTCGGCATCGCTCCTCGAGAATACCAGCGGCGGCCGTATCTTGAGGATGTTGGCATGGGGCCCGGCGGCGCTGATCAGAATGCGCCGGTCTCGCAGTGCATTGACCACGCGTTTGGTCTCGGCTGTCGCCGGAGTCTTCGTCGCCCGATCCCGAACCAGCTCCACGGCAATGAACAGGCCGGCACCCCTCACATCGCCGATCAGCGCATGTCGTCCGGCCAGGGCGCGCAGTGCGCTGCGCAGGTGGTCGCCGACCTCACGGGCGTTCTGTTGAAGTCCCTCCCCGTGGATCACCTCGAGCACCGCCAACCCGACGGCGGCCGCCACCGGATTGCCGCCGAAGGTGTTGAAATAGCGCGTCCGCCCGAACTCCCGGACCGCCGCCGGGCGGACCGCCAGACCGGCAATCGGGTACCCGGCACCCATGGGTTTGCCCAGCGTGACGATGTCAGGGAGGAGGTCGTGCCGGGCAAAGCCCCACATCCGGTCGCCGGTGCGGCCAAACCCCGCCTGGACTTCGTCGGCGATGAAGAGACCGCCGGCACGCCGGATGCGCTCGACCGCCGGCCCGAGAAACCCGGCGGGGTCCGCGAACACCCCATCGCTGGAAAAGAGCGTATCGACCAGCAGCGCCGCCGGCCTGATGCCGTGGCGCCCTAGATCATCGATGGCCGCAGCCACTTCCCCGGCGAACTTCGCGGCGACGTCACCAGGCTCGCCGCGGTAACCGTCCGGCGCCGACACGAAGCGCACGTTCACCGCCGCGGGCATCTCCGCGCCCAGCGAGGGTGAGAGTTCTGCGGTGACCTTGGTGCATCCGTGGTAGGCAAACCGGGTGACGATGAAGCCCTCCGCACCGGTGCAGGCCCTGGCGATCCGATACGCGAGGTCGTTGGCCTCGCTGCCCGAACAGGTGAACATCGCATGGCCGAGTTCCGCCGGCAGGGTGGCAAGCAAGGCCTCGGCGTAGTCGAGTATGCCCTCGTGCAGGTAGCGCGTGTGCGTATTCAGCATGGCGGATTGCCGGGAGGCCGCCGCGACGACGGCCGGATGACAATGGCCGACGCCCGGCACGTTGTTGTACACGTCGAGGTAGGCCAGGCCGTTGGCATCGTAGAGCCACACGCCTTGGCCGCGCACGATATGCAATGGCCGGTCGTAGAAGAGCCTGTAGGAGGGCCCCAGCAGCCTTTCGCGCCTTTCGATCAGCCGTTGCTCGGCAGCGCTCAGCGATGCGTTCCCGGCCACGAATGCGTTGATCATCGACATGGGTTCATTCTCCGACGCAGGCGCGGCGCACCGCGATCTGTAGGTCCGTTCGCGACCACGCCGCCAGACGCTCCAATCCCCGCCAGGCCCCGGGGGCGTTGCGCAGAACGTAGGCCCGATTGTCGGGATGCAGCGTCACGCGCCAGTTCGTGATCACCGTCGTCAATACCAGCCGCGTGGCCATCAAATCGGCAAAGACGTTCATCTCCTCGGCCAGCAACGGCAGGAGGGAGTGATATGCCCTCACGAGAGGCAGGACGTAGTCCAACGCCTCCGGCGCCGTCGCCACGTGGTAGGCGCAGGCAACGGCCAGATCGTTGATGAGCGGCGCATGAACCAGGTCGCCAAAGTCGATCACGCCCGTCACGACGTCCGGCTCATCGGGATCGACGAGCACGTTCGACGGTTGAAAATCGTTGTGAATCACCTGGGCTCTCAGGGCGGGAAGCATGGGCTGGGCATGCTCCTCGAAATTATCGAGGAATCGGGTGGCCAGCCCGCGCCGGACCGGGTTCTCGATCAGCGCGAGCAACGGGCGCAGGGTGGCGGCGTGGCTGAGGTCCCAGCGTAGCGGATGACGCCCGGCCGGATGGACGAAGCCACGGAGCGCGAGGTCCAGGCGCCCCAGTGTGCGGCCGAGGGTGCCGCACTGCTCGAGGGAACGGGGCGAGGCGTGCAGCGGATCGCCCCGCAGGTAGGTCAGCAGCCTCACCACACGGGTCGGACCCTCCGGCCCGGCGACGAGCGCTTCGTACCGGCCATCCGCCGCGGCCATGAGGTGGGGAATCGGCAGGGTGGCATCCGCCTGGGCCACGTGGCGCAGCGCCTTCGTCTGAAAATCCGTCACCTCGCGCGACTCCGCGGCATTGGTGAGCTTGAGCAGATATTCGCGCTGCCGGTCCGCGACCAGGTGAAAATTCTCGTCGCGCTCGGAGGAAAGGCGCCGCGCCGCGGCGCGGAGGCCGAAACATTCCAGGGCGATCTTCTCGGCAATCTCCGGCGGGGTCGTGGATACCGGCGCCGAGACGACATCGGTTGCGGCGGATGATGCATCCAATCCGGTCATCTGCGCTGGAATGGTCCGCGTCGGTAGACCGGCGCTCCCCTGAACCAGGTCTTCAGCACATGGGTCTGCGCGATCTCCACACCCCGGCCCGCATGCGCGAGTGCCACGATGTCGCGATCGAGCACGATGAAGTCGGCAGACTTTCCGGTCTGAATCGATCCCGCCTGGTCGTCGAGATATAAATAGCGCGCACCGTTGATGGTGTACGCGTCGATCGCCTCCTCGACGCTGATGCGCTGTGCCGGGGTGGTGGGTCGGGCTCCCGGAAGACGGCGCGTGACCGCCGTGGCAATATTGACGAAGGGCTGCGGATCCCGCGTATTGACCGGCGCATCCGAGCCGCCCACGAGGGTTGCACCCGCCTCCTTCATCGACTTGAACGGATAAACCGCGCTCTCGTAGTACCCGCCGACGGGATGCAGCGCGGCATAGTCGCGCCCGGACACCCGGTCGAAGAAGGGCACGACCAGCATGTCGTATTCCGGGTCGTAATTGGCCCACGAGAAGGTGCAGGCAAGAAAGAGATGATCCCGGCCCATGCGGGGCACGTCGACCGGATTGACCACCTGCACATGTGCCAGCGCATCGTGTTGCGTGGCAATGCCGTCGGCGGCACGCGCGGCCTCGATCGCGTCGATCGCCGCCCGTACTCCGGCATCGCCGATCGCATGAATATGGATGTTGAAGCCCGCGAGATGGAACTGCTTGACGAATTCCATCTCGACGGCGCGGTCATGTTGCAGCTGACCGCTCGAGATCGAGCACTGCGCGGGGTGGTACCCGTTCGCCTTGATGAAATCGGCCGTCCGCCCGCCTTCCAAGTACCCGGCTTCATGTGCCCGGACGTCCCTGCAAACCGGGGAACCGGTATCCACATAGCCGGTCACCGCGAGGTGCCCCTGGGAATCCTTTGCAAAGATGGGCTGTAGATAGGGCCTGAGTGCCGCCACTTCCGGCAAGGTGGGGGGCACCGCATAGGGATTGCCTTCGGCGACGCCGTCCGCGAACAGCTTCACGAAGTCGGCTCGGATGAGAGGATCGCCGGCGTACTTTGCCCGCACCGCGCGCGCCGTATCGACCATCTTCCGGTAGTCGACCCGGCCGCCCTCATTGCGAAATTGTTCCGGGTCGTAGAATTGGGCAAAACGCGCCCGGAGCGTCAGCTGACCGCGCCGTTCGAGCTCGTCGTACACGGCGCTGATTTCAGGCGTCACGTAGGGGTCGAGAATACCCGTGATGCCGGCGCCGTTCAGCCGCTCCATGACCTTTTCGGGCGTCTTCGTCACCGCCGGCAGGTCCACCACCAGCAGGTTCGGCGCACCGGTCAGCACTCGGGCCTCCTCGTTCAGATTGCCGTTCGGCTCACCGTTCGCATCGACGCCGATCAATTTGACGTATCTCGAAAAATCCCCCGCGAGCGTTGCACGGGACAGCCCCACCCGCACGCCCTTGGCGTTCGACGCGCGCGCCAGCCCTGCACTGTTGAAGGCACCATGGTGCCCGTCGTTGCCGAGCAACTGGATGGGAATCGTCGTCGACGCGAGATCGAGCGCGCCCCGCAAGGTCGGATGGGCGGCATCCGGCTCGTTGCCGTCCGAGAAGTTCCATTGGCGCACGCTGAGCCACTGGCCCGCGGGCGGATCATAGCGCTTGATGCAATCTCGGACGAACTCGGTCAGCGCGGCGAGATTCTTCGGTTCGCTCTTGAGATCGCAAACGTCTAGATCGACGATGCCGGTGGCATGGATGTGGGAGTCGATGAGTCCGGGAAGCACGAGTTCGCCATGCAGCTTCTCCATCTTCGTCCGCGCACCGATCCACGCGGCCGCCCCCAGGTTGCTGCCGACGAACACGATTTTGCCGTCGCGCACGGCAAGCGCCTGCGCGTAGGGGCGTTCCGGCGTCGCCGTGTAAATCCGCGCGCCCGTCACGACGAGATCCGCAGGACCGGTGTCGGCGGCGGCGAACGCCGGTTGGAACGAACAAACCGCCGCCTGGAGGAGGAAGGCGGCGAATAGCGGGCGCATGGAGGTCACTTTGGATCCGTTCAGGAATCAATGGAGGTTGAGGAGCGGTCTGACTTTCCTTCCGCGCCAAGGGTAAGTGGGGTGTCCACCGGCGTCAAACCCATCCGTTGCGGTGGATCCCGACCCCGGGAGTTTCGAGTCCGGACGGGGGCCGGCGGCAGTCTGGCACGGAGTTCACAGTTTGACCTCGTTTCATTGCGTACCCTGAGTCCGACATCGAACTGGCATGCGACCGGCCGCGGCGCAACGCCACAACCAACGAGGAAGTTGCCGGGATGAAACGATATCTGTTTGCCGCCGTCGCCGTCGTCGCCTGCTCACCTGCTTTCGCAGGCGACATCGGCGTCTCGATCGGGTTCAATCAACCCGGAATATATGGGCAGATCAACATCGGCAATCTGCCCATGCCCCAACTGATCTATGCGCAGCCCGTCGTGATCCAGCCGCCGCCGGTCGCCCTGATGGCGGCGCCGGCGCCGATTTACCTGCATGTTCCGCCGGGGTACGAACGACATTGGCGCCGGCATTGCGCCGAATACGACGCCTGCGGCAGACCCGTGTACTTCGTCCGCCACGACTGGTACCAAAGGGAATATGCACCCCGGCACATGCGCGACGACCACGGCCAGGAGCGCGAACGGCACGGGGAGCACGACCATGGTGACGACCGCCGCCGCGATGAGAGGCACGACTAGGCCGTCGGGGAGCCCCGCGCGCCCCGCCGGGACCGATCGACACCCGCCGCCAAAAACCCTGGCGGCGAGTGTAAAATGCCGGTCCGAAAGCGGATGATCCGCAAACACCTGGCGCGCACGAGGGATACATGTACAGACTCATCGGGTTCATCCTGGTCATGGCCCTCACCGGTTGCGCGGTTTGCAGCCAATCGGACAATGCCGAGCAATGCCGGACCAAGCAGCGCAACCACTCCCAGCCCCGCACGAACTTCGCCGCGGAACTCCTCGTCGGGGGAAGCCGGACGCCCGCCTACTTTTAGGGCGGCGATGCGAAATCCCATGACGATGATGTCCATTGGTTCCATCGCCGTGGGGGCCGCCCTCGGCGCGCTGTTGCGGTGGTACCTCGCGACCCAACTCAATGCATCGTTCCCGCAAATGCCGCTCGGGACCCTGGCCGCCTACGGCCTCTTCGTCTCGCGGCTGCGCATCGCGCGGCTAATGCTGGCGGTGCTGCTGACCCCGATCATCGTGCCGGTGATCCTGGTCGGCATCGGCGCCTTCT
>JBBIKV010000070.1:0-20713 GCA_037445285.1 Nevskiaceae bacterium | reverse complement strand
GCGCGCATGCGCTCCTGCGCCTTGCGCATCTTGCTGGCGGCCACCATCTCCATGGCCTTGGTGATCTTCTGGGTATTCTTGATACTCGAGATCTTGCTGCGGATTTCTTTGGCGCCGGCCATGGTGTCAGACCGTCGCGAAGAATTCTTCGCAGCACTTCTTGAGCGACGCCTCGACGTCCTTCGACAGATCCGGCTTGTCGATGATGGACTTGAGGAGCGGCCCGTAGTTCGTGCGCGCGAACGACTGCAGCCCCGCCTCGGTTTCGACGACCTTCTGGCGCGTGACCTTGTCGAAGAAGCCGCTGTTCGCCGCATACAACGACAGCGCCATTTCGGCCACCGACATCGGTGCGTACTGCCTCTGCTTCATGAGCTCGGTGACGCGCACGCCGCGCTCGAGCTGCCTGCGGGTGGCTTCATCGAGGTCGGAGGCGAACTGCGAAAAGGCCGCGAGCTCGCGGTACTGCGCGAGCGACAGGCGGATGCCGCCGCCCAGCTTCTTGATGATGTTGGTCTGGGCGGCGCCGCCGACGCGCGACACCGAGATGCCGGCGTTGATCGCGGGCCGGATGCCGGCATTGAACAGGTCCGACTCCAGGAAGATCTGGCCGTCGGTGATCGAGATCACGTTGGTCGGCACGAACGCCGTGACGTCGCCGGCCTGGGTTTCGATGATGGGCAGACCGGTGAGGGATCCCGTCCGGCCCTTGACGCGGCCGTTGGTCGCCTTTTCCACGTATTCCTCGTTGACGCGGGCCGAGCGCTCGAGCAGCCGGGAGTGCAGGTAGAACACGTCGCCGGGGTAGGCTTCGCGGCCCGGGGGGCGGCGCAGCAGCAGGGAGATCTGGCGGTAGGCGACGGCCTGCTTGGACAGATCGTCATAGACGATGAGGGCGTCCTCGCCGTTGTCCATGAAATACTCGCCCATGGCGCAGCCGGCATACGGGGCCAGGTACTGCATGGCCGCGGGCATGGAGGCGGAAGCCGCCACGATGATGGTGTGCGCCAGGGCACCATGCTCCTCGAGCTTGCGCACGACGTTCGCGATGGAACTCTGCTTCTGACCGATCGCGACGTAGATGCATTTCACGCCGGTGGTCTTCTGATTGATGATGGTGTCGACGGCCACTGCGGTCTTGCCGGTCTGCCGGTCGCCGATGATGAGTTCGCGCTGACCCCGTCCGACGGGGACCATGGAATCGATGGCCTTGAGGCCGGTCTGCACCGGCTGCGACACGCTCTTGCGGAAGATGACGCCGGGGGCCACCCGCTCCAGCGGCGCCTTGCCCTGGGCGTTGATCGGACCCTTGCCGTCGAGCGGAACGCCGAGGGAGTCGACGACGCGGCCGAGGAGTTCGGGCCCCACGGGCACTTCGAGGATGCGGCCCGTCGTCTTCACGGTATCGCCTTCGACGATGTTCTTGTAGTCGCCCAAGACCACGGCGCCGACCGAATCCTGTTCTAGGTTCAGCGCGAGGCCGAAAGTGTCCGCCGAGAACTGCAGCATTTCGCCGTAGCGGGCGTCGCCCAAGCCATGGACACGCACGATGCCGTCGGTCACGCTGACGACGGTGCCGACGTTCCGGTCTTCGGTCGCCGACTGGAATTGATCGATGCGCGCCTTGATGAGGTCGCTGATTTCAGATGCCTTGATGGACATGATTCGCCTTCTTTAAAATCAATTGGCTAATTCGGACGCCAGTCTCTGCAGCCGGCCGCTGATGGAGCCGTCGATCACCAGGTCGCCCGCGCGGATCACGGCGCCGCCGAGCAGGGCGGGGTCGACGGACGTGCTCATGCGCACGTCGCGCTTGAAGCGCTTCTTCAGGGAGGCGGAGAGCTGGGACTGCTGGTCGGCATTCATGGGCACCGCCGAGACCACCTCGACGTCGACCTCGTTTTCATGCTTCGCGCGCAGCAGTTCGTATTGCGCGGCGATCTCGGGCAGCACGGCGAGGCGCTTGTTCTGCGCCAGGAGCCGCACGAAGTTCCGCCAGTGACCGTCGACGGCGCCGCCCCCCAGGCCCGCGAACATCGACACCACGTTGTCCGGGGTCAGGCGCGGATTGGTGATGAGCGCGGCGATGCGGGCGTCGGCCACGAGGCGCGATGCGCAGCCCATCGCCGCGCTCCAGGCGGGCAGCGCTCGGGCGTCGCGCGCGGCCATGAAGGCCGCCTTCGCATAGGGCCGGGCAATGGTGGCCGCCTCAGCCATTCGCGACCTCCAGCTCCAACTTGCTCAGCAAATCCGCATGGGTCTTCGGGTCGATTTCGCGCTCGAGCAGATGCGACGCGCCCTGCACGGCGAGGTTCGCCACCTGTTTGCGCAGGCCCTCGCGCGCCCGGGTGGTGTCGAGGGCGATTTCCTCGTGTGCCTGGCCCACGATGCGCTGGCCCTCGGCAATGGCGGTGGCCTTCGCCTCCTCGATGATCTCGGCCGCGCGTTTGCCGGCCTGATCGACGATCTGCACGGCCTTGTCGCGCGCCTCGCGGATGATTTCCTGAGCCTTCACCTTGGCCTCGTCCAAATCCTTCTGGGCGCGGGTGCCGGCGGCGAGGCCCTCGGCGATCTTCAGGCGCCGCTCCTCGATCGCCGCCATCAGGGGCGGCCACAAGAAGCGCATGACCACCAGGACCACCGCGAAGAACGCGACGCCCTGAATGATTAGCGTTACTGCTATGTCCATTCGTCAAAGCTCCTAGCCGTCATGTGAGATCGCCTGTGCCGAACGACTCGGCGGTTACTTCGCGCCGATGGCCGCCAGGAACGGGTTGGAGAAGATCAGCAGCAGCGCGATCGCGACGCCGATGATGGGCACGGCGTCGAGCAAGCCCGCGACGATGAACATCTTGGTCTGCAGCATCGGAGTCAGCTCCGGCTGGCGCGCCGAACCCTCGAGGAATTTGCCGCCCAGCAGCGCGAAACCGATGGCCGTGCCGAGTGCGCCGAGGCCGATCAGCAGGCCGACTGCGATCAGGGTGTAGCTCATGACTTGAGCGATCAAGGGTGCGTTCTCCATCTATGTCTCCAAGGGTCCAATGGTCAGGTGGTGGTTGTTAACTAGTGTTTTTCGGCGGCCATGCTGAGATAAACGATGGTCAGCATGCCGAAAATGAAGGCTTGCAGCGTGATGATCAGAATATGGAACAGCGTCCAGACGATGTCGGCGAACAGCTGAATCGCACCCCAGCCGTAGGTCGACAGGTGCGAGAAGGACGATTCCAGCGTGAGTCCCGCGATCAGCACGAAGATCAACTCGCCGGCGTACATGTTGCCGAAGAGCCGCAGGCTCAAGGAAAGCGGCCGCACGGCCTCCTCGATCAGCCGCAGCAGCAGGTTCGGCGCCGCGGTGAGGATCTTCCCCACCACACCGTGCGCATGGAACGGGGCCGTGAACCATTCGCCGAAGAAGCCGACCACGCCCTTCTCGCTGATGCCGATGTACCAGATCAGAAGGAACACGGTGATGGACATGCCGAGCGTGGTGTTGATGTCGGCGGTGGCCACCACGCGCAGGTGCTCCACGCCCATCCCCTTCGCCGCCCACGGCAGGAAGTCCACCGGGATGAGGTCCATGAAATTCATCAGGAACACGAGCGCGAAGATGGTGATGGCGAGCGGCGCGATCAGCCTGCTCTTGCCGTGGAAGGTTTCCTTGACGGTGCCGTCGACCATCTCCACGAGAATTTCGAAGGCCGCCTGCAGTTTGCCGGGCACGCCGCTGGTGGCACGGCGGGCGGCGATGCCGAACAGCACGATGAACAGCAGGGCCAGGGCGGCAGTGAAGAACACGCTGTCGCCGTGAAACCTCCAGAATGCACCATGCCCCTGATCGACCGTGAGGTGCGTCAGATGATGCTTGATGTATTCGGTCAAGCCCCCGGAGCCGCCCTCAGACGCTGCCATTCAACTTTCCTCGCTTTCCCAAAAGACCGATCCAGTAGCCGAACTGCCCGCACACCAGCCCCGTAAGGAGCGGCAGCGGCATCAGCTTGAGCCGCGCAAAGGCCGCCCAGAGGGCGAGCACGTACCAGAACCACTTCAATGACTCGGCGGCAAACAGCGCCCGGCGCAGTGCCGTCGCCGGCGCAATGCCCGGCGCGAACATCCGCCATCCGAACAAGGCACTCCCGACCGCGACGATCAGGCCGCCGGTCGATCCCGATACCGCGGCGGCCGCACCCCCGAACACCCCATACGACACCCCGACCACGCCGGCGCACACCGTCTGCAGGATCACGACCCGCATCACGAGCCGCCTGCCGTTGCCGACGACATCGTTCATCGCGTAGGGAGCCGCTGGTGCCGCGCCGGGCATGTCGGGGCTTTGGCCCGCAAGTTCATTGGCTTGTCTGCCGCCGTTCGAAAGCCGGCGCATTATAGTGATGCTTGGACCGAGTCACAAGGCAATGATCAAGCTTGGATTTTTTGACAGAAGCCTTTTTGACATTGACCGCCGCAGCCTGCGACATGTCGCATGCCGGGACCCCGATTCTGCGGCAACCGCTTATGGATTCGGGTCACTGGATGTGGGCCAGGATGCCGTCCAGTTCGTCCAGACTGTTGTAAGTGACGACGAGCTTGCCCCTCCCTGAGGATGTGTGCTGAAACAGCACTTTGGCGCCGAGTTTGTCCGCCAGCTCCAGTTCCAGCCGGCGAATGTCGGGATCGACGGTTTTCGCGGAGCCGGCCTGCGCCGCCGCCGGCGCGAGCAGGCTGCGGACCAGGGCCTCGGTATCGCGGACCGACAATCCCTTGCGCGCGACCAGCGTCGCCACTTCGATCTGCTGCCGGCGGGTGGTCAGGCCGAGCAGCGCCCGGGCATGCCCCATTTCTATGCTGCGCTGTTCCAAGAGTTGCTTGACCTCTTCGGCGAGCTCCATCAGCCGCAGCAGATTGCTCACGGCGGCGCGCGAGCGCCCCACCGCCTCGGCCGCGGCCTGATGGGTGAGGCCGAACTCGTCGATCAGGCGCGACAGCGCGCGTGCCTCCTCCAGGGGATTCAGGTTTTCGCGCTGGATGTTTTCGATGAGCGCCATCGCCACGGCGGCTTCGTCGGGCACGTCGCGGACGACGGCGGGGATCACCTCCAGACCGGCCATCTGCGCGGCCCGCCAGCGGCGCTCGCCGGCGATGATCTCGTAGCGTTGCGAGTCGCCCGGGGCGCGCTCGCCGGGGACGCCGTCGCCTGCCTTGCCGGGCGGCAGCGGCCTGACCAGGATGGGTTGAACCAGACCCTGGGATTTGATCGAGTCGGCGAGCTCCTGGAGCGACTCCAGACGCATGTCGACGCGCGGCTGATACTTGCCGCGCTGCAGGAGATCGAGCGGCAGCTGCGCCAGTCGGTCGCCGGCGAGCGGCGGCGGTTCCGCGCCCGGCACCGGGATGCGGGCGCGCTGTGCGAGCAGCGGGGAGAGCTCCGCAAGACCGCGTCCAAGGGACGGCTTTTTGCCGGACATGTTCACCTGCAACGAAGGAAGCGGGGGATTATACGGCGGCGGCCGGCAGGTCGTCGCGGCGAATCATTTCGCCCGCCAGCGCCAGATACGCCAGGGCGCCGCGCGACTCCTTGTCGTGGAACAGTGCCGGCTTGCCGAAGCTCGGCGCCTCGGCCAGGCGCACGTTGCGCGGAATCAAAGTGCGGAACACCTTGTCGCCGAAGTGTTCGATGAGCTGGGCGGAGACTTCGTTCGACAGGTTGTTGCGGGGGTCGAACATGGTGCGCAGCAATCCCTCGATTTCGAGCGTCGGATTGATCGAACTCCTGATCTGGTCGATGGTCTGGATGAGCGCACTCAAACCCTCGAGCGCGTAGTATTCGCACTGCATCGGCACCATCACCGAATCGGCCGCCACGAGCGCGTTCAGCGTCAGCATGTTGAGCGAGGGCGGGCAGTCGATCAAGATCACGTCGAAGTTCTCGCGCACCGGCTTCAGTGCATTGCGCAGCTTGAACTCGCGGCCGGCGATCATGGTCAGCAGCCGCACTTCCGCCGCGGTCAGGTCCTGATTGGCGGGCATCAGCATGAAGCCGCCGTATTCCACGGGCACCATCGCCTCCATCGCCGCGCAATCGCCGAGCAGCACGTCGCAGCTGGTGCGCGACTGCGAGTTCTTATCGACGCCGCAGCCCATCGTGGCGTTGCCCTGCGGATCCAGGTCGACCAGCAGCACCCGCCGCTTGGTGGCCGTCAGCGATGCCGCGAGGTTCACGGCGGTGGTGGTCTTTCCGACCCCCCCTTTCTGATTGGCGACAGCGATGACCCGGTTCATAAGTGTGCTCGATTGCAGCCGGGCCGGTCAGCCATGGCCGCGTGAAGCCGCGCCGCGCCTGGGCCCGGCAAGTGAGATTTCCACAAGATGCCGCTCGTCGTCCAGCCCCGGCAGCTTGAGGCGGTGCACCGCGACGACCCGAAACGTCTTGGGCAGCGCCGAAATCTCCTCATCGGGCCGCTTCCCCTTCATCGCCAGGAGCCGGCCATGCGGCGCGCACAGATGCCCCGCATAAGCCACGAAATCGGACAACGACGCGAGCGCCCGCGCCGTCACGGTATCGTAAAGCTCGAGCGGCCGGTAGCTTTCGGCGCGCGCATGCACGACCTCCACGTTGCGGCAGCCAAGGCGTTCCGCGGTTTGGGTGACGAACCGGGCCTTCTTGCCGGTGGCCTCGATCAGCGCGACGTGCCTTCCGGGATTCAGGATGGCGAGCGGCAGTCCGGGAAATCCTGCGCCGGTACCCACATCGGCGAGCCGCGGACCGCGCAGATGCGGCTGCAGACTCAGGCTGTCGAGCACGTGCTTGCGCAACATGCCCGGTCGGTCGCGAATCGCCGTCAAATTGAACTGTGCATTGCCGGCTTCCAGCTCATCGACGAGGCACAGCAGCCTGGCGCCGCAGTCGGCATCCAGCGGCACGCCCAGGTCGGCCGCGCCGGCGGCCAACAGTGCCATTTCCTGGTCGCGTGTCATGGGTTGCGCAGCCGCCGGGGCCATCTACGGCCCACGCGGCGCATCGTCGGCGGCGCCGGGGTCGACGACGGCGGTGAGAGTCATGGACACGCGCGTACCCGGCTCGTCCGGCCGTCCGGCAAGGCGGGCACTGAAGGCCACCGCGGCCTCGCGGCCCTCGCACAGGACCGCCCCGGCCGGGGGTGCGGCCGCCTTCATCCACAGGGCGCAGGCGCGCGCGAACGTCTGCGCAGCCTCGCCGGAGGGCAGGAGCACGGACGCTTCGATGCGGGCCAGGCGGTCATGCTCGAAGCACAGGAGGTATTCGTCCGGCAGTGTGCCGAGAAAGCGCGGCGGGGCGCCGTCGACCGAGTAGCAATCGTTGAACCCGGGCACGCCGGCGACGTCGGCGTCGTGGAACATCAGCACCTCGTGCATCGGGATTCCACTGTCCTTCAACGGCCGGCCGAAGGGCGCGCCCTCGAGTGCGTGCCAGTCGTACGATGCGTCCGGCGCGGGGGCGCCCGGCGGCGACGGCGCGTCTTGCGCCCCGGGCGGCGGCCGAGCGGCCGGCGATGCGGCGCAGGCCGCGAGCAGGGGGCCGGCAAGCGCCATGATGAACCCGGCTCGCGGGTTCACGCGGCGCTCCTCGACAACCAGGCATGCAACCCGGCGGCGTTCAGGGCGATGTCGCCGTCCAGCAAGGCATGGGCCTCGGCGACACCGCCCGCATGGCCGTGGGCGGCCAGCCGTGCGAGCAGGTGCTCGAACAGGCGCGGCTGCATGAGGTCGACGCGGTTCGGCGCCTGCGCCACGGCGCGCGCAATGGCGACGAAGGCGTCGAT
Source organism: Nevskiaceae bacterium (assembly GCA_037445285.1). GTDB lineage: Bacteria > Pseudomonadota > Gammaproteobacteria > Steroidobacterales > Steroidobacteraceae > Bog-1198. Next base: position 12,917 of record JBBIKV010000070.1, on the reverse strand, counting down.
GTCCGCGTGCAGATCGAGGCCCAGCTTGTCCAGGTCGCGCACCCGGCTGTAGTGGGTGAGGTAGGCGCTGCGCGCCTTCAGTCCGAGAATCCGGTCGATCGATGCGTGCAGCTGCCGCGGGTCGAACTGGGTCGGCGTGGTGGTGGGCAGGATGAAGGCGCCGGCGGCGGTGTCGAATTCCCGATAGCTCACGCCGAAGGTGTCCCCGGTGAAGACCTCGGCGGAATCGCGGTCGACGATTGCCAGGTGATGCAGCGCGTGCCCGGGAGTGTGCAGGAATTCGAGCGTGCGGCGGCCCAGGGCGATGCGCTGACCCTCCTCCGCGGCGCAGACCCGCTCGCCGGGGATCGCGGTGATCTCGCCGTATTCGGCGGCGAATCTCGCCTCGCCGTACACGCTCTTGGTGGCGGCGACGAGGAGCGTGGGATCCACCAGGTGCGGCACGCCGCGCGGATGCGCCAGCACGCGGGCCCGCGGCAGCGCCGCCGCCAGCCGTCCGGCGCCCCCGGCATGGTCGAGATGGATGTGCGTGAGCAGGATATAATCGACCGCCTCGACATCGAGCCCCCTCGCGGCGAGCGTCGACAGCAGATTCGGCACCGAAAAATGGGTGCCCACGTCGACGAACGCGGCGCGGCCCTCATCGATCATGAGATGGCTGGCGTCCATGCGGGGCCGCACATACTCGGTGTCGATGGCGATGATGCCCTCGCCGACGTCCTCGTGGAGGCCCGTCATCTCAGGCCGGCGCCAGCCGGCGCTCGAGTTCCTCGAGTTCGGCCACGGCATCGGGCGACTCCGATGCCAGGGTCTCCCCGGCGCGGCGCAGCGCCGCCACCGCCGGATCCCTGAGGCGCGCGCACGGCGGAGCATAGTGTGCCCGCCAGTCGGCGATCAGTTCGGGTTCGAAGAACTCGTAGTCTCGATCGTTGAGAATGGAGTCGAGTACCATGGCGCAGACCGCCAGCTGCTGCACTGTGATGAAGTCGAGGTCCGGCGCGGCCGTGCCTTCGGCGAAGCACCGGCGCAGGTACGCCGGCGGATCGGAACTTGCGATGTCGTCGAGCTGATCGGGGATATTGCAGGATTTCAACAGATGCTCGAAGGCCGCCATGGCGCCATTATCCTCGTCGTGTGAGAACATAGGAATAATGACCCGCAATTATCTGTGCCTGCTCGGTTTGGTGTCCTTGATCTGCAATTTCACCGCCCGCGCCGCCCTCCATGCGGAACACGGCAACCTGGTCTTCGAGGATGTTCCGGAACCCGCCGCGGAACCCGGGGATTTGCTCGACGGCTACCTCAGCGCGCGCCAGGCAACCCCCATGGGATGGTCGCCGAGGGGACAGCTGCTGATTTCGACCCGCTTCGGCGCGACCCAGCAGCTGCACCTGGTGGAGCAGCCCGCAGGCGAGCGACGCCAGCTGACGTTCCGCCCTGAAGCCATCGCGGAGGCCCGCTTCTCGCCCGATCCGGGCCGGCCGGGCTACGTGTTCCAAACCGACCCAGCGGGCGAAGGCCACGCGCAGATATACTATCAGGTCCAGGGTGAGGCCACGGCGAAACTGCTCACCGACGGCGTTTCTCGGAACGGCGGCGCGGTGTGGTCGAACTCCGGCCGCGAGATCGCCTTTCACACGTCGGTGCGCAACGGCTCTAATCACGATGTCGACGTCGTCGAGCCGGCCGGGGGCGCGCTGCCGCACCTGGCGGTGGCCGGCGACACCGCCGCCTGGCTGCCGCTCGATTGGTCCCCGGACGACCGCAAGCTCCTGGTGCTGAAATCGGTGTCCGTCGGTGAGGGCTACCTGTACGTCGTCGACCTCGGCAGCGGACAGAGGCGGGAAGTCGACCCGGGCACGACGAAGACCGGCATCGTCGGTGCGAAATTCTCGCGCGACGGCCAGGGTGTGTATTTGATTTCGGACCGCGACGGCGAGTTCGCCGTCTTGCGCTATGTCGATTTGTTCACGGCCGAGAAGAGCGTGCTCTCCGCCCACATCCCGTGGGACATCGAGGAGCTGGCGATTTCGCGGGATGGGCACTATCTCGCCTTCGTCAGCAACGAGGGCGGGATCGGCAGGCTCAATCTGCTCGATCTGCGCTCCCATCAAGATTTGACGCCGCCGAAGCTGCCGGGGCCGGGGGTGGTCGATCACTTGTTCTTCGATCCGGACGGCAAACGGCTGGCCTTCGGCTTCGGGTCGGCCGTGCTGCCGCGGGATGCGTACGTCCTCGACATCGCGAGCAACCGCATCGAGGCGTGGACGCACAGCGAGGCGGGCGCCGTCGACACGGCCAAATTCGTGACGCCCCGGCTGACGCAGTTCCCGACCTTCGACCGACGTGACGGCCGCAACCGGCAGATACCCGCCTTCGTCTACGAGCCCCCCGGTCCCGGACCCCATCCCGTGCTCGTCGTCCTGCACGGTGGTCCCGAGGCGCAGTTCCGCCCGGGCTTCGACCCCTGGATTCAATACGTGGTCGACGTCCTGGGCTACGGCGTCGTCGCGCCGAACATCCGCGGTTCATCCGGCTACGGAAAATCCTACCGGGACCTGGACAACGGCGGCCTGCGCGACGACGCCGTGAAGGATCTGGGGGCGCTCATCGTCTGGCTGGGTCTGCAGGGCGGCTTCGATGCCCGGCACGTGGTGGTTTGCGGCGCGGATTACGGCGGCTACCTCACGCTCGCGGCGCTGGTCAACTACAGCGACCGCTTGAGCGGCGGCGTGGACGTCGGAGGAATCAGCGACTTCATCGGATTTATGGCCGACGCAGAGCCCGAGCGGCAGGCGCGGCGCCGCGCCGAATACGGCGACGAGCGGGACCCGGATCAGCGCGCCTATCTGCGGCGCATCTCGCCGCTGACGGGCGCCGACCGCATCTCGAAACCGGTGCTGGTCGTGCACGGCCGCCTGGATTCCGCCGTGCCGATCACGCAGTCCGAACAAATCGTGAACCGACTGCGCGCCCGCGGCGGCAAGGTCGCATTCCTGCAGGCGAAGGACGAGGGCTCGGTGTTCCAGGAACGGGAGAACCGCGTCGCGTTCTACCACGCGTTCGCCCGGTTCCTGAAGTCGCTGCCGTAGGCAGGCGCCTGCCGGAGCCCCGCGCGCGGCGTCCGCGCTACTTGGCGCCGATCTTCGCGGTCGCCAACGGCGACGGCTGGCTCGCGAAGTACGCAGCGACGATTTTCACATCCTCGTCGGTCTTCAAAAGCTGCGCCATGCCGTCCATCACGACGTTCTTGCGCCGTCCGTTGCGATAGGTGGTCAGCGCCTGTTCGAGATAGGACACGTGTTGTCCGGCCAGGACCGGTGGTTTCGGGCTCAAGGGCGAATCGACGCCGAGGCCGTTTTCACCATGACAGGCGGCGCAAGGCGCGACCTGCGGCGGCACGGTTCCCTCGTTCTTCGCGCTGGGTTTGACCGTTTCGGGCCCTTGCAGATAGGCGGCGATGTCCTCGATGTCCTGATCCGACAACGAGGAGGCCTGCGCATGCATGGTCGGATGCGGACGCTCGCCGGATTTGTACTCCTGGAGCGCGGATATGATGTACGCGGCGTGCTGATGCCGCAGTTTGGGCACCCCGTAGTCCGGATACGCGTTCTTGTAGTCGTCGATCCCGTGGCAGCCCACGCAGGTGTAAAATTTCTTGGCGCCATCGACGGGATTGCCCTCGGCATGCGCCGCAGGGGAACATATCGCAGTCAGCGCCGTCATGCCTGCGAGCAACGCCAGGCCATTCAATCGAAAACGCATCTACTTCTCCGAGCCGCGGGATCAAACAGGGCACCGATGTTAAAGAGTGGGCGGGCAAAATGCCACTCGCATCGGCGTCGACGTGAATATTGGGGCCGCGGCCGCTGCGGCGAGGCGCCGGCCCTCACGCGGCGTGGTCGCGTTTTTTGAGGTGCACCAGGAGCAGTGATACGGCCGCCGGCGTGAGGCCGGGGATGCGCGACGCCTGGCCCAGGGTTTGCGGCCGCACGTCGCGCAGGCGCTGACGCGCTTCATTCGACAATCCCCCCACCTGGCCGTAGTCCATATCGGGCGGCAGCCGCAGTTCTTCGTGGCGGATCTGGCGTTCGATCTCCTCGCCCTGGCGCTTGAGGTAGCCCGCATACTTGGCCTGCACCTCCACCTGCAGCGACACCTGGTCCGCGAGCCGCGCGTCGCTGCGCCAGTCGGCCGTCGCTCCGGAAGCGTCCTCGCCCAGGGGCGGCGCGACGAGCGCGAGGTCCCGGTACTCGATCTCCGGCCTGCGCAGCAGTTCGATCGCGTGGGTCTCGCGCGCCAGCGGCTGTCCCAGTTTGGCCAGCAGACCGGGGTCGACCCGTGCGGGATGGACCACGGCCGCCGTCAGCCGCTCGCATTCCCGGCTCACCGCGGCGCGCTTGCGCTGATGAAAGTCCCAGCGTACGTCGTCGACGAGACCGAGTTCCCGGCCCCGTTCGCAGAGGCGCAGGTCCGCGTTGTCCTCGCGCAGCGAGAGCCGGTACTCGGCGCGGCTGGTGAACATGCGATACGGCTCCGGCGCACCGCGCGTGATGAGGTCGTCGACCAGCACGCCGAGGTAGGCTTCGCTGCGCTTCGGGCACCAGGCGGCGCGCCCATCGGCCAGCAGCGCGGCATTCGCGCCGGCCAACAGCCCCTGGGCGGCGGCCTCTTCGTAGCCGGTCGTGCCGTTGATCTGTCCCGCGAAGAACAGGCCGCCGATCGCCTTCGTTTCCAGGCTGCATTGCAGGTCGCGCGGGTCGAAGAAATCGTACTCGATGGCGTATCCCGGACGCGTGATGTGGGCCCGCTCGAACCCCTTGATGGAACGTACGAACTCGTGCTGCACGTCGAACGGCAGGCTCGTCGAGATGCCGTTCGGGTAGATCTCGCAGGTATCGAGACCCTCGGGCTCGATGAAGATCTGATGCGACGACCGGTCGGCGAAGCGCACGACCTTGTCCTCCACCGAGGGGCAGTAGCGGGGACCGACGCCCTCGATCAAGCCCGTGAACATGGGCGAGCGGGAGCTGGCGGCGCGGATGATCTCGTGCGTGCGCTCGTTCGTCGCCGTGATGTGGCAGGGGAGTTGGCGCGGATGCGAGGCCCTCGTTCCCAGATAGGAGAACACCGGCCGGGGCTCGTCGCTGTGCTGTTCCTGAAGACCGGAATAGTCGATGCTGCGGCCGTCGATGCGGGGCGGTGTGCCGGTCTTCAGCCGGCCCACGCGCAGATCGAGTTCGCGCAGCCGCGACGCCAGCCGCAGCGACGGGGGATCGCCGGCGCGGCCACCGGTGTGACTCTCGAGCCCCAGGTGAATCCGACCGCCCAGGAACGTCCCCACCGTCAAGACGACGGCCGCCGCCCGGAACTCGATGCCGCTCTGGGTGACCACGCCGGCGATGCGGTCCCCCTGCAGGATCAGGTCGGCCGCTTCCTGTTGGAACACCTGCAGGTGGGGTTGATTCTCGACGAACCCGCGGATCGCGAGCTTGTACAAGCGGCGATCGGCCTGCGCGCGCGTGGCGCGCACGGCCGGTCCCTTGCTGGCATTCAACGTGCGAAACTGGATGCCTGCCAGATCGGCGGCGAGCGCCATGACACCGCCCAGGGCGTCGATTTCCTTCACGAGATGACCCTTGCCGATGCCGCCGATCGCCGGGTTGCAGCTCATCTGGCCGATCGTCTCGATATTGTGGGTGAGCAGCAGGGTGCGCCGGCCCTTGCGCGCAGACGCCAGCGCCGCCTCGGTGCCGGCATGGCCGCCGCCGATCACGATGACGTCGAACCGCTCGCTGAAGCGCATCGTACCTGGATCCCGTAGGCCTTTAGGGGGAGGCGTACTCTAAACGGGCGACGGGCAAAGCACCAGGGACGTGAATGCCGCGCGGCGCCGGTGATTCCTATGCAGCGCTTATACGTAGGCCGGGCGCGGTCATTCCACGATCACCGGGATGTCGGCGAATCGATTGCGCCATTGCTTCGGTCCCGAGTCGTGCACCGATTCACCGTCCGAGGTCACGGCCACGGTGACCGGCATGTCGCGCACCTCGAACTCGTACACGGCCTCCATGCCGAGTTCCGGAAAGGCCACGACCCGGCTGGCGCGAATGGCGTTCGAGACCAGTAAGGCGGCGCCGCCGACGGCGATCAGATACGCGGATCGATGCCGGGCGATGGACGCGACGGTCTCCGAGCCGCGTTCGGCCTTGCCGACCATCGCGAGCAGCCCCGACTTGCCCAGCATGGTCTCGGTGAAGCGGTCCATGCGATTGGCGGTCGTGGGGCCGGCCGGACCCACGACCTCGGTACCCACCGGGTCGACCGGACCCACGTAGTAGATGACCCTCCCATGGAAATCGAGGCCCGCCGGCAGCGGTTCGCCCGCATCGAGCAGCGCGCAAATGCGCTTGTGCGCGGCGTCGCGGCCGGTCAGCAACTTCCCGGACAGCAGCAGCCGCTCGCCCGGCTTCCAGCTCTCGATTTCGACGTGCGTCAAGCCATCCAACGAGACGCGCCGGGCACTCTCGTCCGGAGCCCACTGCACCTTCGGCCAGAGCGCCAGATCGGGCGGGACCAGCACGGCCGGGCCGGAGCCGTTCAAGGTGAAGTGGACGTGGCGCGTCGCCGCGCAGTTTGGAATCACCGCGACCGGCAGCGACGCGGCATGGGTCGGATAGTCGAGCACTTTCACGTCGAGCACGGTGGTCAGCCCGCCCAGACCCTGCGCGCCGATTCCTAACGCATTGACGCGTCGATAAATTTCCAGTCTGAGTTCCTCGAGCTTGGACTGCGGCCCGCGGGCGATCAACTCGCCGATATCGACCGGTTCCATCAGGGACTTCTTCGCGAGCAGCATGGCCTTCTCCGCGCTGCCGCCGATCCCCACTCCCAGCATGCCGGGCGGACACCAGCCGGCGCCCATCTCGGGCACCATCTCCAACACCCAGTCGGCGACGGAATCCGAGGGATTCAGCATGGCGAACATCGACTTGTTCTCCGAGCCGCCGCCCTTCGCGGCCACCGTGATCTCGACGTCATCGCCGGGACCGAATTCGGCGTGGATCACGGCCGGGGTGTTGTCCTTCGTGTTGCTGCGCTTGAAGGCCGGATCCGCCACGATCGATGCGCGCAGTTTGTTGTCCGGGTCGAGGTAGGCCCGGCGCACGCCCTCGTTGATCATGCCTTCCAGGTCGCGCTCGGCATCCCAAGTGACGCCCATGCCCACCTTGACGAACACCACGACGATGCCCGTGTCCTGACAGATCGGCCGATGGCCCATTGCGCACATGCGTGAATTGGTCAGGATCTGCGCGATCGCGTCGCGTGCCGAGGGGCTCTTCTCGACCGCATACGCACGGCCCATGGCCTGGATGAAATCCGGCGTGTGATAGTAGGAAATGTATTGCAGGGCGTCGGCCACACTCGCAATCACATCGGCTTCGCGAATCACGGACATAATCGTTTCCCGGCGGCTAAAGACGAACTGGGCCGCAAATCTACCAACTCGCGGGCGTCCGCGGGTGACGAATCGCTACACTACCCCCCGGAAAATCGGAGAATGGCATGCGGCTGGCGTGGAGGGCAATTACCTGCGGCGCGTTGATCCTCGGCGGCCGCGTGCCGGCCGTCGCCGCTCCGGCAGGATTCCAGGAATCGCTGCCGCTGCACGCATGCCGCCTCGAGCATCCGCTCGAGATCAGTTCGGTCGATGCGCGCTGCGGCGTGCTCGCCGTGCCCGAAAATCCGGCTCGGCCCACGGGCGCCACCATCGGTTTGCACGTCGCCGTCGTGCCGGCGTTGAACCGAAACGCCGCCGCGGCGCCCCTCTTCGTCCTGGCCGGCGGCCCCGGGCAGGCGGCCTCGGACCTGTACGCGAGCTTTGCGGGAGCGTTCGCGCGCATCAACCGCAATCATGACATCGTCATGGTGGACCAGCGCGGGACGGGGCGCTCCGCGCCGCTCAACTGCCGCTATCCGGAGGATTGGCGGCAGGGCGCGGACGATCCCGCCCAGGTGCGGCAGGCCACCGTCGCGTGCCTCGGCGCCCTGGGAGACCATGTGCGTTTTTACACCACCAGCATCGCGGTCGACGACCTCGACAAGGTGCGTCGCGCGCTGCACTTCGCGCGCATCGATCTGTACGGCTCGTCCTATGGGACTCGCGTGGCGCAGCTCTACATGCGGCGCCATCCGCAGGCGACCCAGGCGGTCATCCTGGATGGCGTGACGGATCCGGAACAGATCATCGGACCGGACACGCCTGTGGACGGCGAACGGGCCCTCGAATTGATCGTGCTGCGCTGCGAACGGGAAAAGGAGTGCGCGGCGGCCTTTCCGGCGCTGCGCCAGGAGCTCGGCGCGCTGCGGCGCCGCTTCGGTCCCGAGCGGCAGGCGCTCACCATCGATGACCCGACCGGCGGCCTGCCGCTCGGGATCGAATTCGATCGCGCCCTCCTGAACGGCGCGCTGCGCTTCCTGTCGTACAACTCCACCGAGGCCGCGTTGCTGCCCGCACTCATCCATCAGGGAGCCGCAGGCAATCTGGGACCCCTGGCATCGCAAACCCTCATGCTGGCAAGGCAGGTGGGCGACAGCCTCGCGAGCGGGATGCAAAATACCGTGTTGTGCAGTGAGGACGCGCCGCTGTTCGCCGGCCTGCAGATCGACCGGCGGCGCATTGCGCTCACCTATCAAGGCACGGACCAGTTGGACGCGCTGACGGAGATCTGCCGGATCTGGCCCCGCGGACCCGTGGATGCCGATCTGCACCGCGGCCTCGAGAGCGGCATACCGACCCTCCTGTTGTCCGGCGAGGCGGATCCCGTGACGCCGCCGGAGAATGCCGAGCGGGCGGCGCGCGGCCTGCGTCTGCATCGCCACCTGGTGCTGCCGGGCGAGGGTCATGGCCAGGCCGCGACCGGCTGCGTGCCGCGTCTCATGGCCGATTTCCTGGACGATCCAAGACCCGCGGCGCTCGACGCGAAATGTCTGGATCCGCATCGGCCGGCGCCGTTCTTCGTCGGCATGACCGGACCCTCGCCGTGATCGAGGCCCGGGGGCTCGGCAAGCGATTCGGCGCCGTCGAGGCCGTGAGGGATGCGTCCTTCACCGCCCGCGACGGCCAGATCACCGGACTTCTGGGTCCGAACGGCGCCGGCAAGTCGACCTGCCTGCGCATGCTGTACGGCGTGTTGACGCCGGATGGCGGCAGCGCCCGGATCGACGGCATCGACATCCGCGGCGAGACCTCGGCCGCACGCACGCATCTCGGCGTGCTGCCGCATGCGGCCGGCTTGTACAACAACCTCACCGCCCGCGAGAACATCGCCTACTTCGGTTCGCTGCACGGCATCGGACGCGACCGGCTGCGGGAGCGCACCGCGGAACTCACGCGCGCGCTCGGCATGGGGGAATTCATCGATCGGCGTGTGAAGGGATTCTCGCAGGGGCAGCGCATCAAGGTGGCCCTGGCCCGCGCACTCGTACACGATCCTGGAAATCTCATTCTCGACGAGCCGACCAACGGTCTCGACGTGATGGCGATCCGCGGCTTGCGGGAGATGCTGCGGGCGCTGTGCGCCGCGGGCCGCTGCATCCTGTTCTCATCGCATGTCATGCAGGAGGTGGCCGCCTTGTGCGACCGGGTGGTCATCATCGGCGCGGGCCGTGTGCTGGCGGACGACACGCCGCAGGCCATCCGGGAGCGCTGCGGCGCCGCGACCCTCGAGGAGGCGTTCCTGCAGGTGCTCGGGGACATCGAGGGCGTGAGCTGATGGGTGCGCTCCTCACCGTCTTCGCCAAGGAGTTCCGCGAGAATCTGCGGGACCATCGGACGCTGATTTCTGCGCTGCTGTTCGGGCCGCTGTTCGGCCCGATTCTTTTCGGCGCGATGGTCTCGAGGATGCTGGACCAAAGCGCGCTGGAATCCGACGAGCCGCTCGAGCTCACGATTGCGGGACAGGACCATGCGCCCGGTCTCGTGCGTTATCTGGCATCACAGGGCGTGCGGCTGAGGTTCGCCGCGTGGACGGAGAGCGGTGCGCGCGATGCCGTGCGCAGCGGCAGTGCGCAGGTGGTGGTGGTCGTGCCCGCGGACTATGGGACGCGCTTCGCGGCGGCGCTGCCGGCGCCCGTGCTGCTGGTGGCCGACAGCGCGGACTCGCGTGCCCGCAAGATCGCGGACCGGGCCCGCCGGGCATTGTCCGCCTACTCCAGCGGCATCGCGCAATTGCGCCTGCAAATCCGCGGGGTGAGCCCGTTGCTGGTGGTGCCGGTGGCGGTCCACGAACTCGATGTGGCCACCCCGACCGGAAGAGCGGTGACCGTGCTGGGCTTCATGACGTATTTCGTGCTGTTCGCCGTGCTGATGGGAGGCCTGTACCTCGCCATCGATTCGACCGCTGGTGAGCGCGAGCGCGGCTCCCTGGAGGCCCTGCTGAGTCTGCCGGTGGCGCGGGGCAGCTTGGTGGGGGGCAAGATCCTCGCCACCTGCGCCTACATGTGCCTGTCGCTCGCCATCAGCCTCTGCGCCTTCGTCGTCGTGTTCCGTTTCGTCGCCCTCGAGCGCCTCGGGATGAGCGCGAACCTCGGAGTCATGACGGCGCTCGAGTTCTTCGCCATCTGCCTGCCGTTCGTGCCCCTCGGAGCGGCGCTGATGACCTTCGTCGCCTCGTTCACGCGCAGTTACCGGGAGGCGCAGACCTATCTGACGACGGTGCTGTTGGTGCCCACGCTGCCCATCGCCTTCGCCAGCATCTATTCGCTGAGGACCCAGAGGTCCCTGATGTTCGTGCCGTCCCTGAGCCAGCACCTGCTGATGACCAGCGTGCTCAAGGCCGAGCCCGTCGCCGCGCTCGACGTCCTGGTCTCCGCGGGATCCTCGTTGGCGCTGGCCCTCGTCTTGATGGGGCTGACCGCGCGGCATTGGCGGCGCGAGACCATGCTGGGTTGACCGTAGGGTTGACGATGACGCGCCACTCAGGGTTTTGACGGGATGGCGGTTTTGCCATTTAACAGGTATAAGAACCGAAAGGGCTGTCTTGGCATCTGTTCGGGGACGGGAATGACAACTTCAGCGCAGGAGCGCGCCAGATTGTGGGGGTTTCTGGGATCGGTCTTCCTGTCCACGGTCACCATGGTTTGGCTCTTTTGGCACTACCCCCGCGGCACCGGCTTGGCGACCCTCGTGATCATCGCGGCTTTCGGCGTCTCGGCCCGGCTGGCCAACTGGATCGACTCGGAGGGGCTCGGACCCGAAGCCCGGCGGCTACTTTCCGATACAGAAGCTGGCGAAGATTTCCCCCAGTAGGTCCTCGCTCGTCATCTCGCCGGTGACTTCGCTGAGTGCGAGTTGGGCCAGACGCAGATCCTCGGCAAACAGCTCGAAGGCCTGGCGCTCGGTCAGGGCCGTCGTCGCCTCCTGAACCAGCCGACGGGCGCGGCTCAGCGCGTCGAGGTGCCGCCGGCGCGCTGAAAACGCGCCCGCTTCGGCGCCTTCGTATCCAGCGCTCGTCTTCAGATGCTCGCGCAAGCGATCCATGCCCTCACCCGTGCGGGCGCTCACGCACAGCCTGCGCAGCCCGCCGTCCCCCTCCGCGCGCGCCTCGCAGGCCGACTGCCCCCTGGCTCCGGGCAGATCGATCTTGTTCAGCACCACCGTCACCGGCACCGTCGACGGGACGTCCTCTGGAAGAGGCGGCAGCCCGGGTTCCTCGACGCTGGCATCCACCACGTACAACACCCGGTCGGCCCGCTGGATCTCCAAGCGCGCACGGCGAATGCCCTCGGCTTCCGCCCGATCCTCGGCCATGCGCAGACCCGCCGTGTCGATGAGCGTCACGGGCAGGCCATCCAGATGCACCCTCTCGCGCAGGACATCCCGGGTCGTGCCGGGCGAGTCCGTGACGATCGCCACCTCGTCCCCGACGAGGCGGTTCAACAGGCTGGATTTTCCGGCATTGGGCTTGCCGGCGATCACGATAGTCAGTCCGTCGCGCAGCAGAGCGCCTTGCCGTGCCGCGGCCGTGATCGACTCGAAGCGGGCAAATACGTCGGTCAGACGCTCCCGCAGAACGGGACGGGACAGGAAATCGAGCTCCTCGTCGGGGAAGTCGATCGCCGCTTCGACCTGAACCCGCAGTAGCGTCAGGGTTGCCTGCAGCGCGTGGATCTGTGTTGAGAACTCCCCCTGCATGGAGCGCACCGCCGCGCGGGCGGCGGCGGTCGTGCCCGCATCGATCAAGTCGGCGACGGCCTCCGCCTGGGCAACGTCCATCTTGCCGTTCAAGAAGGCGCGTTCGCTGAATTCGCCCGGGCGCGCACCGCGGCATCCGAGCGACAGCAACCGGCCCAATAGCGACTGCATCACCACGGCGCCGCCGTGGCCCTGCAGTTCGAGCACGTGCTCGCCGGTGAAGGAGTCCGGAGCCGGGAAATACAGCGCAATGCCGCGGTCCAGGGTCTCGCCAGCCGCGCCCAGGAAGCGCTTCACCACCGCGCTGCGCGCGGGCGGAACGCCCCCGAGAAGCGCCGCGGCCATCCGGGGCGTGCCGGGGCCGGACACCCGGATCACACCGACCGCGCCACGGCCCGGCGCCGTGGAGATGGCGGCGATGGTGTCGGCGTCCGGGCGCGCGGACATCAGGACCTGGGCTTGTTGGCCTCGGCCTGCACGACCTGGTTGACGCGCCACTGCTGCACGATCGACAGGACGGTGTTGGTCAGCCAGTACAGCACCAGACCGGAGGGGAACCAGGCCATCATACCGGTCATGACCAGGGGCATGAACTGCATGATCTTCGCCTGCATGGGATCAGGCGGCGCAGGATTCAGTTTGAACTGCGCGAACATGGCGCCGCCCATGAGCAGCGGCAGCACGAAGAACGGATCGCGTGCGGACAGATCGTTGATCCACA
>JBBIKV010000069.1:19325-20751 GCA_037445285.1 Nevskiaceae bacterium | reverse complement strand
GAACTGCGCCGCGATGTCGGGCACCTGGTGTGCTTCGTCGAGAATGACCGCCTGCGCGCCCGGCAACAGGTCACCGAAGCCCTCGTCCTTCAGGGCCAGATCGGCGAGCAGCAGATGGTGGTTCACCACAACGATTTCAGCCGACTGAGCGGCTCGCCGGGCATCGAACACGTGGCAGCGGGAGAACTGCGGACACTCCTGACCGAGGCAGTTGTCGCGCGTCGAGGTGATGAGAGGCCGGACGGGAGACTGATCCGGCAGGTCGGCGAGTTCCGCCAGGTCGCCGGTGCGCGTGGTGCCTGACCAGCGCGCCACGCGTGCCAGCAACCGCGCCACCCCACGCTCGCCGCCCAACAGCGAGCCTTGCTGCTGGGCGAGGTCCAGACGATGCCGGCACAGGTAATTCGCGCGCCCCTTGAGCAGCGCGAGCTTGACCGGCAGGCCGAGCGCCTTCGCCAGCAGGGGGACGTCACGACGGAACAACTGGTCCTGCAGCGTGCGGGTGCCGGTCGACATGATGACACTGCGTCCCGACAACAGGGCCGGCACCAGATAGGCAAAGGTCTTTCCGGTCCCGGTCCCCGCCTCGACGATCAGCGGTTCGGCGCGCGCGAGGGCGCGGCCGACGGCCGCCGCCATCGCCGCCTGTTCAGGACGATAGGCATAGCCCGGAAGCGCGCGCGCGAGCGGACCCGCCGCGCCAAAGACGTCTTTATAGTCGGTGTCGATGCGCCTAGCCTACGACGTTTCTCGAAGGCCTATTTCACAACCGCGCGAAAACGGATGAACGCCATCGAATTAGACTTGAGAGGGTTTTTCAGTTTCCATTGTATGTGCGTGTAATCACTCGCAACTGCCATTCGCATACGCCCATCCTCGCCCATCACGCGCAGATCCTCCGAAGGAGCGAAGGAGTGCCCGCCATCCACCGAATAGCTGACCTCCGCGCCGGGACCGGTTGCCGAATCGGCGACATAGGCCATGTGCGCAGGCACCGGCTGCGTGATCGTCGGCTCCCGCAGCGCCGTGGTGCCCGTATTTCGCACCTCCAAGGTGTAGACGACTTCATCGCCCGGCACCACTCGCGTGGCGGGCGTGAGTCTGGTGCCGACGACCCCGCCTTGTGCCGTCTCGACGCGTACTTCCGCCACCGCCTTCACCGTGATGCCCTTCGAGGTGGCTTGACCACTAGACGACCAAACCATGCCGAGCTTGCCGAAGAACGCCCAAGCGGCCCAGATTATGACCAACCCACGCCGACGAGATGTATAATTTTTTTCATTATAATTCATAAAGATAACAACTTTTTCCATAGTTAACATTAGGTCTGTTCTCCGCCGCCGGATCGGAACCGACCAAGCGCGACGTCGGGCGATGGCGACACGGTCATAATCTGGGCCGCTTGGGCGTTCTTCGGCAAGCTCGG
>JBBIKV010000069.1:14548-19315 GCA_037445285.1 Nevskiaceae bacterium | reverse complement strand
TACAGACCGCGTCCCGGGAGTTTTCATGGCCACAGCACCGCAGCACGTCCCATCACTCGCCGATCTCGATCACAATGTAGCGAATTGGGTCGATGAGGTGGCGAGGCTGACCAAGCCCGACCGGATCTATTGGTGCAATGGCAGCGACGCCGAGTTCCAGGCGATGGAGCGCGAGTTGGTCGCTAAGCAGGAACTGCTTCCGCTCAATCAAGAAACCTTTCCTGGATGCTACCTCTACCGCTCCGATCCGTCCGACGTCGCGCGCGTGGAGCATCTCACGTTCGTATGCACGGAAAGGCAGGAGGATGCCGGCCCGAACAATTATTGGATGCCGCCACAGGATGCGCACCGGAAAATGGATGCCTTGTTCTCGGGGTGCATGAAGGGACGCACTCTGTACGTCGTGCCGTATTGCATGGGCCCCATCGACTCGCCGTTTTCGCGCTGTGGGGTGGAGATCACCGACAGCGCCTATGTCGCGCTCAACATGAAGCTGATGACGCGCATGGGCCAGGCAGCGCTGGAACGGATCGCGCGCGACGGCACGTTCGTGCGGGGCTTGCACTCCATCGGCGACCTGAATCCCGACCGCCGCTTCATCATGCACTTTCCGGAGAGCCTGTCGATCAAGAGCTTCGGTTCAGGCTACGGCGGCAATGCGCTGCTCGGCAAGAAATGCCACGCGCTGCGTATCGCCAGCTGGCAGGCGCGCACCGAGGGCTGGCTGGCGGAGCACATGCTCATCGTCGGCATCCAGAACCCGCAGGGCGAGATCCATTACGTGGCGTGCGCGTTCCCGTCGGCCTGCGGCAAGACCAACCTGTCGATGCTGATTCCGCCCGCCAGCTACCAGGGCTGGAAGGTCTGGACCGTGGGCGACGACATCGCCTGGCTGCATCCGGGCAAGGATGGGCGCTTGTACGCGATCAATCCCGAGTCGGGATATTTCGGCGTCGCTCCGGGCACCAACACGAAGACCATCCGCAAGGACACGATCTTCACCAACGTCGCGGTGACCGCGCAGAACGAGCCCTGGTGGGAAGGACTCTCCGACGGCAAACCGGTCATCGACTGGCAGGGCCGGCCCTATGATGCCGCGAACGGACCGGCAGCGCAGCCCAATTCCCGGTTCACGGTGTCCGCCAAACAGAATCCGTGCTACTCGACGATGGCGGACGCGCCGGGCGGCGTGCCAATTTCGGCGATCGTCTTTGGCGGCCGCCGCCGCAGCCTGGCACCGCTCGTCTATCAGGCGCGCAGCTGGCTGCACGGCGTGCTGGTGGGCGCCGGCGTCGCATCCGAGACCACCGCCGCGGCCACCGGCGCGGTGGGCGTGGTGCGCCGCGATCCGATGGCCATGAAGCCGTTTGCCGGCTACAACTTCGGCGACTACTGGGCGCACTGGATCGACATGGGCGCGAAGCTCGAGTCCCCGCCGCAAATTTTTCACGTCAATTGGTTCCGCCAGAACGATGCCGGCAAATTCCTCTGGCCGGGCTTCGGCGACAACCTGCGCGTATTGCGCTGGATCATCGATCGCTGCAAAGGCACGGCGAAGGCCCACGACACGGCCATCGGCCAGATGCCGGGCGCGGAGGACCTGGACACCCGGAACCTCGACATCGCACCGGGCGCGCTCGCCGAATTGTTGAAGGTCGATCCGGCGCAGTGGCAGGCCGAGTTCGCGGGCGTCGCCGCCTATCTCGACGAGTTCGGCGCGCGGGTGCCCGCGGCGATGAAAGGCGAATTGCAGGCCTGCCGCGACCGGGTCGCGCCGCAGGCCTGAGGCGCCCAAGCGGCCGCGGCGGTCACTCCTCGCAGGTGTAGCGGATGACCTGTGACGAGTTGCTGTCGGGCGCCTTGCCGAGTCCGATCAGACCCTCGCCGCGGATCTGCATGGAATCGCGCCGCACGAAGGCCTCCTCGCCATCCTTGCCGAGCACGAACGTGCCGTTGGTGCTCTGATCGACCAGCATGAACTTGTTGCGATTGAATTCCAGGCGGGCATGCAGGCGCGAAATCAGATTGCCCTTGACCACCAGATCGTTCTCCTCGGCACGACCCATGGTGATGTTCGCGTGGCCACCATCCACCAGGACCTCCTGCCCCTGATACCTCAGCCTCAAACGCAGGCCCTTGTTGCCCCGTTCCCGCGACGTGATGGCGATCGCCGGCACCATGCTGGTGACATCCTCGGTCTGCCAGAGGACCTCGAAGAGCGCGACCTCGCTGCTGCGTCCCTTCAGGGTGGCGATGTCGATCTGCCGCACCGAGGCCCGCCACTCGCTCGACAGCCGGTCGACCATGGTGGCGGTGGTGATGATCTGGCCCGCTTTGGCCTGGCTGGTCATCCGGTTGGCGGTATGCACGGCCGACCCGAAGATGTCCCGGTTCTCCACCACGACCGGCCCGAAATTGCAGCCGATCCGGATCGCGACGGCGTGCTCGTCCACCTTCAGCGCCGGATGCAACATGATCTGTTTCTGCATCTGGGCGGCGGCGTTCAAGGCGTCGTCGGCCGTGGGGAAGGTGGCCATGACCTCGTCGCCCATGGTCTTGATGACGGTGCCACGGTTCTGATCGGTGGCGGTACGCATCACCTCGATGCAGACCCCGACCATGTCGCGCGCGCGCACGTCCCCCAGCAACTCGTACAGCTTGGTGCTGCCGACGACGTCGGCAAAAACGATCGCAACTTCGATTTCATTACCCATCTAAGCCACGAATTATACTTAACCTGGCTCGGGGCGCTTCAGCAGTTTACGCGGCCAACCCCTGGTCGAGGATCGGAAAGGCCGAAAACAGGGCCTCGGGAGGCGTTTCGGGCCGGGCGGACACCTCGGTCAGGAACCGCCGCCACGCGCGCGCCCCGACACGTCCGGCCATCAGTCCGTGCATGTGCCGGGTGATCGAGTGCAGCCGCACACCGCGTGCCGCCTGCGTCCGTGCATAGGGCACCATGCGTTCGAGAATGTCCCGGGGCTGCGGAACGGTCCCGCCGGGGTTCAAGACCGCCGCCTCGATTTCGGCCAGCACCTGCGGACGGTGGTAGGCGGCGCGGCCCAACATCACTCCGTCCAACCCCTGGTCCAACTGGCCCCGGAACGATTCAACGTCGCTGAATCCACCGTTGATGACGATGGGCAGTCCCGGCCGCTCACGCTTCAGGCGCTGCACGTGAGCGTATTTCAGCGGCGGAATCTCCCGGTTCTCCTTCGGCGACAAGCCGCCCAGAATCGCGACCCGCGCATGTACGATCAACGCATCCACACCCGCCGCGGCGACCGTCTCGACGAACTCCGCCAGGAACTCGTAGTCGTCCCGCGCGTCGATCCCGATCCGGCATTTGACCGTGACGGGCACCTGCACGGCATCGCGCATCCGTCGTACGCACTCGCCCACCAACGCCGGCTTGAGCATGAGACAGGCGCCAAACGCGCCGCTTTTCACGCGGTCGCTCGGACACCCGACGTTCAGATTGATCTCGGCATAGCCCGCGCGCTCGCCCAGCCGGGCTGCCAGCGCGAGTTCGACGGGATCGCAGCCGCCCAGTTGCAGGGCCACCGGCCGCTCCGCCGGGTGATGTTCGAGCAGGCGGCCGGGGTTGCCGCGGACGACCGCGGCCGACACGATCATTTCCGTGTAGAGCAGCGCATGCGGGGCATACAGCCGGTGCAGGTAACGGCAATGCCGGTCCGACCAATCCATCATCGGGGCAACGCAGAGACGGCGGTCCAAGATATTCATTATATTGACGATTCCGGCATCGAGTCGGTCAAATTCAGTCGCTCGAGGGCGGCAGGATTTTACCATTGATCGAAGGGCATCGGACGGCCGCACGCCATCTTGCGGCGGCCCGAGGGACTTGTGAGGGCCGGGTTTCATACAGTCCTGCAGCCCACCGACTGCTGGATTTACGCCGAGAGCGTCACGGGTTAGGGTTGGCGCATGACGCCCGACCGTCCCGCCACGCGCCACCCTCGCCTCAAGAGCCGCGGCGCCCTGTCCAATCCCCCGGGCCGTTTCGAGCCCCGGGAGCACGTCCGCGCCGACGACGGCTGGTACCGCGACGAAACCCCGGAGCTTCCCGGTGAAACCGTCCTGCCCGACCGCGCCCGCAGCCTCATCACCCGCAACGACTCGTCCGACGTGGGCTTCGACGTCTCCATCAATCCCTACCGCGGCTGCAGTCATGGGTGCGTCTATTGCTTCGCGCGCCCCAGCCACGCCTATCTCGGGTTGTCGCCCGGATTGGATTTCGAGACGAAGCTGTTCTACAAGGCGGATGCGGTCGCGCTGCTGGAAGCCGAACTCTCGAACCCGCGCTACGCCTGCAAACCCATCGCGCTCGGCATCAACACGGACGCGTACCAGCCCCTTGAACGGCGCCTCGAAATCACGCGCCGCATCCTCGAGGTGCTGGCCCGTTGCCGTCACCCGGTCACCCTCATCACGAAGAGCGCGCTCATTCTGCGCGACCTCGATTTGCTGGCGGATCTGGCCGCCGACCGGCTGGTCTCGGTGAGCGTGAGCGTCACCTCGCTCACCGACGACAAGGGCGCGGTCATCGAATACGTGTCGCCGGGAGGCGCGGCCGACAAGGCGGGTCTCGCTCCTGGCGACGTGATCGTCGTCTTCGACGAGGCCTCCCAGATCGGCACGCACGACGCGATCGGCGCGATCGCGCGTGGCGAGCAGGTCGTGCTCGTCGGCGACTCGCGCCAGCTCCCGCCCACGACCTTCTTCATTCGCCAGGCGGACGACGAG
>JBBIKV010000069.1:8566-14538 GCA_037445285.1 Nevskiaceae bacterium | reverse complement strand
AACCGCCTCGGCGCAGGTCCGCCTGCGGGTCATCGAACGGCTGACGCAGGCGGGAATTCCAACCGGCGTCATGATCGCCCCGGTAATCCCGGCGCTCACCGACCACGAATTGGAGCATATTCTCGAGGCGGCACGCGATGCCGGCGCCACCGGCGCCGGCTACGTTCTGCTGCGCCTGCCGCACGAGGTGAAGGATCTGTTTAGGGAGTGGCTGACGCAACACCATCCCGACCGCGCCCGGCACGTCATGTCGCTCGTCAACCAGGCCCGCGGCGGGAAGGACTATGACCCCCGGTTCGGCACCCGCATGCGCGGCACGGGTCCCTACGCCGATTTGCTGCGCGCGCGGTTCGAACTCGCGACGCGGCGCCTGGGATTCACCGCCGCCGCCCCGCGGCACGAACTCACCACGGCGCGGTTCGTGCGCCCGGCGGCCGCGTCGCAAATGTCGCTCGGCTTCTGAGCGGGATCCCGCCGCCGGCCCGGGCCCGAACGCACCGCACTGCGGCCGCCCTGGAATTGCATAATTGCGCAATCATGCAATTCTTAGTATGGTGCGCGGAGCGACCTGCGGAAACTCCACGATGATGCGATTCTTCGACAAAGCGCGCCCCAGTGCGGAGGCCGCCCGCCCCCTCATCGAGATCGCCCTCGCGCTCGCGGCGAAGGGCGCCATGCTCCTGGCGCTCTACCTTCTGTTCTTCGGTCCTTCGCATCGTCCACGGTCCGACGCCCCGGCCACGGCCGCGGCGCTGCTCGGCGGACCCGTCAACGAGGAATCCCGATGAATTCATGGAATCTGGTCGATCTGTCGCGCCTGCAGTTCGCCGCCACGGCGATGTACCACTTCCTGTTCGTGCCGCTGACGCTGGGACTTTCCGTGCTGGTCGCGATCATGGAAAGCGTGTACGTGATGACGGCAAGGCCCGTCTGGCGCGACATGACGCGCTTCTGGGGGATTCTGTTCGGCATCAACTTCGCCATGGGCGTCGCCACCGGCATCACCATGGAGTTCCAGTTCGGGACGAACTGGGCCTACTATTCGCACTACGTGGGCGACATCTTCGGCGTGCCGCTCGCCATCGAAGGCATGATGGCGTTCTTCCTCGAGGGCACTTTCATCGGCCTGTTCTTTTTCGGCTGGGACCGCCTGAGCCGCCGCCAGCATCTGATGGTCACCTGGCTGGTCGCCATCGGCAGCAACCTGTCGGCCCTGTGGATTCTCATTGCGAACGCGTGGATGCAGAACCCGACCGGGGCGCATTTCAATTCGAGCACGATGCGCATGGAGCTCGATTCGATTCGCGACGTGATATTCAACCCCGTGGCGCAATCGAAATTCGTCCACACCGTCAGCGCGGGGTACGTCACCGGCGCCGTCTTCGTGCTCGCGATCAGCGCCTGGTATCTGCTGAAGGGGCGTCACGTGGAATTCGCCAAGCGATCGGCCACGGTGGCGATCAGCTTCGGACTGGCCGCCGCCCTGTCGGTCGTGGTGCTGGGCGATGAAAGCGGCTATACCCTGACGGATCATCAGAAGATGAAGCTTGCCGCGATCGAGGCGATGTGGCACACCGAGCCCGCGCCGGCGTCCTTCACCATCATCGGGTTCCCGGACGTGGCCGCCCGTCAGACGCATGCCGCGATCGAGGTGCCGTGGATGCTCGGCCTGATCGCCACGCGATCCCTGGACACGGAGGTTCCCGGGATCTACGAACTGGTCGCCCAGGAGAAGCAGCACATCATCAACGGCATTCCCGCCTACACGGCGCTGCGCGAGGTGAGGAAGAACCCGGGCGACGAGGCTGCGCGCCGGACGCTGAAGGCGCATGCGGAGGACCTCGGACATGCATTGCTCCTGCGCAAGTACGTCGACGATCCGGCACAGGCGACTGCCGCGCAGATAGACCGGGCAGCCTGGGATACCGTGCCCGCGGTCGCGTCGATGTTCTGGAGCTTTCGCGTGATGGTCGGCCTGGGATTCTTCTTCATCGCCCTGTTCGGCATCGGGTTCTTCCTCGTCGCCCGGCGTCGCATCGCGGAGAGCCGCGCATTCCTCAGAATCGCGCTCTGGACGCTGCCCCTGCCGTGGGTCGCGGCCGAGCTCGGATGGTTCGTCGCCGAACATGGCCGGCAGCCCTGGGCGATCGAGGGTGTCCTGCCCACGTTCCTCGCGGTGTCCCCGATTCCGGTGTCGAGCGTCGCGCTCAGCCTGGCGGGCTTCGTGCTGCTCTATACCGTCCTCGCCGTCATCGACGTCTACCTGCTGAAGAAATACGTGAAGCTGGGGCCGGGCGCCGACTCGCCGCCGCGCACCGCGGGACCGGCCTCCATCCCGGTTCTCGCAACCGTCGGCTCGAGACCTTAGGAGCACACACCCATGTTCGACTTCGAAACGCTGAAGGTCATCTGGTGGCTGCTGCTGGGAGTGCTGCTGATCGGGTTCGCCGTCATGGACGGCTTCGATCTCGGGGTCGGCATGCTGCTGCCCTTCATCGCCCGTTCCGACACCGAGCGGCGCGTGGTCATCAATACCGTGGGTCCCGTCTGGGAAGGCAATCAGGTCTGGCTCATCCTCGGCGGCGGCGCGATCTTCGCCGCCTGGCCGGCCCTGTATGCCGCGAGTTTCTCGGGGTTCTACCTGGCGATGCTGTTGGTGCTGGCGGCCCTGATCCTCCGGCCGGTCGGCTTCAAGTTTCGCAGCAAGATGCCCGGTGCGCGCTGGCGGGCCAATTGGGACTGGGCGCTGTTCGTCGGCGGCGCGGTCCCCTCGCTCATCTTCGGCGTGGCGATGGGAAACCTGATCGTGGGCGTGCCGTTCAGCTTCGACTCCGAACTGCGCGCCACGTACGCCTTCGGATTGTTCGACCTCTTGAATCCGTTCGCGCTGCTCTGCGGACTGGTGAGCGTCGCCATGCTGGCCACGCACGGCGCCGTCTACCTGGCCATGAAGACCGACAACGACGTGGCGCGCCGGGCACGCGCGATTTCCCGCTACGCGGCGCTCGCCTGGGTCTGCCTGTTCGCACTCGCGGGGGTCTGGATATGGCGGAGCCATTACGGCGTGTCCATCATGACCGGCGCCTTGCCCGGCGGCGACCCCGATCCGCTCGCCAAGACCGCCGTTGCCCGCAGCGGAGCGTGGCTCGCCAATTATGGGAAATGGCCGGCGACGATGCTGGTCCCCGGGATCGGCCTGGCGGCGCCCCTGCTGGTGGCGTTGCTCGCCGGCATCCGTCAGCGACTGGTCGTGTTCACGGTGAGCGGCCTCGGCATCGCCGGGGTCATCGGCAGCATGGGCGTGAGCCTGTTTCCCTTCCTGCTCCCGTCCTCGTCGCAGCCCGGCAGCAGCCTCACGGTCTGGGACGCATCGAGCAGCCAGCGGACGCTCGGCATCATGTTGATCGCCGTGATCGTCTTTCTGCCGATCATCCTCGCGTACACCAGCTGGGTGTACCACGTGATGCGGGGACCGGTGACGAGCGAGTACATCGAAGCGCATCGCGACACGAGCTATTGAGGAACCGTCATGTGGTATTTCAGCTGGATTCTCGGCCTGGGCCTTGCCTGTGCGTTCGCCATTCTGAACGCCATGTGGTTCGAACTCGATGCCGATCGCCATGCCGGGGATCGCCCGGCCGCCACGACCAACATCGCCTGACGATGACATGAAGTCCGCGGCACTCAATGACTCGGCCGAACGCGCCTCAGAGTTTCTGCGCTCCGTGGCCCATCCGGGGCGTCTGCGCATCGTCTGCGCGCTGATGGACGAGGAGTTGTCGGCCACCCAACTGGCGCGCCACGCACGCCTGCCGGCGCCGGCGCTGTCGCAACAGGCGGCAATCCTGGAGGCCGACGGTTTGATCGGCCGGCGCCGCGAGGGCCGTTCGGTGGTCTATCGGCTCGTGGCGCCGGAGGTTAGGCCGCTCGCCAAGCTGCTCTACCGATTGTTCTGCAAATCCGCACCGACCCCGACCGTGATTCGTACCAAGAAAAGAGGAGAGCCCGCGTGACTCATCAGAAGCACCCCATAGAAACCCTGACCGCCGCGGAAGTGGCGAGGCTGCTGAAGGCCGGACACCTGCTGCTCATCGACGTGCGCGAGCCGGCCGAATACGCGGCCGAGCGGATTGCCGGAGCGCTCCTCTATCCGCTGTCGAACTTCGACGCCTCGTTCCTGCCCGACGACGGCGCGCGGCGGATCGTTTTCCATTGCGGCAGCGGCAAGCGCTCGCTCACGGCGGCCGAGCATCGTCTCGCCGCCGGCCACGGTCACGCGGCGCACATGGGCGGCGGCATTGCCGCCTGGAAGGCCGCAGGCCTGCCGATCATCGCCCCCGGACCCTCGGCGTTGAGCCGGACACCCACCCCATGAAACCCTATCCCCATGTCTACAGCGTCAGCGCCGCGGCATCCGCGGCCGGCCCGGTGTCGGTGGCGTCGCCCGGATTGCCGACGCTCGAATCCGCCCCACCCCCGGAATTCGACGGGCCTGGCGGCGTCTGGTCGCCCGAAACACTGCTGGTGGCCGCCATCGCCGACTGCTTCGTCCTGACATTCCGGGGCGTGTCCCGCGCCGCCCGTTTCGACTGGATCAGCCTCGAGACCCACGTCGATGGCTCGCTGGAGCGGGAGTCCGGCGTCACCCAGTTCGTGCGCTACACCACGCGCGCGACGCTGTCCGTGGCGCCGGGTACGGATCACGCGAAGGCAGCGCAGCTGCTCGAGCGGGCCGAGAAGCTCTGCCTGGTGACGAACTCCTTGCGCGGCGCGCGCACCGTCGAGGTGCAGGTACGCGAGGTGGCCGCTTGATGCGCCCGCGATGGCGGCCCGAATCCAGGGTTCGATCATGAAAGATGATCCCGGTTCGCTCGTGACCTATGGATTGATGGCGGTCGCCGGCGGCTTCTTGCTCGTGCGCTTCGTGAGCTCGCTGAACGCACGCCGGCGCATCCCCGCGCTCCTGAAGGCCGGTGCGGAGGTCATCGACGTCAGGTCGCCCGAGGAGTTCGCCGCGGGGCACGCCGCGGGGAGCCGCAACATGCCTCTGGCCAGGCTCGCCCAGGACATGAAGGGTCTGAATCCGGACCGGGGGATCATCGTGTGCTGCGCATCCGGGACGCGCAGCGGCATGGCGCGGCGCATGCTGATGCGGTCCGGATTCAAAAACGTCCTGAACGGCGGCTCCTGGCGCAACCTGCCCTGATGGGGCAGGCGCCCCGGTGCCCGTCGCCGCCGCGTCTACGGCATCCAGGCGTAACCGAACTCGACCACGGTCTGGTGCATCTTCAACGTGATCGTCTGCGTCGGATCGAAGGTATTCGGACCGCTGATGACCTTCTGCGGAGCGTAGGTCAGCGCGAAATTGAACTCTCCGTGATCGTTGACGCGGCGCGTGAAGCCGAAGGCCACGTGATTTTCGATGACCCCGGGGGCGAGGATGTTCAAGGTCGCCTGTGAACCCGGGATCGGCTGGGTGCCGTGGCTCACGCCGAACCGCCCAGTCCAGTCCTCATCTAGGCGCCAGCGCACGCCGAGTTTGTAGACCGTCATGTTGCCCCACCCGAAGCCCGGGCCGCGGCTGCCGCCGAGGCAGCTCTGAAGATCCGTGCCGCCCGCGCCGGCGGTCGGGCAGTTGAACAGATTGGCGATCGGATTGGCCACCGCCGGAACCCCGCCGTACCAGATCTGCTGCACGTCGAGATCCAGCGCGACCGCCGGCGTGGGCTTGTAGGTCAATCCGATCGTCGCCGAGGCGGGTATGTCGAACGAGCCGCCGCCGGCGAACAGGTCGGCGTACTTCGTGAACTTCGACATGTACATCTTCGTCGTATAGGCGATCGCCGCGCTGAACCGCGGATCTGGGTGCCACTCCCCGCCGATCGAGACACCGCCGCCATAGGACATGTCGTGCCCGTCGTTGGCGAGGGCCGTGGGCATGACCGTGCCGTTGCTTTGCGCGAAGGTCTTGG
>JBBIKV010000069.1:0-8556 GCA_037445285.1 Nevskiaceae bacterium | reverse complement strand
CCTGCGCCTCGAAGCGCTGCATCGCGATGAGAACGGCCGCGCCCACGGAGAACTGATGATCCGCCGAGGCATGCGACGCCGCGATGTTGAGGAATGCCTGCATCAGATCCACGCCGGCGGTGCCGTCCCCGTAGGTACCGGGGCGGGTCATCACCGGCGCCGGGCCCGGACCGTCCGGATCGAAGGTCGCCGTGCCGCCCTGCCATTTGGTATCCATGCCGCCGCGGCCGTAGAACGCCGCGCCAAGGCTGTTCTGCGGATCGAGCACCCAGTCGTGGGCCACGTAGGGCAGCGGAAACAGCTTGTTCGCGCTGTTCAGGGCGTTGGGACCGATCGTGAACGCACCGCCGTTGCCGTTCGCCTGGCTGGTCGTGGTCGAATAGCTACGGTCCGGGCTGAACAACCCCACGCCGGCCTCGGTGCGCGCCCCCACGTACGCAAGGCCCGCCGGATTCGTCGCGATGACCATCACCTCTTCCGGATCGGCGCTGCCCGCACCCGCGAGTCCTTCGTTCTTGGTTCCGGCGCCGTCCGTGAAATAGCCGTTGGTCGCGTGGGCCATGCCGGCGAACAGCAGCGGCAGGCACAACGACGTCACTCCGATGTTGATCCTCATACTCTCCCCCTGGGATCCGATTCGTGTGGACTCAGATGATGCCGGTCGGCGGGGATGTCACCCCGGACGGCGCAGCACGAAACGGAACACCTTCCCTTCCGTGGTCGATTCGACGAGTTCGTTGCCCGTGGTGCGGCAGAAGGCCTGGAAGTCCTTGACGGCACCGGGATCCGTGGCCAGCACCTCGAGGGTGCCGCCCGGCTTCAGGGTCTGCAGGGCCTTCTTAGCGCGCAAGATCGGCAGCGGACAATTCAGTCCCTGCGCATCCAATGTCTGATCCGCCATGGGTGGGTTTCCTTATATGAACAGATTGATGTCGGACTTGGTCGCCACTTCGATGTACGTCGCCGCTCCGCCCAACTCGAGGCCGTCGATCATGTCCTTGAGCGAATATTCGAACAGGTCGAGCGTCATCTGGCAGGCGATCAACCGGACGTCGGACTCGACGGCGAGCGCCCGCAATTCCTCGATGGAGGCGACGCCCTTCTTCTTCATCAGGTTCTTCATCATCGTCGATGCGGCCGCGTCGACGCCGGGGATCATCGAGGCGATGTTGGGCATGCCCATGTGCATCCCGGCCATCGGCATCTTCATCGCCGGATTGCCGAGCGCCGACAGGTTCAAGTCCAGATGCTTGAGCAGCAGCGGCAGTCCGTAAAACGTGAAGAACATCGTCACGTCGAGCCCCATGGCCGCGGCGGTCGTCGCGAGGATGAACGGTGGATAGGCCCAGTCGAGCGTCCCCTTGGTGACGATGATCGACATGCTCTTCGAACCCGACGGCGGTTCAACGGTTGCAGCAGCCATGCTCTACCCCCCTGCCCGTGTGTGTGCCAGACGGAAATTAGCAGATTTTTATTTATTAGCAAGTATTAATATGATATGTACTTATGCAGGTGGGTATCCGCCGCAGTGCCCGGGCTGCGGCGGACCGAAGCGACGAGCGCGTTCCGGGTGGCGGGGGAGTGCATGGGGCCGACGATGATGCGAACCGGTCGATCAGCGGTGTTCGTCGGCGGCGGTGGGTCGCGAGAACCTTGCTTCGCGGCCGATCATCCGCTCGCCATTCCCCGTGTCGCCACGGTGGTCCGGTTGTGTGCATTGCTGGGCTGGTTCGATGCGGACGACTTTCGCGAAAGCCCCGAGGCGACCGACGATGAGCTGCGCGGTTTCCATCGGCGCGACTATGTCGAGGCGCTCCGGGCCGCCGAACGGGCGGGCGGCGCGTCGCTCGCAATGCGCGAACGCCACTCGATCGGCACACGCGAGAACCCCGTGTTTCCCGGCCTGTTTGCGCGCGCCGCGGCGTCGGTCGGCGGCTCGATCCTGGCGGCGCAGCTGGCGCTCGACGGCACGGTGGCATTCCATCCCGCCGGCGGCACCCATCATGGTCGGCCCGAACGCGCCAGCGGATTCTGCTACTTCAACGATCCGGTGTTTGCGCTGCGCCGGCTCGCCGCGGGCGGCCTGTCGCGGATCCTGTACGTCGACCTCGACGCCCACCACGGCGACGGGGTCCAGGATGCCGTGCGCGACGACGCGCGAATCCACACGATTTCCATCCATGAGGCGGGGCGCTGGCCCTACACCGGTGCGGCGGACGACCGCGGCGGCGGACGCTCCCGCAATTATCCGGTGCCGGCCGGCTTCAATGACACCGAGTTGCGGTTCTTGATGCAGCGCGCCGTCCTGCCTCACCTGGACCGGTTGCAGCCGCAGGCGGTCGTCATCGTCTGCGGCACCGACGCGCTCGCGGGCGATCCGCTGTCCGGCCTCATGCTGAGCAACCGCGCCCTGTGGGATGCGGTGGAATCCCTGGTCGCCCGCGTGCCCGCCGCCGTGGTGCTGGGCGGCGGGGGCTACAATCCCTGGACCGTGGCGCGCTGCTGGACCGGGCTGTGGGCGCGGCTCAGCGGTCGGCAGATGCCGGCGACGCTGCCCCCGGTGGCGCGGCGCCTCCTCGAGGGTTTATCGTGCGACCTGATCGACGAGGAACTGATCGATCCCGCGTGGACGACGACACTCGCCGACCCACCCCGCGAAGGCGCGGTGCGCAAGGCGGTCGCGGAACTCGCCGCGGGGCAGGCGATGGAGCCCATCATGAACGTGGCCGAAGGGGAACTTCGATGAGCTGGTATGAATCCTTGCGGCGGATCGAGGAACTCGAGGATGCCGTCCTCGACCCCCAATTCGTCAACGAACTGGAGCGCGCCGCCGCGCCCCGCGATCCGACGCCCATCCGCTTTTCGACCCCGACCTTCAAGGACTATGCGAGCACCGAACTGCGGGGCTGTTCGAAGAACAGCTTCCCGGCGTTTTCGATCACCGGCGGGGCCTGCGGCCTCGACTGCGATCACTGCCGTGCCAAGATTCTGGCGCCGATGCTGTCCGCGACCTCGCCCGAGATGCTCGACCGCAAGGTGCGTCATCTGATCGCGACGCAGGGGCTGCAGGGGTTCCTGCTGTCCGGCGGGTCGAACCGCCGCAACGAAATCCATTACGAGCGCTTCTACCCCGTGGTCGAACGGCTGAAGCGCGACCATCCGGCACTGCGCATCGCGATCCACACCGCGCTCACGAACCTTGCCGGCGCGCGCTCCATGGAGGCGGCGGGCGTCGACACCGCGATGATGGACGTCATCGGCGCCGAGGCGACGATTCGCGAGGTCTATCATCTCGATCGTCCCGTCGCGGATTTCGAGGCGACGTTGGAGGCCCTGTGCGCGACCTCGATGGAGATCACGCCGCACATCGTCATCGGCCTGCATTACGGGAGGATGCTCGGCGAGGCCGCAGCCCTGGACATCGTCGCCCGCCACGCCGTCACCAGCCTCGTGCTGGTCGTCGTGATGCCCTTCTATGCGGCGCCGGGCACCTTCGAAGTGCCCGGCACCACCGAGGTCGGACGGATTTTCGCGGCGGCCCGCCGCCGGCTCGCCGGCCGCCAGGTCTTGCTGGGGTGCGCCCGGCCGCCCGGTATGCACAAACGCGTCACGGACACCTATGCCGTGCTCGCGGGACTCGACGGCATCGCGTTCCCGGCGGATGGCGCGGTGGCCGTGGCCCGCGCCATCGGGCGCCCCGTGGAGCAGCGGCACGCCTGCTGCTCGGTCAAGCTCGGCGGCCGCCCCCCGATCAACGATCCCGTCACGGCACAAGGGAGCCTCGCATGAGTTGTGTGAAACAGGCAGACACGGGCCAGCCGGCGCGCAGCGCCGCGCAGGGCGATTTCAACGCCCCCGAGGCCATGCAGCCGCGGATGCCCGCCCCCACGCCGCCCGCGCGGCGCAACGGCGCGCGGGTCAAGCTCGCCGATCAGCCGCCCGCGGGGGTCTACCTGCCGAACAACAACCGGCTGGCGCCGCACATGCGCTCGCCGGAGTACGTGCAGCTGTCCACCGCGGCCGCGATGACCCTCGGCCTGATGCCGAACCGGATGCATCGCTGCGAATGCACCCGCTGCCTGAACCTGCTGCTCACCTACCCGGAGGGCTGCCGCGCGAATTGCGCCTACTGCGGCCTGGCGCGGCATCGCGAGGCGGACCGCGACTACGCGGATCGGAACTTCATCCGCGTCGACTGGCCCGCGGTTCCCATGGCGCAGATCGTCGAGATCGTGGCGCGCGACGCCGCGGCAAGTCCGTTCCACCGCATGTGCATCTCCATGATCACGCATCCGCGCTCGGACGAGGACACGGTGGAGGTGCTGCGCGCGTGGACTCGCCGCATCGATCCGCAGACGATCCCGGTGTCGATCCTGTCGAATCCGACCACCATGAGCCGCGCGGACGTCATCGGGCTCAGGGAACTCGGCGCGGACATCTTCACGGTCGCGCTGGATGCGGCGACGCCCGCCCTGTTCGACCGCACGCGGGGCAAGGGCGTCCAGTCGCCGCACAAATGGCAGAAGTACTGGGAGATATTGCTCGCCGCGCGCGACGTCTTCGGGCCGCAAAAATTCGGCGCCCACATCATCATCGGCATGGGCGAAACCGAATGGGAGGCGTTGACGCTGGTTCAGCGCCTCGTCGATCTCGGCGGCCACAGCCACATGTTCTGCTTCTTCCCGGAGAAGGGCTCCCTCATGGACCATCTACCGGCCACGCCCCGCGATCAGTGGCGGCGCGTGCAGCTCGCCCGCTACCTCATGGACTACGCCGACGTGCGAATCGACCAGATGCGCTTCGACGATGTGGGCCGCGTGGTCGACTTCGGTCTGCCGCGTGCGGAGCTCGACGCGGTCATCGACGCGGGCATCGCGTTCCGCACCTCCGGCTGTCCGGGGAAGTTCCGCGAGGACGTGTCGGCCTGCGACCGGCCGTACGGCGACTCGCCGCCGAGCGACATCGCAAGCTTTCCCTTCCAGCCCGACCGCCGTGATCTGCGGCGCGTCCGCCGCCAGCTCGCGATACCGGTGGTGCGGGTCGACTCGTGAGCCGCGCGTTCCGCGTGGTCGACGCGGGCCTGCGCGAAGGACGCCACAACATCGCCCTCGACCAGGCGATGCTCGAACGGCATCAAGCCGGGGAGATTCCCGATTCGATCCGCTTCATCCACTTCCTGCCCACCGCCCTCGTCGGCCGGCACCAGGAGTTGCGCACCGAAATCGACCTCGATTACTGCCGCGGCCACGGCGTGGGGGTCGGGCGGCGCATCACCGGCGGCGGCGCGATCTACCTCGACCAGGGTCAGCTCGGATGGGCCCTGGTGTTCGGTCGGGGTGCGCTCGGCGGAGCGTCCCTCGGGGACGTCGCCCGCGCGATCTGTGAGGCCGCGGCGACGGGCCTGCGCCGGCTCGGGATCGACGCCCGCTTCCGCCCGCGCAACGACATCGAGGTGGCGGGACGGAAAATCAGCGGCACCGGAGGCTTCTACGACGGCGACACGCTGATCTATCAAGGCACGGTGCTGGTCGACCTGGATCCCGCGGTGATGCTGGGCGCATTGCGGGTGCCGCGGGCCAAGACGGCCAAGCACGGCCTCGACTCCGCCGCGCAGCGCGTCGTCACCCTGCGCGAGCTGCTGGGATCGGCGACGCCATCGATCTCCGACGTCGAAGCCGCCCTGCTCGGGGGATTTAGTGAAAGCCTCGATCTGCGGTTCGTCCGCGGCGAACTCACCGCCGCCGAGCAGGCGCTCGCCAGTGAATTGTACGAATCGCAGATCGGCCGCGACGAATTCGTCGCGGAAATCGCCGGGCCGCCCGACGGGAGGGACGTCCAAGTCGGGGTGCACACCGGCGCGGGCGGCTGCATCACGTCCTACGTGCGCCTGGAAGGCGGAAACCGCGTGGGGCAGGTTCTCATCAGCGGGGACTTCTTCGTGGCGCCTCCGCGGCTGATCTACGATCTCGAGGGCCACCTGCGCGGCGTCGAGGTCGGCCGCATCGGCGAGGCGGTGGACGCCTTCTTCGCCGCGCATCCGCCGGGAGCGATCTCAGTCACGCCCGCCGACTTCCGCCGCTCGCTCGAAACCGCCATCGCGCCGCCGAACCCGTCGCCGGTCCGGCCGTAGATCTTGTGTCGCCATAGAGTCCCGCGTTGAAAACCCTCGCCGTCATCCAGCACGACTCCTCCGAACACCTCGGACTGATCGAGGATCATCTCGAGGGCCGGCAGATACGCTTTCGCTACTTCCGGCCCTTCACCTCGGGCGGGCGCCTGCCGTCCTTCGAGGCCACGGCCGACGGCCTGGTGCTGCTCGGCGGCGGTCCGTGGGGAGCGATGCCGGAGCCGCGGCCGCTGCCGACGCTCGAGGCCGAGGTCGCGCTCGTCGACAGCGTGCTCGCCGCAGACCGACCGGTGATCGGCATCGGTTTGGGCGCGATCATCCTCGCGCTCGCCGGCGGCGGCGGCGCCGCGCCGGCCCCCCTCACGTTCGAGGTGGGCGCGGCGATCCGCACCGCTAGCGACGCCCTCGCCGGCTTCCTGCCGGCGCGCTATCCGGTGGTGCGGTATGGCCGCGACGAAATGATCCCGCCGCCGCAGGCGCGCACGCTCGCGCGCGACGAGGCCGGCCGGCCCGCGCTGTTCCAACTCGGCGGGCGCGCCTTCGGCTTCGCCGGACACCCCGGCATCAAATCAGCCATGATCGAGGATCTCATCATGGAATTCCCCGAAGCGCCGGATGATCCCGAGCCCGGACTGCGGGCCCTGCGATGCGAGCGCGCCGCCGTCGAATCTTCGCTCGTGTCGATCATGACGGGCTTGGTGCGATGCACCGGCCTCATGGACGAGTTCAAGGAACCGGGCACGCCGTCGCGGTGAGCCGTTGCGGAATCGACGCGATCGAGCTTGCACCCGCCGGTGAATTACATTAGCCTCCGCTAATAAGGTTTTTCGGGGGCGCCTCACGGATCGGGGCAATCAGAAGGAGACGGAAGCGAATGGCTACGAAACTCATCATCGTCATGGCCAACACCGATCCACGCAACGGCGAGGAGCTCGGCGCTCCCATTTTCCAGGCCACCGTCGCCGCCGCGATGGAGTTCGAGGTCGAGGTCATCTGCACCGCGACCTCCGGACGCCTGATGAAGAAGGGCGTTGCGGAGAAACTCTTCGTCAAGCCCGGATCGCCGAAGTCCGTGCTCGACTTCATCAAGGATGCCCACGAGGCCGGCGCGAAATTCTACTGCTGCTCGCCGAATCTCGATTTGTTCGACATGACCGAGGCGGACCTGATCCCGGAATGCAGCGGCATCATCGGCGGCGCCTATCTCATCGAGCGCGTGATGCAGGACGGCTACAAGGTGCTCACTTACTGATCGGCATTCGACGGGGAGCGTGAGAATGGAACCGGCGATCACCACACGGGTTCAACAGTTCATCGGCGACCCGCTGACCGAGAGTCCGCCGGTCGACCGCGCCAAGCTGGAGGAGATCTTCGCCGACATCCAGGCGGATTTGCGCTTCGATCACGAGTTGAACGGCTGCCTGAACTGCGGCATCTGCACCGCGACCTGCCCGTCGGCGCATTACTACGATTACAGTCCGCGCGAGATCGTCCAGCTGCTCTGGACCGAGAATCTCGAGGGGATCTACGACGCGATGCAGGAAAAGATATGGGCCTGCGCCCAATGCTACACCTGCGCCGCACGCTGCCCGTTCGGCAATTCGCCGGGCGGTCTCGTGATGTTGATGCGGGAGACCGCCATCAAGCACGGCATGGAGTCGGCGAAGAACGTGCTGCGCCCGTTCAGCCGCGTCATGCTGAAGCTGATCTCGACGGGCAATCAGCTGTCCCCGGACATGATCAGCAAGGACGCCTTCCCCGATTGGGGACCGAACATCTCCAAGGTCGACGCGCCCCTCGCCACCCTGCGCAAGGCGATTCCGGTGCCGACGCTGCATACCACCAAAACCGCCTGGGAGGTCAACCTGAAGACCTCGGTGGAGCTCTACACGATCTGGGAGGAGACCGGCGTGCTGCAAAGCCTCAAGACCATCGACCAGAATCTGTTCGACGTGATCGGCGACATCATGGAAGAAAAGCGCGACGACTACGAGGACTGGCGGGCCGATCAGGAAGAGTAACGCAATCCACTGCGAGGATATCCACGATGAGCAATCCCAGCGACAACCCCCCGGGTGAACGGCTGACCGGCCACGGACCCGAATGGAAGGCGGCGAGTTTGGACCCGAAAGAGGCCCATATCGCCACCGTCTGGGTGGAACAGATCATCAACAAGCGCTCCATGCAGACCAACAAGGACCGGGTGGCGGACGTCCGCGACGCGATGTGGGAGCTCGAGAAGGACGGCGAGATCGTCGTGCATCGCGTCCTCGACGAACATCAGCCGGTCATGGCGAAGACCCTGTACGGCTGGGACAAGAAGATCCCGACCACCCGGCTCTGGCATCACAAGTCCTGCGGCCAGTGCGGCAACATTCCCGGCTACCCCGCGTCGCTCCTCTGGTTGATGAACCAGATGGAGATCGAGT
>JBBIKV010000068.1:0-21215 GCA_037445285.1 Nevskiaceae bacterium | reverse complement strand
GTGGTCTTTCTCGTGGGGATCACCAACGCCATCAACCTGGCCGACGGGCTCGACGGCCTCGCGGGCGGAACCACCTTCCTGTGCCTCGGCGCGCTGGCGTTGCTGGCGCACAGCAGCGGTCAGTTCTCCGATGCGGCGCTGGCGTTGACGTTTGCCGGTGCCGTTCTGGGGTTCCTGCGCTTCAATACCTATCCGGCCAGTGTTTTCATGGGGGACGCCGGCAGCCAGTTGTTGGGATTTGCCGTGGGCGTCTTGAGCATACGGGCCACTCAGACGGGCGACAGCGCCGTGAGTGCGGCGACGCCCATCCTGTTGCTGGCGCTGCCGATATTGGACACCTTGAGCGTGATGGCGCAGCGCGTCAGCGAAGGACGCTCCCCGTTCAGTCCCGACAAGAATCACATTCATCACAAGCTGCTGGCGCTGGGATTCGACCATCACGAGGCCGTGATGGTCATTTACGCCATTCAGGCCAACCTGTTCCTGCTGGCATATTGGTGCCGCTACGAATCCGATCTCACCATTTTGGCGGTGGTTTCCGTGTTTTTCGCCGTGTTTCTGTTCATCTTTCAGCGCGCCGACCGCCACGGATGGCGTCTGCGGGATCCGCACTCCGCGAAAATCGACTCGCCCCTGACCCGCTTCATCGACAAGATGCGCGGGCCCTCCTACCTGCCCCGCTGGTCCTATCTCGCGGTGGCGGTCGGCTTCGGCACCTATGCGGTGCTCATCGTGCTGGAGACCGTCCAGGTGAGCGGGGACGTCGAGTTGCTGCTGATCGGGCTGTTCGTGCTGACGCTCGTCCTTCTGGCAATCCTGCGCATCAAACCCTTGAGCATGGCCGAAAAGGCCGCGCTCTACATCACCACCGCCATCCTGGTCTATCTGGACAGCGTGGTGCTGCCGGCCCATCACCGGCTCACCGGCGTGCTCTGGGCGGCGGTCGGGATCGCCGCCGTGGGCACGATGCTGCGCCTGCGCTTGTCCGCCGACCGGCGCTTCGTGATGACGCCATTGGACATCCTCGTCCTGTTCGCCGCCCTCGTCGTGCCAAGCCTGCCCGGCTTCTCCATGCCGGATGGCGGAGCGGGAGGCATCGCAAAATTGGTGGTGCTGTTCTACGCCGTCGAGGTGTTGGTGACCCGGGTGGAACTGGGCGTGATGTGGCTGCGGATTGCGGTCGCGGCTCTGCTCGCCGGGTTGATGCTGCGGCCCTTGCTGTCGGTCTAGGGTCCCGGCACTCCGCCGCGGGTCGCGTGGCCGCGGCGAGTCACGGGAACGTCATCTGGGTTGCCTACACTCGCCTCCCTCCCCGTTTGCTTGGAACCGACGCATGTCCCTTCGCCACTTCCACCGTCCCGTCCTGCTGCTCACGGTCGCCGTTTCGCTGTTGGCGCTGTCCGCGTGCGGCGGTGCCGAAGCGCGCCGCGCGAAGCATCTGGAAAAGGGCAAGAGCTATCTCGACGCCGGCAACTTCGAGAAGGCGCGGGTCGAATTCCAAAATGCCCTGCAGATCGCGCCGTTGGATCCGGAGGCGCGTTTCGAGAACGGCGTGGTCGACGAGAAGCTGGCGAAGATCCGCGAGGCGGCCCAGTTCTATCAGGGCACGCTCGACGTCAGTCCCGGCCATTTGGGCGCGACCCGACGGCTCGCGCGCCTGTTCCTGTTGTCCGGCAACGTCGATCGAGCCGTGGAATTGATCGGACCGGCGCTCAAACAGCATCCGGACGATGCCGAATTGTTGACGATACGCGCGGCGGTCGAGGTCCAGAAGAAGGATCTGGCGGCGGCGGTCGCTGACGGGCAGCGGGCGGTGCAGCTGGATCCGCACAACGAGGACGCCTACGGAACTCTCGCGGGCACCTACGTTGCGCAGGAGTTGCCGGAGAAGGCCCTGGCCATGTTGGAGCGGGGCATCGGCCAGATCCCGGACACGGTGGACCTGCGCCTCGCACTCGCCCAAGTCTATGCCACCGAAAGCCGGCCCGCCGACGTCGAGCGCACGCTGCTCGATCTGGTGAAACTGCAGCCCGCGGATCGGAGTCATCGGATTCGTCTGGCGCAGTTCTATGCCCGGCAAAATCAACAGGACGCGGCCGAACGGGTGCTGCGCGAAGGAATCGCGGCGATTCCCGCGGACCGCGATCTCAAGTTGTCGCTGATCGAATTTCTGGCGGCCCGCCGCAGTCCGGCCGCCGCGGAAAAGGAGCTGCAGGCGATGATCGCCGCCGCGCCGCAGGACGCCGAGCTGCAGTTCGCGCTCGCGAAGTTCTACGAGGGCAATCGCGAGCCGGAGCGGGCCGAGAAGATTCTCGAGCAGGTCATCGCCGCCGAAAAGCTCGATGCGGCGGGACTTTCCGCGCGCGACCAATTGGCGGACTTGCGCGTCCAGCGCAACGACATCAAAGGCGCCGAGGAGCTGATCGGCCAGGTGCTCTCGAAGAGTCCGCGCGACACGGACGCCTTGACGCTTCGCGGCAATATCGAACTGTCCGGAAAGGACCCGAAGGCGGCGATCGCGGATCTGCGCACGGTGCTGCGCGACCAGCCGAATGCCATCGGGGTATTGCGCACCCTGGCGCGCGCCCACCTCGCCAACGGCGAGCCGGCCATTGCCGAGGAGACCATGCAGCGCGCGGTGGAGTCGAACCCGAAGGAGGGGTCGCTGCGCCTCGACTACGCCCAGTTGCTGGCCCAATTGGGCAAGGCCGAACAGGCGAAGGCGGTGCTCGTCGATCTGACGAAGGATCAGCCGAACAACGTCCAGGCGCTCGACTCCCTGTTCCGGGTGAGCGCCGGCCTGAAGGATTATGTGACCGCGAAATCGGCAGCCGATGCCATCCTCGCGACACAGCCGAAGGCGGCGTTGGGTTATTTGTTCGAGGGCATGCTCGCCGAGCAAGACAATCACAACGAGGAGGCGGTGAAGTTTTACGGCCAGGCGGTCGAGGCGCAGCCCGATGCCATCGAACCGCTGCAGTCCCTGGTCGGGCTGTTGGCCAAAATGAAGCGCGTCCCCGACGCGGTGAAACGTCTGGACGACCTGAGCGCCCGCCTCCCGACCAATGCCGTGGTTCCGCTCGTCAAGGGTGAACTGTTGATGTCGCAGAAGGATGCCATTGGCGCCGTGGGCGCATTCCAGGCGGCGGTCGAGCGGGCTCCGAAGTGGTGGATGGGCTACCGCGGTCTCGCGTCGGCCCAATTCGCGGCTCATGCGCCCGAGGCCGCCGTCGCCACCCTGCGCGAGGGGAAGGGCAAGGTGGACAAACCGGAGGAACTCGGCCTGGTTCTGGCGTCTTATTACGAATCGTCGGGCAAACCGCAGGACGCGATTCACGAATATGAAGACATCGTGCGCCGCGCGCCGCAATCCGACCTGGCGGTCAACAATCTGGCCATGCTTCTGGTGACGTTTCAAGGCGATCCGGCCAGCCTGGACCGGGCCAAATCTCTGAGCGCCCGGTTTGCCGAATCCTCGAACCCGTCGTATTTGGACACCTATGGTTGGGTGCTCTACAAGCACGGCGAGGCGGCCGCGTCCGTGCCCGTGCTCGAGCGGGTCGTTTCGAAGGTGCCGAACGCGCCGCTGGTGCTCTACCACCTCGGCATGGCGCAGTCCCAATCGGGCAGTCCCGCGCAGGCGCTCGGCAACCTGACCCGCGCGGTCAATTCCGGGGCGAAGTTTTCGGGTCTGGACGAGGCCAAGGCGACGATCGACAAGCTGGGGAAGGGCGCCGCCGAGCAGACCCCCAAGTCATGATTCCAGGACGTCACCGATTGGTTGATTTTTGCACCGGGAGATCGCGATGATTCAGACGCACGCCAAGGGACTCGGCGCGCTTGCGCTGTGTGTCGGCGCATTCTTCGGCATCGCGCATGCCGCCGATCCGCTGCCCGCATCGACCCAGATCATCGCGCTGAGCGGCGCGGCACCCCCCACCCAGGAGTCGTTCAGCATTGCCGCCGCGCAGGACCTGATCGTCACCCTCACCGATCTGGGGGTTCCCAAGACCCTCACCTCGGCGGGCATCGCCGTGACCCAGGGGGCCGCCATCGTGGCGAGCGCGCAGCTGGCCGCTCCCGCGACCAGCGCCACGGCGGCGATTCCCGGGGCCGTCGGCAATTACACGCTGTATGTGTTCGGCGTTCCGGACAGCGCCTTTAGTGTCGGCACCTTCAGCGTGTGCGTGGCGCCGAAAGCCGCGCCGTCGAACTGCATCCAGAGCGCGTCGCTGAACGGCTTCATCACGGTGCAAGCGACCGCCGCGGATCCGACCGTGTCGACTCTGAGCCAGACGCTGACCGTGACGGCGGCCGGGACATACACGTTCACCTTCAGCGATCTGAAGTTTCCGGTCGCCCTGGCCACGCCGCCCACCCTGGCATTGTTCCAGGGCAGCCAATCGGTTGCGTTGGGAATCACCCCGGGGCAGCAGATTGCGTTGAATTCGGGAACCTACCAGCTGCTCGCGATTGCGCAGGCCGACCCGACGGCCAAGGCCGGTCTCTACAGCGCGACGATCAGCGGACCTGCAGGTACTGCCGCGCTGCTGGACACCATCGTGCCCGTCGGCACGACTCCCGTCGGCGCGCCCTTCAACAACCCGAGCGCCGAGAACGTGGTCGTGAAGGTCACCGACTATGCATTTCCCGGCACGTTGACCAGCGCGAGCGCGCTGCTGACCTCCGGCGGCACCGTGTTGGGCACCGCGACGGCGGGCGGCGGTCCCGTGACCGTGGCGGCGCCGGCGGGTGGGCTCTACCTGTGGACCTATGCCAGCCCCGGCGCGACCGCGGGAACCTATAGCGCCGACGTCGCCGGCGCCACGGATCTGTACACGACGGCGCAGGGCGTCGCTCCGGCAGGCACCCCCCCGGCCTTTGCCTACGTGACGCCGCCGCTGCCGGCGGGGGCGTATCAGGCGACCGCCGGCGATCTGCAATTTCCGTCTCCGTTGGGCGCTCTGTCGTTCGCGGTCGCGCAGGGCGGCATCATCCTGAAGCAATCCTCGACGGCCGCCACCCTGGATTTCACGGCCGCCGCCGGCAATGCCGTGCTGCTCCTGAGCGCGCAGGCACCGGCGGCCGGCAGCGCCACGGGCTATGGCCTGTTCGACGTGAACGTGCAATCCACCGGGGCCTCGCCCCAGTTGGTGTTCGACAGGACCCAGAGCGTGAGCACCGCCGGAGCGCTGTTCGATTCACAGACGCTCAATCTGGGTGTCGGCGCAAACTTCGATACGACCTTGATGGATTTGAAATTCCCGGCCGCCTTCGACAACCTGGCGCTGGTGATCTCCCGCGGCACGGTCATTCAGGGCAAGATCTTCGGCGGCGGCACCTTCAGCTTCTCCGGCTCCCCGGGCCCCTATCAACTCACCTTCGTGGCGACGCCGTCGGCGGCACAGTCGTACGGCTTGTATGCCACGTCGATCGTGTTCTCGGCCCCCACCGTCACCTTGACGTCCAACGTCAGCTCGGCGAGTACGGGTGCACCGATTCAACTCTCATGGAGTTCGACGAACGCGACCTCCTGTACGTCCAGCGGAGGCTCGTGGACGGGCCCCCAGGCCACCAGCGGTTCCAATGTCGCCGTGGTGTTGAGCGCGACGACCACGTATACCATCACCTGCACCGGTACCGGCGGCACGGCCATGCAGTCCGTGTCCGTGACGGCGACGCCCGCCCAACCGGGCGGTGGAGGCGGGGGTTCGATGGATCCCGCCGGGTTGTGCGTCGGATTCGGTTTGTGGGCGGCGAGAATGTGGCGCGAACGGCGTCGGAGGACATTCATTCAATAGTATCCGGCGGCGGCCAGGACGCAGAGCGCGTGCTGTGGCCGGGTCCGACTTGGGCGTGAAGCGGGGCCCTGCGCCTTGGCACGCAGGCTTGTGATCCGTCATACCCGCCCGCGCGGTTCATGGACTCTTTCCGCCCACCGAACTATTGGTGAGTACAATCGCCCCGCGGGAGGTCGCTCCAATGAACCACCCGTCGACCACTTTATTCAAACACCTTCCTGGCCCGCATATACAAGTTGCCGCACTCCAATTGTGCGTTCCAGTCGACCGGGTGCTCGCACGACGCCGGCGGTGAATAAAATGCCGCCCAAGCCCTCGGTATTGAGTACTTCGTACTGACCTCGGTCGAGTGCGGCCATACACCCGAGTCTACTGATTTACCGCGGACTCGAGAAAGCCATCCGCGCGTGTGCGGGGGTCCTTAAACCAGCATTCCGTTCGATCTGTGGCGACATCGCTCTCGCCTCCCGAGACTGATATACCATTCCGTTTGGGGCCTCTCCAGAAGCTTTGGCGAGTCCAGGCAATATCCGACCAACATCGACCGCTCAATCCGCCATGGAATGTCCGTTCTGCAACCCCGCCGAAGATCGCGTATTTTTCCGCGGAGATCAGGCGCTCGGTCTTTGGGATGCCTTCCCGGTGTCGCCGGGCCACGCTCTGCTCATCCCGCGACGACACATCCCGACGTGGTTCGACGCCACGACCGCAGAACACGCAGCCCTCGTTAACGCCATTGGTGCGGCCAAGTCAGCCATCGACAAGAGCCACCGGCCCGACGGCTACAATATCGGCATCAACTGTGGCGTCGCGGCCGGTCAGACGGTTTTTCACCTCCATGTCCACCTGATCCCCCGGTACCGGGGCGATGTGGGCGATCCTCGCGGCGGCGTACGCCACGTCATCGCCGACAAGGCGAATTATCCGGCCCACTCCGGATCCCACCCCAACGATAGCCCATCCGGATGAGCGATCCTCCCGCCCCGACGCCCGCCGAACAGGTGGCGTTTCTCGGCCAGATCGAGCGCCTGCTGTCGGAGGGTCAGTTCGTTGCCACATACAAGTATGCCCTGCTCGTCGCGATTGCCGACCTCTCCGTGCAACTCGGGCGCGACGACGGAAGCGCACTCGACCTGCCCGTCCGGTTGATCGCCGAGCAGTTCATTGAACTCTACTGGCGTCAATGCGCACCGTACGGACAGGGCGTCGGGGACGGCTCGTATGGGACCCTCATCCAGAACACCGGGCAGCAGGCGTTCATGGTCTCCATCGTCCAGCAACTCCATTCACTGTCATCAACGATCGCGATCGCCAAGGCATCGAGGGCGTGGGGGCCGGCGGTGACCAAAACGGCGCAACTCATCAAGAAAATGCCCCTCTGGCGTCTTCAGGTTCTTCGTAATGAAACCGTCGAGTTCTTGTATACGAGCAGCCCCACGCCCGGAAACATCCGTCTAAAGTCAGGCGTCGCGGCCAACCTTCGGCGATTTCACGGCATGATCGTCCGGATGGCTCAATCCGAGTGGCAGCGCTTTATTCAAGGAATCCCCAGTAACGCATCGCTGCTCGGCGCCACGTCGGATCTCGGCCAGTTCCTTTTCGGCGCGGAGCGCGCCCCCCTGAAGCGAATGCTCGAGCCGCTCGCCGACATACAACGCGGGCTATGTCTCTACTGTAAGAAGAGGGTCGATTCGGGCGAAATCGATCACTTCGTGCCCTGGTCCCGCTACCCCCGAGATCTCGCGCACAACCTGGTCCTCGCTCACAAACAATGCAACGGCAAGAAGAGCGATCTCCTGGCAGCGGAGGCACATCTGGAAAACTGGGTACAGCGCAACGAGAACCACGATTCGATCATTGCTGAGGCAGGCCGGCATGCGGGCGTCATGGTCGACGTTCCGGCAGTTCTCAAGGTCGCCGCTTGGGCGTACGCCCATGGCGCCGGGTTACGCGCGACCGTGTGGATTGAAGGCGATCGTGTTGGACACCTCACTGGCCGTTGGAAGCCCGTGCTTCACTGTTGACCCTACGGGACTCGACTCATTGCACGCCCGATGCATGCGGCGTGCAGATCGAGGGCTGCGTGCGGGTGGTGGGCAGCTCGAGACCGTCGCCGGCATCGAGGAGCCGGTAGGGGCTCGCTCACCAGGTCCACCTGGGGTGCCCCTACCGCGCGAGTGGTTCAGGCCGGTCGGCGGCGCTGTGCGTAGCCCGCGAACAATCCCAACCCGCCGAGCAGCATCGGCAAACCGGCGGGCAGCGGCACCGGGGTGAGATTGAGCGACCCGGTGTAGTTGCCGCCGGCCGTTCCCGTGACCGTGCCCTTGACTTCGAGCACGTAGGTGCCGGCCTGCAGCGTCAGCGGCTTCAGGACGCTGACCGTCGTGGAACCGCCGGTGAACGCCACGGTGGAGGACCACGCGTCGAAGGCGGTTCCCGCCACCGGGGTGGTCGTCAAGGGCGCGACGCTGCCGTTCGCCGTATAGTCGTACAGGCGGACCTGCATCCCGGAGATGCCCAGCATGCTGCCCAGCGAGACCGTCGAGGTGATGGAGTCGGCCTGGCCCGCGCCGATGGTGAAGACGAAGTCGTCGTAGAAGCCGGCACTGGTCGAGCCGAAGGTCGTGGTCTGAGGCGCCGTCCATTGATCGTGGTAATAAAAGTTGCCCGGAATGACCGGTGCGCTGATGTTGCCGAAGGGGCCGGATCCGGCGCCGGTGGAGGCCACCGTCAAGGCGAGATTGCCGCCATTGAGGACGGGGATCGTCGCGGCGACGGCAGAAGAGGCGGCCGCCAGTGTGACGATTCCGGCCACCACGGCGAGGGAGCGCCGGCTGGGAACTGCATGGGTCATATCGGTGCTTCCTGTGAATCCAAATAGGGCTGCGGGCGGGATGCGAGGCTTGCTGTTGGGGGGCGATCATAGGAGGGGTCGGTCGCAGGCGTTTGACATTAATGTGTCGTCGCAATGACACGCGGCGCCCGCGGCCATTCAGCCGATGAGCGTTTGGCGGATGACGGCGAGGATCCCGCCGCCCGGGTGCCGCGGGAGCACGCGGCGTCGCAGAGCGTGGTCGGCCAGACCCGCCAGGAAGATCAGGCCGAACGTACCGAAGTTGACGAACAGCGACCAGAGGCGCAGCGGCGCCATGAAATAGACGCCCAATATCGCGCCTGCCAGGGCGAGATAGAAGAACGCCCACGCGATCGTGGCGCGGCGCAGGTACGCGATTTCGATCGGTGCGAGGGCGCCATGCATCTTGACGGCCAGTTGCTCGCAGAGGGGGACGCGGCCGGTCGACAAGGAGCGCGCAAAGCCCACGGCCACCAAGGCATAGGCTCCGCATTGTTGTGCGAGGTCCGCCCATTCGAAATGACGCTCGACCACCGGCCAATAGCGCCAGAGCAGGGCGCCGACTCCCGCGGCGCCGAGCAGCGCGACCGGCGGTGAAGCCCAGCGCCACGCGAGCACCAAGGCGATCAGGAGCACGGGTCCGATGGACAGCGCCGCCCCCAACGCCCTCGCACCGGGGTGCGTGCCGCCGTAGTACGAGAGCGCCGCATAAACGACCACCAGTGCCCCAAGCAGGATCAACAGCAGCTGATTGGGCGCCGGGTTTTCAGGCGGCGTCGCCGAGTGTGGAGTCGACAATCCTTTGTGCTTCCGGTGGGGGGTACCCAAGTGGTCGGTGGCGTCCCTGAAAC
Organism: Nevskiaceae bacterium; assembly: GCA_037445285.1. Classification (GTDB taxonomy): domain Bacteria; phylum Pseudomonadota; class Gammaproteobacteria; order Steroidobacterales; family Steroidobacteraceae; genus Bog-1198. The sequence goes on along the minus strand of JBBIKV010000068.1, from coordinate 11,709 downwards.
GGCATACTATCCCGATGAAGTGCAGTTATCACCCCGGCTACCGGATTCCCGTGCCGGCGAACCATCCCCCCGGGGCGGCACTGCCCACCACCAAATCGGAATTGCTCAAGGATCGGCTGCTGGCCGAGGGTGTGCTCACCCCGTCGGATCTGATGCGGCCGGAGCTTCCGGACCTCGAGACGCTGGCGCTCGTGCACACGCGCGAGTATCTGCACAAACTGGAGTCCTCGGGGTTGTCGAGCGCGGAGCAGCGGCGCATCGGATTGCCGTGGTCGGAGACCTTGTGGCTGCGCTCGAGACTGGCCGCGGGCGGCACGCTGTTGACCGCGCGCACGGCCCTCGAGTCCGGGCTGTCGGCAAATCTCGCCGGGGGATCGCACCACGCCTTTGCCGATCACGGCGAAGGGTTCTGCGTGCTGAACGATGTGGCCATCGCCATCGTCAAGCTGCGGCACGAGGGCGCGATCCGGCGTGCGCTCGTCATCGACCTGGATGTGCATCAGGGCAACGGCACGGCGGCGGTTTTCGAGCGCGTGGACGAGGTATTCACGTTCTCGATGCATGGCGAGCGCAATTATCCGCTCGTGAAAATGCGGTCGAACATCGACGTGCCGCTGCGCGACGGCGTCGGCGACGCCGATTACCTGCTTGCGCTGCGCAGCCATCTGCCGCGGGCGCTCGAGGCGGCGGACGCCGACATCGTGTTCTATCTCGCGGGCGTCGACGTCGCCGCCGGGGATCGCTTCGGCAAGCTGTCGCTCACCGACGAAGGCATCCGCGTACGCGAGCGAGAAGTGATCTCGGCCGTCCGCGATCGCTCGCTGCCGTTGGGTATCGTGCTGGCGGGCGGCTATGCGGCCACGCGCGCGCGCACCGCGGAGTTGCATGCCCACGTGTTTCGCGAGGCGGTGGAATATGAACGACGAGCCGCCGTCGGAGCGGCATCGTCGTCGGCTTAAACGGGTCGCTGGCCCGACGTTCTGCGACCGACCGCGCCGGCACCGAAAAACACCGACAGCCCGGACAGCATGAACCACACCGGCGCAGGCAGCGGCACCGGAGTGGCCTGAATCTTCCAATATCCCAAATATCCGGCGCCGGTTCCGGTCGCCGACAGCGTTTCGCTCGGCGGTAGGATGGTGCCGCCGAGCTTGACCGCACCGTTGCCGAAAAACGCGAGCTCATTCGAGCCTTGCAAGTACGGAGTGAGCAGTGCGCCCACCGCCGCATTCCCTGTCAGAGAGGCCAAGCTGAGAACGCTGTTGGTCGAGGCCGACCCGGTGAACGAGTAGCTGTTCGTCAAAAGATTCGCGGACAGCGACGTGGTGATGGTGCCGTCGGTGAAGGGACTGAGTATCCCCTGGGCGACCATCCAACTCGACCCCGACGGGCCGGACGCTACGTTGAGGCCGTTTTCGGTCAACGAGAATGACTGCAGGGCACCTGACAGAGTGCCGGTGTACGAGGAGTTCGTAATGCTGGGAAGCGAGCCCGTCAGCACCAGCGTGCCCGTGATCGGGGCGCTGCCGGGAGTTTGCAGTCCCGTCGGGGTCACCCAATCGAAGGTGACGGTGGAGGCGTGGGCGGCGCCCAGGGCGGCCATCGAGATTGCCGCCGTGGCAAGGGCGGCGAGCCTGCCCCGCCGGACGCCGATGCTGGCAGGAAGTGCGTCATCAGTCCGTTGAATCTGCATCGACATATCTCCCGGAACAGTTTTTCATCCGCGACCCAGGTCATCACCCCCGATACGGAGGGGATGAGACATGGTCAGGATGATGTGCCGGACACATCGCACCGCTGTGATGGTTGTATTAATTCTATATGTCAACGCGGGCCGGGGAGGGCGAAAACCCGCCCGCCCTTGGCGTTACGCCGTCGCCATCAACCCCTTCAACTTGATGATCGCGTTGCTCTCGACCTGACGCACCCGCTCCGCGGAAATGCCGTACTCGTCCGCGAGTTCGTGCAAGGTCGCCTTGTCATCGGTCATCCACCGCCGCTTCAGTATGCTGCGGCTGCGGTCGTCGAGTTTTTCCAAGGCCAGGGAGAGGCGCTCACTCGAATCCTCCTCCCATTCCTCGCGTTCCACCTCGAGGGCGGGGTCCGCGTTGCTGGCCGGCAGGTACATCGCGGGGGAGTAGGCCTCCTCCTCGTCGCTGTCCGGCGTCGGATCGAACGACATGTCGCGCGCCGAGAGACGCTGCTCCATCTCGCGCACGTCGCTCACCTCGACACCGAGATCGCGCGCGACCGCCTTGGTCTCTTCCTCGGACAACCAGGCCAGGTTCTTCTTCATCCGACGCAGATTGAAGAACAGCTTGCGCTGCGATTTGGTGGTCGCCACCTTCACCAGGCGCCAGTTGCGCAGCACGTATTCATGGATTTCAGCGCGGATCCAGTGGACCGCGAACGACACCAGGCGCACGCCCACATTCGGATCGAAACGCTTGACCGCCTTCATCAGGCCGACGTTGCCCTCCTGCACCAAATCGCCCATCGGCAGGCCGTAGCCCAGGTAGCCGCGGGCGATGTGGACGACGAAGCGCAGGTGCGACAGCACGAGTTGGCGCGCGGCATCCAAATCGGCCTCGGAACGAAAACGGGTCGCCAGCGCGACCTCGTCCTCTTTGGACAGCACGGGAATCTGCGACACGCGGTCGATGTAAGAATCCAGGCTCCCCACGGGGCCGGCAAACACCAAGCCAGTTTGTTTGGCGACTAAAGCAGTCATCAGGTCACCTCCGAGAAATCGTAAGCGCGATTATAGCACTCCCAGGGTATGAGTGCTAAGTGGACCGAGAGTTCACTGGCAAACTGAAAATCCTTTGAAATCATATTGTTAACCTCGGCTTAGGTCGGCTCGATGCGCTGGATGTGGCGGGTGGCTGCCATCCAGGAGCCCAGCCAACCAAGTCCCACCGCACCGCCCAGAACCAGGCTTCCCAAGCCGAACCCCAGCCCGTCCAGGTGGAACTGGCTGCCGTACAATCCCGCCAGCCGGTCCACCGGTGCGGCCAGGAGCAGCACCGCGGCCTCGACCACCCCGATGGCCAGGACGCCGCCGCCCAAACCGTACCAGACACCGCTGTACAGAAAGGGGCGCCGCGCGAAGCCGTCGGTCGCACCCACCAACTTCATGACCTCGATTTCGGCCCGGCGGTTCAATATATCCAAGCGGATGGTGTTGCCGACCACCAGCACCACGCCCAAGCCGAGCAACGCCGCGGTCAGCACCACCACCCGGCGCAGTATGTCGAGCACGCCATTCAAGCGTTTGACCCATTCCGTGTCGAGTTGCGCGGTCTGCACGTCGGGTGACGCCGCAATCGCCCGCCGCAGCGCCTCCGTGGCTTCCGGTGTGCTGGCCGCCAGCGCCGGCGTGACGACCAGAGTGTCGGGCAGGGGGTTGTCGCTCAAGGCGTCGAGTGCGCTGCCGAACCCGGACGCCTCGCGAAACTGGACCAGCGCCTCGTCCGCCGTGATGACCCGCACCGCCGCCACGTCGGGTTGTGAGCGCAACAGTTTGGCCAATTCCTGTGCCCGCGGGCGGGCGGCCCTCTTGTTCAGGTAGACGGACACATCGAACGCCTGGTTCCAATGGGCGGTTGCCGCGCGGGAGTTCTGCAGAAACACGGCCAGCAACAAGGGCATCGCCAGCGCCATCGCGATCACCCCCATGGTCATGAACGCCGCCACCGGCTGCTGCGTGATGCGCCCCAGGGATCCCAGCAGGGTCTGGACATGGCGCGCCAACCAGGTGCGCAGGTTCATCTTGGGCCGTTCACGCGGCCGCCTCGGCCGGCGCGATGACCCGGCCCTCGGACAAACCGATGCGCCGGGCGCCGAATCGATCGATGAGATGCACATCGTGGGTGGCGATCACCACGGTCACGCCGACTTCATTGAAGCGCTTGAACAACTGCATGATCTCGAGCGCGAGGTCGGGATCCAGGTTGCCGGTGGGTTCATCGGCGATCAGCAGCCGCGGTTTACCCACCACCGCCCGGGCGATGCCGACCCGCTGTTGTTCGCCGGTCGACAGTTCGAGCGGCAGGTTTCTCTCCTTGCCGAGGAGTCCGACCTGGTCCAGAGCCGCGCGCACGCGCTTGTCGATTTCACGCCTCGCCACGCCCGCGACGATGAGCGGCAGGGCGACATTGTCCGCCACGGGACGATCGTGGAGCAGTTTGTGGTCCTGGAAGACCACCCCCAATTGACGCCGAAACAGCGGAATGCCGCGCGGTTTGATGGAACCGGTGTTGCGTCCGCCGACCTGGACCTGGCCGCGGGTGGGGCGTTCGATGAGCGCAATCAATTTCAGGATGCTGCTCTTGCCGGCGCCGGAGTGACCGGTCAGAAAGGTCATCGCCCCCTCGTCGATGGTGAAGGACACGCCCGCCAACGCCTCGCGGCCGTTGGCGTAGCGCTTGTGGACCTGATCGAAGCGGATCATGGGGCGCGGCCATCCGCCGGCCGGCGCCCCGCGGGGCGGCCTCGGGTCCCGTCGGCGTCGTCGGTTTTCAGCAGCGCCGAGACGAACTCGGAGGCGTTGAAGACGCCGAAATCCTCGCTCTGCTCCCCCACGCCGACGAAGCGGATCGGTATCTTCAGCTTTTGCGCGATGGCGAGCACCACTCCCCCCTTGGCGGTGCCGTCGAGCTTGGTGATCACGAGGCCCGTGACCCCCAGGCCCCGGTTGAACTCCTCGGCCTGGGCGACGGCGTTTTGGCCGATGGTGCCGTCGAGCACCAGCAGCACTTCGTGGGGCGCCGTGGGATCGAGCCGGGTGAGCACGCGCTTGACCTTCTTCAACTCGTCCATGAGATGGACCTGGGTGTGAAGCCGGCCCGCCGTATCGGCGATCAAGACGTCGATGTGGCGGGCCTTGGCGGCCTGCAGGCCGTCGAAGATCACCGCGGCCGGTTCGGCTCCGGATTGCTGCGCGATGATGGGCACCTGATTGCGCTCGGCCCAGACCTCGAGCTGCTCGCGCGCGGCGGCGCGAAAGGTATCGCCCGCCGCCAGCATCACCGAACGCCGCTCGGCCAGCAGCCGGTGCGCCAGCTTGCCGATGGTGGTGGTCTTGCCGGCCCCGTTGATGCCGACGACCAGGATGACATAGGGCTTGATGCGCGGGTCGATGACGAGCGGCCGCTCGACGGGTTCGAGAATGTCGAGCATCGACCGGTGAAGCGCCCCGAGCAGGGCGTCCACATCGTCCAATTCCTTGCGGGCGACGCGCTTGCGCAGGTCGTCGAGGATGCGTGCCGTCGCCTCGGCACCGACATCGGCGGTGATGAGGCGGGTCTCGAGGTCGTCGAGGATTTCCGCGTCTATTTTCCGGCCCGGCAGAAGCTCGGTGAGGTCCTGGGTGAGCCAGGCGGGACCGGTGTTCAACTTGGCGCGCAGACGCTTGAAGAAGCCGCGGACCCCCGGCTTGTCGGCGTCGTTCGTCATGGCGAGAACCCGAAAGCTCTAAATCTCATCGCCGGGAAGCGGCGGATTCTTCGGCACCCGGCGCAGGAATTTGAGCAAGTCCTTGGGATTCGCGGAGTCTGCACGCTCGCGCAGAAATTCATGGGCGGCGCGCATCGAGCCGACTTTCTCGGCAACTGCCGCCGCAATGAACTGATTGAGGGAGACCCCGTCCTGTTTCGCAAGTTCGGCGGCCGCATTCTTGACCGAGGTCGGCAGTTTCAAAGGATAGGCACTCTTGCTCATTTCTCCATCTCCTTCAGGAATTCTCCGGGAGCCAGCACGGAAAGCTCGAAAATTCCGGCCGCCACGCGGAAGTCGTGCACATTATGGGCGATCAGAGCGTCCGCACCACCATTGACGGCCGCCTCGAGAATCATTTCATCGTCCGCGTCGCGCAGTTGAGGACGCCATCGAAAATGGACGTCAACGGGTTCGGCAGCGCTGGCAAAGGCGGACAAAAAGCCTGCGACATCCCGTTCGCTCATGCCGGTGGCAAGCCGCTGTTCGGCTCTCAAAAGCACGTCTTCATATTCGAGAAATACCGAGGTCGTTAGCAGCGGCACCAAGCGCCGGTTGGCGATCAGTGTCAAAATCCGATGGCTCGCTCCGAGCCGGCTGCGCAGCCCGGCCACGATGATCGATGTGTCGATGACGACTCGAACATATCTCATACGATGCGACATCATATGAGATGTCGATTAATTGATCAAGATCAGAGGGCGTCTGGCAGCTTGAAGCCTCGCGAGTTGGGTTGCCCGATGAACTGCGATCCCGCACGCAGCGTATGATGCCGCCGGTGTCACCCTCAACGCCGCAAAAACCCGCCCCGGCCGGCCGCAATTCCGTGCGCATCATCGGCGGCGCCTGGCGCGGCCGGCGCGTCAGTTTCGTCGATTTGCCCGGACTGCGGCCGACGCCCGACCGGGTTCGCGAGACAGTGTTCAACTGGCTGCAACAGGCCGTCGTCGGCGCCCGCTGCCTGGATCTGTTCGCCGGATCCGGTGCCTTGGGCCTCGAGGCCCTGTCGCGCGGCGCCAAGGCCGCGGTGTTCGTGGAACAGGCACAGGCCGCGGCCCGGGGAATCGTGGCGGAACTCGAGCGGCTGGGGGGGGCATCGAGGGCCCGCGTCGTCGAAATGGGCGCCTCGCGTTTTCTACGCACGCCGGGCGATGCCTTCGATGTCGTCTTCCTGGATCCGCCGTTCGGCCGGGATGCGCTACCCGAGTTCATTGCGCTGCTGGATGCCGGCGCCTGGGTCAGACCCGGCGGACTCGTGTATCTCGAGAACGAGCGCACGGCCGGCGTCCCCGGGCTCCCGTCACAGTGGGAACTGCTCAAGTCGAAGTCCGCCGGTGAGGTGGGGTATCATCTGGTGCGCGTCACTGCGCGGGCTGGCACAGAATCGACGGTTTGATGAACAAAAGAACAGCGGTATACCCCGGCACTTTCGATCCCATCACCAACGGACACCATGATTTGGTGCGCCGTGCGGCGAGTATTTTCGACCGCCTGGTCGTGGCGATCGCCGCCAACCCGAACAAGGCGCCGATGTTCTCGCTGGAGCAGCGGGTGGACATGGCGCGTCGCGTGCTCGCCGACGTGCAAAACGTGGAAGTGAAGGGCTATGTGGGTCTGACGGTGGACTTTGCACGGCAGAACGGCCTGGCCGTGATCGTGCGGGGATTGCGCGCCGTCTCGGACTTCGAATTCGAGTTCCAATTGGCTAATATGAGCCGGCACCTGACTCCCGAGATCGAGTCGGTCTTCATGACACCGCAGGAACAATACACATTCATCTCCTCCACGCTGGTTCGCGAAATCGCCGTTTTGGGTGGCAATGTCTCGGAGTTCGTTCATCCGATCGTGGAGATCGAGCTGAAGCGGCACCGCAAGCTCTGACCGGCGACGGCTCGGCGGCGGCGCCTGCCGCGCCCTTCTTCCGGGGATTCCTGGTGGTATCCGCCCTCGCGGCGGCCCTCGGCGCCGTGCCCTGGACGGCGTTCGCGGATGGCACGGTCGCGCCGGCGGCGCGACCCCGCCCGGCCGCAGCCCGGCCGCACACGCCGATCGCCCCGCACAAGGGCGCCATCGCCAGCGCCTATCCGCTCGCCAGTGAAGCGGGTCAAGAAGTGCTGGCCAAGGGCGGCAACGCCTTCGATGCCGCGGTCGCGGTGTCGGCCGCGCTCGCGGTGGTCGAACCCACGAGTTCCGGATTGGGCGGCGGCGGCTTCTACCTGCTGCACCGTCAATCCGATGGCCTGGAGACCCTGCTGGATGCGCGAGAGAAGGCTCCCGGGGCCGCGTCGCGCGACATGTACCTCGACCAGGCCGGCAATCCGATCGACAACGCGTCGACCAAGGGTCCGTTGGCGGCGGCCATTCCCGGCGAACCGGCGGCGTTCGAATATCTGGCGCGCCGCTTCGGCCGGTTGCCGCTGAAGGTGGATCTGGCGCCGGCCATCCGCCTGGCACGCGATGGCTTTCCGCTGTATGCGCGGGTCCAGGGCGCCATTCGCTACAAGCGTGCGGAACTGCTGCGCTCCGCGGAGACCGCCAAGGTGTTCCTGACCGCGGACGGCGGCGTACCGGATCTCGGGGTCCTCATCAGGCAGCCGGACCTTGCCGTGACGCTCGAGGCCATCGCCGACCAGGGTGCGCGGGGCTTCTACGCCGGCCGGGTTGCCCACGACCTGGTCGAGGGCGTGCGGGCGGGCGGCGGCATCTGGACGCTGGCCGATCTCGCCGCCTACCGAGTCATCGAGCGCAAACCCCTGGTGGGCGACTATCACGGGGCGCGCATCGTCTCCGCCTCGCCGCCGTCCTCGGGCGGCGTTGCGGTGCTCGACTCGCTCAACATTCTGTCGGACGTCGACTTGCGGGCCGCCGATCCGGCCACGCGCCACCATTGGATGATCGAGGCCATGCGCCGCGCCTTCCGGGATCGCGCGATCTACCTGGGCGATCCGGATTTCGTGAAGATGCCGCTGCCGCAAATCGTCACGCTGGATTATGCAGCGGGGCAGCGCAGCAGCATCCGCTCCGACAAGGCGATGCCCAGCGACCTGCTGCCCGGCATCGAGTCCGAACCCGTGGGGACGGACACGACCCATTTTTCAGTGCTGGACGCCCAAGGCAATCGCGTCGCGGGGACGCTCTCCATCAACCTGTTCTTCGGCTCGGGATTCATGGCGCCGAAGACCGGGGTGCTGCTCAACGACACCATGGACGACTTCTCCGTCAAGCCGGGGACGCCCAACGTGTTCGGTTTGGTGGGCAACGCCGCCAACGCGATCGCGCCCAACAAGCGCGCGCTGTCGAGCATGACCCCGAGTTTCATCGAGACGCCCAAGGGGGTGATGATCCTCGGCACCCCGGGCGGCAGTTACATCATCAGCATGGTGCTCCTGGGGACGCTCGATTACCTGGAGGGCATGACTGCCGCGGAGGTGGTCAAGGCACCCCGATTCCACCATCAGTACCTGCCCGACGTCGTCGAGTACGAGAGCGGCGCCTTCAGCGACGCCGAAATCACCCGCCTGCAGGCCATGGGACACACCCTCAAGGAGGGCAGCCGGCGCTGGGGCAACATGCAGGTCATCACCTGGGACTACGCGACCGGCAAAGTGGAGGCGGCATCGGATCCACGCGGGGAGGGCGAGGGCCTGGTGTATTAGGCCCGTGCGCGCCACCGCAGGGTGGGCGCTACAATCGCTTGCGAGTCCCCTGATCGGGGCACACCAGATAGCAGTCGGGATATCCCGCCCGGATGGAACACCCGTTCGTCGCATCGAGCCAACCGGATTCGACGTAGCAATCCTTGGTGCCGGAGGCGGTCGGGGGTGAGTGCGTGTGCGCGCAGCCGGCTACGGCGCCGGCAGCGATCAACGAAATGACGAAGCGGATCATGGTGCCTCCCCCTCCCGGGTGGATTCGAGAAATCGGCATGTCGATACCCCTTGGACCCGCGCCGCCGACAAAAATTTCAATTCCGGCCTCCGGTCATCGCTGGCAGGATGGGCACCAATACGTCGAGCGCTGACCTTGCGTGACCTGCCGCACCGGCGTCTTGCAGACCCGGCATGCCTGTCCGGCCCGTTCATACACGAACAGCTTCTGCCGGAAGTAGCCGGGAATGCCGTCCGCATTCACATAGTCTCGCAGCGTGGTGCCGCCGATGTCGATGGCCTCGGCGAGCACGTCCTTGATCGCCCGCGCCAGCGCCGCCGCCTGGGCGCGGCTGACGCGCCGGGCGGCGCGGCGCGGCGAGAGTCCGGCGCGAAACAGGGCTTCACTGGCGTAGATGTTGCCGACCCCGACCACCCGGTGGGAATTCATGATGAGCTGCTTGATCGCCACGCTGCGCCGGCGGGTGACGCGGAACAGATAGTCCGCATCGAACTCATCGCTCAACGGTTCGGGGGCGAGTCGGGCGAGGAGGGGATGTGCCTCTGGGTCGGCGAGGGTCCAATGTGCGCTGCCGAAGCGCCGGGGATCGTGGAAGCGCAGCACCTTGCCGGAATCCAACCCGATGTCCCAGTGGTCGTGCGTTTTGGGGGGTATGCCGGCATCGAGGACGCGCAGGCTGCCCGACATGCCGAGATGCACGATGAGCGTGCCGGCATCGAAGCCGATCAGGAGGTATTTGGCGCGGCGGTCGACGCGCCGCACAGTCTGGCGGGCGATCGCCGCCTCGAGTTGCTCGGGAATGCGCCAGCGCAGGCGGCGTTCACGCACGATCATCCCGACGACGCGATGGCCCAGCAGGGCTGGCGCGATGCCGCGCCGGGTGGTTTCTACTTCAGGTAATTCGGGCATGGTGGGATGCCCGCAAGCCGCCGGTGACCGCGGCGGCGTCTACTTGATCTTCGATTCTTTGTACGGCACGTGTTTGCGCACGACCGGATCGAATTTCTTCGTCTCCATCTTGTCCGGATGCAGGCGCTTGTTCTTCGTGGTGGTGTAGAAGTGGCCCGTTCCGGCCGACGAGATCAGCTTGATTTTATCGCGCATGGGGAAAGCTCCTTAAACCTTGACGCCTTGGGCGCGCAGGTCGGCGACCACCACGTCCACGCCGCGCTTCTCGATGGTGCGCAGGCCCCGGGTCGTCACCCGCAGGCTGACGAACCGCCTCTCGGTCTCCAGCCAGAACCGGTGGGTGTGCAAATTCGGCAAAAAGCGGCGCCGCTTGCGATTGTTCGCGTGGGAGACCGTATTACCCGTTTTCGGGCCCTTACCCGTGACCTGGCAGACTCGCGACATGGCATGACCCTTTGGACGTGAACACTTGAGGACAGCCGCGCTTTATACCAGGGTGGCCCGCAATCGGCAATGGAAGCCGGTGGTAGTGATATTTTTCAATTAGTTACCGAGAACGATGGTTGCCGGGACCGGCCGCCATGACCCGTGCCCCGAGGGTGGCCCTGCGTGGCCTCACCGGATACCCGTGCTGCCGTCCGCCTCAAAGGAATCGCGATCATGGAACGAGAGACGGCCGACGGGACCCTCAAATAAGCCCCCTTTCGGCGAGCGACACGCTCACCCCGTCGCCGACGATGATGTGATCGAGCAGCCGGATGTCGACCAGGGCGAGGGCCTCCTTCACGCGCTGGGTGATGAGCTCATCGGCATGGCTGGGCTCCGCGATCCCCGACGGATGATTGTGCGCGACGATGAGCGCCGCGGAATTGCGCTGCAGGGCCAGTTTGACGATCTCGCGCGGGTGCACGCTCGCGCCGTCGATGGTGCCGCGAAACAGCTCCTGGAATTCGATCAGCCGATGGCGTTTGTCGAGATAGAGACAGCAGAAGACCTCGTGTTCCAGGTCGCGTAGTTTGGCGGTGAGAAAGGCGCAGGTGGCGCGCGGGCTGCCCAACGAAGGACCCACTTTGAGCGACTCCGTCAGTTGCCGGCGTGCGATTTCGATCCCGGCCTGCAGTTCGGCGAAGCGCGCGGGCCCGAGTCCCGGCTGGGCGCAAAAACGCCCCCGATCCGCGGCGATCAGCTTGCGCAGGGAATGAAAACTCCCGAGCACCTCCCGCGCCACATCGAGCGCGGAGCGGCCGCGCATGCCGGTGCGCAGCAGAATCGCCAGCAGCTCCGCGTCGGAGAGCGCCGCGGCGCCCTTCTCGAGCAGTTTCTCGCGCGGTCGTTCGCCAGTGGGCCAGTCCCGAATTGCCATGCGTGGGAGCATGCGGGCGGGGCCCCCGGTCCACTAGCCCCATTTCACGCGCG
>JBBIKV010000067.1:18395-21243 GCA_037445285.1 Nevskiaceae bacterium | reverse complement strand
CTGGTCGATCAACGGGGGTTCGTTGCTAGTCGAGACCGGAAGGCAGCGTGCTTTATTACGCCTGGCAAGAATATAAATCCGTGTGACGTCCGACCTTGCGGTGCGTATGCGTCCTTCCCACGATCACTCACCGGCCTCCGGGTCTGCATCCACTCGAAGACCAGATGCCGACGGGCGCCGGTATCCGGCAAGAAGCGAGCAGTGCGGCGATCAGCGTCGAACAGCCGAACAGTTCCACGCCGCCGCGGCGCAGTTCGTGGAGGAGGGCGATGCCGTTTGGATCCGCAAAACTCAACCCCTCGAGATTCAGGCGCACGGCGTCCTCCGCCTCCGCCTGCACCTGGGCCACCACCGTTCGCACTTCCTCGACCCACGGTCCGAGGAGCTTGCCGTCCAGATGGAGGATTGCCAGAGTGATCGATTGCGACTGTGAGATGCGCAGCACGATGTCTCCCTGCGGTGACCGTTGGTCTCGATCTGAAGTGAACCTGGGGATGGTCAAGCAAATACCAGGCCAACCGTCCGGTCGGTGCGGGTGGCGGCGCCGGACCATCGTTCCGGCCGATCCGCGGGGATGGGAACCCCCTCGATTGCGGCGCCCCGCGGCGGGCGGCGGCGGGCCGTCGTGGGTGACGGCGACCCTCTAACGATTGGTGGCTCGCCGGATTCCAAGCTTCTTCATGCGATGTCTCAGGGTGCCGGGTTTCATTCCGAGTCGCGTCGCGGCGCCGTGGCTTCCCTCGATGACCCAGTCGACGTCGCGCAGCACGCCGAGGATATGGTCCCGCAGAATCGAATCCAGATCCGCGGCACCCACGCCCGCGTCGGACGGAACGCCGGACGCCGGTACGGTCGTGACGGACGGAGCGGCGGGCCTCGCGCCGTACGGCGCCTCGGAGGCCGGCTCGAGGCCGATCTCGAGGACGGGCCCATCGTTCAGGATCAACGCCCGCTCCACGACATTCTCGAGCTCGCGGATGTTGCCGGGCCAGGCGTACTGCGTCAGGCGCAGCATGGACGCGGGGTCGACGGCCTCGATGCGCCGGCCGACCCGTGGTGCGTGTTTCTGCACGAAGAAGTGGGTCAGAAGGGGGATGTCCGTCGGACGCTCCCGCAAGGGAGGCACACGAATCGGAAACACGTTGAGCCGGTAGAAGAGATCGGCCCGGAAGTGGCCTTCCCGGATGCTCTTGCTCAAGTCGCGGTTGGTGGCGGCCAGGACACGCACATCGGTCTGGATCGTCTGATTGCCGCCGACCCGCTCGAATTCCCTCTCCTGCAGCACCCGGAGGAGCTTCACCTGCACGTCCATAGAGACATCGCCGATTTCGTCCAGGAAGAGGGTGCCCGTGTGGGCGAGTTCGAAGCGGCCGATCCGTTTGTTGATCGCCCCGCTGAATGCGCCCCGCTCGTGCCCGAAAAGCTCGCTTTCGACCAGACTGGCCGCGAGAGCGGCGCAATTGACCTTGATGAACGGCTTTTCGGAACGGCTTCCGGCGGAATGGATGGCGCGCGCGATCAGCTCCTTGCCCGTGCCGCTTTCGCCGGTGATGAGCACGGACGCATTGGTCGGTGCCACCTGTTTCACGCCATCCAGCACCCCGAGCAGGCCGGAGCTCGCCCCGATGATCTCCTCGAAATTATGAACCGAGCGCAGCTCCTCCCGAAGGTAGGCGTTTTGCGCCCTGAGCCGCACTTGTTCCTGTTCGAGCAGAACCCGCTCGGTGATGTCGATGAACATCGTGCGCGTGTACGAGCCGCCGGGGTCGGGATTCGACCACCATTGAATCCAGATCGGCGCGCCGTTGTCGTGCCGGCGCAGTTCCAGGACGACGCCACTGGTATCGGTGCCCTTGCCGACCGATTCGAAGGCCTCCCGCATGCGCCGTTGCGCATCCGGAGTATCCGGCGCCATGTTCTTTCCGACCATGTGCGGCACCTCGTCCGGCGTGATCCCGAGTATTCTCCGGGCGGCGCGATTCGCGCGGATGAAGCGGGAGTCCAGGGTTTCATGCACGTAGGCGATGGGCGCCTCGTCGAAGAGGTCGCGCAGGCGGTCCTCTTTGTCGCGCAATTCCCGCTCCAGCGACAGACGATCGAGTTCCGCCGCCGCGCGGGTCGCGAAGATCTTGAAGACCTGCAGCGCGCGCAAGTCGTCGGGCAGCGGCGACTCGTCGAACGCGCACAGATGACCCAGAACCCGGCCGGCGTTGGACTTCAAAGGCGCCCCGAGATAGCTCTGGATTCCCGGCTCGGTGTCCGGATACTTGTCCTCGACACCGGAAGGATGGAAGCACAAGCCGCCGTTGATCACCTCCTCGCACGGAGTGCCGATCAAATCGAATTCGATGTTGGCGACCGTGGCCCCGTTCGACCAATAGGACAATGTGCGCACTTGCCGCGGCGGGATGAATTCCGCGATGAACGCGTGGTGCGTACCGATCGCGTTGGCCAGATGTTCGACGAGCGTCCGGAAGAATGCCTCGCCGGTGACTCCGGCGGTCCCTTCGGCGATCATGCGCAAGGCGACCAACGCATCGTGTTCTTCCGCCGTCCGCGATTCGGCGGATCGTTCGCGTGCCATCTCTCCTCCCTGTAGTACGGGTCGCACGCTATTCGACGCCTTGGCGCGGAATTTCGCAATATACGGTGCCCGGACGAGGCAGCGTCCTGCGGCCGCGGCGTCGTCGATGCCGGCGTCGGTCGCGGTCCGACGCGAATCGGGCCGCGCAATTGACGCGCCGTCGGCGAATCCCTCTATAATGCCCGGGCTGCACGGCGCCCGGGACGAGGACCGGCATCCACTGCGGCCCCCGCGGGAGAACGGCGGCATGGAATCGATCGGGGC
>JBBIKV010000067.1:0-18385 GCA_037445285.1 Nevskiaceae bacterium | reverse complement strand
GATTCCATGCCGCCGTTCTCCCGCGGGGGCATGGAATCGATCGGTGCAGATCTACGCCAAATGCAGCGCATTCCGCTGTCCCCGTCCCATGTCGAGGCGTTGCGGGACGCGGGCACGGCGGCCAATTATCCGGCGGGCACGTTCCTCGCCCGGCCCGGCAGTCCGGTCGATCGCTTCACCTACATCGAGGAGGGGGAGATCGAGATCGTCAATCCCTACACGGATGAGCGTCACCTGCCGTTCACGCTCGGTCCCACGCAGTTCATGGGCGAGATCTCCCTTCTGAGCGGCGGCTCCTGGTCGATGTCCATGCGCACCGTGAGCGCCACGCGGACGATCGAGGTGCCGCGCGAGTCCATGCTGAGGTTGATGTCCAGGATCCCCGAGATGTCCGACATCGTCATCACCGTCCTTTCGGCGCGGCGCCGGCGCCAGATCGAGCAACGCGACAGCACCCTGCGGCTGATCGGCGAGGATGAAGACATCGACGTGCGGCGCATCGCCGTGTTCGCGAGCCGCAACCGCATTCCCTACACGTCGCTGGCACTCGGCAGCGCCGAAGCAGAGGCGACCGCGCGGAGCTGTTCGATCGACGCCGATCGACCGGCCGTGATCTTCGGGCGGGGCGTCGTCGTGGCCGATCCGACGCCGGACAAGGTCGCGCGTCTGCTCGGGCTGAATCTCGACTTCCGGGATGACGAGGCATTCGATGTGCTGATCGTCGGCGGAGGTCCCGCGGGAGTTGCCGCGGGAGTCTATGCGGGAGCCGAGGGCCTGGGCGCATTGGTCGTGGAGGACATCGCGATCGGTGGACAGGCGGGAACCTCGAGTCGCATCGAGAACTACATGGGGTTTCCGACCGGCATTTCCGGCGGCGACCTGGTGTGGCGGGGAGAGGTGCAGGCGATGAAATTCGGGACACGCTTCGCCATGCCGAGGCGGGTCGTGGGCCTCGAGTCGCTGGAGGATCTGGCCTATTGCGCGACGTTCGACAACGGCCATCGCGTGCGCGCCAAGGCCGTCATCGTGGCCACCGGCGTCCAGTACCGCCGGCTTCCGATCGACCGGCTGGAGGAATTCGAAGGATCGGGAGCCTATTATGCCGCCACCGAGATCGAGGCCCGCTACTGCAAGGAAACCGAGGCGGTGGTGATCGGCGGCGGCAACTCCGCGGGTCAGGCAGCCATGTTCCTCAGCCGCTCCGCGCGCTGCGTGCGGGTGTTGGTGCGCGGGAAGTCACTGGCGGCGTCGATGTCGAGCTACCTCTCCCGCCGTCTCGAGGCGGACCTCCGCATCACGATCGAATACGGCGCCGAGGTGGCGGCCCTGCACGGCAGGGATCGCCTCGAAGCGGTGACCATCCGGCAGGCCGGAACGGGCGCGACCCGGCTGGTCGAGACGCGCGCCTTGTTCATCATGGTGGGCGCGGCGCCCAACACCGAATGGCTCTCCGGACTGGTGGACCTCGATGACAAGGGCTATGTCATCACCGGTGCCGGGACGCACGGCGCGACGTCGCCGTTCGCCACGTCACGGCCCGGCATTTTCGCGGTGGGAGACGTGCGCGCCGGGTCGGTCAAACGCGTCGCCTCCTCGGTCGGAGAAGGGTCGGTCGTGATTTCCAAGGTGTGGGAATTCGTCAATCGAAAGCCCTGATGTCCGGCCGATGGCGTGGACGCCCTTCCAAAAGGCGACCCGGCCCTTGATCTGGCGCGCCGCCTCCTTCGGATCGGCGTAATACCATGCCCCATTCCCATTGCACTCGCCGCCGACTTTGAGCGAGAAATAGCCGGCCGTGCCGTTCCATACTGCTTTCATCACGTTCCATTCCCTCACGAGCGGCACTCGAAATTTGCCGCCTCGTCCGGATCGCCGCTCCCCTTGTAGTGCGCGTGCAAGGGATAGGGACACAGAGGCCGGCTGCGCGCCGGAAATGCCTTCCCGGTCGCGATCACCGACTCAGGCGGCGCATTCCTCTCCACCCAGGCCACGAGAGGTTCGAGCATGTCGAAACGGTCGAGGGCGGCCTCCCCCCCACGGCAGTGACCCATGCCCGGCACCAGGAAGAGCCGGCTCCATCGAGACACCGCGGACGCACCGCCGTTGTCCGCCTCGAGTTGCTCGTAATAGCGGACCGTGTCTTGCGCCGAGAACCACGGATCACTGACCCCATGATAGAAGATCAGCTTGCCGCCGTGTGCCGAGAAGCCCGAGAGCTGGGTCCAGTTGGCGGTGTCTCCCACGGCTGAAACGGCATTCGCCGCGGCAATTTCCTCGCGGTCGACGTCCATCTCGGTCGCGGTGGTGGGCGGACCCACCGGTCCGCCGCGGGAACTCAGCAGGCCGGCGATCGGCCCGGGCGCGGCAATGCCGGTGTCGAACCAGAACCCCGGATACACTTGAAAGCCCCGGGAATCCCTGGGACCCGACAACCCTTTTTTCAGCGCCGCGGCCTGTTCCGGCGTGATGCATGATTCCGTCTTCGGTCCCTTGCACGCCAGATTCGCGGGGTCGAAGCGGCATGCGCTCACCGCAAATATCATTCCGTCGGCGAGCCCGTCGTCGGCGTCACATGATTTCAGCAGGGCGTCGATGACGAGATGTTTGTTGCCGTCGGAAAACGCCTTCGAGGGATCCGGCCGGCCCGATGCGTCCCGGGGCGCCACCTGGTTGAGGGCGACGGCAACCCAGCGGTCCGCCAGATTCGAGTAATTGGTGCGCATGGCCGGTGCGCCCGCGACGACGCCGTCGAAATAATCGGGATAGCGCTGCGACATCATCATCGCCTCGCGGCCGCCCGTGGAGCAGCCGACGAAATAGGAATGGTCCGCCGCGCGCCCGTAGTGGGAGCGTACGATGATCTTGCCGACCTGGGCGACGACGCCGATGGCCCGGTACAGGAAATCGAGAGTGGCCTGTTGATCCTCCAGGAAGGTCGCATCGAAAACCGCGCCCTTGTGGCCGCCATCCGTGCTGATCACGGCGAAGCCGCGCGAAAGGGCGGGCACGGCGCCGGCAGCCTGGGCACCCAGCGGCGGCGTGACGGTGCCGTCGAGCCCGCCTCCTCCCTGGAACAGAAACCGCCCGCTCCACCGATCCGGCAGCGCGATCGAAAATCCGATCGCGTAGGGTCGGCCGTTGCGTCCGACCCGCTTGTCGATCTCGCCGTCGACCCGACAATGCGACGGGATGATGCCACCGATCGGGTCGCTGAACGGCAGCGCAGGAGGCGGACCTGCAGGGATCGCGATGGCCTGCTGGATTCTGACGTCGAATCCCGGAATCACCAGGGTGCGAAGGCCGGCACAGCTCATCGGCGCCGGCTGCCGGGTCGGGGAGCCAGCCGCCGGCATCGTCGTCGCGATGACGATCATGCAAACGGCGACCCACCGGGTACCGAGGATGCGCATCGACATCGCTTGGCTCATGGTCCTTCCCTCGGATTGCCCGCCTCCGCCGGCGGCAAAAACAAGCCCCGCAAGTCGGCGAACCTGCGGGGCTGAACTTCCTGACGCTTCTTTTTTAAATCGATCCTTCCGTCCGAGCCCGGATCAGAACTTCTCCTTCGCCTCGATCCAGAGCGTACGCGGCATCGCGGGAATGCCATACACCTGGCCCTCGCTGGTGGGCTGTGCCAGATCGAATTTCTGGGTGTACCACAGCTTGTCCAGCAGGTTCGTGCCGGCAAAGGCGACTTCCCACTTCGCCCCGTCCGGCTTGTACACGAGACGGCCGTTCAGCATGTGATAACCGGGCAGATAGCCCTGAGGATCGTTGGCCGCGGTGGTGTAATACCCGGCGGAGTAGATGTAGTCGAGACGCGGGGTGAGCGTCGCGGCATTCGGCAGCTTCTGCTCGTATTGCGCGCCCACGCTCCACTTCGACGCCTGGAAACCGGGAACGGAGTTGCCGATCAAGATCCCGGTGTTGGCATCGACCGACTTGAATTGAAACTGCTGATGGCTGTAGCTGCCGTCGAGCGACAGCCCGCCGAGGTGATAGGCCACCTCCAGTTCGGCCCCGTAGATGTCGGCGTTGCCGCCGTTGATGGGTGCGGCGCAGGGCGTGTTTTGCGCATTCGGCGGATTGAACTGCGGGCAGACCAACAAGGTTTCCTGAATCTGATTGTATTTGTCGAAGAACACGGAGACGTTGGCGCGCAGGCTGTGGTCGAACCACTCGGATTTGGCGCCCAGTTCGTATGCGGTGAGCGTTTCCATGCCGAACGGCACGATCTGCGTCGCCACGAACGGCCGCGGGTTGGTGCCGCCCCCCTTGAAACCGGTCGAGACGCTGACGTAGGTCATGAGTGACTCGGTCCAGTGGTAGTCGAGGTTTGCGCGATAGTCCACCTTGGAGCCGGAGTACTTGCCGGTGGTGCCCGAAAAGCCGGGCGGGAAGAAGATGCTGCCGCCGCCGCCGATGGTGGTCGGGTTGTAGCGGTTGTACGTGTAATCCTTCTGCTGGCTCGTGTACCGCAGGCCGCCGTTGAAATCCAGCTTGTCGGTGATGTGCCAGGTGGCGTTCGCGAAGCCCGCATAATCCTTCTCGGCAATCGGGTCATCGCCCAAGAACTCGAAGTTGAGCCCGGGAATCACGTAGTCCAGCACCTGCTGCGTGGGATAGGTGGTGACCTGGTCGAGGGCATAGGCGCCGACCGTGTAGTCGATGAGACTGCCAACGTTGCCGCTCAGGCGGAATTCCTGGGTGAAGGTGTGGTTCTCCACCTGGGAATAGCCCAGCGAGCTGCCGATCGGTGAGACGTCGTCGTCGTTGGTCCATTGCGCGTTGAACTGGCGGTAGGCGGTGATCGATTTCAGCGACAGATCGCCCGCCAGCTTCCAGTCCAGCGTCAGATTCACGCCGTCGGTCTTGGTGTCATTCATAGGCGCGAAGCAATACGTGTTCTTGGCGAGTCCGTTGGCGCAGAAGCTGGCGTAGCTGACGTAGGGATTGGCCGGAATGAAGCGGGAGTCATAGGCGACGCCCGCCTTGTTGCCCGCCGGATAACCGGAATTCGCCGCACCGAAGAGGGATCCCGTCGCCGTCGGATTCACGTAGAGCAGCGTGGTGGCGGCCACCTGGGAATTGTTGATCGTGACGTCGGCGGCGAGATTCGCCTCGAAGTTCTCGCCGGCGAGCCAGCGCAGCGCGAGGCGAACGCCGTGGTAATCCTCCCCGCCCTCATGCCCGGCTACGCAGCCCTGGCCGAGGCCCTGACTCGCGGGGATTCCCGACGTCGGGAATGCGCAGCCGTAATCGACGCGGGTGACGTAGCCGTCCTGCTGATGGGAGACGCCGGAGATGCGCGCGAACAGGGTGTTCGATATCAACGAAATATCGGCCATCGCCTGAATGTCGATCAGGTTTCGCTCGCCGTATTTCGCATCGACGTAGCCGGAGTCGTTGCCCTGGGGCTTCACGGAGTACAGCTTGATGGAACCGCCTTCGGAATTGGCGCCGGACAGAGTGCCCTGCGGACCGCGCAGGATTTCCACGCGGTCGAGATCGAGCAGCGCGAAATTGGAGCCGGTGAGGCTGGTGTAATACACGTCGTCGATGTAGATGCCGACGCCCGGGGAGAAGGCGGGATCGAAATCCGCCTGACCGATGCCGCGGATCGACGCGGTCATGCCGGGCCCGAAGGCACCGCCGGTTTCCACCAGCTGGACGTTGGGGGCCTGTTGGCCGACGTCGCGCAGCGAGGTCTGGCCGCGCTCTTCCATCATCTCGGCGTTGACTGCCGTGATGGCGACCGGCGTGTCCTGCAGTTTCTGCGCGCGGAACTGCGCGGTCACCACGATTTCGGTGAGCGTGTTGTCCGACGGACCGGCGTTGGACGCGGTCGCCGCCGCTTCCACGGCCATCGCGGGCCCCGCGCAGACCAGTGCGGCCAACGATGCCGCGATCCCGGGTTGCAAAATGCGACGGATGGTCGCCTGAATTGACATGCTCATGAGTGCCACTCCCCTGTTGCGCAATAGCGCTGCTGACTTCTTGATTCGGTGAACCGGTGCAATCAAACCATTTCCCAATAGAACAAATCGGCGCTGCGCGATGCGACCCGCAGCCTCCTGCCATTCTCCAGGAGCACGCCGCGCGCCTGGACGAAGTCGCTCCAGGCGGTGAGGCCCGCCACCCGTCCGGTGGGGGCCGCGCCGCGCAATCGGATCCAGCGGCTGGCCTGCTCCTCGGCGACGTCGATCGCGCGTGCCGCGCGGTCGCCGAGCCAGGCACGGCTCGAGGGCCACCGGCTGTCGTACACCCGCAGTTCGTACGGTTCGCAAGCCGCGACCCGTGCGGTCGGGGCGGCGGTGACCGTGGCGGCGATGATCGCCCTCCCGAGGAACTCGCGCCGCGTGAGCGTCATGGGCCGGCCTTTCCCAAGTAACCGGCGATTGCATCGAGCTCGGCATCCGTGACCTCGACCCGCGTCAATTTCGGCATGGCCAGGTAGCCGTGACGGACCACCGTCTTCACGTAGGTGCGCGTGAGGTCCTGGCGGTTGGACAGCAGGGCGCTCTCGGGTGGCTGGCCGGCCATCACGCGCAATTTCGTGAGCATGTTGGTGCCCATGCCGCCGGCCAGGTGACACGCGCCGCACCGGTTCGAAAACACGGCTGCGCCATCCTTGCCGCCGGCGAGGCGGTCGCCCGGCGGCAGCTCGGCCCGCATCTGATAGGGCGGCGGAGGAGGCGGACCGGAGGGGGGCACGGCGGCCCGTGCATTCAGGGCGGCAACGGCGAGGCAGGCAGACAGCAGAGCGCGCGTCATGCGGTGCCGCCCCTGCCGTTGCGGTAGGCGGCGGGCCATACGCCCTGCTTGCCGGGAGCGAGCACGCCGTTGGGGTCGAGCGCGTCCTTCACGCGTTCATTGAGCCGGCGCTGTGCGTGGTCGTTGAAGTCATAGGTGTTCGTCACCGCATCCATCCAGCCGAGATGCGTGCGGTATTCGCCGTAGCCGGCCTTCGCGGTCTCGGCGATCAGGGCGTTGAACAGCGCCCGCATGCTCGTCACCTGGGCCGCGTTGTCGCGGTCGTACATCAGCATGTTGATGTTGGTGGCGAAGCGCCCGCTGATCGTGAAGCTCGCATAGAAGTCGACATCGTGTTCGGCGATGATCCTGCGGCTGCGGTGCAGCTGACCGAGTACATGGGTGGAGTTCGCCGGCACGACCGGGGAGAAGCCCATGTGCGCGCCGCGCCCGCCGACCCAGTCGCCCATCTGCAGCGCGACGGCCGATGGCACGCCCACCGTCACGTCGTACTGGCTCACCGGATCTCCGGCGTTCCAATACTCCTCGTGCGGCGGCAGCGGCAGGTGCTTGCGGAAGGCCTGCTTGATGACGTCTGCCTTGGCGCGATTCACCGCATCATCGCCATATAGGCGGATCTGGGTCTGCCAGTAGCCGAGCTTGTACTGCTGCAGCAATTCCTGAACCCGGCTCTCGGGGATGGCACCGGGCTTGTCCCAAAAATCCTTGCGCTGACCCTTGAGCACGATCTTGCCGAGCCACGAGGGGATGAACACGTTCTGATCGATCACCCCCGCAAGCTTGAGCGGCGTGATGGTGTCGACCACCCAGCCGATGTCCTCCTCCTTGGGGATGTCCCAGGTCAGCATCACCGAGGAGGGCGGCGCGGGCTGCAGCCACAGTCCCGCCTTCATGACGATGCCGAGGTTCGACTGCGTGAACATCTGGGTCCAATCCGGGCCGAAGCTCGAGGGGAACAGGTGCCAGCTGTGGTTGCCGGCCATCGCGCCCATGCCGGTGCGCACCAGTCCGCCGTCCGGCAGTACGACCTCGAGTCCGCACAGGTTTCGCGAGTGCAGTCCGTAGGGCGTGTAGCCGATGCCGTGATCGAGCGCGTTGCCGATGACCGAACCCCAGGCATTGCCGGGAACCGACATCCAGAGGGGGGCCTTTTCGCGCTGCAGGCGCTCGTAGAGATCGAAGAAGCCGACCCCCGGCTCGATCACGCAGTAGCCCAACGCGACGTCGAGCTCGAGAATGCGATTCAGGCGGCTCAAGTCGAGGACGATAGTGCCCGGCATCCGCGGGGCGTTGGCGCCGTAGCCCAGGTTCTTGCCTCGGGAGATGGGCCACAGCGGGGTCTTGAATTCGTTGGCCAGGCGCACGAGGGCCTGCACTTCCTCGACGCTGCCCGGGGCCACCGCCGCGGAGGCGGGCCATTCCGCTTCGGATCCGGGCGCATAGATGTCCGAGTAGGCGTCCCGGTCCTCGTCGGTGGCGAGGACCCAGTCCTTGCCGACGACCCTCGTGAATGCTTGCAAGGCTTGTTGAAAGGCGGCGCCGGAGACGTGCGGCGGCAGGGTCAGCTTCACTGCGACACGCTCTCGACCGCCCGGCCGGAACGTATGACCCATCGCTTCGTTGCCAAAAAAGCAACGACCAGGAACCGGTGCATGACTCAACTCCCCCGCCAAGGCAGCTCGACCAGACACCCGCCCGCCCGGTAGCGCCATCGCCTTCTCGCGGGGGTACATGCGTATTTTCACGGAGTAGAACAAACATGTCCGGGGTTTGCAAGACCCGAACAATTGTTAGGGTTGGGGGCGCACCGAGTGCGCTCACGTGCGAGATTTCATGCGCGCATGTCCGAGGTTTTCGCGCCACAATCGGCTTGGCGGGCGACGTCCGGACATCGGGGCTGCACGACGCAGCACGCGCGGTCAGATGGCGGTGGCAAGCCTCGCGCCGAAGCGCGGATGGGCGAAGTGCATGGGCACGTCCTGCCGGTGAGGCCACGTCCCGCGGATCTGCGCCGCCGGCAGGATCACGTCGGGGCCCAGCGGATTGTGGGGATAGGGAACAGCGGCGGGCTGCAGATGCGCGACGGTCCTGCACCAGCCCTTCTCGTAATCGGCCTGCCACTGCATCATGTAATCGAGACGCTTGATCTTCCACACGCCGGCTTCCCGGACGTAGTCGTTCTCGTAGATGCCGGCCTCGTAGAATTGCAGCGGCAGATCCTGGGGCTTGTAGGCGCGGCTTTCATGGCTCCCGCCCATCAACAGGCCGCGGAAACGGCCCTTGGCGGTGTTGCCGTCCGGCGCCACCGTGATGATGTCCTGCATCTGAAAGTGATCCAGCAGGAAGCCATCCACCGGGCCGTTGACGCCCTGCGTGAAATAGTTCTGGAACCAGGTCCCGTAGAGCCTGCGTACGCCGGCATGGCCGCGATACTCGCCCGACAGGAACACGACGGCGCCGTCCTCGGCGAACAGTTGCACCACGTCCTCGGCGCGGTTGAAGTCGATGTAATAACCGTAGGCCCAGTGCAGGCGTCGGATGGCGTTGACGGCCTCGAGCTCCCCCACGCGACGCTCCAGGGCGTCGAGCCGGTCCTGCAGATCTGTCATGCCGCCCGGTCCTTCTGGTGATATTTGCAACTCACGCTAACAAATGTTACGTAAGTAAGCCAGGGGGCGTTGTGGACCGGATCCAGGCGTGCACGGGTCGCCCCGTCGCCAAACCATCCCGGTCGACGGAAGCCCGCGGTCGAAGGAGAGCCTCGCATGAATCCCTCAGGGGTTGCCATCAAGCATCCGGACCGGATCTGGATTGGCGGCGCATGGATCGTCGCGAATTCGCGGCGGACGATCGAACTCGTTTCGCCCGACACGGAACGGGCGATCGGCACGGTCGCGGAAGCCGATGCACACGACGTCGACGCCGCGGTGGCCGCGGCGCGCCAGGCCTTCGACGCAGGCCCCTGGGGCCGGATGGGGCCGGCCGAACGCATCTCGGTGCTCGAACGCATGTCGCGGCACCTGCACGCGCGGGAGGCGGAACTCGCGCGCGCCTGGACGCTGCAGATGGGGGGACTGGCGGCGTTTGCCGGACCGATGACGAGCGGCTCCACGACGGCCTACGATCAGATCGTCGGCATCGCCCGGCAATATGCGTTCGTCGAAACCCGGCCGTCGCCGGTGGTGAACTGCGCCATAGTTGCGCAGGAGCCGGTAGGGGTGGTCGCCGCCATCGCCCCCTGGAACGCACCCTACGGCATCATGCTCAACAAGGTGGCGTACGCGCTGGCCGCCGGCTGCACCGTGATCATGAAGCCTGCGCCGGAGACGCCGCTCGAGGCCTACATCATCGCGGAGGCCGCGGAGGCCGCCGGCGTGCCCCCGGGCACCGTGAACCTGGTCTGCGCGCAGCGCGAGGTCAGCGAGCACCTCGTGCGCAATCCCGGCGTCGACAAGGTGAGCTTCACCGGCTCGACCGCCGCCGGCAAGCGCATCGCGGGCATTTGCGCAGAGCGCATCGCGCGCTGCACCCTGGAACTCGGCGGCAAGTCCGCCGTGATCGTCCGCGACGATTTCCCGATCGGGGCCGCGGCGCAACTGCTGACCGGCACGATCACCCTCATGAGCGGCCAGGTGTGCGCCATGCTGAGCCGCGCCCTGGTCTCGCGGCACCGGCACGACGAACTGGCGGCCGCCATTGCGGATGCGATGCAGAAGGTCGTGATCGGCCACTCCGACGACCCGCGCACGCAGCTCGGACCGCTCGCCATGAAGCGTCAGTTGGAGCGCGTCAAAATGTATGTCGACGAGGGCAGGCGCAGCGCCGAACTCGTCACGGGCGGTCACCGGCCCGCCCACCTGGAACGGGGCTATTTCATCGAACCGACGCTCTTTGCACACGTGCGCAACGACAGCCGGATCGCACAGGAGGAGATCTTCGGGCCGGTGCTCAGTCTCATTCCCGTCGACGATGACGAGGATGCGATCCGCGTCGCCAACGACTCGCACTTCGGTCTGAACGGGTCGGTGCTCACCCACGATGCCGATGCCGCCTACCGCATCGCACGCCGCATCCGCAGCGGCGCCATCGGTCAGAACGGCCTGCGCATGGACTTCGGCCTGCCCTACGGCGGATTCAAGCAGTCGGGACTCGGCCGCGAAGGCGGAGTCGAGGGCCTCGCAGCCTATCTCGAGACGAAGACCATCCTGTTGGACGCCGCACCGACCATGCCGTGAGGCGCCGGGACCGGCGCAGGCCTTTGGAAGTCGACGTCCCTAAAGCTCCACGCAGCCGCCGTCGACATTGAGGTCGACGCCCGTGATGAAACTCGCCTCCTCGGAGGCGAGAAACAACACGGCGCGCGCGATTTCCGCGGCCTCTCCCATGCGCTTCATGGGTACGGCATTGCGCAGGATGCCGCGCATGTGTTCGATTTGCACCGGATCGGCGCCGCGCTGGAAAATCCGCGTCTCGGTCGGCCCCGGCGAGACCACGTTGACACGGATGCGGCGCGGCAGCAGTTCGGCGGCGAGAATGCGTGCTGCGGCGCGCAGGCCCGCCTTCGCGGCGGCATAGACCACGTTGCCGGGCACCGCCAGAACCGCCCCGATCGACCCGGTGATGACGATGTTCCCGCCATCGATGAGATGCGGCAGCGCCGCCTGCATCGCAAAAAACGCTCCGCGCACGTTCACCCCGTGAACGCAGTCCCAAAATTCCTCGGTGACCTCGGGGACCGTCGCGAAGCCTCCGACCCCGGCATTCACGAACAGCACGTCGATTCCTCCCCATTCCGCCGCCACCCGCGCGACGGCCGCGCGGCTGTCGGCGACCCGGCCCATGTCCGAGCGAATGGCGAGCAACTCCTCGTCCGCGGTGACTCGCGCGAGCGACGCCTCGTCGCGGCCGGTCACCGCCACCCGCGCTCCCTCATCCCTGAACGCCCGCGCGGCGGCAAGCCCGATTCCGTTGGTCCCGCCGAGCACGAAAACCCGCTTGCCGTTGAAGCGCACGGTCAAAACATGCCATTGGGGTTGAGGGGCCCGGCGGGCACTTCCTGGATCACATCCCAATGTTCAACGATCTCGCCGTCCTCGCAGCGGAATATGTCGACCGCCGCAAGGCCGGAATCTCCGGGCCAGCGCTCCACGTGAACGTGGACGATGACGTGATCGCCGTCGACGAAGGAGCGGTGAATGGTCTGGCGGGCGGAGGGGCTGTCGCGCCGCACCTGCCGCAGAAACCGCTTGAGGGGCTCGAGACCGGGTTCCGCGAGCGAACTGTGTTGCACGTAGCGTGGCGACAGGTGCGCATCGACCTTGTCTGGATTCATCGCGATGAGCACCTCACGGTACATGGCGAGCACCCTGTCGAGATTGGCCTGTTCCTCCGGTGTCCGCATGCCGCGCCCCGCCCGCTTACCCTAACATTTGTTATCTTGTTATCATCGAACGGAACAGTCAACCCGGACTTCACCGCGGAGAATGCCATGGATCGTGCCGGACTCTACCAGGCGCTGGAAGACTACCTACGGGCGCTCGGCAGGCGCGACGCACGGGCGGTGGACTGGGCCGCCGCTGCGCGCACCTCCGAGAACAACGTGATGCTCGAGCGCGGCGACGGATTGTGGAACACGATCGAGAAGATCGGCAGCTACCGGCTGCGGTTCGCCGATCCGGCAACCGGACAGGTGGGGTACTTCGGCACCGTGCACGAGCACCTCGAGGAGTCCGCGTTCACGGTGCGGCTCGCGGTCGGCGCCGGCGGCCGCATCGCCGAGGCGGAGACCATCGTCGTACGCCAATCGGATTCCGGCATCAAGTTCGAGAATCCCCGCTACTTGGACAAGCCGATTCTGAACGCGAATGTCGAAGGCCCGGTGCCACGCGCGGACATGATCCGCCTCTCGAACGGCTATTTCGACACGCTGCAGCTCAATGACGGCACCCTGCACACGCGCTTCCATCCGGATTGCAACCGCGTCGAAAACGGCGTGCAGACGACGCGCAACCCGGAATTCGCGAAGATCGTGCCGGTCTCCGCGCTCGGGTGCGAGGAACAGTTCCGCATGGGCAACTATCGCTACGACGACCGGCTGCGCGGCCGGCGGTTTCCGCTGGTGGACGAGGAGCGTGGCCTGGTGCTCGCCTTCGGCTTCATCGATCACTCGGGCCGGCTCGCCGAGTACCAGCTCACCGACGGGCGCACGGTGCGCTCGCCGGTCCGTCGGCCGCACAGTTTCTATCTCGCGGAACTGTTCAAGATCGACCATGGCATGATCTGTCAGATCGAGGCGAATTTCATCACGGTGCCCTACAATATGCCGAGCCCCTGGGATTCGCCGTGAATCGATTTCCGTTCCCGCCGGTCCGCTGGTTGCCGGCCCTGCTGCTCTGCGCCTGCGGACAGGCACCGTCGGACACCGTCCCCCCGGAGGTCGATTGGCCGACGACCGGCAACGACGCCGGCAAGACGCACCATTCTCTGCTTGCCGACATCTCGCCGGCGAACGTCGCGGAACTGGGGCTTGCCTGGTCGGCGGACCTCGGCACACACCGGGTGCTCGAGGCGACGCCCGTCGAGGTGGGCGGGGTCCTGTATACCAGCGGCGTCGCCGGGCGCGCCTATGCTTTCGACGCGGCCACCGGCCGGGAGCTCTGGCGCTTCGAGCCGGCGGTGGACATGCAGGTCAACCGCTTCGCCTGCTGCGACATGGCCAACAAAGGGGTCGCCGTCGCGCACGGCCGCGTCTACGTCGCCACCCTCGACGGCTGGATGTACGCGCTCGACGCGAAGACCGGCACGGTGGTGTGGAAGGCCGACTCGATCGTCGACCGCAATCGCGGCTATACGTCCACCGGCGCTCCGGAACTCGCCGGCGGCGTCGTGGTTATCGGCAACGGCGGCTCCGAGTACGACGTTCGCGGTTATGTGAGCGCCTTCGACATCGACACCGGCAGGCTCGAGTGGCGCTTCTGGGTGGTGCCCCGCGATCCGAAGCAGGGTGCGCAGGATCATCCCGACCTGGAACAGGCCGCAAAGACCTGGGACCCGGACAGCCGCTGGGACATCGGCGGCGGCGGTGCGCCTTGGGATGCGATCACCTACGATGCGGAGACCGGATTCCTGCTGGTGGGCACCGGCAACGGCGGCCCCTACGACACCCACAAGCGATCGCCGGGCGGGGGAGATCAGCTCTATCTGTCGTCCATCGTGGCTCTCGATCCGGCCACCGGCCGGTTGAAATGGTATTACCAGGAAACGCCCCACGAGAGCTGGGACTTCACGGCTACCCAGCCCATGATCCTCACGCACATGCGGATCGACGGCGGCGACCGGCCGGTGCTCATCCACGCGCCGAAGAACGGGTTTCTGTACCTCTTGGACCGGCGCGACGGCACGCTGCTGCGCGCCAACCCCATCGTGCGAACCAACTGGGCGACGTCCGTCGACCTGAAGACCGGCCGCCCTGTGATGGATCGCGAGGCTTCCGATTACGACGCGGGCCCGAAGATCGTCTATCCGGCCACGCCCGGCGCCCGCAACTGGCACCCCGGCAGCTATGACGGGCGCACCGGAACCTATTACGCGTCGGTGCTCGACATGGGCAATCTCATGTTCACCACCCCCGGACAAAAGCCGCATGCCCCCAAGGTGCTCAACAACGATGCGGCATTGATTTTCGGACCCGACATCGAGGCGGCCCTGCCGACCCTGCCGCCGCCAATCCGGGATGCCGTCAAGGCGCTCCCGGCCTTCGCGGAGACGCAGCGCATGCCGTTCAGCTCCGAGTTGCGCGCGATGGATCCCCTGACCGGCCGCACACTGTGGGCCACGCCCATGCGCGGCTGGCAGGACCGCGGCGGCGTGCTCTCGACGTCGGGCGGCCTCGTCTTCCAGGGCAGCATCGACGGCACGTTCCGCGCCTTCGACGAAAAGTCCGGCGTGCTTCTCAAGTCGATCGACACCGGTGTATCGATCCTGGCCGCCCCGATGACGTACCGTGTCGGCGGCGTGCAATACGTGGCGGTCATGGCCGGATGGGGCGGGGGCGGCTGGCCCTACGTTCCCCGCTATGCCGCGGCGTATCAGCGCGGCAATCAGAACCGCTTGCTGGTGTTCAGGTTGGGCGGCGGCAGCGTCGCCCTGCCGCCCCTCCTGCCGCCGCTTCAAGTCGCGACCGAACCACCGCCCCAGCGGCCGGGCGTCACGCCGGCGTTGCTCGCCCGGGGACGCGGCTTGTTTTTCGCCAATTGCGCCATCTGCCACGCCAATCAACATCGATCCGTCTCGCCGGACCTGCGGCGCATGCAGCCCGGCACGCACGCCGTGTTTCGCGGCATCGTGCTCGACGGGGCGTTGGTGGCGAACGGCATGCCCCGCTGGGACGACCGGCTCTCACCGGCCGATGCCGACGCGATCCACGCGTATCTCATCGACCTGCAGGCGAAAACCCGCGCCGATGAACTGGCCAAGGTCAAGGCCGGCGTGCCGCTCGACGCGCCGAGCCTCGCGATTCTGTCGAATTATTGAGCTTGCACGGCGGCGCCGTGCGGCCGCCGCCTGAATATTCTCGTGCACCCCCCCGGGAAACTCGGGCGATGCAATGTCGTCGTGAGCGGCCGAACTCATGATGAGGCTCCAGTCGCCGGCAGCCATGGGCACGCACTGCCGCCATGCGGCCAGGTTGAATGCCACCAGCAAGTCGGCGACGGTGAAGGTGAGCCAGTCGGCCGCGGCGTCGCATTCCATCGTCGCCCGGGTGTGATCGAAGGCGCCGAGCGCGTCGTGGCGCAATGCGATCAAGCGGCGATACCAATCGAACAGTTCGCGGTGGCCTGCCTCCCGCAGTTCCCGCCAATCGAGCTTCGATCTCGTGAACGACTCGGATGCCTGGGGGTTCGGTACCTCTCCGTGCCAGTCGAAGGCCCGGAATTCCCGCGCTCGGCCTTCGGTGACCCTGCGGCCCAATTCCTCGTTCTCGTGATCCGTGAAGTAGATGAAGGGAGTGCCGGCACCCCATTCCTCGCCTTGAAAGATCAGCGGCACGAAGGGGGACAACAGCACCAGGGCGGCAATCGCCTTGATCTGATGCCTCTCGAGCAGCATCCCGAGGCGCTCGCCTTGCGCGCGGTTCCCAATCTGATCGTGATTCTGCGAGCAGACGACGAGCTGCCGTGAACGGACCCCGGTGGGCGACCGCCCATGTCGGCGCTGACGGTGGCGGGAGAACTGGCCTTGGTAGACGTAGCCCGCGCGGAGCGCCGTCGCGACGTCCTCCAGGCCGTGAAAATCGACATAGTAGCCGGTCGCATCCTTCGTGAAATAGCCGTGCACCGCATGATGGAAGTCGTCCGCCCAATGCGCGCTCTGGCCGTAGCCGCCCTGCTGCGGCGCACGCACCAGACGGGGATCGTTGAGATCGCTCTCGGCAATGAGGAGGAAATCCCGGTCGAGTTCCTCGCCCAGATGGCGCACTGCGGACGCCAGGTCCTCCAGAAAGTGGACCGCCTCGAAGGCATGGATGGCGTGCACCGCATCGAGTCGCAGGCCGTCGAATCCATAGTCCGCCAGCCACATCAGCGCATTGTCGATGAAGAAGCTCCGCACTCCGTCGCTCGAGGGTCCGTCGTAGTTGATCGCGTCGCCCCAGGGGGTCTTGACTCGATCCGTCAGGTACGGTCCGAAGGCGGTCACGTAATTGCCGTCGGGCCAGAAATGGTTGTAGACCACGTCGAGCAATACCGCGAGGCCATGCCGATGACACGCGGCGACGAAGCGTGCCAGGTCGTGGGGCGTACCGTAGGTGGGCATCGGCGCGTAGTGATAGACGCCGTCGTAGCCCCAGCCGTGCCGGCCGGGAAAAGTCGCCAGGGGCATGAGCTCGACGTGAGTGATGCCGAGATCCGCGAGGTGGGCGAGCCTTGTCTGCGCGGCCTGGTAGGTGCCCTCGGGCGTGAACGTGCCGATGTGCATTTCGTAGATCACCGCCTCGCGCAGGGGTTTCGGCGAGTAGGCGTCGTGGTGCAGGCGGTGCAATTCCGACCTATCGACGACCCGGGAGTCGCCGTGCACCCCGTCCGGCTGCCAGAGCGAGCGCGGATCGGGAAGCGGGTAGCAGCCGTCCACCGAGAAGCGATACCGGTCGTCCGGCCGCGCGGTCGCGTCGACTCCCGCCGCTCCCTGCACGGTCGAGCCGTCGAACAGGTTCCGCCAGGTTCCTTGGGGCAGCGGCAACGTCGTGTCGCCCCAATCACCGTTCAAGGAGAGAGTGAAGCGCGGCACCACGGCGATGAGCCACGGGCCGCGACGGAAGGCGAACAGGTTCCCCAGATGGGTGCCCTGAGCCACCAACGGCTGATATTTGCTCTCCATGCCAAAATCCTCCGACCGCTCGCGGCGCAGGCTCAACAGCCGGTAAGTCATCCACAGCTTCGGAAGCCCCGACTGCCAGTCGCGCAGCGCCTCGGCCGCCGTCAGAGTCTTGCAGCGCTCGAGCAATTCGCGCCGCTGGACGAAATCCACCGGACGCCGGTTGTCCGGATCCACGAGGCTCCGATCCCACAGCTCGGTTCCCTGATAGAAGTCGGGCACTCCGGGGACCAGCATCTTGAGCAGTGTCTGCGACAGGCTGTTGATGTGCCCGGGTAGCACCAGCGGCTCTATGAACGCCTCGAGACTCGAGATCAAGGCGCCGTTCGCGAGACTCGATTCGACGAAGCCGCGGATGTTCTCCTCGTAGCCGAGGTTGGGCTCGTGCCACGACGTGCGGCTCTTCGCCTCCCGGCACGCCTTGAGCATGTACTGCCAGGAGCGTTCCGGCGAAATGGGCCACGCGCCGATCAGTGTCTGGTAGAACAGGTATTCGGCATGCCGGTCCGGCGTGCGATGGTTCCAGGCGGCGGCATTCAGATGCGACCAGAGCTGCAGCGCCTCGGACCAGCGGTCGGGAATATCCGAGAGCACCGAGATCCGCGTGCGCACGTCCTCGCTGCGCTTGTTGTCGTGGGTGGAGGTCGCGAGGAGAGTGTTCGGCCAGCAATCGCTGAGATGATGGCAGAACTCGTGGAATTTGTCGGCCGAAATGCCGATCAACGACGCTTGAGCGCCGACCTCGTTGCAGGACACCAGGCGGTCGAAGTTGTAGAAGGTGGTGTCCTCCATGCCCTTCGCCATGACGGCAGGGGCGAACTGCTGCCACTCGGCGATGAACCGCGCCTCGGTCTCGTTCAATTCGGCCTTCGTGAACAGGGCAAGAAGAAAATCGAAGACCACCCCGTCGAGATCCGTCGAGCCGATGCGGGCCCGTTGCACCGCGTCCGTGAGCACGCGCCGGTCGCCGTTCGATAACTGCGGTAGACGCTCAATGCGACCGTGACGCGGGCCAGGGCCTCGCGCACCTGGCGGGGGCTCACGTCGCGAGTACGCCAATCGGTGCGCGCGATCCGGTTTGCCGTGCCGGCGAGCCGGTCCAGCTCCGCGCAGAACGTGCCATCGACGATGTGCCGCTTCTTCTCGCGCACGAGGGCCGGGAAATCGACCGAATGCCCCGTGAAATCCGCGTAGATCGAGGTGAGCGCATCGATGCGCTGGTCATCCATCCACAGTGGAT
>JBBIKV010000066.1:0-21616 GCA_037445285.1 Nevskiaceae bacterium | reverse complement strand
GCGATCAGATCGATTCGGCGCCGGCCGCGCAACAGACCCTCGCCTTCGGTACGGCGCCGACGAACGACGGCGATGCACCGCTGCCGCCCTGGGCGTATGGATTGCTGGCGGTCTCGATGGCAATGATTGCCAGGCGGCGCCTCGGGGCCGCCGCCGCTGTGGGGCCGCCGACGTAGACATGTCTGTCGGCGCAGATCCCCGAGGCGTTGCCGCGGCTGTCGAGTCCCGGCGGAGCGTCGCCGATCGGCGACTTCACACAAGTGTCAACAAAGACCGGCTCAATGGGCGTTCAATTTTTCCAAAAGACGCAATTGAGGATGGACCGATGGATGATCGACTGATGCACCTGGGCCGTGCACTGAAGGTATTTGCAAAGACCGCCGCGGCGGGTATTCCGCTGTGCTTGTTCACGATCGGCTCGCACGCCCAGGGGACGTTTAATGCGGCGCTGCCCGACGTGGCCTGGTTCGGCACCTCGAAATTCTTTGCGGCCTCCGATCCAGAGCACGGTCTCGAGTTATGGGTTTCCGACGGAACCGACCCGGGCACGGGGATGGTGGCGGACATTGCGCCGGGGCCGGTGGGGTCCAATCCTCATGACATCACGGCCGTGAATGGCACGCTGTTCTTCGTGGCCGATGACGGTATCCACGGC
The DNA here is from genome assembly GCA_037445285.1 of Nevskiaceae bacterium. Lineage (GTDB taxonomy): Bacteria > Pseudomonadota > Gammaproteobacteria > Steroidobacterales > Steroidobacteraceae > Bog-1198. The sequence goes on along the minus strand of JBBIKV010000066.1, from coordinate 20,961 downwards.
CACGAATTGTGGGCGAGCGACGGCACGGCGCAGGGAACCCAGCTGGTGAGCGACATCATTCCTGGCCCTCAGGGTTCGCTGCCGGGCGGTTTGACGGCCCTCAATGCGCTGGTCGTATTCAGCGCCGATGACGGGATGTTCGGGCGCCAACTGTGGGTCTCCGATGGCACCGCCGCCAACACGCTCCCGTTGAAGCAGGTCGCCCTGCCGGGCGGCTTTTCGCCGCGGAACTTGACGTATAGGAACGGACTGATCCTGTTCGCTGCGAACGACGGCATCACCGGATCCGAGCTGTGGCGCACCGACGGCACTCCTGAAGGCACTCAACTCGTCGCCGACATCAACTCCGGAATCGGCAGTTCCTCGCCGAATTTCTTGACGGTGTTCCACGGTCTGGTGTACTTCGTCGCCGAGGACGGCTTCTCCGGTCCCGCACTGTGGCGCTCCGACGGCACACAGAGCGGTACAATGCTGGTGACCAATCTTGGGGGGATCTCCTCGATGCAGATTTCCGCACAGGGCGGTAGTCTGCATTTGATCACCGACAGTCCGCAGTTGGGAGAGCAACACTGGATCTCGGACGGAACCGCGGCGGGAACGGTGCTCGTGTCGACCGCCCAGCTGGCATCCGCGACGGTGTCCTGGTCGCCGCCGACGCAGGCGGCCGACGGCACACCGCTCACCAGTCTCGGCGGCTACCGGGTCTACTTCGGGCCCAATCCCAACTCGCTAACCTATAGTGTGGACGTCGCCGACGCGGCCGTCACCAGCGTCACGCTGGCCGAACTGTTGCCGGGAACCTTGTATTTCGCGGCCACCGCTTACACGTACAACGGGCTCGAGAGCGATTTGTCCGCCGTGGTCGGTGCGACGCTGGTCGCTCCGAGCCTACAGTGACTTGAGGATCTCGCCCGCGATTTTCATCTCGACGGCCTTGTCCTCGTCATCCGCGGTTTCCACTCCCGCGGGCGGCGTCACCTGAGTCCGGGCCATGATCCGAAAATACTGCGTGCCCTTCTTCAGGAACAGGTTCACCGGGAACCGACCCTGCTTCAAGAAGAACGCGTCGTCGCCCAACCCCAGATTGGGCGGCGGCGGGGCCTTGGGAAGCCTGGCCTTGGACTCATCGAAGTGAGTCGCCTGGATGACCGTCACCAGGACATTTCTGGCAGGTCCTGCGGGCTTGCCGGCCTCGCGCCAGTTGCATATGGACGGATCCGTGTCGACCGGTCGGATGCCCGGCTCGACCTTCAAGCCGAAGGCCGAGGACACCTGCACCTGGGTCAATAGCGCGCAGGCGCCCACCGGTGTGGGGGACTCGGCCGCCGCGGCGAAGCCGACGGTCCCGGCCATGGTCAGCATTAACGCGGCCGCCACATTGCTGCGGGTGCTGGGTGTATTCACGTTTCAAATTCTCCTGGCGAGTCGATGGGTAATGGATTGCGTTCAGCCGGGTTGCCGGGCGCTGCGGCGCAGTTCCTCGGCGATCAGGCTCTCGAGTCTTTCCTCCGGCACGTCGCCTTCCAGCGGCCGGCCGTTGATGAAGAGCGATGGCGTACCGTCGAGGCCGAGCTCCAGCGCCGCCTGCGTGTCGGCCTCGAGGGAGGCCTGCGTCGATCCGTCGGCGAGGCAGGCCGAGAATCGTCCGGCATCGAGGCCGAGGCGCTTGGCGGTGCTCTTGAGGGCATCGGGATTCAACGCGCTTTGATCGCCATACATCGCGTCGTGCATTTCCCAGAATTTTCCCTGACGGTCCGCGCAGATTCCGGCCTCGGCCGCGAGTCTTGCGCTGGGGTGAATCTCCTCCAGAGGCAGGTTGCGGAACACCAGGCGCACGTCAGTGGGATGTTTCGCCAACACATCGCGCAGTGAGCTTTCCGCCTGTTTGCAGAAGGGGCATTGGAAATCGGCGAACTCGATGATGGTGACGGCGGCATGGCTCTGTCCGCGAACCGGTCCCAGCGCCGCCACGGCGCGGCGATACGGTGCCAGCGTGGCCGCGATGCCATGCTTGGCACGCAACGCATCGTAAAAGCTGCGATTGGCGTGGTCGCGGGCCTGACCCGCCAGGTAGTCGTGGATCTTCGCCGCCGTCTGCCCATAGGGTGCATTGATGCGCTCCTTGTTGGCGTCGTAGAAGGCCTGCGCCTCTGCGTCCGTCGGCTCGGCGACTTTCAGGTCTGCGAGCACCGCCTCTGGCGCGACGCCGCGGGCCTGCGCCTCTAGTTCGAGCGCCCTGCGATCCAGCAGCTGATCGAGTTGTTTCTGCAGGAGCGCGTGGCGGGACTGCGCGTACTTACCCTCCAACTGGCGTTGCTGCACCTCGTGTTCGCGCCGCAAGCGCTCGAATTCCCCGCGATCGGCCGAGACGACGTCCGACTCGCGTATCGGCACAGACCCCACGAGGCCGATCGCCTCGGATTCGCCGCCGTGCGCGACGCGTCCGTCCGCAACGGCCGGAGGCGCGCTCATCGCCAGCGTCATCCACATCATCGTCGTCGCCAAACCTTGAGGAGTTGCTGCCATCGCGGTGCTCTTCGATCCGACCTGTGTCACGGAGTCGAAGGGTAGGCCGGGATTGCTACAGTTTCGCGAAGGCTGCGACGCAGCGCTCGGTTCTGTTGTCGAAAATTCACAATCCGATCATGGCGCTGACACGCGATCCATGCATCGTGGCGCCCTGTTGGTGAGGGGGTGGAGGGAATTTCCCCGCGTCAAGCAACGTGATCACAGTTCCGGGGCTCGCAGCTCGAGGTGCCGCGGACGTGCGATTTGTGCAGTTTTATCAATCATCTACGTTCGGGAGACTCAAGATATGAAATTATCCGTCATTTCCACCGCCGCCGCGGTCAGCCTCGCGCTGGCATCCGTGTCGGCACAAGCAGCGCTCGCGCCGCCCACCGCCGCAACCGGCGCCCCCACCGCAACCGGCCTGATCCTGGCCATCTTCAACACCGCCGGCACGCAGTCCGACGTCGTGAACCTGAACTACGATGCATCCGCCGTGACGCTCGCGTCGGGCAACCTCACCCCGACCAGCGCCGGCGGAGCCTTTGCGCTCGCCGCCAACCCGACCGGCGCGGCCGGCCAGGTGTTGCAGGTCGACTTCGGCATCGTTCCGGGCTTCTCCACGGTCGCGGGCTTGACGACGGCCAACTACATGGTTGTCGGCGGCCTCAATGGCGGTGCGGGCATCGAACAAGCGGTCGTGACGTCCACCACCACGCCGCCGACGGCGTACAACGCGGTTGGCGGGCTCATCAACAACATCCAGAGCGAAAGCGCGAACTGGGCGGCCATTAACCCCCCGGCTGGCGGTTTCCTGCAGGACACCACGGGTACGACGACCACGAGTCCCTTGAATGGCTCACTCACAGGCCTGCGCGCCGGCCAGCTGGTTACCGGGCAGAATTTCTCGGGCGCGGTCGGTTCAGCGCTCGGCTTCTACAACATCACCACGACCGCGAATCACCGGGCCAGCGATACCCCGTACACCAACGGCACGTCGACCAATGGGTTCTTCTTCCTCGCCAGCAACGGCGATCTGACCTACAACATCGGGACGGCCGGAACCTCGGCTGTGCCGCTCCCCCCCGCCGCGTGGTTGTTCGGCAGCGGTCTGCTCGGGATGGTGGGCATCGCCCGCCGCCGCCGCACGCAGGCCTGAGTCAAACTAGTTTCATTAAACTTTAGAAGGTAACCAATCATGTCAATTCTGAAAACCGCGATCCGCTGCGCCATCGCAACGGCCGCCGCCGGCGCCGCCATCAACACCGCGTCTGCGTTGGACATTGCCGCTTTTAACCCGGCCACCGCCGTCATCGTCAAGATCAGCGGCTCGACCGCGCTTGACAACACCCTCGTGAATACCGCCATCGAAACGGCCTTGCCGGGCGGCGTGTGCACCGCGGGCACGACCGACATTTATTATATCGGCACCACGGGTACCTACACCAATCGCATGATCTTCTGTACGGCGTCCGCCGATTCGGGAATTGCCGCGGGTACTCCGCTGGCCATTTTCAAGGAATCCACGGTCGGTTCGGCGAACGGCGTGCAGCCGCTCGCGAATGCGTCGCTGAATGTCGCGACCGGCGTCGGCTTCATCAATCCGGCCGCCATCTCGGACGCGCTGTGCCCCACGGTCAATGTGGTCGCCGCGGTCGGAAACTTCTCCGCCTACACGAACCATGCGGGTTGTCCGACGACCGCCGTCACCGCCAATGACATCCCGACCCTGGGCGTTGCCGACGTCGAGGCGGCGATTCTGCAGACCGCGGGCGGCGGTGCGGTCACTGCCACCAATCTGAAGGCGACTCCGACGGTCGATCAGATTTGGGCCGTCCCCCTCACGAAGAACGCGTACTACGCGCTGCAGGCGGCGGAAGGTTTCGCCTCTCCGAGCGATCTTCCCGCGAATGCGCCGTCGCTCACCAAGTCGGAAGTGGCGGGTCTGTTCAGCGGTGCCGTGTTCGGCTGGAGCCAGATCGGTCTGGCGCCGGCGGACAACAATGTATACATCTGTCGCCGTGACAAGGGCTCGGGTTCGGAGGCCTCCTTCGAAGCCTACTTCACTGGTGCGCGCTGCAGCTTGTCCTCGCTGAACATTCCGGGAGAAGACGGCTTGGTGTCGTTCGCGAACGGCAGCGCCGGCGGCGTGCGCTCCTGCTTGCAGCACGTGTTCGCGGGCGGCGCTCAAACGGAGTACTACCCGCCCAACGCGGTCCACACGTTCGCCGCCGGCGGCTACGGGATTGGCGTATTGAACGGCGAATTGACCGCCGCCAATCTGACGAGCGCGGGTGATGCGTACCGCCTCATCGCGATCGACGGCGTGGGACCGACGCTGGAGAACGTGACGAACGGCTTCTATCCGTACTTCAGCACGGGCAACGGTTACCAGATCGTTGCGGGCGCGCACATACCTGCCGGCAATGTCGCCCTCGCGGGCAACCAATTGCTGAAGCTGTTGGGTGCATCGGCTTTCATCGCGGATAGCAACAAGGCCTACGGCAGCGCGCCGTGGACGATTGCCAACGGCCAGCAGATTGGTGATGCGTCACCTGCCGGCCACCTGCCGGCTCCGGCGGTCCCCGCGACCTTCGCGACGGTTGCGCTCAACCCGGTGAATGCGTACTCCAAGACGACCAGCGGTTCGATCAACAATTGCGACGTGCCAGTGTTCGATAACGTCGATTACTTGACCACCCCGGTCCCGAGCAAGCTGCTCGGCAATGGGAACGTCAACAATTAATCGTGGTTTGATCGAATAGTTTGTAGGTTCAAGCAGAGTGTTCAGCCAGCCATCGGGTTAGAAACCGGTGGCTGGCTTTCTTTTTCCAAGAACCCTCGTGAATGGCATTGGCCTTCGTGGTTTCGGCGAGGCCCATGTCAAGAATTAGTCATAGTTTGAGCGGATAGTATCCGCCTTGATTGAGCGTGTGCTCAAGCCGCACTGGTCGCACAACCCGGTGTCTGGTTCCTTTTGGAGTAGATCGCGCCGATGCGGGTCGTGGGGATGAGATTGCATGCTCTTGGCTTGGGACAAGGCGCTAAGGGCGTCGACAGTATTGACTCTATGCCTATTGGGGGGGGTGGTGACGCGACAATCGTCTGCCACCGATGCCCCACCGGCGCAGCTGAACACGTTCGATATCACGGAATTCCGGGTGCTGGGCAATCACGTCTTGCCGCCCACCGTCATCGAGCGCAGCGTGTATCCGTTCCTCGGGCCCGGCCGCACCATCGACACCGTCAAGCAGGCCGCTGATGCGCTCGAAAGTGCCTACAAGGCCGCGGGATACGGCACGATCTATGTCGACATTCCGGAGCAGGACGTGGACAACGGGTTGGTTCGGCTGAAGGTGACCGAGGGCAGGCTGGAACAGCTGCACATTCGCGGCGAGCGGTATTTCTCGCGGCGCCAGATCACGGCCGGCCTGCCGGCCCTGGAGATCGGCAAGACGCCCAACCTGCCGCAATTGCAACAGGAGTTGACGGCGCTGAATGCGCGCACGCCCGACCGGTCGATGACGCCGATCTTGAAGGCGGGCTCGGAGCCCGGGGCCGTCGATGTGGAAATCGCGGTCAAGGACACCCTGCCGCTGCACGGCTCGCTGCAATACGACAATCGGCACACGGCGGATACGACGCCGAACCGCGCCACCGCCGCCTTGAGCTACGACAATCTGTGGCAGCGCCAGGACAGCATCGGCGTGAATTTTCAAACGGCGCCGGCTAAACCGAGCGATGCCGAGGTGTTCGCCGCCAATTATCTGGGCCACATCGACCGCTTCGGCGGCGAGGCCGAATTCTCGTACATCCATACCAGCAGCAACGTGCTGGCACTGGGCACCCTGGGCGTGCTCGGCAAGGGTTCGATCTACGGTGCACACTGGGCGGAGCCCGTCGCGGGCACGGCATCGACCACGCAGAGCGTCAATGCCGGCGTGGACTACAAGGATGTTCTCACGTCGGTCCTGCCGAACGCGCCGGGCGGCACGAATCCAGGTGCGGGGGCGGTGACGGCGAAGGTCAGATATCTCAATTGGTCGCTGACGTACGCCGGCGCCTGGTTCGGCGCCGCGCACAATTTATCGTTGACCAGCGGCCTGAATTTCGGCGTGCGCAATTCGCTCAACAGCCCCGACGAATTCGAGAACGCGCGCTACAACGCCAAGCCCGACTATATCTATTGGCGGGTGGGCTTCAGCGCCAACGAGATGCTGCCGTTCGGCATCGGCCTGCTGCAGCGGTTCGGCGGCCAGTGGGCGGACAGCCCGCTCGTGAACAACGAGCAGTTCTCGCTGGGCGGCGCCGAGTCCGTGCGCGGCTACCTGGAGGCGGAGACGCTCGGCGACTCGGGCATGACCGGCACGCTCGAGGTGCACAGTCCGCCGGTGGGCGCGCGGGGCGGCTCCTTCCTGAGCCCCTTGTATGGATTTACCTTCGTGGACGGCGGGGTGGCGACGCTGGTGAACCCGCTGCCGGGGCAGAGGGCGAACCTGACGCTGTGGAGCGGCGGCGTCGGAATGCGCCTCGAGTCCCATGGCGTGACCGGGACGGTCGATTATGCGATCCCGCAGCGCGACGGGGTGCGCACCCTCAAGGACAAGTCGCGCATCGATTTCCTCCTGCGGTACGGATTCTGACCGGTGAACGCCGACACGCTGCGCCGGGCGCTCAGGGACACGATGGCGGTCGGCATCGCGGCGGCCTGTGCCGCCGCTACGTCGCGCGGTGCCACGACACTGCCGATTCCGTGTCTGGCCGGCGCCTGCGCGAACAGCAAGTTCGGCGCCTCCGGGTTCGTGAGCGCCGGACAGGCCACCGCGGTGCAGGCGGGCTCGACACTCACCGTCAATCAGACCACGAACAATGCCACGCTCAACTGGCAATCGTTCAACGTGTCGGCCGACGGCAAGGTGCAGTTCGTGCAACCCGGCGCGACCTCGGTCGCGCTCAACCAGATCAACGATGCGAACGCCAGCCAGATCTTCGGTACGCTGAATGCCAACGGCCGCGTGTTTCTCATCAATCAGAACGGCATCATCTTCGGCGCGGGCGCGCAGGTGAGCGTTGGCGGCTTGACGGCCTCGACCCTGAACATCGATCCGGCGGCGGTGACCGGAGGGCTGATCGCGTCTGGTTCCGCGGGAAATCCGGCCTTTCAGGCGTTCACGAGCGGCGTCACCGGCAATGTGACGATCAAACCGGGGGCGACGCTGCAGACGGCGGAGGGCGGCCAGATCCTGATCTTTGCCCCCAACGTCACCAATCAGGGCACCCTCAGCACTCCCGGCGGCCAAACCCTGCTCGCGGCCGGCGATACGATTTATCTGGCGAGCAGCAGCGATCCCTCGCTGCGGGGCCTGCTCGTTGCGGTCGGTGGCGTGGGCGGCACCGTCACCAACGGCGCGGCCGCCAACGGCGCCGTGACCTCACCGGAGCAACTCGTCGGCCAGATCGTCGCCGCGCGCGGCAACGTGACGCTCGCCGGCATGGCGGTGAATCAGCTGGGGCGCATTTCGGCCACCACCAGCATCAATCAGAACGGCAGCATCCGCCTGCAGGCGACCGACCAGGGATCCATTGCCCTGTCGGGATCGGCCGGCGTCAGCGGCACGATCCAGCCCGGCACCGGAGAACAGCTGGTCCTGGGTGCGCACAGCGAGACCGCAGTCACGCTCGAGAGCGCCGATCCGTCGACCACGGTCGACAGCGTCGCGCAGCCGAAATCGGCGGTGGCGTTGACCGGAACCCAGATTCAGATCTTGAACGGCGGGGTGGTGCGGGCGACCTCCGGCCATATCGACATCACGGCGTCGAAGTCCTCGACCGTCGGCGATCGCCCCAACTCGGACGGGAGCCGCGTCTATGTGGCGCCCGACGCCGTCCTCGACGTGTCCGGGGCGAACGTCGTGCTGCCCGTGTCGAGCAACGTCATCCCCGTGCAGCTGCGCGGGACCGAGCTCGCCAACAGCCCGGTGCAGCAAAATGGTCCGCTGCGCGGCCAGACAGTGTACGTGGACATCCGGCAGGGGACCCCGTTGGCGGACGTCAGCGGCGAAATCGCCGCCATCGGACACAACGTGCTCGAGCGCAACTTGAACGGCGGCGAGATCACCATCGCCTCACAGGGCGATGCGATCCTGGCGCCGGGCTCGGTGCTGGATGTGGCCGGGGGGCAGATCCAGTACACCCCGGGGGTTCTCAATACCACCCAACTCGTGACGGCGCAGGGGCAGATCGTCGGCATCGGCTCCGCCAGCCCGAACGTGCAGTATCTCGGCATCGCCAACAGCGCCACGCTGGCCGATCCGAAATGGGGGGTGTCGCAAACCTATCAGGCCGCCCCGCAGCCCCTGGCGCCGGGGTATGTGGAGGGCAAGGATGCCGGCAGCGTGACGCTGTTCACCCCGCAATTCGTCTTCGACGCCTCGGTGAACGCCGCCACCGTCGCCGGCCTGTATCAGCGCCAGCCCGATCAGTCCCCCGCACTGACGCAGTCTCTTTCCGCGGGCGGGGTGTATTACCGGCCCTACACTCAGGTGCCGCAGGCCGCGACGCTCAACATCGGCACGCCCAACCTCGCCACTCCGGGAACCCCCGGCGCCAATTTCCTCACCGACAATCTGACCCTCGGTTCCGGCTATGTGCTGCCCGGACTTCTGAATGCGGACGGCAGCCCGTTCGCTCCGTTGAGCAGCGAACCGCTGCCGGCCGGCTATACCGCGTCGCTGCTGCGCCCGGAGCTGCTGGGAACGCAGGGCTTTGGCATCGTGCTGCTCCACACCAACGGCAGGTTTCTCGACCCGGCCGGCGTCGCCCTCGAATTCCCCGGGGGCGGTACCTTCAGCGTCGCCGCGAACTCGGTCGACATCGGGGGCCGCGTCGACATCCCGGGCGGGACGATCTCGGCCGCCGCGGAACCCACGTTCACGGCGGAGACCGGCGCGAGTTTGACCCTGGGCGCGCAGGCCTCGCTCACGGCGCGCGGCCAGTGGGTCAACGACAGCCCCCTGCTGTACCCCGGCGGCAATGCGGCGCCGCTGTTCATCAATGGCGGCAGCGTGACGCTCACGGCCCTGTCGCAGAGTTTTACCGACAGCCCGTCCTTGAGCCTCGCTCCCGGCAGCCTCGTCGACGTCACCGGTGGCGCCCAGCTCAACAGCGCCGGCGCCTTGAATGCGGGCACCGGTGGTTCGATCGCGATCGGCGGACTGGTGTCGGGCGCCATCGCCGGCGCGCCGCCGCATCTCGATCTGGGGGCGGCGCTGCGCGGCTACGGCCTGTTCGAGGGCGGTTCGCTGTCGCTGACGGCCGGCACCATTTGCATTGCCGCCGCGGATTGCCGGGCGGGTGATCCGACGACCCTGTGGGTGTCGCCCGCTGATCTGGGCTCCGGGGGCTTCAGTTCCTATGCGTTGAATGCGGGTCAGGGCGGCTATACCCCTCTCAGCCCCCCCGGTCAGGGCGGCCTGACGGTCGCGCCCGGCACCCGCGTGATCCTGCAGCAGCAAAATCTGACGCTCCCTGCGCAGTACCAATCTCTCGCCGATCGACCGTCGTTGGCCGGCCTCACCTCGACGACCACGCTTCCCGACCGACTGCGTCTGCCGGTCGATCTCACCCTCACCCAGGCGCTCACACCGGCGATCAACAACGGTCTGAGCGACATTCTCGGCATCACCGCGGCAACGCCATCGCTCAGCATCGGCGCCGGGGCGCTGATTCAGGCCGATCCGCAGGCCACCCTCACCTTGAGTTCGAACGCGCGCATCATCGAGGAGGGGACGCTGCGGTCGGCCGGCGGCACCCTCAATCTCGATTTGACCACGAACAACGTGTCCGAGTCCGCCTACGAGCCCACGCAGGGGATTTGGCTCGGCAGCCAGGGCGTGCTGGACGTGGCCGGCGTCGCCCGAATCTATCCGAATGCCATCGGACAGCCGGTCGGCAGCGTGTTGAGCGGCGGCACGGTGAACCTCACCGCGACCCGGGGCTACATCGAATTGTTGCCTGGCTCGCTGATCGATGTGGCCGGATCGGCGGGCGTCATCGACGTGCAGACCGGGGCCAACGGCGCCTCCGGACGGGCCGAACAAGTCGCCTCCGCCGGCGGCACGCTGTCGCTGACCGCGGCCGAGGGCATTCAAATGGGCGGCGATCTGCGCGCCGCCGCCGGGGTCGCCGGAGCGGGCATTCCACAGCCCGCCGGCGGCAGCTTCAATCTCACGCTCGACGGCAACGGGCGCGGCGACTATTCCCTCGGGAACCCCTTGATACCCTCGGTGCCGGCATTTCCCGGCGACGCCCGTCAGATCGTCGTCAGCGCCGCCCCGCCGCCGCTGGTCGTGAGTCCCGGAACGCCTGTTCCCGATCTCGCCGCCGGCATCGCGGATGTGTCAGCCGCCTCGTTGTCGGCCGCCGGCTTCGACAGCATCTCCCTCAGGGCCGTGCCGCTCGCGATCGGCAACAACGCCGCGCTGCCGGGCAGCATCGACTTCGTGGGCAACGTCAGCCTGGCGGCGGGCCGCTCGATCACCCTCGACGCCGCCGCCTATTCGGTGAGTGGCGGTGCGATCGCCAACGTCCAGGCACCCTATGTGCTGTTCGGCAACTCGGATCAGCTCCAGCTCTCGACTTACAGTCAGGCGCTGGTCGCGACCCCGGGGACGGGAACGCTCAACCTGTCCGGCGGCTTCGTCGAGTTGTACGGCACCAGTGTGCTGCAGGGCATCGGCACGGCGCATGTCGCGTCCGGCGGCGATCTGCGGCTGCGCGGCCTCTTGAATCTGTCGGACGCGTCGGCGACCGCGCTCGATGGCTCGCTGTCGATGGCCGGTGACCTGACTCTGGCCGCACAGCAAATCTACCCGTCGACGCTGTCTCAGTTCGTCCTGTCCACCGATCCCACGAGCGTCGTCAATCCCGCCGCCGGCTCGATTCTCGTGCAAGGCAGCGCCGGCACCCACACGGATCTCCTGTCGGCGGGCGGAGCTCTGACGTTGAGCGCCGGCAGCGTGACCCAGAACGGCGTGCTGCGGGCGCCGTTCGGCGCAATCACGATCGATGCGCCCTCGATCACCCTCGGCGCAAACAGCCTCACCTCCACCTCCGCCAACGGACTGACCGTTCCCTTCGGCACCACGCAGGGAGGCATCGATTGGGTGTATCCGCTGCCGAACAATACTCAACAAGGCCTCAATCTGATCTATGGCACCGACGGCACGGCGCCGCCGTCGCAGCGCGTGACCCTGCAGGGCGCGCAGGTCGACGTCAAGACCGGTGCGGTGATCGACATCGCCGGCGGCGGCAATCTGCAGGCATACGAATTCATCCAGGGCCCCGGCGGAACCAACGACGTGTTGTCGAACTCCAGCGCGGTCGGCGGCCGGCCGACGCAGTTCGCGATCCTGCCGAACCTCAACGTCAACGTGGCTCCGTACGATCCGAACATCTCGGCGGGGACGGGGCTCGCGGTCGGCGACGCCGTCCATTTGTCGGGACTGCCCGGACTGCCGGCGGGCACCTACACGTTATATCCGTCGCGCTACGCCCTCCTGCCGGGCGCTTACCTCGTCACTCCGGTCCCGGGCTATCAGGACATTCAAAGCGGTCAGTCCTTTCCGCAGTTCGGCGGCGGGACCGTGATCGCGGGCTACCGCACTGTCGCGGGGACGAACTTCGCCGACTCCCGCACATCGGGATTCGACGTGGTGCCCGCCTCCGTGGTGCTGCAACAGGCGCAGTACACGACCACCGGCGCCAATGCGTTTTTCGCGAGCCAGGCGGCTGCGGCGATCGCGGCGGCCGGAGCGACGGCCGCCACCGGGGCCGCCAATGGCGCCGTCAACGCACTCTCGATTCCGCGCCTGCCCCAGGACAGCGGAGTGCTGGCGCTGATCGCGAGCGGCGCCTTGACCCTCGACGGCACCCTGCAGACGGGCGCCGCGAGCGGCGGGCTCGGCGCCGAAGTCGACGTGTCGAGCAGCAACATCCTGGTGGCTTCGGGGACGGTGACGCCGCAGCCGGGTCAGATCCTGCTCACCACCGCGAGCCTCCAAGCGCTCGACGCCCAAACGATTCTGCTCGGGGGCCTGCGTACCGGCGATGCCATCCAGACCACCGCGCAGTCGGTGGAGTTCGCCCCGGGAACCAACCTGACGGCACCGCAACTGCTGGTGGCCGCGCAGGGCGGCATCACGCTGGACGGCGGCGCACAGCTGAGCGCCGCCGGCACGGCGCCCGGGGCGCACAGCGATGCGCTGACGGGCGATGGGGCGTTTCTCAGCGTCAGTGCCGGCGCGCAGGATGCCGTCACGCGCAGCGGCAATGCGGGAGTCACGGGGCTGTTGACCCTCGCCGCCGGGTCCTCGATCAATGCGAAGGGTGGCTCCGTGTACCTGGAGGCCACCCACAACGTCGTCACCGATGGCGCGCTCTCACTGGCGGGGGCGGATCTCGGTGTGCAATCGCCTGGGATCATTCTGGGCAGCGCCCCGGCGGGGACCGCCGGCACCGTCCTCGGACCCAACATTCTCGCGGCGCAGGGCTTGCGCAGCCTGCTGCTCGACAGCGGCACGCCCATCAATCTCTATGGCAGCCTGAACGCCAGCGCGCAGACCATCACCCTCGATACGCCCGGGATCGTCGGCTTCGGTGCGGCCGGCGACGCGGTCGGGTTGACGGCCAGCCAGACGGTGACGCTCGCCAACTCGCAAGCCGCGGCTCCGGCCGGCGCGGGCACCGGCAGCGGTAGCGGCGCCCTGACGATCACGGCGCCCAACATCGTCTTCAGCGGCGGGTCGCTCGCCGCGTCGGGCCTCGGATCGATTGCGCTCGATGCGGCGCAGACGGTGACCGCCACCGCCGATGGCGGGTTCAGCACCGGCGGCAATCTCAACGTCAGCGCCTCGCAGATCACTACGGGATCGAACGTCCAACTCGGGCTCACGGCCGATGGGGCGCTGTCGCTGCGGGCGCCGGCGCATCCCGTGGCATCGACCGGAACCCTTGGGCTGGGCGGCGTCTTGGACGTGACCGGTGCGAGCATCGACGTGGCCACCCAGCTCCTGCTCCCCTCCGGCCGTGTGGTATTGACCGCCACGGGAACCTCGGCGGGCGACAATCTGACGTTGGATTCCGGTGCGCTGGTGAGCGTCGCCGGCGTCGTGCAGAAGTACGCCGGCGTGGCGGCTACCAGCCCGGGCGGCGTGGTCAGTTTGGCGTCCGCGGGCAATATCGCGCTCGCCGGCGGCAGTGCCATCGACGTGAGCGGCGGCAGCGGCGGCCAGGGCGGCACGCTCGGCATTGACGCGTCGAACGGCACCGTGGGGGTGGGCGGGACGCTCACGGGCACCGGTGCCGCCGGCCGCGGCGCCGTGTTCAGCATCGATGCGCAGCAATTCGGCGACTTCGGCGCTCTCAATCAGGTGCTCAACACCGGCGGTTTCAATGGCGGACGCAACGTGCGCTTGCGGGGTCCGGGCGACCTGATCGTCGGCACCGGGGTCGCCAATGCGGTGACCGCCAACCGCGTCGCGCTCGAGGCGGATCAGGGGCGCATCGTCGTCGATGGGTCGATCGATGCGTCCGGCAGCCAGGGCGGCTCGGTGACACTGGCGGCGGCCACCGACCTCATCGTGAACGGCTCCGTCGACGCGCAGGCCACGCTCGCCGGCCAGCGCGGCGGCACCATTCAGCTCGAAACCGGCGCCGGCCAGTTGTTGCTCAACCAGGGTTCCACGCTCGATGTGGCCGGCGGCGGTACCGCTGCCGACGGCGTCGCCGCTTCCGGCGGCAGCGTGCTGCTGCGCGCTCCGGCGGTGACCGTGGAGGGGGTTCTCACCGGCGGCACCGGCGTGGCCTTGAACGGCTCGTTCATCGGCAGCTCGCGGACCACGCTCGAGGCCTTCAACGTCACCCAGAACACGACGGGAACGATTTCGAGCACGGATATGCGGGCCGATCCCTCGAATCGCATCTATGCCGCGGCGATGAACGTGGTCACGAATGCCGGCGCGATCGCCGGCGCGCTGGGACAGGGATCCAACGGCGCATTCGGGGTCGTGCCCGGCGTCGAGATCGACGCGACGGTGCAGTCGAATGGATCGGGAACCTTGACGCTCGGTTCCGCCTGGAATTTGTACCAATGGCTGAATCCGGCGTTCGCCACCACGGGCACGCCGCTCAACGTGCCGGGGATTCTGACGTTGCGGGCGCAAAACGGCGTCACCTTCAATGCGTCGCTGTCGGACGGATTCGCGGCCACCTCCGGAGCGAACGCCTTCAGCTTGCCGACGCAACCCACCGATTCCTGGTCCTATCGCATCGTCGCGGGTGCGGACATGACGGCGGCAAGTCCGCTGACGGTCGACAAGAGCAATCCGGCCGATGTGCTGATTGCCCCTTGCGGAGGCGGGACGTCCTGCAAGGCGGGCGCCACGAGCAACCACGGTCGTCCGATCGTCTACACGCCGAACATGGTGCGTACCGGCGACGGCTTCATCGACGTCAGTGCCTCGGGTGACTTCACGCTCGGCGACCAGGCATCGCTCCTGTACACGGCGGGCGTGGCCAACGGCAGCGCGAGCGCGATCGTCCTGCCGGGCCGCACCGGCTCCCTGCAGGGCCGTGCCTATCCCACCAACGGCGGCGACATTCAAATCGCCGTGGGCGGCAACGTCCTCGGCGCCTCCGGCAACGATCAATTCGTCAACTCCTGGCTGTGGCGCGTGGGGTCCGCCGCGGACGCATCGACCCTACAGAACCCCGGCTCGGCGACCGCCTGGACCGTCGATTTCCAGAGTTTCCAACAGGGCATCGGCGCCTTGGGCGGCGGAAATTTGTCGGTGACGGCGGGTCGCAACATCACCGACCTCGCGGCGTCCATCCCCTCGATCGGGGTTCAAGTCGGCGGCACCACCTTTCCGCAGAATATCGTTCAGGTCCAAGGCGGCGGGAACCTCAACGTCAGCGCCGGCGGCTCCATTTTCGGCGGTACCTACTATGTGGGACGCGGCAGCCTCGCGCTCAGCGCGGGCGACAATGTGGCGCAGAGCCCGAGCACGGCGCTTGCCCCGGTGATCGGGCTCGGCGACGCCACTGTCGACGTCTCGGCGCGCGGCAACACCCAGGTGTCGAGCGTGCTCAATCCCACGCTCTTGAATCAGGGCGCCTTGCAAGGCAATGGCACGTCGATCGCGTATTTCTCCACCTATGGGGCAGATTCAGCGGTCAACCTCGTCGCCGCCGGCGGCAACGTGGTGCTGGCCGACGACGACCATGTCGTCTTGAGCACCTTCGACCCCTCCTTCCGCGGTGGAGCCATCGTCGACTCGGCGAATTTCGCGATACTCGATCTGTTTCCGCAGGCCTTGAACGTCACCGCCTTCGGCGGCAACATCGATCTGTCCCGCTCGATCGTGCTGTCGCCGTCCCCGACGGCCGGTCTCAACCTGTTCGCCAACCAGAATGTGGTTGCCAGCGTCATCAACGCGGTGGGCGCGCAGCTGATCGTGTCGGATGCCAATCCGGCGCAGTTGCCGACGCCCGCGTCGCCCGCGCGCTCCTCAGGGCTGCAGATCTATTCGGATATGGCGGCCGCATTGATCGGGGCATTGCCGGACCAGCATGCGCCCACCCCCGTGTTCGCGGCGGCGGACCAGGCCGGGACGCTGGCGCCCGTGCGCGTGGTGGCGTTGGGCGGCAGCGTCGAATTCCAGCCGAACCAGGGCACTCAGGCCACGGAGGGCATCTGGTCCGCCAAACCGGTCCAGGTCGCGGCCGGCCTCGACGTGACGGATTTGAATCTGGTGGCGCAGAATGTGGGGGCGGGCGACGTGACGTCGGTGACTGCCGGTCGGGATATCTTCTACCCCCAGACACGCGTGGCCGGCGGCGACGTGATTGCCGACACGAATGGCATTGTGGTCGATGGCCCCGGCCAGTTGCAGGTGACGGCGGGCCGCAACGTCAACCTCGGGACGTCGAACGGTTTGAACACCCGCGCCAACCTGTTGAACCCGGTATTGCCGGCGCTCGGCGCGGCCATCAGCGTCGAGGCGGGCATTGGCGCCGGCAGCCCGCAATATGCCTCGTTCATCAAGACCTACATCGACGGCTCGAGCCAGTTCGACGGCGAACTCGTCAATTTCCTGCAGGCCGTCGACGGCGGCGGCCTGCTGACCGACGTCCAGGCGCATCAGGCATTCGATGCCCTTACCCCCGAGTTGCAGCGGACCTTCGTCGAGCAGGTGTATTTCGATCTCCTGCGCACCTATGGACGACAGGAAGCGGCCAAGGGCAACGGCGACTTCTCGGGCGCCTTCGCCGCGATCCAGTCGCTGTTCCCCGGCGCGAACCCCAATCTTGCCAAGGGGCAGAGCAATCCCTACACCGGCGACATCCAGCTGTACTTCAGCCGCATCTACACGGAGCAGGGCGGCAACATTTCGCTGCTCGCGCCGGGCGGGCAGATCAACGTCGGTCTGGCGCTCGCCCCCTCAGGCTTCGGCATCGACAAGGGTTCCGATCAGCTCGGCATCGTCGCGCAAACCAGCGGCAGCGTGAATGCCTTCGATTACGGCGACTTTCAGGTGAATGCGTCGCGGGTGTTTGCGGCCGACGGCGGCGACATATTAATCTGGACCACGGAAGGCAACATCGATGCCGGGCGGGGAGCGAAGACGGCGATCTCAGCACCCAAGCTCAACATCGCGTATGACTCGAACGGGCAACCCACCGAGACGCTGCGCGCGGCGATCGCCGGCAGCGGCATCCAGGCGCTGGCGGCGACGCCCGGCGTGTCACCCGGCAACGTCGACCTGTTCGCCCCCCATGGCGTGGTCAATGCCAACGACGCCGGAATCGTCGCCGGCAACCTCACCATCGCGGCCACCGCGGTGCTGGGCGCGAGCAACATCACCGTGACCGGCACCTCGGTGGGCGTGCCGGTGGCGGTGACCGGCCTCGGCACCGCGGCGGCGGGCGCGTCGTCGTCGGCCGGCGCGACGTCGAACGTGGCCGAGAGTTTCAATGCCGCCGCCGGCAACACCGCCTCGAATACACCGCTCGCCGACGCGGCGCTGAGTTATCTCGAGGTGTTCGTCACCGGTCTGGGCGAGGGCAACTGCCGACCCGACGATGTCGAGTGCCTGAAGCGTGAGCGACCGTGAGCGACTCAGTCCGGCTGCGCACTGAGGGTCCCGCCGTCGTGCAGCAGACGCCGGGTCGAAATTCGCCCTGCCCCTGCGGCAGCGGCCGGAAGTACAAACATTGCTGCGCGAATCGCACGCGGACCCCGGCCCCGGGCGCCGCGTTTGACGCGCGCGCCCGGTTGGGCGATGCATTGCTCGCGCAAGGCGATTTCCAGGCGGCGGCGGCATGTTACCGGGAGGTCATTGCGATGCGGCCGATCGCCGCGGCGGGCGCCGATCATGCCAATCTCGGGATCGCGCTGCGGGAGCTCGACGACCGCGACGGCTCGCTGGCGGCCTTCGAGCGCGCGGTGGCGATCGACCCCCACTCGGCACGTGCGCACTTCAATTTGGGCAGCGCACGGCTGGAGTTCGGCCGGTTCGGGGAGGCGGTGGCGAGTCTGCGGGAGGCCCTGCGCCTCAATCCCACACTGGCGCTGGCGCACACCGTCTGTGGAATGGCGCTGGCTGCCGGCGGGGATAGGGAGAGCGGCGTCGCCAGTCTGCGCCGGGGCGCGGTGCCCGGCACGTCGGATGTCCAACTCTTGGCCATCCTGGGGGCCAAGCTGCGCAGCCTTGGTCTGCATGACGCGGCGCTCGACAGTTACCGGCGGGTGTTAGAGCTCGAGCCCGACAATCTGGCCGCCCGGCACTTCGTCGACGCGCTCGGCGGGTCGACTCCCGATCACGTCGCCGAACAGTACGTGCGGCAGCTCTCCGACGCTCACGCGGAGACCTTCGACCGGAATCTCGTCACCGAGCTGCGCTACGCCGTGCCGCGCGAATTGGTGGGCGACCTGACTGCCGCCGGCGGCACCGGGCCGCCCTGGGACATTCTCGACCTGGGATGCGGCACCGGACTCGTCGGTGCCGAACTCGCGCCCCACGCCCGGAGTCTCGTGGGCGCTGATCTGTCCCCCAAGATGATCGAGCGGGCCCGCGCCCGGAACTGCTACACCCGATTCGAGTGCGCCGACTTGGTAACGGCGTTGCATGGGAATCCGCCCCAGGCGTTCGACGTGATCACCGCGGCCGATGTCTTCGTCTATGTCGGCAGGCTGGATGCGGTGGTGTCCGCCGCCCGCCGGGCGCTGCGAACGCAGGGATTGTTCGCGTTCAGCACCGAGGCCGCGGAAGATGCCTCGACCGCCGCAAGGGCCGCCGCGCCAAGGGGCGCCGCCGCCGCCGGTTACGTGCTGTGCACCTCCGGCCGGTATGCCCACACGGAGTCCTATCTGCGTGAACTCGCCGCGCGCAACCATTTCGAGATTGCGTTGTTGCGCAAAATGCGCATCCGCTTCGAACATCGTCGCCCCATCATGGGATGGCTCGCCGTCTGGCGGGCGCCGGCGCTTTCACAGGCGCTGTAACAAAAGAATCACGCAGTACGGAGACAATGGTGGCTTCGCATTGCCCGCGATTTTTGCGCGGCGTAAAGGGTCAGCATGAAAAACTGGATGAAGTGCCTTGCCGCCTCGGCCGCATTGGTGCCGATGGTCGCGCTCGCCGCTTCCTGGTGGAACAACGACTGGAAATATCGCAAGGAGATCGGCTTCGATCTGAGCGCCGCCGGGGCGGACGTGGCCGGCACTCCCCAGGATCTGCCCGTTCTGGTGCGTCTCTCGCTGGCGAACTTCAGCTATTTCAACGACACGAAACCCGATGGCTCGGACTTTCGGCTATTGGCGGGGGACGATAAGACGCCGCTCAAGTTCCACTTCGAGAAGTACGATGCGCAAAACCAGATGGCGCTGCTCTGGGTCCGCGTGCCGCAAATCGCCGGCGGTGCGAAATCGGACAAGATGTATGCGTACTACGGCAATCCGGACGCGCCGGCCGCCGGCGACATCCCCGGCACGTATGATGAGGCCCAGACGCTGGTGTTGTCGTTCGGCGAGACCACCGGACTGCCGTTGGATTCGACGGCCTACAAGAACAATCCTTCCGCATCCTCGGCGACGCTGACGCCGGCTGCGCTCATCGCGGGCGGCGCGAAATTTGCGGGCAAGGAAGTCATCACGGTACCGGCCACGGCCTCGCTGCGGCTCCTGCCCAATCAGGGCATCACGGCCTCGGCGTGGTTGCGCATCGAACAGCCGCAAAAGGCCGTGGTGTTCGCGCTGACCGATCAGGGCAAATCCATCGCGCTCGATATCGATGGGTCGAAACTGGCGGCGCGCGCCGCGTTCGGCGGCGTCCCGGTGACGGTCACGCAGGCGGCCGATCTTTCGCTGAACCAGTGGCATCACGTGGCGGTCACGGCCGCCGCCGACAAGCTCACCCTGTTCGTCGACGGCGTAGCGGCCGGCAGCGCCGCGGCGAAGCTCGAGGAGATCGGCGGTGAGTTCACGGTCGGCGCGGCGGGCGGCCAGGGGTTCCTGACGGGCGACATCGACGAGGTGGAAGTGTCCAAGGTCGGGCGCAGCGCCGACTGGATCAAGGCGTCCGCCCGCAGCCAGGGCATGGACTCCAACCTGGTGATCTACGGTGCCGACGGACAGCGCGAGTCCGGCGGCCAGGCCACCTACTTCGTGACGATTGCGAAGAACCTGACGCTCGACGGCTGGGTGGTGATCGGGATCTGCATGGCGATGCTCGTCATCGCCCTCGGCATCATGGTGATGAAAGCGATTTTTCTGAGCCGGGTCGAACGGGCGAATGCGCGATTTCTGAAGGAGTTCCGCAAACTGAGCGGCGATCCCGCCGCGCTCGACAAGGACGGCGGCGATCTGGACGACGACACCCTGGCCGATGCGCCCTCCATGTCGAGTTTGGCGGGCGACCAGAATCAATTCGGGGCCTCGACGCTGTACCGGCTGTACCACCACGGGGTGTTCGAGCTCAACAAGCGGGTGGCCGGCCAGACGCTGAGTGCGCAGTGTGCCCAGGTCCTGTCGCCCCAGTCGATCAACGCGATACGTTCGGCCATGGATTCCTCCCTGACCCGCCTGCAGCAGACGCTTTCGAGTCAGATGGTCCTTCTCACCATTGCCATTTCCGGGGGACCGTTCCTCGGGCTGCTCGGCACCGTGATCGGAGTGATGATTACCTTCGCCGCCATCGCGCTCTCGGGCGACGTCAACGTGAACGCCATCGCGCCCGGCGTTGCCGCGGCGCTGGCCGCGACGGTCGCCGGCCTCACCGTCGCGATCCCCGCGCTGTTCGGCTACAACTGGCTCAACACCCGCATCAAGTCGGTCAACGCGGACAATCGCGTGTTCGTGGACGAATTCGTCACCCGCATCGCCGAACAGTACAG
>JBBIKV010000065.1:0-21937 GCA_037445285.1 Nevskiaceae bacterium | reverse complement strand
GACGGCCGCGGGCGGGGGCGCGGCGACGGGCGACGGCGCGGCCGCGGCCGGCGCCGGCGCAGCCGATGCCACGGGGAGGGATTTCGGCGCCCCGATGCGCGTCGCGACCGCGGTGGTCGAGGGTCGCGACGCGCCCGACGGATGGCGGTGCGTGATCCACAGGGCGACACTCACCAACAGCGCAGCCACGGGCAGCATTGAGCGCACCGGATGCGCAATCGATGACCGGCCCGGAGTCGGCGCGGGTCCGGCCGGCGCAGAGTCCCTGACGGCGACCCGTGGGTCCGGGATGCATGCCACGGTCGGCGGCGGGAGATCCGGCTCCGCTGACACCGGGAGACTCGAGCGGGGCGCGACTGCCGGCACCGCGGCCTGGAGGGACTCGGTCACCGTCGCATCGGGCGGCTCGTCTTTCTGATTGAGCGCGGCGACCCAGTCGCGGACCGCCATCGAGCGCTCCGCGCGGCTCCAGGAAAGGCCCAGCGACAGCGTCTTCCACTGTCCCTCGCCGAGGCCCGGCGGCCGCGCCACCTCGAGGCCCAGCGCCCGCGCCTCCGTCGAGCGGCGCTGACCGAAAGGATGCTGCCCGGTCAGCAGCTCGTAGGCCAGGCATGCAAAGGCGAACAGATCGTCGCGCGAATCCGCCCGTTGTCCCTGCAGGAGTTCGCAGGACGCATAGGCCGGCGTCAGCGCGGTCGGGCCCGCCCTCGCCGCGCCGGAGACGGCGTCCTGCGGCAGTGTCGTGCGCACACTGACGCTGGACGTGCCGAAGTCGAGCAACCGCACGTCGCCCGAGTGCATGATGACGATGTTTTGCGGCTTGAGATCGGCATGCACCACGTCGCGCGCATGGGCATGGGTCAGCGCGGCGCCGATCTCCCGGATGACCCGCCACGCGTAGGACCGCGACACCGTGCCGGGCCGGAACCGCTCGATGATCCTGCTCAGGAGTTCGCCTTCGAGGAATTCCATCGTGAAGAAGGCGATGTCGCCGTCGCGGTCCAACTCGAACACCCTGACGATGTTACGGTGCGACAGCGACTGGGCACAGTAGAACTCGCGCCGCAGCTTCGCGAACACTTCCGGCCGGTGACAGATCTCGTCGTTGAGGACCTTGAGCGCGACGTGGCGGTTCGTCTCAGCGAGGTCGCCGCGGAACTGATCGAGCGCCTTGAACACGGTGCCCATCCCGCCGGTGCCCAGGCGCTCCTCGATGACATAGCGGTCCCGCAGCACGGTTCCCGTGCCGACGACGCGGCGGGCCGCCGCCGGCCCTTCGACGAAGGCGGGCGGCGTGCGCCGCCGGCGCCGCGCGACGGGATGCAATTCGGCCGTCTCGCCATAGTCCGCGGTGTTCATTTCGAATTCCGCGAGCTTCGATTCGAGCGAGTGGAACAATTCGTCGGGGACCTGGCCGCGGTTGTGCTGCGCGCTGATCCAGTCGGCGAGATTCCACGGCGGATCGGGACCATCCTGCGGCAGTGTCGCGAATTCGCTGATGAATTCCTCTTCGCTGGCCTCGCCGCGGACCAGTGCGTTCAAACGCTCCCGGCAGATCGCCTCCATGTGCGATGCCGTGTCGACAGGCGTACCGGTCAGAGTTTCGTTCATGGTCGTCTTCGTTCGCGTGAGACAGTCCTGCAAGGCGTCGTCGTCGAACGCCGTCGCGTTCCCGCGATATTCTGCATGCGATTGCCCGTCGATGCATGTCCGATGACGCGCCGCGCCTTATGTCAATCGGTCTGCGCGTTTCGCCTCAGCACCACCAACACGTGGACCCCACGGCCCGTTCGCGCCGCAGGCGGCTTGAATCGGTGACGAATATTTAACGTGGCGGATTCGACATATTCGCCCCTACCGCGCGCCGAGAAATTCCGCCTCCGCGTCGCGCAGCACGGCGGTGAGGCGCCGCGCCCATTCGTCCTGTCCCGCGTCGTTCAGGATCAGGTCCTGACGAATTTCGATCTCGACATGCGGCAGCCCGCGCGCCTCGCCGTGACGTGGAATCGAATAGTCGGTCGCATCGCTCACGAAATAAGGCTCGTTGTCGCCGATCGTCAAACCCTCGCAGCGCCGCAGTCCGTCGAGCACCAATCCGGCGAAACGGCGATCCCGGTGGTACAACACCGCCGCCTGCATGGGCCGGCTCACGCCCTTGAACACGTGGGTCATGCTGTGTTGCGCAATCAGAATCGTGGTTCGCCCCGCCGCCGACCGCGCATCGAGCAACTCGCGCACGCGCGCGTGATAGGGCTCGAAGATCTCGACGCGCCGCGCCTCGGCTTCCCGGCGGCCGAGTCCGAGGTTGCCAGGAATGGCGGTGCACTCGCCGACGGTCGGGATCGAGGTCGCGACCGAGGGATCCCGATTGCAGTCGATCACCAGCCGCGAATAATTTTGCGCCACCAGCGGCGCGTCGAGAGTCCGGGCCATGCGCAGCGCAACCTCGAGCGCACCGATGTCCCAGGCGATGTGTCGCCGCAGTTCCTCCGGCGGCAAACCCAGGTCGCCCAGCCGGCGGGGGATGCGCGGGCTGGCGTGATCGACCAGGATGACGAAATTCGATCGTCCTTCCCGCCCGGCCTCGAGAAAAGGCGGCGGTTCGTCGTCGTCGAGCAGGCGGTAGCCCCCCACGGCAGACCCGTTCTCATCACTCTGCATCCGCTCCCCCCATCCGGTCCGGCACTCGTCGCGCGTCGCAGGGAGGACCATATCACGCCGCAGGCGGGTCGCCGTTTGGCTGCAGACCGCGGCCGGCAGGCTGTCATGTCGATCATCCGTCAACTCCGCTTCACACCATCAAAACTTGCCTGTAAGCTCAAGCGTGCGTGCGCTGCGCCGGTGGCAGACCCACATCGACCTGCAACTTCCTCGGATTAAGGAGCTTCCGTGATTCACCCAATCGTACGGATGTACGCGAGCGCCCCGCAGGCCGCCGCCGCCATCCAAGAACTGAAGAAATGGGGGTTCCTCGACGACGCGATCGATCTCGTCGGTCCCTCGACGGGCCGGCCGGCCGGGGCCGCCGCGGAGGACCCCCTGGTCGCCGCGATCATGGCGGCCTACGTCGTGAAATCCGACGCCAAGATTTACGCGCAAGGCGTGCGCCAGGGCGGCTTTCTGGTCATCATCCGGGCGCCGTTCGGCACCTGCGGCATCGCGCGGGGCATTCTCAACGGCCAATCGCCGATCGCGTCCGGTGTCGTCGAGGAGGAGGACCATGCCGCCGAGTGGGACGAGGCCGCCCCGTTGTCCTCGGCCATCCGCTTTGCGCCGCTGCTCGACGGCGCCAGCGGCTTGTCGTCCTTTTTGAGCATGCCGGCCATCTGCCGCCGCGGACGTACGCTCTCATCGTTGCTCGGACTTCCCGAACTCTCCGGTCCGGCGGCGTATCTGTCATCGGCGATCGGCATGGGCCTGTTGTCGGGCAAGACCGCGCCACTGTCCGACCTGCTGCACATCCCGCTGCTGTTCGGCAAGGGCTCGGCTCGAGCCTGAACGGGGATTTCGGCCGCGCGGGCGACGCCGGGCTTTCGCGCCGGCGCCGCCTTCACCGGGGATCCGCCACTCCCACCCCCTCTCGCTCGTGAGCGCAGGGCGCTGAGTGTCAATTATCTATGACACTTAGTTTTGACAATTTTATTTGACAATCGTCGGTGGCAATGAAACCATGCCACCCATCATTTCTCGCTGCCGATTTCGCGCGTCCGCCACCAGCACTCCGGTCCAGGGCACTGTTCTCGATGCTCGACTACAACGAACTCGAACAAGCGCCGCTCCGGTTCCGCACTGCGACTCGAGACTGTGCCGCCCCTTTTTCATTGCATGCCGCAGGTATCGATGAAATCCCCGCGTGCGGGTTTTGCACGTCAAAAGTCGAGTCAATTCAATGCGCATCGAGCGCGATACAAGGAGTATGGAAATGTCAGATGACCCAAACAGAGTCTGGCCGACGGGACTTACCATTCCCGAGGCCGAGGAGCTTCACAAGCACGTGATCGATGGAGCCCGGATTTTTTTCGCCATTTCCCTGGTGGCCCACTTCCTGGCGTACGTCTACACGCCATGGCTGCACTGAGGAGATGACACATGAACCAGGCTAGAATTTGGCTGGTGGTCAAGCCCACCGTGGGACTGCCGTTGTTCTTGGGCACGGTGCTCGTGATTTCCTTGATCATCCATTACGCCGTGTTGACCAACACCACGTGGTTTCCGGCCTACTGGAACGGGAACGCCAAGGCCAAGCACGTGGCAATGGCGCCGGCGGCTGCGGAACCGACGCTGGCGGCCAACCGCTAGGCGAAGGCGATGCGCAGCCCTGCACGCGGGGGCCGGCAATGGCCCTCGCGTGTTCGGGCGCGGGTCCGCGTCACGATGAACAAGTTCAGCCAAAAGATGATGCGCGCGTGGGCCGGGTACGGCCCGCGCTTTCTGCCGTTCGCGGACGCGGCGACCACCGAGCTGCCGCTGCACCGGCTGCTGCGGCTGTCCCTGTTCCAGGTCTCCGTCGGCATGGCGTTGGTCCTGCTGATCGGCACGCTGAATCGCGTCATGATCGTCGAACTGGAGGTGCCCGCCTCCCTGGTCGGCATCATGATTTCCCTGCCGCTGATCTTCGCCCCATTCCGCGCGGTGATCGGCTTTCGCTCCGATACTCATCGCTCCGAACTCGGCTGGAAGCGGGTGCCCTACATTTGGAAGGGAACGCTCATCCAATTCGGCGGACTCGCGATCATGCCGTTCGCACTGCTCGTGCTGTCCGGCTGGGGCAACGCCGCGCATGCACCGCTGTGGATCGGCCGGCTCGGCGCCGGACTCGCCTTCCTGCTGGTGGGCGCCGGCCTGCACACCACCCAGACCGTGGGACTCGCGCTCGCCACCGATCTCGCACCGGCCGAAGCGCAGCCCAAAGTGGTCGGGCTGATGTACGTGATGCTGCTCGTGGGCATGATCGCGAGCGCCCTGCTGTTCGGCGCCGCGCTCGCCGATTTCACGCCCCTGAAGCTCGTGCGCGTGGTCCAGGGCGCCGCCCTGGCCACGATGGTGCTCAACGTGGCGGCGCTGTGGAAGCAGGAGGCCCGCAGGCCGCGGCGCCTCGGCGCGACACCCGCGATGGCGCCCAGCTTTCAGCAATCCTGGGCCAGCTTCACCGGCGGCGATCGCGCCATCCGGCGCCTGTGGGCGGTGGGTCTCGGCACCATGGCGTTCAGCATGGAGGACGTGCTGCTCGAGCCCTATGGCGGACAGATCCTGCACTTGACGGTGGGCGCCACCACCAAGCTTACCGCCACGCTCGCGCTCGGCGGACTGCTCGGCTTCGGCCATGCCTCGCGGGTCTTGAGCCGCGGGGCCGACCCGTTTCGCATGGCCGCGCGCGGCGCTTGGGTGGGGATTCCCGCCTTTCTGTGCGTGATCCTCGCCGCCCCGCTGCACTCGCCGCCGGCCTTCGGCGTCGGCACCTTTCTCATCGGCTACGGCGCCGGCCTGTTCGGCCACGGCACGCTGACCGCCACCATGAACCGGGCGCCGCGCGAGCAGCGCGGCCTGGCGCTCGGCGCCTGGGGCGCCGTGCAGGCCTCGGCCGCCGGCCTTGCGGTCGCGCTCAGCGGCATCGTGCGCGACCTGGTCAGCGGCCCCGCGGGCCGAGGCCTGCCGTCGCTCGGACTGGCGGGCCCGGCCTCCGGTTATACGGTCGTCTACTCGATCGAAATCGCCCTGCTGCTGCTCACCGTCGCAGCGATGTCGCCGCTGATACGGCACCCGCCCCGATCCGGCTCCGAAGCCCGCGGGCCGACCGGCGTCGGCACGCCGCCAACGGCCGGCGAGCCATGGCCCAACTAACGGTCCTCGAATACCCCGACCCGCGCCTGCGCCGCACGGCCGAGCCGGTGCGCACATTCGATGCCGCCCTGGGGCCCGTAATCGACGACCTGTTCGACACGCTGTATGCCTCCGGCGGCTTCGGTCTTGCCGCCACGCAGGTCGGGGTAAACCTGCGGATCATCGTGCTCGACGTCTCGGGACGGGCCGACGCGCCCCGGGTGTTCATCAATCCAGAATGCCTGTCCCGCCGGGGGCTTGCCATGGTCGAGGAGGGCTGCCTGTCCGTGCCCGGCGTCACGGCACTGGTCAAACGCGCGGCGACGGTGCGCGTACGCGCCTTTGACCGCTGGGGCACCAGCGCCATCCACGATCTCGACGGACTGCGCGCCATGTGCCTGCAGCATGAGATGGATCATCTCGACGGCACTCTGTTCATCGATCGACTCTCGTTCTTCCACCGCCTGCGGCTTCGGCGGCGTCATGCCCGGGGCGGCATGCGCGAGCCGGCGGGCGGGGCGCTTTCCCCGGGGAGCGGCGCCCGGTAGGATGTCGGCCGGTCGATCGGGGAACCGCCTTTGTTACTGCTCCGTCATGGGCAAAGCTATTTCAATCTCTTGTACGGCAAGACCCGCGTCGATCCGGAGATCGAAGATCCGCATTTGACGCCCTGCGGCACGGACCAGGCCGTCGCCGCCGCCCGCGAACTCGCCGCCAAGCCGATCAGCCGCGTCATCGTCTCGCCGTACACCCGCGCCCTGCAGACCGCGCAGCCGCTGCTCGCCATCCACGCGGTGCCCGTCGAGATCATGCCTCTGGTGCGTGAGCGGTCGTTTTTCGTCTGCGACCTCGGCAGCCCGCCCGGCGTGCTGGCCGAGCGGTTTCCTCAGCATAGCTTCGCCCATCTGCCCGAGCGTTGGTGGCACGCCGGCATCGAAACCGCGGAGGAGACCATCGGCCGCGCGGACGAGTTCCGCAGCCTGATGGCGGCGCGGGCCGACAGCGGGACCACGCTGCTGGTCAGCCACTGGGCGTTCATCGTCGCACTCACCGGCGTGTCGCTCGCCAACGGCGAGGTGCTGGAATACGATCCGGCGAGCCCACCGCCGGCGGCGATCGACTGGCGGGCGTGATCCCGGAGCGGGCGACCGGCGGGGGCGCTGCCGCTCAGGCGCTCAATACACCCGCTCGCCGGCGAGCCAGGTCTCGAGCACCTTGATCTTCCAGAGGTCCTGCGGGCCGATCGTGAACGGATCGCGATCAACGAGGATGAAATCCGCCCACTTGCCCGGTTCCAGCGAACCGACCCGCGTCTCCAGGTGCTCCGCATAGGCTGCGTCCAGCGTGAACGCGCGAAACGCATCCAGCAGGGTCATGGCCTGTTCGGGATGCCAGCCGCCGGCCGGGCGGCCGGCATGATCGGTGCGGGTGACCGCCGCGTGCAGGCCGAAGAAGGGATTGTCGGATTCGACCGGAAAATCCGAGCCGCCCGCGATGCGCGTCCCCTGATCGAGAAAGGTCCGCCAGGCGTAGGCCCCGGCCAGGCGCTGACTGCCGAGCCGGTCCTCCGCCATGTTCATGTCGCTGGTCGCATGCGTCGGCTGCATCGAGGCGATCAGGTCCAACTCCTTGAACCGCGGTATGTCCGCGAGCGCGACGACCTGGGCGTGCTCGATGCGATTGCGCAGTGGCCGGCCGCCGACCGATTTGTAGGCCGCGGCGAAGGCGTCCAGCACCTGGCGATTCGCCGCATCGCCGATGGCGTGCACGTTCACCTGATAGCCGGCCTTGAGCGCGGTCTCGACGCTCGAACGCATCTGCGCGTCCGACATGAACAGCAACCCCCGCTGACCCGGCGCATCCGCATAAGGGGCGAGCAGCGCCGCCCCGCGGCTGCCGAGCGCCCCGTCGGCATACAGCTTGACCGATCGCACGGTGAGCCGGTCGTCGGCCAGCCCGATCAACGGTCCCTGGCGCGACAGCGT
Source organism: Nevskiaceae bacterium (assembly GCA_037445285.1). Taxonomy (GTDB): domain Bacteria; phylum Pseudomonadota; class Gammaproteobacteria; order Steroidobacterales; family Steroidobacteraceae; genus Bog-1198. The sequence continues at coordinate 14,132 of JBBIKV010000065.1, read as the reverse complement.
TCTGAAGTCCGCCCCCACGCCGCCGATCATCGCGTAGATGCGCACCGTGAGCCGGCCCTGATCGGCAAGCTCGCGGTACAGACCGATCTCGTGCGCATCCACGCCCGCATCACCGACGCCCGTCAGACCGACCGAGTTCATGTGCTCGAGCGCGGCCCGCAGGGCGGTGCGCCGCTCCGCATCGCTCGGCGGCGGCACCACCTTGTCCACCAGGTCCATGGCCTTGTCGACCAGGACGCCGTTGGGCGTGCCATCGGCATTGTGCTCGATGCGCCCGCCCACCGGATCCTTCGTGTCCCGCGTGATGCCCGCCGCCTGGAGGGCGCGGCGGTTCAGCCATTTGGCGTGGCCGTCGACCCGCTCCATCACCGCCGGCCGGTCGGACGCCACCGCATCGAGTTCCGCCGCCGTAGGGAATCGTCCGAGCTTCCACGTCACCTGATTCCAGCCGCCGCCGAGAATCCAGGCGCGGCCCGGATTGGCGGTGGCATAGGCCTTGATGCGGGCCTGCGCCTGTTTCAGGCTGGTGGTGTCGTGGAGTTGCACCTGCACGGTCACGAAGCCCAGTTCGATGACGTGGCCATGCGCATCGATGAGTCCCGGGAGGAGCGTTGCACCATGGCCATCCCGGCGGCGCGCGCCGGGATAAGCCTTGCGCAGCGCCGCCGCGTCGCCGGCGGCCAGGACCTTGCCGCCGTCGAACACCAGCCCGCTGAAGCGCTGCAGCCGGTCGCCGGCGAGCGTGTAGCCCTTCACGTCATCGATCAGGGTCGGCGCCGCCGCTGCGCGCACGGACACCCAGATCCCCATCAGCAGCGCTGCCGCGCAGCGCCCGGCCATGATCTTCACGCTCACCTCGGGGCAGGTTCCTGCGCCTGTACACCGGTCTCGACGTTCAGGTGATCGAGATCCGGACGATGAAAGGGGTCGACGTGGGTCATCAAATCCAGCACCCGGTGCCGCTGCATCACGCGCTCCCGCGCCACCACCGCGATGTTGTGCCCGGCCTCCACCGTGATCGTGGCGTCCACCTCCAGGTGCGCATCCACGGCGATGAGATCGCCCATTTTCCGGGTCCGCAGATCATGTACGCTGATGACGCCCGGCGTGGCGAGCAGCGTCTCGCGGATGGCCGCCACCTCCTCGGAGTCGGCCGAGCGGTCCACCAGGTCGTGCAGGGCCTGCCAGCCGAAGCGCCAGCCCATGCGGGCGATGAGGAGGCCGACGATGAGGGCCGCGACGGGATCGAGCAGCGGATACCCCGCCAGATTCCCGAGGATGCCGAGGCCGACCACCAGGGAGGAGGCCGCATCGGCGCGCGCGTGCCACGCATTGGCCACCAACATGCTGGATTTGACCCGCTTCGCGGCCGCCAGGACGTAGCGGAACAGCGACTCTTTGGCGGCGAGCGCGCCGATCGCCACCCACAGCGCGACGACGTGCACGCGCGGCACCGTGGCCGGGGATTGCAGCTTGCCCAGGGCACTCCACAGCATGCCCACACCGACGATGAGCAGCAGCACGCCGAGTGCGAGCGACGCCGCGGTTTCGAAGCGCTGATGACCGTAGGGATGGTCCTCGTCCGCATCCTTGCGGCTGTGATGGCCCGCGAACAACACGATGAAATCCGCCACCAGGTCCGACAACGAGTGGATGCCGTCCGCCACCAGGCCCTGCGACCGGGCCATGAGGCCGATGCCCACCTGGGCCGCGGCCAGCGTCAGGTTGACGGCGACGCTCGCCCAGGTGCTGCGCACCGCCGCGGCCGCCCGCGCGGCGATCGTCTCCTCGGCATCCTCCTCGTCGCCGACGTCGAGGCGATTGAGCGTGTCCGGATCGCTCATGGCACCGCCGCCGATCCGCAAGCACTGTTCAGGTGTTCCATTGGGGGCAGTCTAGCGGGTGGCGGGCATGCCCGGAACACCACCGGGCATCGCCCTGCTACTATCTCGCCCGGAAGACCGAAACCCCAAGACCCGCCCACGCCCCGGATGGCCCCGCATGACTCCAAGCGACACGCGCGACCTGCAGCGCGGCATCGGTTCCCGACAGCTCAGCATGATCGCCATCGGCGGCGCGATCGGCACCGGACTCTTCTTTGCGAGCGGCGGGGCCATCGCGCAGGCCGGCCCCGGGGGCGCCATGCTGGCCTATGCGGTCATGGGGCTGGCGGTCTACTGCATGATGCAGTCGCTCGGCGAAATGGCCACGCAACTGCCCATTCCCGGCTCCTTCGAAGCCTATGCGGAACGCTTCATCGACCCCTCGGTGGCCTTCGCCGTCGGCTGGAACTACTGGTTCAGCTGGTCGATCACCCTGGCGGCGGAACTGGTGGCGGGCGCGCTGATCGTGAAGTTCTGGTTTCCGGATTCGAACTCGACGCTCTGGGCCATGGGGTTCTTCACGCTGCTGCTGGCCTTGAACCTGCTCTCGGTCAAGGCGTACGCCGAGGCGGAATACTGGTTTGCCAGCATCAAGGTCGTCACGGTTATCATCTTCCTCAGCGTCGGCGCCCTGATGATCACCGGCATGATCGGCGGGCACGCCGCCGGGTTGCACAATTGGACGCTGGGCGACGCCGCGAGCGGCACTCACGCCCCGTTCGTAGGCGGCTGGACCGCCGTGCTGATGGTGTTCCTGGTCGCCGGCTTTTCCTTCCAGGGCACCGAAGGCGTGGGTCTCGCCGCCGCGGAAACCGCGGATCCGGGCAGGAACGTGCCCAAGGCGATCCGCACCGTGTTCTGGCGCATCCTCCTGTTCTATGTCGGATCGATATTCGTCGTCGGCACCCTCATCAGCTACACCAATCCGAACCTGTTGCACGGCGATGAGAGCCACGTCGCCCTGTCGCCCTTCACCATGGTGTTCCAGGAACTGCCGCGGTTCGGGTATTACGCCGCCAACATGATGAACGCGGTCATCTTGTCCGCCGTCCTGTCCTGCGGCAACTCGTCGATGTACGTGGCGTCGCGCATGCTGCACGCCATGGCCCACAGCCGCAAGGCGCCGAAATTCCTCGGGACCCTCAATCGCCGCGGCGTCCCGGCCCGGGCCCTGCTGTTCACCGGACTCGTGAGCGCCCTCGCGTTTTTCTCCAGCCTGGTGGGCGACCAGAAGATCTATCAGCTCTTCTACAACGCCTCGGGCCTGAGCGGCTTCGTCATCTGGCTCGGCATCGCGATCTGCCATCTGCGTTTCCGCCGCGCCTGGGTCGCGCAGGGCCGCCGCCTGGAGGACCTGAAGTTCCGCTCCAGGCTGTATCCGTACGGCCCGTGGCTGGCGGTGATCCTGTTCCTGTTCGTGCTGTTCGGCGCCAACATCGGCGTGTTCCAGACACCCGTGTTCTCCTGGTTCGACTTCGTCACGAGCTACCTCATGATTCCCGCGGTCGCGGCCTGCTACCTCGGCCACAAGCTCTGGAACAAGACGCGACTGGTGCCGCTCCTGGAATGCAACTTCGACCCGGACCCGGCCGATCCGCAGTAAACGCAGCCCCTCGAAGGGCCCGGTCAATACGTCTTCAGCACGGTCCCGTTCTGGTCGACGGTCTCGAGCGTCACGTCGAAGCCCCACAGCAGGCGCAGGTGCTTCAGGGTCTGCTCGGCCTGGGCCTGCACCAGCAATTTGCCGTCGTAGCTCTGGTGGTGCAGCGTGAGACGGCGGTCCGTGTCGCACGCATAGCGCACCACGGAGATCTCGGGCATCGATGCCTCGAGGCGGTACGCCGCCGACAGCTGCGTGCGGATCGCCTTGAACCCCTCCGGACCGGCCGTGTCGTCGACCGTCCAATGGTCGAGCCCCTGCCGGGTCCGGATGTGCATCAACTTGAAGTCCCGCACCAATTTCGGCGTCAGGAACTGCAGGATGAAGCTCTCGTCCCGGTAGTTCTGCATGGTGTCGTGGAATGTCTCCAGCCAGGGCCTGCCGGCGACGTCCGGCAGATACTCGCGATCCTCCGCCGTCGGCTCCTCGCAGACGCGCTTGATTTCGTTCCAGGCCGCGAAGCCGAGCGCATACGGATTCATCGCGGAATATTCGCGCTGCCGCACCACGTTGGTGTGGGAATGCAGGCACTCGAGCAGGATGCCCTGATCGATCTGCCCGGCGTCGTACATGTCGTTGATGAGCCGGTGATGCCAGAAGGTCGCCCAACCTTCGTTCATCACCTGGGTCTGGCGCTGCGGATAGAAATACTGCGCGATCTTGCGCACGATGCGCGCCAGTTCACGCTGCCAGGGTTCGAGCTTCGGCGCATGCTTCTCGAGGAAATACAGCACGTTCTCCTCGGGATTGGCCGGAAACACCGTCTCGGCCTCGGCCGCCCTGACCGCCTGCGGCACGAGGCTGTAATACTCGGCCTGGCGCATCGTCTCCTGGGCGGCGTGCAGGCGCTTCGCCTGCTCGATGCGTTCCTTGCGTGAATCGAGCCGGCTGGGCCGCTTGTACTTGTCGAGACCCTGATCGCGCAGCGCATGCAGCGCATCCAGGGTGCGCTCGACGCGCTCCGCGCCGTGGCGCTCCTCGCATTCGGCGATGTAAGTGCGGGCGAACAGCATGTAGTCGAGGATGGCGTCCGGCTGGGTCCATTGCCGGAACAGGTAATTGCCCTTGGAGAAGCTGTTGTGCCCGAAACAGGCGTGGGGAATGACGAGCGCCTGCATCGCCAGCGAGTTGTCCTCCATCAGGAAGGCGATGCAGGGATTGGTGTTGATCACGATCTCGTACGCCAGGGAATTCTGGCCCGAGCGATAGCGCGCACTCTCGATCAGAAAATGCTTGCCGAAGCTCCAGTGCCCGTAGTTGACCGGCAGGCCGCTCGACACGTAACCATCGAGCATCTGTTCGCTGCTGATGACCTCCATCTGGTTCGGAAAGGTGTCGAGTCCGTAGCCGGCGGCGTGCCGGGCGCAGACGCTCTCGATCGCCATCAGGTCCTCGAGCGTCCACTCGCTTCCCGAGAGCGTGTGCGAGAGCGGCTGCGGTTGCGACGTGCGCAGGGAGATCTGCAGTGCGGTCAGCATTCGGGCTAATGCTCCTTTTGAAACAGCTTCGCCAGCGCGGGATAGACTTCGTTGCGGGCGTGCACAGCCCCCATGTTGAAACGCTCGCTCTCGATGGACCGGTAGGCGGACCACAGGGTCGTGACCCCGTGGGCGGGTCCATCGCCGACCTCGGCATAGACGAAATAACGCGCCAGGGGCAGCAGCTGCGTGACGAGGTAACGCGACGATTCCGTGGGATCGCCGCCGAAGGAGTCGCCGTCGCTCGCCTGCGCCCCGAAGATGTTGTAGCGCGACGCCGGATAGCGCAGCTCGATGATCTCGTTCATCTTGGCCAGCGCCGAGAGCACCTTGGTGCTCCCCGCCTGGGTGCCGTTGAAGAACGTCTCCTCGTCGACCTCCTGCGCCACGTCGGTGTGGCGGATGAACACCAGATCCACCTTCTTGTACTTGCGCGTCAGGAACAGATACAGCAGCGTGAAGAACCGCTTGGCGAGATCCTTGCGCTTTTCGTCCATGGACGAGGAAACGTCCATGAGGCAGAACATCACGGCAGCCGTGCACGGAGCCTGTACTTCGATCAGGCTGCGATGCCGCAGATCGACCGGGTCGAGGAAGGGGATCTCCCCGGAGCGGCCCCGCAATTCCGCCAAATCGCGCTCCGCGGCCTGCACCCGCAGCGGATCGCCCAGCAGGCACGCGGCCTCGAGTTCCGCCTCGGCCTTCGCCAGCGCCTCCTCTTGCTGGGCTTCGGCGGCGATGCGCCGCCCGATGGATGCCTTGAAGGTGCGGACCACGCACACGCTGCCGGGATTGCCGTAGCGCACGACCCCGCCGCGGCGGAACTTGGTCTCGTCGATTTCGAGCAGTTCCTTCTTCACCAGCGCCGGCAGTTCGAGTTCGTCGAAGAGCAACGACAGATATTCCTCGCGCGACAGGACGAAGCGGAACGTATCCTCGTCGGCACCCTCTCCCTCGCCGCCGCCCTGGCCGTCGCCATCGCCCCGACCATCGGCGGGGGGCGCCGGAATCTTGTCGCCGACCCGATAGCGATCGTTGCCGGGAATGACCCGGGCCGCCGTGCCGGTGGCGGGGTCGAGGATCAGCCGGGGTTCCGCCGCATCCTTGCGTTCGATCGTGACCTCGGCGCCCTGATCGGTGTCCTTGAGCTTGTGCCGGGCGACCAACTTGTCCACCTGGCCCTTGAGCGCCCCCTCGAGACGCTTCAGCACGCGCTGCCGGTTACCGGTGCTCTTGCCTTTCTGGGATCGCCGATCGACGATGACGGTGTTCAAGGGCGCACTCCGGTGGGGGATCCGGCCTATTGCCGCCGGGCCATCGTCCACCATTCGATCTGCCGGCGCACCTGCGTCGGCGTGTGGCCCCGGGCTTCCATGCGCGCGATGAAGGCCTGGTGCTTCTTTTCGTCGTCCGCGCTGCCCTTGGCGAAATACGACACCACGGGCAGGAGATCGTCGGTGGCGGCGAACATCCGCTTCTCGATCACCTCGCGCAGCTTCTGATAGCTGGTCCAGACCAGCTTCGCACCGCCGTTCTTGTTCTGCGCCCGCAGCACATGGTTCACGATCTCGTGGCGGAAATCCTTCGGATTGCCGATGCCCGCGGGTTTCTCCAATTTTTCCAGTTCCGAATTGAGCGCCGCCTTGTCGAAGGCCACCCCGGTAGCCGGGTCCACGTACACCTCCTCCTGGATCCAAAAGTCGGCGAACGCCACGTAGCGGTCGAACAACTCCTGGCCGTAGTCCGCATAGGACTCGAGGTAGGCCGCCTGGATTTCCTTGGTCAGCTCCTCGAGGTACCGGGGAATCAGGAACTCCTTCAGATGCACCATGCAGGCCTTTTGCAGGTCCGGGCTGAAGTCCGAGGTGCCGATGCTCTCCTCGATGACCTTGAGGAGGGTCACCGGATCCGCGGACTCCTCCGCCGGGTCGCGGTTGAAGGCCTTCGAAATGAGCTTGAAGGCGTAGCGCGTCGAAAAGCCGCTCATGCCCTCCTCGTGGCCCGCCATCTCGCGGTATTCGGCCACGCTCTTCGCCTGCGGATCCGATTCGCGCAGATTCTCGCCGTCGTAGATGCGCAGCTTCGAATAGATGCTGGAATTGGCCGGCGCCTTCAGGCGCGACAGCACCATGTAGCGCGCGAGCATAGGCAGCGTGCCCGGGGCGCACGGCGCCTTGCTCAAGGTCGATTCGCGCAGCAGCTTCTGGTAGATCGCCACCTCCTCCGTGACCCGCAGGCAATACGGCACCTTGACGATGCAGATGCGGTCCAGGAACGCCTCGTTGTCGCGGTTGCTGCTGAACTTCTTCCATTCGCTCTCGTTCGAGTGCGCCAGCACCGTGCCCTGGTACGGCATCGCCCCGAAGCCTTCGGTCCCCTTGAAGTTGCCCTCCTGGGTGGCGGTGAGGAGCGGGTGCAGCACCTTGATCGGGGCCTTGAACATTTCGACGAACTCGAGCAGCCCCTGGGTGGTGAGGCACAGGCCGCCCGAGTAGCTGTAGGCGTCCGGATCGTCCTGGCTCAACTTGCTCAACTTGCGCATGTCGACCTTGCCGACCAGCGTGCTGATGTCCTGGGTGTTCTCGTCGCCCGGCTCGGTCTTGGCGATCGCCCGCTGATTGAGCACCGACGGGAAGAGGCGTTGCACGCGAAAGCGCGTGAGATCGCCGTTGAAGGTGTGCAGCCGCTTTTGCGCCCACGGACTCGACAGGCCCGTGAGGTAACGCGGGCTGATGCCGTACTCGCCCTCCAGACGGGCGCCGTACGTTTCCGGATTGAACAAGCCGAGCGGCGATTCCAGCAGCGGGCTGCGCTCGCCGGTGTCGCCGTCCACGAGGACGTAGATCGGATTCCTCTCCATCAGGTTCTTGAGCTTGATGGCAAGCGTGCTCTTCGCGCTGCCCACGGGCCCGAGCAGGTAGAGCACCTGTTTGCGCTCCTCGAGGCCCTGCGCCGCATGGCGGTAGAAGGAGACGATCTCGTCGATGATGCCGCCCTCCATGCCGTAGAAGTCCGCGAAGGCATCGTAGAATTTCAAGGTGCGGTTGCCGAACAGGCGCAGCAGCCGCGGATCCGATTTCGCCTGCACCAACCGCGGCTCGCCGATGGCCTTGACCATGCGCTCCGCCGCCAGGGCGTACGCCATCGGGTCTTGGCGGCACAAGGCAAGGTAGTCGGGGAGCGTGAACGTCGTTGCGACGCTCTCTTCATAGGAGGTTTTAAAGTCGTCAAAGAGTAATGCGCTGGCTGCGTTCACAGTGAAGCCCTCTCATTGCGCGCCGACAAGAACGTCGGTTGACGCTTCTAGCCTAATAAGATGTCAAACGTAGAGTGTCTAACGGCGTCTCAAAACACAACTTTAGTTAAGTCGCGTGGGGGAAAGCCTCAAAGTGATTGATGCACCGCACGCGAGCATCGCGCGGACGAATTCGCTCCACGACGGTGCGATCTGGCGCGCGGATTGGCGCCGTGCAATTCCCGGATCGACGACTTGCAGCATTTAAACCACATCGTGTGCGTCTTGCCGCTTGGTCGCACTGTGAGTTGCCGCACACGCATCGCCAGGGATGCGAAGGTGACGCCGACGTGACCGCAGGGAATCTCACGGCATGAACTTGCGAACCCGGTTCGTGTCCGATGAATATCGTTCGCCGCGCTCGTCCTGTTCTTGATCGCTCACCTATCGATGGCGGCGCGGACGGGATTCAAGCGCCAATTGCGTGCAACGACCCTCGGGGAGCGACATGAACAAAGGCGATTCGCTTGCTGCTCCCGGCGAGGCCGCTCGCCCGCGGCCGCACGGGCTCGACCGACCTGGCTGCGCTCAACCGCCGGCGCCCAGCTTGAAGTAGCCAAGGGTGCGGCTGGGGCCGCCGCCGCTCGGTCCATAGATGGCGAGCATGCGGGCGTACTCCGGTGCCCAATACCGGCCGACCGCCCCGGCGGGCACCTGCACCACATCGCCCGGCCCCGCCTCGACGGTCACGCCACCGGATTCCACGAACAGCCGGCCTTCCGTCACGAAATTGTACTCGCTGTGCGGATGCTCGTCGGTCCACGACTCGGCGGTCAGCTCCCACTCGAACAGCGCCGGCTCGGACCATCCCCCCGGAACGGGGGGCTTGATGACACGGCAATTCGGCTTGCCGCGTCCGCTCATGTCGGTGCGCGAATATTTCGTCGGCGTGCTCACAGGTCCCGTCATTGTCCCGCTCCCCGCGGTTGTTACCAAGGTCAACGACCGAAACGCCGGCTTGCATGAAGCCGACGGGCAGGGCGAGGATCCCGCAATCCCGCCATCATGTACAATTTTGGCGTCAATGGCCAACCAGCGCATCGTCGTGCCGGGTGATGACGGCGCATCATCGGGCAAGCGCCGCGGCGATTTCGGCACCCTTCGCGGTTTTCAATGCGATGCACAGCGCGATGCGCTCCTTGGTCTGGGAAAGCTCCAACTCGCCGCCGCCGAGCTCCTTCAACTTGGGTTGCATGTAGGCATCCGCCTTGGCGACGTCGCCCGGCGCACAATGTCCGTCGAACAGCGTCACGAACATGGATCGCGCGAACCCCGGAAAAGCGTCCATCACCTTTTTGAGGTGCGCATCGACAAACGCCAGTGCCGTGTCCCGCGCGGCCGGTTGACCGGTCTCGTTGAACAGGATCCGCATCGTCTCGAGCGGTTGGATGCCGGGCGACAGTGCGAACTCGAGCGCCGCTTCCGCAAGCGCGGGTGTGTCGGCCGAGCCGATCGCGGAACTCGCCTCGTCGCGGAACAACGGGTCGGATGATTCGACCAGGGACGCCCTGAGCCGCGTCATGAACGGCAGACCGCCATCTTGTACCGCGACCCGCAGGGCCGTGCCGCGAAATGAGGTGTCGATGGCCTTCGTGTCCCCGCCGAGATAGGCGGCTGCGGCCGCGACCAATCGGGCGCGAAGCTCGGGATCCCTGCCTTCCAGTGCGACGATGGGCACCAGCGACTGGCGCAATGCCTGCCGCGGGGCGGGCTCGTCCGCGTAGGCGCCGGGACGCAGGTCAAATCCGAGCGCGGCGAGACGAGGCCCATAGATGCTCTGCATGAGTTCGCGGTAGCCGCGTTTCTGTTCCGGCGCGAGCGCCGAGTCCGCCAGCGCCTTCAACCGATGGGCCAGTGCGACGACGGCGAGCCGCTCCGGGTTGCCGCTCAGGGAGCGGGCACCGGCGACGACCCGCTGGAAACTGCCGCCGCCCGCGGCGAAGTCGGCCCACAGGCTGTCGGCGGACGCCATGGCCTCCCGGCCCGGCAGGGTCGCGCCGGCGGCAATCAACCGATCCCAGCCCGCCTCGTCGAGACGGAACCGATAGTAGCCGCTGCCGTTCGCGTTCGGCATCAGGGGACCATCGCCGGCGATCGGCGAGATCGCGCCCGCGGCCGACTCGAGCAGCGTGCAGGTGCGGGCGGCGCCGCGCACCAGGCACATCGGAATCGTCCAGGTCTGCGCGGCGGCCGGCGCGACGCCGAGCGGACGATAGCGCGCCTGGCTCAGCTTCAGAGCATCGGAGGTCTCCTCCACGGTGACGACCGGCACCCCGGTTTGGTGGGTGAACGTGCGCATCGCCGCCACGAGCTTCGGATTGCCGGCGGATTCGCCGAGGGAATGAAAGAAATCGTCCGCGGAAGCGTTTTGGTAGCGGTAGCGGCTCAAATGCAGCCGGACACCCTTGGCGAAAGCCTCCGGGCCGAGATAGCTTTCGAACATCGAGAGCACCTGGGCGCCCTTCTGGTAAGTGATCGAGTCAAAGGCGCTCGCGATCTGCCGGTTTTCGGTGATCACTTGCCGGATCGGCCGGCCCCGCCCGAGCGCGTCGGTGTCCATGGCGTCGAATGCGTCGTCCAGTTCGCTCGCCGCAATGCCGAGGTCGGGCCGCCACTGGTCGGCGATCTTCTTGCCCATCCATTCCGCGAAGCTTTCGTTCAACCAGATGTCGGTCCACCATGTGGGCGTGACGAGATCGCCGAACCACTGATGCGCCATCTCGTGCGCGCCGACCTCGGCGAAGTCGCGGAGCTGCCGCAGCGGGGCGTCGGAATCGAGCAGGATCAGCGAATCGCGGAAGATGATGAGCCCGGCGTTCTCCATTGCTCCGCCCTCGATCGGCGACGCCAGGAAATCCAGTTTCTCGTACGGGTAGCCGCTGCCGAGATAGGCTTCGAGCCGCGTCAGGAGCTTCGGCCCTTCGACCGCGGCGAATTTCATGCGGGCCGCCTGTCCCTTGGTCGCAATGACCCGGAAGGGCAGCGCTCGATCACGCACCGCATCGGGAGGCACCTGCGTCTCGACGACATCGAACGGACCCACGCCGAGCGCAACGAGATAGGTCGGCAGCGGCTTGGTGGGCGCAAAACGATGGACGATCCGCGCACCGGACCGCCGGGTGCCGACTTCCGGCGAGTTCGCAAATACCTTCGCGCCCTTCGGCGCCGTGACGGTCACCGTGAAGGGTGTTTTGAAGCCGGGTTCATCGAATCCGGGGAACATGCGGCGGGCGTCGATCGCCTCGAATTGTGTCCACGCATACCACCGGTTGCCCACCCGGGCACGGAACAGACCCTCATCCCCCGTGCGAAAGGCCGCTGAATAATCGAATTTCAACGTCACCGGCCCGGCGGGCAGGTCGCGAGGCAGGTCGAGGCGTGCCACGCCGGAATCGGCGACCTCGGTATAACGAGCGGGCAGCGCCGTGCGTCCCGCCGTGACCACGGCCCGGGTCACCCGCAGATCCCGCCCGTGCAGAAACAACGTGCGCGTCGATTGCGCCAGCACCGCGTCGATTTCCGCGTGTCCGCTGAAACGCGGCCGGGTCGGATCGATGCTCAGCCCGAGGCGGTAGGCCGTCGGCCTGATGGTGTCGGGAAGGCGTCCCGCCGGTGGCGTCGGTGGCGCAGCCAACGCGGCCGAGATGAACGCCCACGCTGCCAATATGACCGTCGTCGTTCCACGTAGCATTCGCGCCCCCTAATCCGCCGTCAGGCGTTGTCGTCCGGCATCCGGCGCCCGCGTCGCCGCGGCAGGGAGTTTGCCACCGGGCCCGCGCCCACGTCACGAGAAATCAAAATCAAGGCGTCGACCTAGAAGCGGATTTTGCGGTTCACGACGCCGCTGTGCTATATATGAACGAATATAACGCTTCTCCCGGGGATGGCCTTCGGCATTCAAGGGTGAGCGCAACCGCGAAATGTCGGCCCCGGGGCTTGGGTGATCCTCCGCGCAGCCCCGAGGCTCACCCGGGCGGTTTGCGGGCCGGTCGACCTGTCGTGGCGGTCCCATCAATCTGATTGTTCGTCCTTGCGACGGCTTCTTTCGGGAGAATGTGCAATGCGGTCCGTTCGGTGGTGCGCCCTGGTGGCGCTGGCTTCGATCTTCGGTTTGAATTCTGCCGCCGGCGCCGCCGAGCTGCCGCCCCCCGGGCCGGCACCGGCCGCTGCACCCACACCTGCCGCCTGCGCCAGCGTCCACGAGTTGCTCGCCACCGATTGCCCGCTCACCTGGAACGGCATCACGCTGTACGGCGCGTACGATGTCGGCGTCGGCTGGGTCAGCCATGGTTTGCCGGAGAACGGCTACAACTACGAGGGCGAATCGCTCATCAATCGCAACGGCAATCACTCCCAGTTCCTCCTTGCGCCGAACAACCTGTCGCAGACGGGCCTCGGCATCAAGGGCAGGGTGGAGTTCCTGGACCATTGGTATGCGGTGTTCAACGCCTCGACCGGCTTCAATCCGCAGTCCGGCCAGCTCGCCAACATGGCGGCCACCAACACCACGAACAACGGCCTGCCCAGGGGCAGCTATTCGGTCACCGGCGACGGCGCGCGCGCGGGGCAGCCCTTCAATGACGAGGTCTTTGGCGGCCTGTCGTCCGCGACTTTCGGCACGCTGACCATCGGCCGTCAGCGCGCCCTCGGCACCGACGCCATGCTCGCGTACGATCCGGCCGGCGGCGCCTACTCCTTCTCCTACATCGGGTATAACGGCACGATGGCCGGCGGCGGCGACACCGAGGACACGCGCTGGGACGACGCCGTGAAATACCGCCTCACCCAGGGTCCCGTCCATGTCGGCGCGATGTATAAATTCGCCGACGGCTCCGGCGGCTGCTACTCCGCCTCCAAAGCCTGGACTGCCGCCACCTGCACGGGAGCGGTGTCGCACAACACGGCCTATGGCGTCGACTTCGGCGGCGAGTACGGTGGATTTTCCGCCGACTTGGTCCTTCAGCACTACAACCAGGCGATCAGCGTCCTCAACCCCTTGCTGGGGCCCCAGAGCCTGACGCAGCCCTATCAGTCGACCCTCAACAGCATCAACACGAACCCCATCAACGGGGCCAATCTGATCGGCACGGCCAACACCGAATACGGCATCGTCACCGACAACACCGCCATCATGGTCGCCGCCAAATATACCTGGGACCCGTTCAAGTTCTATGGCGGCTACGAACACATCCGTCAGACCAACCCGTCGAACCCGTTGGGTATCGGCGCATCGGCCCAGGGCGGTTATCTTTTGAGCGGCGTCGAGGACAACAATCTCGATTCCCCCAAGATCGTGCAGATCTGGTGGACGGGCATGAAATACGCTTACGATCCCGGCACCGACATCACTCTGTCCTGGTATCACCAGCGGCAGAACGACTTTCGGGTCCCCTCGAACTGCTCGGGCGCCGCCGGTCTCCTTGCCGCCTGCGCGGGCACCCTCAACGAGTTCTCTCTATACGCGGATCATCACTTCACCCGGCGTTTCGACGCCTATGCCGGAATAGCGTATTCCGACGTGAGCGGTGGTCTGTCCATCGCGATTCCTCACAAACCCGGCGTCCCCTACTTCCACAACAACAACACGGCTCCGACGGTGGGCGCCCGGTTCACCTTCTGACGGCCGGGGGAGAACAGTGCTCAGAATCGCACGAACTGAGCCTCGTCGGACGCATCGACAAGCACGGCCGCGTGCACGATGTCATCCGCGCCGATGACCGGCATCCCAATGCCACCCACCGTGCGTCGGAACGCGGCCGCCGGGGTGCACTTGATTTTGCTGCAATAACTCCCGGTAGAAACACCCCCTATTTCCC
>JBBIKV010000064.1:0-22211 GCA_037445285.1 Nevskiaceae bacterium | reverse complement strand
CGCCCGAGCCGCGCGCGCGGGCCGCGCGCGCCGCCCGGCCGCGATGGCGCCCAAGGCCACGGCGCGGGCCGCCGTGCCGGGTTAGAATGTCCCGTGAACAACGCCCGCGCCGTCAAGTCCCTCATCGCCGTCAACGTGGCGGTGTTCTTCCTGCAATCGGCCTCGAACGGCGCGCTGGATGCCGCACTGGCCCTGTGGCCGCTGCAGCCGCTCGACGGCGAGGTGTATTTCCGCGTCTGGCAGGTCGTCACCTACGCGTTCCTGCACAGCACCGGCCACATCACCCATCTGCTGTTCAACATGCTCGGCCTGTGGATGTTCGGTGCGGAGATCGAGCGCTACGTGGGACCCTGGCGCCTGCTCGCGTGCTATTTCGCGTCGGTGATCACCGCGGCGCTCAGCCAATTGGTCGTGCCGCCGCTGCTGGGCGCGCCGCCCGCGCCCACCATCGGCGCGTCGGGCGGCGTCTTCGGCCTGCTGCTCGCCTACGCGCTGATGTTCCCGCATCGCAAGGTCGTGCCGCTCATACCGCCCATACCCATGCCCGCCTGGCTGTTCGCGACCCTGTATGCGGGCATCGAACTGTTCCTGGGCGTCACCGGCACCTTGGCCGGCATCGCGCACTTCGCGCACCTGGGCGGCATGATCGGCAGCGGTCTCGTGGTCCTCAAGTGGCGCAGGGCGGGCCGTGCGCGCTAGGATCCGCCGCATGACACGATTTCTCCTGCTGACGATGCTCGTGTGCCTGACCCTGCCGGCGCACGCGGAATGGGTGCGCCGCGTCACGGACGGCATCATGGGCACCCGCATCACGGTGGAACTCTGGTCCGACGATCGGGAGAAGGCCGAGCGGGGGATCGAGGCCGTGCTGCAGGAGATGCGGCATGTCGACGAGACGATGAGCACCTACAAACCCACCAGCGAGGTGTCGCAGGTCAACGCGAAGGCCGCCGACGGGCCGATGCCGATCAGCAAGGAGTTGTTCGACCTTCTGACCACGGCCAGGGAATACTCGGTCATCACCGAGGGCGCCTTCGACATCACCTATGCCAGCGTCGGCTACCTGTACGACTTCCGCAAGCGCGTGCGGCCCGACGATGCGCAAATCAGCAAGGCTCTGCCGGCGGTCGATTACCGCCACGTGCTGCTCGACGCCGCCAAACGGACGGTGCAGTTCACCCAGAAGGGCGTGCGCATCGACCTCGGCGGGATCGCCAAGGGGTACTCGGTCGATCGCGGCATCGAGGCGCTCAAAGCGCTCGGGTTCACGCGGGCGTACGTTTCCGCGGGCGGCGACAGCCGCATCATCGGCGACCGCTTCGGCAAGCCATGGATGGTCGGCATCCGCGATCCGCGCAAGGAGTCCGGCGAGGTGATCACGCGCATCCCGCTGGTCGATGCGGCGATTTCCACCTCCGGAGACTATGAGCGCTTCTTCGAGGAGGACGGCGTGCGCTACCACCACATCATCGATCCTCACACGGGTCACTCGGCCAGCAAGGTGCGCAGCGCGACCATCATCGGACCCGCCGCGATACGCACCGACGGCCTGTCCAAGACCGCGTTCGTCCTGGGACCGGAGAAGGCGATGGAAATCTACAACCGGCTGGACGACATCGACGCCATCATCGTCAAGCTCGACGGCACGGTCGTGCATTCCAAGGGATTGGAGCCGGGACGCTAACGGCGGGCGAAGGCGCCGCGGGTCGGCGGCGCCGGCCGGTCAGTCGCGAAAGTTGTTGAACTGGAGCGGCACGTCGAATTCGCCCTTGCGCAGCAGCGCAATGGCCTCCTGGAGGTCGTCCCGCTTCTTGCCGCTGACGCGCACCTTCTCGCCCTGCATCTGCGCCTGCACCTTGATCTTCGAATCCTTGAGCAGCCGCGTCACCTTCCGGCCGGTGTCCTGGTCGATGCCCTGCCTGAGGATGACCTGCTGCCTGGCCGTCGCGAGGTTGACGACCGGATCCTTGACCTCCAGGCACGCCACGTCGATGCCGCGCTTCGCGATTCTCAATTTGAGGATCTCCAGCATCTGCTTCAGCTGAAAATCGGCCGGCGCACTCATGGTGACGGTGGTCTCATCGAGCTCGAAGGTCGCGTCGGTCCCCTTGAAGTCGAAGCGCTGGGTAAGTTCGCGGACCGCCTGATCGACGGCATTGGTCAGCTCATGGGTGTCGATCTCGGAGACGACGTCGAAGGAGGGCATCAGGAGCCTGTCCGAGTACTGCGCGTGAGCCGCGCAACGCCGCAGACGCCCGTCTCCCGGCCAACCCGAAGGGACCGGGTAGATTTCCCCTCATTCATCGTTGTCGCCTCCTTATTGGGTCGGGGCCCAACCGCGTCGGCTCCGCCTCGACTGAGGGAAAATCTACCACGGTCGCGGCCACGTGCAGTACTCGGACAGGCTCCTGGTGGTCCATCAGTGTGTGATTCATGGGCTCAACGATACCCGCGCGCCTGCAGGGTGAAAAGATGCGCATAGCGGCCGTCCGCCGCCATGAGCGATTCATGACTGCCGCGCTCGACGATGCGGCCGTCCTCTAGGACCAGGATCTGGTCGGTCATGCGCACCGTGGAGAAGCGGTGGGAGATGACGATGGCGATGCGGTTGCGCGTCAGCTCGCGGAAGTGTTCGAACACCTCGGCCTCCGCTCCCGCATCGATCGCGGCGGTGGGTTCGTCCAACACCAGGATATCCGCCTCGTTGCGCATGAAGGCGCGCGCCAGCGCGATTTTCTGCCATTGCCCGCCCGACAGCTCGCGGCCGTCCTTGAACCACTTTCCGAGCTGCGTGTGATAGCCGGCCGGGAGCTGCTCGACGAACTCAGCGGCCAGCCCCTGCATCGCGGCGCTGCGCCAGCGCTCTTCGTCGTCGAAGGCGCGCACGTCGCCGGCGCCGATGTTCTCGCCGACCAGCATCTGGTAGCGCGCGAAGTCCTGGAAAATCACGCCGATGCGCTGCCGGAGCACAGTCTCGTCCCATTCCTGCAGGTCGAGACCGTCCAGCAGAATCCTGCCCCGGGTGGGACGGTACAGACGCGTCAGCAGCTTGATGAGGGTGGTCTTCCCCGAACCGTTCTGACCCACCAGCGCGAGGCTCTGCCCGGGCTTCACGTGCAGGTCGATGCCGGACAGGGCCGGCGTCGCGGCGCCGGGATAGACGAAATCCACGCCTTCGAACCGGATGCCGTCGCCGGGCAGGGGACCGGCCACGATACTGCCGCCGGGGCTCCCCACGGGCTGTTCGAGGTATTCGAACAAATTCGAGAGGTACAGGTTGTCCTCGTACAGGCCGCTGACCGCCGTCAACGCCGCACTGACGGCGGACTGGCCCTGCCGGAGCAGCATCAGGTACATCGTCATCTGCCCGACCGTCATCGCGCCGAGCACGGTCTCGGTTGCAATCCACGCGTAGCCGCCGTATAGCGTGGCCGTGCCGACGAGTCCGAGTCCGAAACCCCAGGCATCGCGGCGCAGCGTCAGGTCGCGGTCCTCCCGATAGAGGCGGGTGAAAATCTCCCGGTAGCGGTCGAGCAGGCGGGCCCCCAGTTGGAAGAGCTTGACCTCCTTCGCAGTGTCTTCGCGCGCCAACACCGACTCCAGATAGATCTGCATGCGCGACTCGGGGGCGCGCCAGCGGAAGAGCCGGAACGCCTCGCCCGAAAACTTCGCCTCCGCGAGAAAGGCGGGCAGGCCGGCCAGGCTCAGCAGCACCACGGCCCAGGGCGAGAAGCGCACCAGCAGGCCGCCGAAGGAGATGAGCGAGATGGCGTTCTGCAGCAGGCCGAACGTGCGCATCACCAGGCTCAACGGCCGGCTGGACGCCTCGCGGCGCGCGCGCGTCAGCTTGTCGTAGAACTCGGAATCCTCGAATTGCGTCAGATCCAACGTCAGCGCCTTCTCCAGGATCATGACGTTCACCCGCTGTCCCAGCTGGGCCCGCAGCAGCGACTGTGCCAGCGAGAGCCCGCGCTGGGCCATCGAGGTCAGCGCCACCAACAGCGCTTCGACCGCGACGAATTTCACCACATCCCGGAGCGCCGTCGTGCCGGTGCGGTGATGCACGTCGGCGGCGTGGATCACGGCGTCGACGATCAGCGACCCGACGTAGGCGATGCCGGCCGGCAGCATGCCGGCGACGAGCGTCAGCGCCGCCAGCAGGACGCTCAGCGTCCTGTTGGTGGTCCAGACCAGCGTCAAGGCGCGATGACTGTAGTCGAATACGTCGAAGAGGCCGCGCCGCAGTCCGGAATCGGCGGGCGGTGCCCCGCCGTGTGGATTAGCGGCCAAGACCGGTCTACGGGGCCCGGCGCGGACGGCAGGAATGGCGGCACGGCGGGCCGCCGTCGCCCCCGGCCGGCCTCGGCGGCCCGCCGTGAGGAAGGTTCGCGGCCCGGTTCCGCTCCTCAGCGCTCGATTCGACGTTCATGGCGGGTCCCTTCGTGACGCATTCGACGCCGCGCCGGCGGGGGTCTCCTATAATGGGAGCTTCCCCCCACCGGTATGGCGGAGTAGTCGTGAAATTCAAGCCCCTTCTCGAACGTTGGAAGAAAGACGCCGTTCCGGAGCACACCGCGAAGGAATACGCGATCCGCCTGAATCTGGAGGACGCGGCGCGCCTGCATGCGCTCGCCGAGCTGTTTCCCGGGCGGCAGATCGAGGACATCATCGCCGATCTCCTGCACGCCGGCTTGGATGAAATCGCCGCGGCGATGCCCTACGAGCCGGGTCCGAAGGTCATTTCCCGCGACGACCAGGGCGACCCGGTTTACGAGGACGTCGGCTTGACGCCGCGGTTCGTGGCAATCACGCGGCGGATCAAGAAGAGCCTCGAGGCCCGGCCGGCGAAGGGCCCTTGACGCTGCGGTATGCGGGCGGCGATACTCCCACGTCATGCGAGGCCGTTACGTCGATTCCAAGACCCTTTGGTGGTGGCGCACTTCATACTGAGGAGTGGGCGCTGGTCTCCATAAGCATTTAACCTAGTTCATCGTTGATCCAGAACCCATCTCCGCAGCGCATGCGGGTGTGGGTTTTTTGTTGTCTACAAGTTTTGCAGCCGAGTGTCCATGAAGCCACCGTTCGACATTGCCGCCGATCTCGACACGCCGGTGTCGGCCTATCTCAAGCTGGCGCCGTTCAAACCGCGCTTCCTGCTGGAGAGCGTCGAGGGCGGTGAGCGGCTGGCGCGCTATTCCTTCATCGGTTTCGGCGATTGCCTGGAGGTCCGGCTGGATGCGGGCGGACTCACCGTCGGCGGCATCCACACGCCGAGACCGCGCTCGAAGATGGAATTCCTGGCCGCGCTGCGCGGCGCGCTCACCCTGGCTCCGCAGCCACTGCCGGAGATTCCCGGCGTGCCGTTGCTCGGCGGATTGGTGGGCTACACCGCCTACGACGCCGTGCGCTACTTCGAGCGGGTGCCGGGCCGCAGTCTCGACGCGACGCAGACCCCGCACGCCCACTACGTTGCACCGCGCAGTCTGCTCGTGTTCGATCATCTCACGCGCGGCGTGGCGCTGCTGCATGACGGCAGCGAGGCCGAACGCCAGAGTCTGCGCCGCGAGGTGGTGCGCGCGCTGCGCGGCGCCGTGCCTGCGATCGTCCCGCCGGGCCACGGCCGCGGTTTTTCCCCGGCGACCCCCTCGCTTTCGGAGGCGGCCCACGCCGCGGGAGTCCGACGGGCCCAGGAATACATCGCTTCCGGGGACGTCTACCAACTGGTGCTCGCCTCGCGCTTCGAGGGCCGGCATTCGCTCTCGCCGTTCGAGGTGTACCGTGCGTTGCGGCTGCTGAACCCGTCGCCCTACATGTATTTTTGCGAGCTCGGCGACATCACGGTCGTGGGATCCTCGCCCGAGGCGCTGGTCAAATCGCATGAGGGCCACGCGCAGCTGCGGCCGATCGCCGGTTCGCGGCCCCGCGGCGCCGATGCGGCCCGCGATGCCGCGCTGGAGGCGGAATTGCTCGCGGATCCGAAGGAGAATGCGGAGCATGTCATGCTGGTCGATCTCGCGCGCAACGATCTCGGCCGCGTCGCCACCGCCGGTTCCGTGCAGGTGAATCCTTACCGCGTGATCGAACGCTACAGCCACATCATGCACATGGTCAGCGGCGTGCACGGCACGCTCGCGCCGGGGCGGGACGCCTTCGACCTGTTCGCGGCCACCTTTCCGGCGGGTACGCTGGTGGGTGCGCCCAAGGTGCGGGCGATGGAAATCATCGACGAACTCGAACCGGTCGGACGGCAGTTGTATGGCGGCACCGTGGGCTATTTCGGCCGGCGCGGCGACATGGACCAGGCCATCACGATCCGCACCCTGGTGTTCCGCGGCGACACCTACAGCTACCAGGCGGGCGGCGGCATCGTTGCTGACAGCGCGCCCCGCGCCGAGTACGAGGAATTGATGGCGAAGAGCGCGGTGCTGCGGCGCGCCCTTGCGATAGCGGAAGAGGGCCTGTAAGCGATGCGTCCCCGATTGCTCCTCATCGACAACTACGATTCGTTCACCTACAACCTGGTGCAGGCCTTCCTGGTGCTGGGTGCCGAGGTCGACGTGCATCGCAACGATCAGATCACCATCGAGGAGGCGCTGGCACGCGATCCGACCCACCTGGTGATCTCCCCGGGACCCGGAACGCCGCGCGATGCCGGCATCTCGATGCGCATGATCGAGGCCTTCGCGGGGCGCATACCGATCTTCGGCGTCTGCCTCGGCCATCAGTCGCTGGTGGAGGTGTTCGGCGGCAAGGTGGTGCGGGCGGCGCGGCTGATGCACGGCAAGGTGTCTCCGGTCACGCATGACGGCAAGGGCGTGTTCGCCGGGCTGCCGCAGGGATTCCAGGCGGGCCGCTACCACTCCCTCATCGCCGAGCCCTCGAGCATTCCCGCGGTGCTCGAGGTCACGGCCCGGACGGCGGAGGGCGAGATCATGGGCGCGCGCCACCGGACGCTGCCGATCGAGGGAGTGCAGTTCCACCCCGAAAGCGTCTTGACGCCGGACGGCCCGGCATTGATGGGCAATTTCCTGAAGACCTGAGGGCCATGAGTTCGACCCCGCGCCACATGCTCGAGCATCTCCTGCAACGCCGCGACTTGACGGAGGCGCAGGCGGCGCATCTGCTCGGCCATCTGACCCAACCCGAACTCGCGCCGGCGATGGCCGGCGCGCTGCTGGCGGCATTGCGGAGCAAGGGCGTGACGGCCGCCGAAGTGCGTGGATTCGCCGGAGCCATGCGTGGATTGGCGAGAAAGCCCGGGCTGACGTCCGCTCCGGATGCCATCGACATCGTCGGCACCGGCGGAGATGCGTCCGGCAGCCTGAATTTGTCCACCGGCGCGGCGCTCCTCACTGCGGCGTGCGGTCTTCCGGTCATCAAGCACGGCAATCGGTCCATTTCGAGCCGCTGCGGGAGCGCGGACCTGATCGAACGGCTTGGTTTTCGCCTGCCGTTGGACGAACGGCAGGCCGCGCAGTGCTTCCTTGCCACGGGGTTCACGTTCCTGTTCGCCCCCTACTTCCATCCCTCGATGCAGTCCGTGGCGCCGATTCGGACCGCGCTCGGCGTGCGCACGGTGTTCAACCTGCTCGGGCCCCTGACCAATCCCGCGGCGCCGCGCTTCTACCTGATCGGTGCGTACGATGCCGCCACCGCGGAATTGATGGCCGAGTCCCTGGCGGGCATGGAAGCGGAGCGCGCGTGGGTGATCCACGGCGCGGCGGGCTGGGACGAGGCGACGCCGATAGGCCCCTTTCTCGCCTTCGACGTGACGCGTGCCGGGATTCGCCGCCTCGACGTCGACCCGCGCGACTTCGGCGTCGCGCCCTGCACGGCGGCGGACCTGGCCGGTGGGGGTGCCGAGGCCAACGTGGCGGCGCTCAGGGATGTGTTCGCCGGCCGCGACCGCGGTCCGCACCGCGCGGCGTTGGTCCTGCAAAGCGGAATCGCGTTGTCGATCGCGGGCCGTGCGCCGACGATCGCCGCCGGCATCGACACGGCGCAGGCCGCGCTCGACAGCGGCCGGGCCCTCGAGTGGCTGGGCCGCCTGGAGGCCTTTGCCGCGGGGTGCGGCGGATCATGAGCGGCTTCCTGGACGAGATGGCCCGGACGAGCGCGGAGCGCGTGCTCGCCGCGAAGCGGCGGGAATCGTCCGCGGATCTGGAGCGCCGGGTGCGCGATCTGCCGGGCGCCCCGCCCCTGCGGCTGTCGCCGGCCGGGTTCGACGTCATTGCCGAATGGAAGCTGCGTTCGCCGGCGGCCGGCCAGTTGGGCAGCGGGGCCCAGGACTGGTCCGCGCGCATCGCGGCCTATGCGCGCGGGGGCGCCGCCGCGGTGTCGGTGCTCACCGAGCCCTCGCGCTTCGACGGGTCGCTCGAGCACCTGCACGAGGCCGCCCGGGTGCTCGCGCCGCTGGGCGTGCCCGCGATGCGCAAGGATTTCCTGGTGGATCCCTACCAGGTGCTCGAGGCGCGCGCCGCCGGTGCGGGCGGGGTCCTGGTGATCCTGCGCATGCTCACCGCCGCGCGCAGCGCCGAACTCCTGGATGCCGCCGCCGATCAGGGGCTCTTCGTGCTATTGGAGGCGTTCGACGCGGCCGACCTGGATCTGGCGCGGCAGCTGCTCGCGCAGCGCCGCCGCACGGAACAGGTGATGGTGGGGATCAACAGCCGCGATCTGCAGTCCTTGAAGGTCGTTCAACAACGTTTCGGCGCGCTGGCGCCGCTGTTGCCGCCCGAGTGGCCGTGCGTCGCGGAGAGCGGCGTCGCGACCCCCGCCGATGCGCTCGCCATGCGGCGCCTCGGCTATCGGCTGGCGTTGATCGGCACGGCGCTGATGGGCGCCGCCGAGCCCGCCCTGCTGCTCGCGGAAATCCTGAATGCGGCCCGGACACCCGGCGGCTAAATGGCTACACTCGCCGGCATGTGGATCAAGATATGCGGCATGACGAGCGCCGATGCCATCGCCGCCGCCGCCCAAGCCGGGGTCGATGCGATCGGATTCGTGTTTGCGCCGAGTCCGCGTCAGGTGACCCCCGGCCAGGCGGCGCAGCTGGCCGCCCTGGCGCCGCCCGGCATTCTGCGCATCGCCGTCGCCCAGCATCCGCTGCAGATGAAGGTCGATGAGATCTGCCGCATCTTGAAGCCGGACTATTTTCAAACCGACGTCGAGGATCTGCGCGAGTTGAAGATCCCGGCGAACGTGAAGGTGCTTCCGGTGGTGCGGTTCGGCCGCAAGACGCCGCATCCCCTGCCCGGCCGCATGCTGTTCGAGGGTCCCTCGAGCGGCATCGGTGAACTGGCCGACTGGGGCAGGGCGGCGGAACTCGCGCGTCAGACCGAAGTCATCCTCGCCGGCGGTCTGTCCGCGTCGAACGTCGCCGAGGCGATACAGGCCGTGCGGCCCTTCGGCGTCGACGTGAGCAGCGGCGTGGAAGACGTTCCAGGCATCAAGGATCCCGAGAAAATCTACGAGTTCGTACGCGCAGCCCGCGCCGCTGCCGCTCGAATGGAGCATGACTCATGAATTCACCGCTTCGCGCGGACACCGCGCAATCCACCGTCTATCCCGATTCCCGGGGCCGCTACGGGTCGTTCGGCGGACGTTACGTCCCCGAGACGCTGGTGCCCGCGCTCGACCGGCTGCAGGCCGGCGTCACGCGCCACCTCCACAGCCCGGAATTCCAGAAGGAGTTCCACTACGAGTTGAACACCTGGGTGGGAAGGCCGACGGCGCTCTCGTTCGCGCCCACGCTCAGCCGGCGCTGGGGGGCCGAAGTGTGGCTCAAGCGCGAGGACCTCGCGCACACCGGCGCGCACAAGATCAACAATGCGGTGGGCCAGATCCTGCTCGCCAAACACCTGGGCGCGAAGCGCATCGTCGCCGAGACCGGTGCCGGCCAGCACGGCGTGGCGAGCGCGGCGGCGGCGGCGAGGCTCGGCATGCCGTGCACGGTCTACATGGGGGCGGTCGACGTCGAGCGCCAGGCGCCGAACGTCGGCCGGATGCAGTTGATGGGCGCGACGGTGGTGCCGGTGACGGGCGGCGATCAGACCCTGCGTGCGGCCGTGGACGAGGCATTTCGCGATTGGGTTTCCGACCCCGACGGCACCTATTACTGCCTCGGATCCGCGGTCGGGCCTCATCCCTATCCCTACCTGGTGCGCGAACTCCAGGCGGTGATCGGCCGCGAAGCCCGCGCTCAGATGCTGGGTCTCGCCGGCGGCCTGCCGGACGTGGCGATTGCCTGCGTCGGCGGCGGTTCCAATGCGATCGGGCTGTTCCATCCGTTTCTGGCGGACGCCTCGGTGGGGCTGCTCGGCATCGAGGCCGGCGGCCGCGGCACGGGACTCGGCGACAACGCGGCGTCGCTAACCCTGGGCACGCCCGGCGTTCTCCAGGGCAGCTATACGTTGATTCTTCAGGACGCGTTCGGCCAGGTGCGCGAAACGCACTCGGTCTCGGCCGGCCTCGACTATTCGGGGGTCGGTCCCGAACATGCCCATCTCATGAAGAGCGGGCGGGTGGTGTACGAATCCGCGCGGGACGAGGAAGCCCTGGACGCGCTCACCGAATGCGCGCGCCATGAGGGCATACTTCCCGCGATAGAAACCGCGCACGCGATTTTCGGCGCGCGCCGCTACGCGCAGGCGCATCCGGGTGCCCGCATTCTCATCGGGTGCTCGGGTCGCGGTGACAAGGACATGCCGATATTGCAACGCACAATCCTGCAGGATCTTCAAAAATCATGAAGGCGCACGACTCGATATCGGCGGCGATCAAGGCGGCGGTGGCTCGCGGCACGCCGGCCCTGGTGGGATTTCTCACGGCCGGGTTCCCGAACCGGGCCGGGTTCCTCGACAACCTGGCGGCAGTGTCGAGTGTCTGCGATGTCGTGGAGATCGGCGTGCCTTTCAGCGACCCCATGGCCGACGGCACGACCATCCAGCGTGCGAGTTTCGTCGCGCTGGCCGATGGCGTGACGCTGCCCTGGATCCTGCAGGAGGTCGGGCGGCGCCCCGGACCCCGCACCACTCCGATCCTGCTGATGAGCTATCTGAATCCGCTGCTGTGCTACGGGCTCGACAAGCTGCCCCGCGACGCGGCGGCGGCGGGTGTGGCGGGTTTCGTCGTCCCGGACCTGCCCCATGAGGAGGGCGGGGAATTCCAGGCGGCGCTCGAGCGGGAGGGGCTGGCGCTGGTGCAGATGGTGAGTCCGGTGACGCCGCCCGAACGGCTCGCCATGTTGTGCAAGTCGGCGCAGGGCTTCGTCTATGCGGTCACCATGACGGGTACGACCGGCAAATCCGCCGCGGTGCCGGACGATGTCCTGGCCTACATGGACCGGGTCAAGGGCTGCTCGACGGTGCCGGTCTGCGCGGGGTTCGGCATCCGCTCCCGCGACCAGGTCGCGCAGTTCGGCGCGCACGTCGACGGCGTCGTGGTGGGTTCCGCCCTGGTGGAGGCGCTGGAGCGCGGGGACGACGTCCCCCGATTCCTGCGCTCGCTGCGCTAGCGACGGCGACGCGCGCCGGCGATCCCGTGAAGCGAGTCTACCGAGACGCCTCCCTGCTGCAGGTCGCCCACGCCCGCAACGTGCTGATTACGGCGGGAATCCGCTGCGAGCTGCGCAATCAATATCTGGCGGGCGCCCTCGGCGACCTGCCCATGATGGAAACCTGGCCGCAGCTCTACGTCGAGGACGGCGACGAGCGGTTTGCGCTCTCCGTGCTCGCCCGTGCGGCGGCGGCGACCATCGGCGTCCCGTGGGTCTGCCCCGGCTGCGGCGAGAAGCTGGAACCGCAGTTCCTGCAGTGCTGGCATTGCGGCGCCGAATTGCACCGGCCCGAACCCATCTGAGGCGGCGTCCCTGTCGGACAAACACCGACAGGCAATATCGCGAATTCCGAGTCCAGGTTCAGCGTCCACCCATGGCGGCCATCCGCTGTACGCGTTACAACTCCTGGCCATGCGCGGTGTAACGATTACACCGTGCGACCAGAAGAGGTTTGCCGATGAACTCAGCAGGAAGTGGTCTCGCCAACAGTCCCGGTTTCCCCGGAACGACGGCGCCGATGCCGTATGCGGCGCCGGGTCCTCTGCTGGGCGCCTCGGCGGCGATGCAGGAAGTGTTCCGCTTGATCGAGCGGGTGGGTCCCACCGAGGCGAGCGTGCTCCTCACCGGAGAGAGCGGCACCGGCAAGGAATTGGCGGCACAGTCGATCCATGAACACAGTGCGCGCCGCGACGGCCCGTTCGTCGCCGTCAATTGCGGCGCCATCCCGGCGGGCCTCATCGAGGCACAGCTGTTCGGCTACGAGAAGGGCAGCTTCACCGGAGCGCTGCGCGCGCACGCGGGCCTGTTCGAGCGGGCTCACGGCGGCACCCTGCTGCTCGACGAGGTGACGGAGATGCCCATGGACATGCAGACGCGGCTGCTGCGGGTGCTCGAGACGCGCAAGCTCTATCGCGTCGGCGCCAACGTCGAATACCTCTGCGATGTGCGGGTGATCGCCTCCACCAATCGGTGTCCGCTCCGCGCGGTGCAACAGGGCCAGCTGCGCGAGGATCTGCTGTACCGGCTGGCCGTCTTCCCGATCGACCTGCCGCCGCTGCGCAGGCGCGGCGACGACGTCGAGCTGCTCGCCGAACACTTCCTCGCCGAGTTGAATGCGCCGGGCCGCACGCACAAGAGGCTGTCGGCGGTGGCGCGCATGCTGCTGCGGCAGCATGCGTGGCTCGGCAACGTGCGTGAGCTGAAGAACTGCATCGAGCGCGCGTTCATCCTGGGCGACCAGGTGCTGGAACTTTCGCCCCTCATCCAAAACGCGCCGGCCACCCCGGGGACCGAAGGGTGCCTGGCGCCGGACAGGCTCGAGATCAGGGTCGGTTCGCGCATCTACGACATGGAGCGCTCGTTGATCGAGGCGACGCTCGACTATTTCAAAGGCAACAAACGGCGCGCGGCGGACGCGCTGGGCTGCAGCCTCAAGACGCTGTATAACAAGCTCAACGGATATTCACAGAGCCACGAGTGCGCGAGCAGTTGAGATCCGGCGTCACGGGAGAGAATGCGTGTCACGAGTATTGATCGCCGACGATCACGCGGTCGTTCGCGCGGGATTCAAGCAATTCCTGGAGGCGGACTCCAGCATCGACGCCATCGGGGAGGCCGCCACGGGCAACGAGACCCTCGACGCCCTGCGCAAGCAGGAATGGGATCTCGTGCTGCTCGACATCCACATGCCCGACCGCAGCGGCCTCGACATCCTGCGCCACATTCAAACCGGTCATCCGAGCGTGCGCGTGCTGGTGATGAGCGGGCTGCCCGAGCAGCAATACGCCGTCAACGTGCTGCGCGCGGGCGCGAGCGGCTATCTGTCGAAGGACAGCGCCCCCGAGGAACTCATGAAGGCCGTGCGCACCGTGCTGGCGGGCCGGCGCTACGTCAGCGCGGCACTCGCGGAGATACTGGTCGCGGACCTCGACGGGGATCCGGACAAACCCCTGCACGCCCGGCTGTCGACGCGCGAATTCCAGATCTTCTGCAAGCTGGCCGCCGGCCGCGGAGTCTCGGACATCGCGAACGAGTTGAGCCTCAGTGTGAAGACGGTGAGTACCTACCGCAGCCGGATCCTCGAGAAGATGAGCTTCAGCGCGAACGCGGACATCACGTCCTACGCGCTGCGCAACGGTCTCATACAGTAAGAGATGATGCGTGACCGAACATCGCCGAACATCGTGGATGCGACCGTAATGGCGCAGGGATTGCGCGTGTTGCTCGTCGAGGACTCGAAGGTGTTGACCGAGCGGCTCACCGAAGCGATCCGGCAGATTCCGGAGGTGGAACTCATCGGAACCGCGGACACGGAGGCGGGCGCGCTCGCGGCGGTCAACCGCGATTCGGTGGACGTGATCATCCTCGATCTGCACTTGAAACAGGGCACCGGCTTTGGCGTGATGCGCGCCCTCGCTTCCGCACAGATGAAGCCCCGCATCATCGTTCTGACCAACTATGATCTGCCGGAATACAAGAATGCGGCGATTGCGCTCGGCGCGACGCATTTTCTGGACAAAGCACGGGACTACGGACGGCTGCCCGAGGTTTTGCACGAGATCTGCGAGGCCCATCTCTCGAAGCACTGAGCGTTGGCCGCGACGGCGGCGCAATGAATGCCGAACCCATCGGCAATTTCTACAAGCCATGCGAGTGCTTCACAAACGCCCGACGTGCTACAGCGGCGTGCCGGACCCCGCCCGGCGGATTTGGCCGTTGGCACGGCGCTTACTTCACTACTCTCATGCCGCGACACGCTCGCTCACCGAGGAAGGAACACAGGATGAAATCAGTCATATCGAGAATCACCGTAGGCGCCGCCTTGGGCGCCCCCGAACTCGCCCCCGTGGAGCTTGCCAGCGCGCGGGACAAACTGAGCCGTGCTGAGAAGGCCGCAGCCGATCACCAGGCACAGCCGGCCGGCATATTGGCGGAGCAGGCCAACGTCGACGCCCAGCTGAAGGCAAAACCGACCGATCGCGGACTCGTATTGACGCTCGGCGACGTCTTGTTCGACACGGGCAAAGCCGAATTGAATCCGGGCGCATCGAGAACGCTCGACCAACTCGCGCGATTCCTGAGCGAGCATCCCGATCGGCGGGTGCAGATCGACGGCTTCACCGACAGCGTGGGTTCGGACGGGTTCAATCAGGAACTGTCGAGGCGCCGCGCCGATGCAGCGAAGTCGGCGCTCCTGACCCGTGGAATCGATGCCTCGCGCATCGGCGCGACGGGTTACGGCAGGGCGTTTCCAGTGGCCAGCAATTCCGAGTCCGGCGGACGCCAGCTCAATCGCCGGGTCGAAGTCGTGATCGGCGGCGACAACGGCACGCCGATCTCGCCCCGGAGCTAGCGTACTAGCGACCCTTCCGCGCCGGCCCGCTTTAGACAGCTGAAGCGGGCGGCTTCACACCCCCGCGCATGCTGGAAAGCGGTATGCGCGCGGTCACCAGGGTGCCGCCGGCTGCGCCACCCTGGATCTCCCACGTTCCCCCCAGCGCCGCGATCCGGTGCCGCATCGACGCCAGGCCGTGCGATTGGTTGGTCTGCAGGCGGGTCGGAGCGATGCCCCCGCCGTCGTCGGAAATTTGCAGCTCGAACATATCATCATGAAGGCGGACCGTGAGGTCCGCCGACCGGGCGGCCGCGTGTTTCATGATGTTCGTCAGCGCCTCCTGGGCGACGCGGAACACGCCGATCGCGGCGTCGGGGCTGATGTTGAGCTCCACCTCGGGAATGGTTTCGGTGCATTTGAGTCCGGCACGGCGGCATGACTCCTTGAATTGCCAGCGCAGCGCGGCGAACAGGCCCATGTTGTCGAGCAGCGTCGGGCGCAATTCCTCGACGACCCGCCGTTTCAGGTCGACCCCGGCGCTCAACGACTCGTGGATGCGCTTGAAACGCTGCTCGATCGCCGGGTCGCTGGTGGGCAGCCGCTGTTGCAGCCATGACAGGTCCATCCGCGCAGCGACCAGCAGGCCGCCCAACTCGTCGTGCAATTCGCGGGACAGCGCCGATTTTTCCTGTTCCGAAACCTCTTGGAGGTGCGTGGAGAGGGCAGTGAGTTCCCGTGTACGCTCGCTTACCTGCCGCGCCAGCGCCTGCTTCTGATCGCGCAGGTCGGCGGCCTGCCGCGCGCGCCGGCGCATGTCGCCGTAGACCAGCCACGTGGCCAGCAGCACCAGCCCGATGTTCAACAGCGCGCCGGAGATCGTGATCCAGCGCGACAGATGCAGGTCGGCCTGGGATCGCGCGGTGGCCGCCGCCAGTTCGGCGCCTTCCTGGCGGCGCAGGACCGCAAGGCTTGCGAGGATCGCGGCGGTGGTGTCCCGTCCCAAATCGGGCGGCCCGGCGTCGGTGCCGGTACCGGCCGCTTGCCGCCGGTACCGGCCGAGGGAGTCCTGAAGCCCGGCCAGCTTGCGGCGGGAGAGGATCCGCAGCTGATCCACTTCAGTCCTGGAGGCCGACCCCGGCGCATAGGATGCGCTCAACTCGTCCAATGCGGGCTCGATCCGGGCCGCCGCCGCCACGTACGCGTGCAACAAGGCCTCATCGCCGGTGAGCAGGTACCCGCGTTGTTCGGATTCGGCATCGATGATGAGGGCGAGGAAATCATCCAACGCCTGCCCGCGGACCTCCGAATCGTGGACCCGTACGTCAGCCCTGTTCAGCCGCGACTGGCCGGCCGCCGCGAGAAAGAACAGCCCGACGAGGAAGCCGACCAGCAATAGCGGCGGCAGAGCGATGTACCATCGGCCCAGGCTGCCCAATTCCTCGCCCAAAATTTTCATGTCAGAATGCCTGCGCTGCGGCCCGCAAGCTTAACATGTGGGTGCTTTCCTACATGAAGCGCCGGGCGCAACCGATGGGCCGCCCCGGCGGCAGCCGTTACCGTCACGCTACACAGGAGAATCATATGGAAAATTTATCTGGCATGGCGGACGAAGCGCGTGCCACGGGGCGTCGGGTCGGCAATGACCTCAGCGAGGGAGCCGGCCACATCAAGAAGGCGGCGTCCGCGGAGATCAGGAGCCTGATCACCGACGTCGAGGAACTGGTGGCGCGGATCTCCGATCTGAAGGACGACGATGTGGCGCAGGTGCGCAACAAGGTGTTGCGCGCCGTCGATACCGCCAAGGAGAGCCTCGCCGAGTCCGCCGATGGCCTGCGGCGCCAGGCGCAGCGGGTCGTGACGACCGCCGACGACTACGTGCATGACAACCCGTGGCAGGCGGTGGGCCTGGCGGCATTAGTCGGTGCGGTGGTGGGTATTCTCGCGTCGCGCCGTTCGTAAGGCTTCCCCGTGAGCATGCTCTGGTCATTGCCGAAAGCGATGCCGGCGCTGCTGCGCCATTTGATGGCGTACGTCGAACTGGCGGGAGAGGACCTGGAACGAAACCGGCGCGATTTCGGCGCACGCCTGTTCGCCGGCGCGGTCGTGGGGTTCTGCAGCTTCTTCGTCGTGCTGTCGGGCTGCCTGCTCGTCGTCGCGCTGACCTGGGATACGCCGCACCGGGTGCCGGCGATTCTCTGGATGGGCGGGGTGTTCCTGTGCATCGCCGTCGCGGCGGGCTACTACCGATCCAAGGCTGCCGCGGAGCAGGCGCGATTCCTCGACACGGTGCGCCGCGAATGGGAACAGGATCGCATGATCCTCGAGCGCCTGCTCTCCTCCGATGAGAACTGACCGATGACCGACACCGACGACCGCGGGAGAAAGGACACGCTCGCCAAGCTCGCGCAGAGCCGCGCGGAATTCCTGAGCATTCTGGAGCCGCCGCGGCGGGACGTCCCGGCCGGCAGCGGACCCGACGACGGATCGGCCGCGGGGCATGCGGGCGCATTTCCGCGCAGCCGTACCATGAAGCTGCTGCTCTCCGGCCGGGGCATCGGCACCCTGGGAGCCGTGCTCGGCGGTCTCGCGTTGGCGCGACCGGCGCTCGTGCTGCGGCTCATCCGCATGCTGCCGGCCGGGGCGCTGGCGCGGATCCTGCTGGTCAAGGCCGTCACCGCGCTGCGCTCGAACGCCGGCAAGCGCTTGAACACGCCGAAACAGACGAAGAAGGCCTGACCCGCGCCTCAACCCAGCGTGATGCGCGCGTAGTGGTAATGACCGTCGTCGACCAGCTCGATGGCGCAGGCGCTGCGGGAGATCTCCCGATCGTCGAGTGACGCGCGAACGATGCCGCGGCACACGCCGTTGGGATTGTCGACGGCGACGTGGTACCGCGAAGTCCCATGCTTGTAGGTGACCTCGAAGCCGCTCCACGCCCGAGGAATGCAGGGTTCGATCGACAGCGTGCCGCCCCGCAGGACGATCCCGAGCATCCCCTCGACCGCCGTCCGGTACATCCAGCCCGAGGATCCCGTGTACCAGGTCCAACCGCCGCGTCCCACATGGCCCTCGGCGCAGTACACATCGGCGCAGACCACGTAGGGCTCGACCTTGTAGCGATGGATGCCCGCGCGGGTGCTCGCGTGGTTGATCGGATTGAGGATCGAGAACAGTTCGCCGGCGCGATCGCCGTCTCCCATCAACGCGAACGCCAGCGTCGTCCACATGGCGGCATGCGTGTATTGACCACCGTTCTCGCGCAGGCCCGGCGGGTACGCCTTGACGTATCCCGGATCATGGGCGGAGCGGTCGAACGGGGGCGTGAACAGCTTGACCAGTCCGTCGCTGCGGCTGACCAACTGAGCGTCGACCGCCGACATGGCGCGCACGGCGCGGCCCGGATCACCCGCGCCCGAGATCACCGCCCACGACTGGGCGATCGCATCGATGCGGCATTCGTCATTTGAAATCGAACCCAACGGGCTGCCGTCGTCGAAATAGCCGCGTCGGTACCAATCGCCGTCCCAGGCCTCCCGTTCGATGGCCTGCTGCAGCGAAAAGGCGTGTTTGCGCCAGACTGCGGCCCTGGCCGTGTCGCCGCGCGGCTCGGCGACCGCCGCAAACCGCAGCAGCGTCGCATTGAGGAACCAGCCCAGCCACACGCTCTCGCCGCGGCCCGCCGCCCCCACCCGATTCATGCCGTCGTTCCAGTCGCCGGTGCCGAACAACGGCAGCCCGTGGGAGCCGATCGCGAGGCTCGCCTCCAGAGCCAGGGCGCAGTGTTCGAAGACCGACGCTTCGTTCGGGGAGATCGCCGGCGAGGTGAAGATCTCGTGCTGGTCCGGGGCCAGGGGGCCGCCCTCCAGGAACGGCACCCGCTCATCCAGAATCCCGGTGTCGGCCGTCACCTCGAGGTAATGCGCGACGACGTACGGCAGCCAGATGCGGTTGTCCGAGATGCGGGTCTGCACGCCCTGGCCCGAGGTGGGGAGCCACCAATGCTGGACGTCGCCCGCCGCGAACTGGCGCGCGGCGGCGCGCAGGATCTGTCCGCGCGCGAGCTCGGGACGGGAGACGCAGAGCGCCATGACGTCCTGCAATTGGTCGCGAAACCCGTAGGCGCCGCTCGCCTGATAAAAACCGGTGCGCGCCCAGAGCCGGCAGACCAAGGTCTGGTACAGCAGCCAGCCGTTCAGCAGGATGTCGATGCTGCGATCCGGGGTCTTGACCTGGATCACGCCCAGCGTCCCGTCCCAGTAATCCGTGACGGACTTCAGCGCGGCGTCGAGGTCGACGGCGCGGTACCGGGTGATGAGCTCGACGGCGGCCTCCTTGGACTCCGCCTCGCCCAGCAGGAACACGAGGCTGGCCGACTCTCCCGGCCGCAGCGTGAGGCTCGTTTGCATCGCACCGCAGGAGTCCAGTCCCCCGCCGACGCGGCCGGACAGCGGCCCCTCGCCGAGCAGCGCGGCCGGCTCCCCCAGCGAACCGTGCCGTCCGAGGAACTCGCCGCGGTCGGCGGTGCAGGTCTGCTGTCTGCCGCCGAGGTCGATGAAGGCGACCCGATTCTGGAACTCCAGGCGCCACGGATTGCGGGCCAGCAGGGCGAAGGTCCCGGGCTCGATGTCGGTGACGATGAAGGGCGCGGTGCGGCTGCGCTGGTTGCCCAGCACCCAATCCACGTAATGGGTGATCGACAGCTGCCGCGTTTCCGCGGAACGGTTGACGAGCGACAACCTCGATATCTTCAACGTGTCCGCCAGCGGCACGAACTGCAGCAGTTCCGAGGCGATGCCGTGCGAGGTGTGTTCGAAGCGGCTGTAACCGAAACCATGGCGGACCACGAACGCCCCGGCGGGCTGGCGCACCGGCAGGGGAGTTGCGCTCCACAACTGCCTGCTGCGCTCGTCCCGGATGTAGATGACCTCCGAGGGCGTGTCGGTGACCGGATCGTTCGACCACGGCGTGAGCTGGTTTTCACGCGAGTTCTGCGACCAGGTGCTGCCGGTGCCGTCCGCCGACACCTGGAATCCGAAATGCGGATTGGCGATGACGTTCACCCAGGGGGCGGGCGTTCGCAGATCCTCGCCGAGCACCGTGACGTATTCGCGGCCCGCCGCAGCGAAGCCGCCGAGGCCGTTGAAATATTCCAGGGCGGGCGGCGGCGACCTCGGGGAATCGGCGCGGGCCATGGGCGGTGCTTCCCGCCGCAGGACGCGGGGCATGGGTTCGCGCTCGCGCACGCGCGCGAGCTGCTCCGCGAGGCTGCCGCGCCGGGCCACGAAGACCGCGCGCGCGGCCGTCTGCAGCAGATCGCTGCTGGAGGTGGGGATCAGGTCGCCGCGCAGGGCGAACACGCCGCCGCGGCCGGCGCCGTCCTCCTCCCGGCTGCGCGACAGAGACGTGCGGATCGCGGCATCGATGGCCAGCTGCAGATCCGATGCGTACGAGGGCGGGCGGTCGTTGAGAATGACCAGGTCCACGGCCAGCCGCTTCAGCCGCCAATACTCGTGCGCGCGCAGCAGCTGCTTGACGATTTCCAGATCGCTTTCCTCGTCGATCCGGATCAGCACGATCGGCAGATCGCCGGACACTCCGTGGGTCCACAGGGCCGCGGGTCCCATGAGGTTCCGGCCGAGGATTTCCCGGGACGCGCGCAGCGACGCATCCGAATACAGCACCCGGTTGGCGATTCTCTGGAATTGCTGCGCCTCGTCGAAATCGATCCCCAGATAGCGCAGCTGCACCTGCGCCTGGGTCCAGGCCAGCGTCTTCGCGCGGTCGAACGCCGCCATGTCGCGGTGCTTGTCGGCCAGCGACAGCGCGTGCGCCCGCGTCTGCGCCAGCATGGTCCAGAATGCGACCCGCACCGTCTCGCCCGGCGCGACGCGTACGCGGCGCCGCAGCGCCAGCACCGGATCGAGCACGGTTCCCGTCGTGTTCGACAGCGGGCGGGCATCCACGATCGAGACCGCGTTGCTCAAATCGTGGCCCCTGCCGAGGAACCGCGCCCGGTCCGTTTCGTACTGCAGGCCGCCCACGGCCTCCCCCTCGAGCACGCTGACATGGGCGGCCCAGAGCAGAATCTCGCCGGGTTCGCGCGTGCGGCGTGTCGCCAGCAGCACTCCCGCCTCCGCGACGAACTCGGTCTGCACGAACATCTTCGCGAAGGCGGGGTGCGCGGAATCCGCGGCCGGAGCCGTCAGAACCACCTCCGTATAGGTGGTCAATTCGATCTCGCGAACGCGATTGCCCGTATTGGTGATGGAGACCCGGCGGACTTCGGCATCGTCCTCCGGCGACACGAGGATTTCGGTCGCGGTGACGATGGGCCCGTCGGTGCGGATGATTTCCGCCCGATCCTCGAAGAACGACACATCGTAGGCGTCCGGCTCCCGACCGACCGGCTGGTAGCCCGCCGACCAGACCTGCCCGTCGGCCACGTCGCGCAGGAACACATAGGAGCCCCATGGATCGCAGGTCGGATCCTCACGCCAGCGCGTGACCGCGACGTCGCGCCAGCGGCTGTATCCCGAGCCGGCCGCCGTGATCATCACCGAGTAGTTGCCGTTCGACAGGATATGCGTGCGGGGCGACGCGTGGTGGGGCGAGCGGAAGCGGCGCGGCACGGGGGCGGCCAGTTCGGGTGATTCGGGCAGGGCGCGGGCGTCGTCGGATCCCGGGGGCGAGCGCTCGGCATCGCGCGGCGTTCTTTCCTGCAAGAGGAGCTCCGTGGCTTGAATCATTGTACCCGCATGAAACAGGCTCCGCACCGATCCTTCGTTCAAGACGTTGGTGAGCGCGACCAATATCATGCCCTGGTGGTGCGCCATGTAGGCACGCACCGGCACCACCTCCTTCCCCTCCGGCAGACGCAGGGGAGTGAAGTCCAGCGCATCATACCAGCCGTAGCGACCGCGCCCACCCAGGCGCTCGAGGTGCTCAAAGTTCCGCATCGCCGCCTTGGGCTGGATCATCGCAGCCAGCGCGGTGGCGTAGGGTGCAACGACCGCCTCCCCGCCGAGCCCGCGCTGCAAACCCAGCCCCGGCACGCCGAAGCTCGAGTACTGGTACGTCAATTCGCGGTCGCGCGCGTTGAACGCGGACTCGAAAGCACCCCAGGGGAGCCGGCGCTCCGCGCCGTATTCGATCTGGCGGCGCACGATGAGACGAGCCGTGTCGCCGAGCACGCTGCCGGCGGGTTCGCGCATGACGAACACCGGCATGAGGTATTCGAACATCGACCCGGACCATGAGACCAGGGCCGAGCCGGTGTCCACGGGGGTCAGCAGGCGGCTGAGCCTGAACCAGTGACGTACG